>NZ_DASUNC010000065.1:0-53795 GCF_036277355.1 Archangium sp.
GCCGCTATCTCCGGTGTCCACCTCGGCCGCCGTGCTGCTTCCAACCACGCTGGCTCCGCCTTCGTCGTCGCTGTGCTCGTCGTCATCGCGCCGCGCACTCTGCGGCTCCTCGAGCACCTGCACTACCTGGGCTGGATCGGAGGCTTACGCCAGTACGCCAGCGAGGACTACCAACGGGCGCTGGCTGCACGAGGCAGCCAGTGCCGCATGTCGCGTCGGGGCAACTGTTGGGACAACGCCGTGGTGGAGAGCTTCTTCTGCGCACTGAAGCAAGAACTCGTTTACACCACGGACTTCGTCACGCACGAGCAGACGCGGCGGGCCCTCTTCTAATACATTGAGGTCTTCTACAACCGGCAGAGGCGGCACTCGACCATAGTCGTCATTCACGGGAAGGGCGGGCGGGCGCCGGGAGCGTGGTGCGGATCCACTGGCTCACACGGTCGAATTGGGGGCCCGGAACCGGATGGCCCAACGCGGTCGCCAGTTCGTTCGCCGCCGAGGCGAATACCTCTAGCAACTCCAGCAGCACGGCGGACGCCGACTGCGCGTCGTAGGTCGGAAACCACTGCGGTACCCGCTCGAGCCAACGGCGATCCACCCATTGCTCGAAGCGACGCTCGGGCATGTCGTGGGCCCAGCCAGAGACGGAACTCGCGTGCCATTCGAGCATGCGGGCGAGCAGGGTGAACTTCATGGATTCGTTGAGCAGCCAGAAGCAAGGGAACCACACCTCACCCACGTGCAGCCACTTCGCGGCCTCGGTCGCGGCCAGCAGGACGTCGGAGACGGTGCGCTGGAATTCGTAGCAGGACGGTGGTCGGCGGGTGCGATCCCTGGCTTCGCTCGTCACGGGAACGGAGCGCAAGAGGCTGTCCTTGTCCAGCAGGAGCCGGTGGTCCCCCTGCAGGGTCATCTTGATCTTATCTGGCAGGGAGGCGCCCGGTACCGGGACGGTGCTCATCACCATATCGCACTCGAGCGCGTCTTCGTACAACGCCCTGACGAGGTGTCCGCCGAGAGGGTCCGGCATTCCCTTCTCCGGCGGGCTGTGCCGGTACATCGTGGCAGACCAGAGATTGCCGAAGGTGCGCAGCCACGCTTCGTCATCGAGGTATCGATCCGGGTTGCTTGAGAGCACGATGATGTCGAGATCCGACCACCGGTCCGCCCGGCCGTCGACGGCATGGGAGCCGAACAGCAGCAGGGCTCGGATGTCGGGGGTGGCTTCCGCCCACTGGATGAGCCGGTGCAGGAATGCCTCCATCGGCGCCAGGCCGGCACCGCCGTCCTCTCGCGGTGCGCTGGGCGTCTGCCGGTCTGGTTGTGCCAGCAAGGGCACGATGCATAATTCCACCCAGTCATACACACGTTCATCCGTCGGACGGGTGAGCGGTTCCGCGAGCGCCTTTGCAGTCTCATCGGTAAGCCAGCGATATAGCTTCATGACGTGCAGGAGCGAGCGGGCCAAGGCGACCAGGTCATGACGGGGAAATACCTGAGCGAGCGCGGCAAGGGCGCGCGGATCGGCCCAGGTCTCGAGGTGCAGGCCGTCGGGAGACGTCCGGGCCCGGGCCGTTGCCCACGCGTGGGCGGCGAGCATGCGCTGAAGTAGATGGGGAAGCAGCCGATCGAACTTCTTGCGGCGCGTGTACCAGAGCTCACCGCGGCGCAGGTGCTTAGCCGTCCACACCAGAGCGGAGCGGAAGCTCTCGACGTCGTTGCGAAGATCTTCGATCGAGAGGGGAGGGCCCTCCAGCGCCCTCGGGGCGGCGGGCGGCGCGGTCGTGAGGCTCGTCATCAACCCCGCCTCGTCGAGCAGGATCCTCAGGGGCAGCTGGAGGTTCTGGGCCAGCATTCGAGTGGCATCGAGGGGGGAGCTATCGGAAGGGCTGGACTGGACCAACAGCAAATCGACCACGAGGCCCGGGTCGAGCAGTGCGCGCAGGGTGCGCCGGACGGTGCGCTCCGAAGGAAGGTGGGGCAGCTCCAGCCAGATGGCATCGAAACACCGTGACCACCAGGGGTCGGCGAGACAGCGTTCGATGTCCTCGGCCAGTACCACCACGCAGCCGTCGGTGATTTCGCGGCGAGCGGTTCCCCCTCTCGAGATGGACCATGCGATCGCGCGTCTCCCCGGTACGTGCTTGGCTCCTTCAGCGAGGCGGCGGACGAGTGCCTCAAATCCAGAGACCGCCAGAAATGAGCTCGACATGCGCACCGCTTCTACCATGCGGTTCTGGCCCCGTCTCTCTTGTGACCCGAGAGACTTCGTGAGTCCCACCAGCGCATGAAGGCTGGATCGCGACCGACCCAAGGCCCCGCGTGCTCGTTCTACGAGCGCAGCCGCATGCCCGGCATCATTGCTTCCGAGCGCACTTCCCTATGAGGGATGAAAGCGAAGGGGCTGCCCTCTTGAGGGACGTAAAAGGGACGTAATCGAACGGACGCCCCCGAACGCTGGTGAACACCTGGGCCCAAGGGCTCACCCGCCGCAAACGCCCATTCTTAGAGGAGAATAGGGGTCGGTAGGACAGAGGAATCGAACCTCCCAGGGACATGTCTCCATGCCCCCCACCGGTTTTGAAGACCGGGCCGGCCACCAGGTCCGGAGGTCCTACCACTCGCGATTACTGCCGGGCCGTGCCTCCCGCGTCAACGCCGCGTTTCAATCCAACCCGCGCTGCCACAAGTCATCCTCGTCCAGCCCCATCAAATGCCCGACCTCGTGCATCACCGTGATGCCGATCTGCTCGAGGAGCTCCTCGCGCGTCTTCGCGAAGCGCTCCAGGTTCTTCTGGTACAGCACGATGGACGCGGGGTAGGGGTCGAAGTTCCCCAGGATGCTGTGGCGCTCGCCCACCGGCGAGCCCCGGAACACCCCCAGGATGCACGGCGACAGCGGCGGACTCTCCCCCAGCAGATCCTCGTCCTTGGGAATCTCCTCCACCGCGATGGTGACGTTGTCCAGGTACTCCTTCACGTGCCCGGGCAGCGCCTTCACCGCGTCCTCCACCGCCTTGTCGAAGGCCTCCTCGCCCAGCTCCACCGGCGGGGGGAACTCCTGGGGCGCCACCGCCTGCGCCTTCCCGAACCGCTTGCGCGCCTCCTTCCCATCTCCCCGCCGCTCCGCCAGCAGTCCCAGGTAGTGGTGCGCCCACGGCTCGTCCGCCGCGTCCCTCAACACCTCCTCGAACGCCGCCTGCGCCTCCTCGAACCGGCACAGCTCGAACAGGGCAATCGCCCGCTCCAGCCGCGCCTCCACCGACCTCGGCACGTGCCCCAGCGCCGCGTCCAGGCTCCCCATCGCCCGCGCACACTCGCCCACCTGGTTCAGCCCGGTGCCCTCCAACAGGAGGAACTCGAAGAGCAGCTCCACGTCGCCCGCCCGCTGGGCCAGCTTCCGGCCCCGGGCGCACAGCTCCAGGCCCTCCTCCACCGCCTCGCGGTCGTCTCCCGCCCGGCACACCAGGCACTCGGCCGCCCCGAGCAGCAATTCGAGGTCATCCGGGGCCGCCTTGAGGGCTTTCCCGTATGCCTCCAGGGCCTCCTCCATCCGCCCCAGCTCCGCCAGGGTGGCCGAGCGCCAGTGCAGGGCCTCCGGCAGCCCCGGGGCCTTGGCCAGCAGCGCCTCCGCTCCGGCCAGGGCCTCCTCGTAGGCGCCCTCTTCAAATGCCGCCGCCACCCCGTCGAGCCGAACCTCCACGTCCGACGGCGCCGCCTGCTTCGACGTACGCTTCCCCATGTGCGGCGACATACGAACCCCTTCCGCGCGTTGTCAACGTGCGTCACGGCTGTTACGTTCCGCGGCCCCCTGCCTCCCTCGTAAGGGCCCGTGAACATTCTGGTCGTGGATGATGACGTCGAGCTGTGCACGCTGCTCTCTCGGTTCCTGGAGAAGCACGGCTACACCGTCTATTCCGCGGCAGACGCCTTGCAGGCCCTCGACATCCTCGAGCGTCACGAAGTGGGCCTCGTCATCAGTGACTACCGGATGCCCCACATGGACGGCATCCAGTTCACCGAGATGCTCAAGGCGGACCCCCGTCACCAGGGCACCTCCGTCATCCTCATGACGGGCAACGCCGATGGCAACGTGCACGACAAGGGCCTGCGCAAGGGCGTGGCCATGACGCTGGAGAAGCCCCTGGACTTCAATCAGCTTCTCAACCTCGTGCGCTTCGCCGAGTAGCCCGCCCTCCACCCGGGCCGTCCGCTCCCCCACAGCCACTTCCTTCCGTGTTGACAACCCGGGGCCGGCTCTTATTTTGGCGCTCGCCTGGGCCGAGTGCTAATCCCCGCACCCCGGCCCGCGTAGTCCATTCTTCAATTTTTTCAGGAGGTTACGATGGCAGCCAAGGAGATCTTCTTCCACCAGTCCGCCCGCGAGGCGATCCTGCGCGGCGTGCGCACCCTCTCGGACGCGGTGGCGGTGACGCTCGGTCCCAAGGGCCGCAACGTGGTGATCGAGAAGTCGTTCGGCTCGCCCACGGTGACCAAGGACGGTGTGACGGTCGCCAAGGAGATCGATCTCGAGAACAAGTTCGAGAACATGGGCGCCCAGATGGTCAAGGAGGTGGCGTCCAAGACATCGGACAAGGCCGGTGACGGCACCACGACGGCCACGGTGCTGGCCCGGGCCATCTACGAGGAGGGCCTGAAGCTGGTGGCCGCCGGCCACAGTCCGATGGACCTCAAGCGCGGCATCGACAAGGCCGTGGAGACGGTGGTCGCCGAGCTGAAGAAGCTGTCCAAGCCCACGGCCGACAAGAAGGCCATTGCCCAGGTGGGCACCATCTCCGCCAACGGCGACGAGACGATCGGCACCATCATCGCCGACGCCATGGAGAAGGTGGGCAAGGAGGGCGTCATCACGGTGGAGGAGGGCAAGGGCCTGGAGACGACGCTGGACGTGGTCGAGGGCATGCAGTTCGACCGCGGCTACGTGTCCCCCTACTTCGTCACCAACCGGGACCGCATGGAGGCCGTGCTGGATGACGCCTACCTGCTCATCAGCGAGAAGAAGGTCTCGGCGATGCAGGACCTCATCCCCGTGCTCGAGCAGGTGGCGCGCTCGGGCAAGCCGCTGCTGATCATCGCCGAGGACGTGGAGGGCGAGGCCCTGGCCACCCTGGTGGTGAACAAGATCCGCGGCGTGCTGAACGTGGCCGCCGTGAAGGCCCCGGGCTTCGGTGATCGCCGCAAGGAGATGCTGCAGGACATCGCCACGCTGACGGGTGGCACGGTGGTGAGCGAGGAGCTGGGCCACAAGTTCGACGCCCTCACGCTCAACGACCTGGGCCGCGCCAAGCGCATCACCATCGACAAGGACAACACCACCATCGTCGACGGTGCCGGCAAGCGCGAGGCCATCGAGGGCCGCATCAAGCTGATCCGCGGCCAGATGGAGACGACCACCAGCGACTACGATCGCGAGAAGCTGCAGGAGCGGCTGGCGAAGCTGGCCGGCGGCGTGGCCGTCATCCACGTGGGCGCCGCGACCGAGACGGAGATGAAGGAGAAGAAGGCCCGCGTCGAGGACGCGCTGCACGCCACCCGCGCGGCCGTGGAGGAGGGCATCGTCCCCGGCGGCGGCGTGGCCTACCTGCGCACCCTGGCCGCCCTGGACAAGATGAAGCTGGGCGGGGAGCAGGACTTCGGCGTGGACATCATCCGCAAGGCCCTGCAGGAGCCGCTGCGGAAGATCGCCTCCAACGCGGGCCTCGAGGGCGCCGTCATCATCAACAAGGTCCGCGAGGGCCAGGGCGCGTTCGGCTACAACGCCCGCACGGACGTGTTCGAGGACCTGGAGAAGGCCGGCGTCATCGACCCCACCAAGGTGGAGCGCACCGCGCTGCAGAACGCCGCCTCCGTCGCCTCGCTGCTGCTGACCACCGAGGCCATGGTCGCCGATCGTCCCAAGAAGAAGGCCAAGGGCGCGGCGGCTGGCGGCGCCCCGGACTACGGCGGCGACGATCTGGAGTACTGAGCTTCAGTGACTTGAGCTGAGCTCCCGGCCCCGGGTGCCTCCCTCGAGGAGGTGCTCGGGGCCGTGGTGTTTCGGGGACTCGGTGGACGCGGAGGGAAGACCCTCACCCCGGCCCTCTCCCAGAGGGAGAGGGAGCGCCCAGGAGGCGGGACAGCTCGTGGCCGAGCTCCCGGGCATCCAGGTCCCGGGGCAGGCACCCGGACGCACCCGCGCGCAGGGCCTCCAGCACCAGCTCCTGCGAGAGGTACCCGGCGAGCACCACGAAGGGGGCTCCCCGGGCCTGCTTCCGCGCCAGGTCCAACGCCTGTTTCCCGTAGGCGCCAGGCAGCTCCCAGCTCACCACCACGGCCGCCGGGGCCTCCGCGGTGGGCTCCGCGGGCGCGCCCGTCAGCACCCGCGCCTCCAGTCCCAGCAGGGCGAGCGCCTCGGTGAGCCGCCGGGCCGCGGCGGGGCTCTCCTCGAAGACGTCCACGCGGCGGCTCGCCGGGGGCTGTGCCCGCCGGGGGGGCGCGGCTTGCGTGAGGGCCTCGCGCAGCTTCGTGCGCACCTCGCGGATGTCGTCGAAGGGCTTGAGCAGGTAGTCCAGCAGCCCCAGCTCCATGGCCTGCTGCGCCGTCACCAGCGAGGGGTAGCCCGTCATCAGGATGACGCGCGAGTGGGGATCCAACCGGCGCGCCTGCTGCGCCAGCTCCAGGCCCGAGAGGCCCGGCAGGTTCTTGTCCGTGACGATGAGGTCCACCGCTCCCCGCTTCAGCTGCTCGAGCGCGTCCTCGGCGGTGGCGGCCTCGAGCACCTCGCACTCCCGGCCCATCAGGTCCTTGAAGACGCTGCGGATGATCTCCTCGTCATCCACCACCAGCAGGCGGCGGCGCGCGGGGGCCTGCGTGGGCGCGGGGGCGCCCGGGGCAGGGCAGGGGGAGGCCACCGGGAGCGAGCCCGGGGCGGGGAAGAGGACGCGGAAGACGGTGGTGGGCGGAGGTTGAGCCGCCAGCACCGAGGAGGGGACGAGCTCCAGCCGCGCATGGTGCTCCTGCGCGATGCGCCGGCACACCGCGAGCCCCAGCCCGGTGCCGCGCTTGTTGCCCGTCACATAGGGCTCGAAGAGGCGGTGGCGCACGGCCTCGGAGACGCCCGGGCCCCAGTCCGCCACGTACATCACCGGCGACGTTCCCTCGCGCCCCAGCACCACCTTCACGCGCCCCGGCCCCGACACCGCGTCGCGCGCGTTGTTGAGCAGGTTGAGGGTGAGCTGCTCCAGCAGCCGGCCATTGCCCTGGACGGTCAGGTCCTCGGGCGCCTCCACCTGGAGCGTGACGCGGGCGGAGTCCGGGTTGAGGCCGAAGGCGCGCGTCGCCGCCTGCACGTGCGTCACCAGCGACACGGCCTGCTGCGGCGCGGGGCGCTCGCTGGCCAGCCGGGTGAAGTCGGAGATGATCTGCTCCATCCGCTCCACCTGGGCCAGCATCTGCTTCAGGGGGCCGCGCGTGCCGATCTCCTCGGACAGCATCTGGGTATAGGCCTTCACCCCCAACAGCGGCTGGCGGAGCTCGTGGAGCACTTCGGCCGCGAGCTGGGTGGAGACCGTGCTGGTGCGTTGCAGCTCCGCGGCGGCGGCCTTCGCCGCCGGCAGATCTCCCGCCTCCAGGGCCTGCAGCAGGTGCGCGAGCGGGACCGGGATGTCCATGGTTCATCAGCATGGCCGAGCCACCCGCCCGGCCGCAACGCGAGCCGCTGGAATCCGTTGACCAGCGGCCCCTGGCGCACGGATGCTGCTGGCGCCACACCTTCCGCTCATACTCACCGTATGTGCCCGGGGAGTCCTTCATGCCGCAGACCAATCCCTTCCACGCGATGGTGCCCAGGAAGTTGACGGACTCGGAGCTGGCCCGCGCCATCCGCCTGGACATGGAGGCGGAGCTGGACGCCATCAACCTCTACGCCGCCCACATCGACGCCACGGACAACGAGGACGCCAAGGCCATCCTCCGTCACGTCATGGACGAGGAGCGCGAGCACGCCGCGCTCTTCTGGGAGCTGATCGCCCGCCTGGATCCCGCCCAGGCCGAGCACATCAAGGTGATGTCGGAAAAGTACCGGCTCATCGTCTCCGGCGCCTCGCACGAGGCGGTGGAGTCCGCGGGCGAGGGGGGGGGCGGGGGCTCCGCCGCGCCCGAGCCCGGCCTGGACAAGCGGCTGACGGTGGGCTCGCTGCGGCGCTGAGCCCGGCTCAGCTTCCGGTGGGCTGGCTGTGGCGGGCCTGGGGCGTGGCCTCCAAGTCGCGGGCCGCCATGTAGACGACGTTGCGGCTGCCCTTCTTGCCCCGGTACATGGCGCGATCCGCCAGGTCCAACAGCGTGGCCTTGTCCTGCGCGTGCTCGGGGAAGCTGGCCATGCCGATGCAGGTGGAGAGCGCCAACGAGTGGCCCTCGCGCGCGAGGAAGCGGTGGTTCTCCACGGTGCGCCGGATGCGCTCGGCCACCTTCAGCGCCCCGCCCGAGTCGGTACCCCGCAGCAGCACCACGTACTCGTCGCCGCCGTAGCGCACCGCCACGTCCCTGTCTCTCACGCACCCCTTGAGCACCCGCGCCATCTCCACCAGCAACTGCGAGCCCACCAGGTGCCCGTGGGTGTCGTTGACGCTCTTGAAGTAGTCCAGGTCCAGGAAGAGGAGGCTGAAGACGCCCTGGGTCTGCTGGGCGCTCTTCACCTCGCGGTCCAGCACCAGGTGCAGGTAGCGCGTGTTGAAGAGGTGGGTGAGGTCGTCCAGGTAGGCCAGGTCCTCCACCTCGGCGATGCGGCCCAGGTTGCGCAGGGCGAGCGCCAGACAGCGGGCGAGGAAGCCCGTGGCCTCGGCGATGCCCTCGGGCGGAGAGCCGGGGTAGAGGAGGACGGCATGGCCGAGCAGATCCTCCCCCTCGATGGCGGGCACGGCGAGGGCGCGCGGCCAGAGGCCCGGCAGCCCCTCCAGCACCCGCACCTCCCGGGACGTGCCCAGCCGCGGCGCCACGGAGGTGATGAGGGTGGCCTCCTGCGTCTGACTGCTCAGCCCCTGGGTGCCCAGCAGCCGCGTCCGGCCGCTGCCATCACACTGGAACAGCAGGGCGGCGCCGGCCGAGGCCCTGGAGAGGAAGGCGGCGCAGGCGGTCTCCGTCAGCCGGGCCCGGTCGAGCGTGGTGGAGATGCGCTGTCCCGTTTCCAACAGGGAGACGTACCGGCGCAGCGCCGCGTTCTCCGTCAGCAGCTCGCGCGTGGCGAGCGCCCGGTTCACGGCGTGCTGGAGCACCTCGGGCGCCACCGGCTTGACGAGGTACTCGGAGGCCCCGCTCTTGATCGCGCGCACCGCCGGATCCACCTTGTCCAGGCCGGTGATGACGATCACCTCGATGCCCGGGTAGTGCTCCTTGGTGTGGCGCAGCACCTCCATCCCGTCCCCGGTGGGGAGGATGAGGTCCGTCACCACCACGTCGTAGGGGGCCTGGGCCAGCGCCTCCTTGACCTCCTGGACGCTGGCCACGGCGGTGACGTCGTGGCCCACCCCACGCAGGTAGTCGCCGTACAGGGCCCGGGCGATTTTTTCGTCATCCACGAGGAGGAGGCGCGCCATCTCACCGAAGGGCTTACCACCCCGGCTCCGGGGCTGCTAGCCTGCCTCCGTGCCTCCCTACGAAAGCGGACGCCGGCTCTGTCTCCTGATGGAAGCGGGCGACACCCGCTTCTCCGTCGAGGCCACCTCCGTCATGGAGGTCGCCGCGCCGGGACCCGATGAGACCAGTCTGCGCGGTGTGCTCGAGGTGAAGGACTTGTCCGTGCTGCTCGGCGGCGAGCCGGAGCAGACCCCGGGCATGGTCGTGGTCTTCGACGTCAGCCCCACGCTGGCCGTCCGCGTCCGCTCCATCGTCGAGGTGACGGACGTGGCCCCGGCTCCCCACTTCCTGCTGCCCACGGGCCTGGGCGGCACGCTGGCCGCGCTCAGCCGCAGCGCCGTGCTCCACAAGGAGCGGCTCTACCTGGAGATCAACGCCGAGGCGCTCCCCCACGAGCCCGGCACCGTGCGCCCCCCTCCGCAGCTCCCCGTACGGCTCACCGAGTTGGCGCCTGAACGCTCGCTCGTCTTCGAGTCGCAGGGGCGTTTGTTTGGTGTCCCACTGTCCTGGGTGTCCCAGGTGGTGATGCGCGGGCCCGCCTTCAGCGCGCTGCCGGGGCGGAGTGGGGCGGTCGCGGGCGTCATGCCCCATGGCCAGGCGCTCTGGCCCCTGTACTCGGCGCCGGCGCTGCTGGGAGGCCCCTCCCGGGCGGAGGACTTCCTGGTGCTGGCCGAGCTGGAGGGCCGGAGCCTGGGGCTGTGCGCCTCGCGCGTGCTGGGCGTCCACCCCCGCTTCGAGCCCGCAGGGGAGCCGGGGGAGTTCACCGCGCCCGGCGTGCCCGGCCCCGTGCTCTTTCTGGACCTGCGGCGCATGTTTTCTTGAGCAGCCGCTTGTTTTCTTGAAGGCCCGGGTGCCCAACCGTAAGCTGCCCGGCTTGACAGTGGGACGCATCGTCCCGATTTCTCACCGAATTCCAGGGGGTTTGGACCCCCGAGGCCCGAACCGATGCCCAAGAATCTGCTGGTCGCCGATGACTCGCTCACCATCCGCAAGGTGATCGGGATGATCTTCGCGACCGAGGACTTTCAGGTCACCGCGGTCGACAACGGGCTGGACGCCATCACCCGGTCGCGCGAGCTGCGTCCGGACGTGGTGCTCGCGGATGTGATGATGCCGGGCAAGAACGGCTACGAGGTCTGCGAGGCACTCAAGAACGATCCGGCCACGCAGAGCATCCCCGTGCTGTTGCTGGCCGGTACCTTCGAGGCCTTCGACGAGGCCCGTGCGCGTGCGGCCAGGGCGGACGACCACATCACCAAGCCCTTCGAGAGCCAGGTGCTGCTCGACAAGGTGAAGACGCTGGTGGGGCAGAAGTCCAACACCATGCCCGCCTCCGCCGCCACCCAGGTCATCTCCAGTGGCCCCACCGCCGCCCCGCAGCCGCAGCGTCCCGCCGGTCCTCCGGGCCCTGGCGTGCCGCGTCCTCCGGGGCCGGGCATGCCGGGTCCGGGTGTGCCCCCGGGGCCGGGTGCTCCGGGCATGGCGCGTCCTCCGGGGCCGGGCATGCCGCCGGGGCCGGGTCCTCGTCCGGGGATGCCGGGGCCGGGCATGCCGCCGGGGCCGGGCGCTCCGGGCATGGCGCGTCCTCCGGGGCCGGGCATGCCGCCGGGTCCGGGTCCTCGTCCGGGGATGCCGGGACCGGGCATGCCGCCGGGTCCGGGTGCTCCGGGCATGGCGCGTCCTCCGGGACCGGGCATGCCGCCGGGTCCGGGCGCTCCGGGCATGCCGCGTCCGGGAATGCCGGGGCCTGGGGCCTCTCCCACCGCGGGCATGCCGACGGGCGGTCTGCCTCGTCCTCCGGGTGCCACGGCGCTGCCCACGGCGGCGCCTCCCGCCGCGGGCCGCGGCAGGGATCCGTTCGGTCTGGGTGCCCCCGCGGCCCAGCCCGCTCCCATCGAGGAGCCGGCCGAGGCCAGTGGCCTGGAGGAGCTCTCGCTCGATGAGCCCGAGCCCATCGCTCCGGCGCCGGCCCGCACTCCGGCGCCCGTCGCGGAGGCCCGGCACGCTCCCGCCGCCGATGGTGGCGAGGCCCTGCTGCGCGAGGCCCTCTCCAAGGCCTCCCGCGAGGTCATCGAGAAGATCGCCTGGGAGGTCGTTCCCCAGCTGGCCGAGACGATCATCCGCGAGGAGCTGGAGCGGTTGATCAAGGACCGCGAGACGAAGCACTGAGCTCCCATCTTCGTAGCTGCTTTCTCACCCCGACCGGCCCTCGTCGGGCCGGTCCTTCCACCGGCCCGCGTGGGCCGGTTCTCGTTTTCCATGAGCGATACGACCGAACTGCCCAAGGCCTATGACCCGAAGGAGGTCGAGGCTCGCTGGTACGCCTGCTGGATGGAGCGGAACTACTTCCGCGCCGACCCCGCGTCCGACAAGCCCGCCTTCTGCATCGTGCTGCCGCCGCCCAACGTGACGGGCAGCCTCCACCTGGGCCACGCGCTCACCGCCACCATCCAGGACATCCTCATCCGGTGGAAGCGCATGAGCGGCTTCAACGCCCTCTGGGTGCCTGGCACGGACCACGCCGGCATCGCCACGCAGATGGTGGTGGAGCGCGAGCTCAAGGAGAAGGAGAAGAAGTCCCGCCACGACCTGGGCCGCGAGAAGTTCCTCGAGCGCGTCTGGGAGTGGAAGAACAAGTACGGCAACCGCATCCGCGAGCAGCACAAGGTGCTCGGCGCCAGCCTGGACTGGAGCCGCGAGCGCTTCACCATGGATCCGGGTGTCTCGGCCGCGGTGCGCGAGGTCTTCGTCCGCCTGTACGAAGAGGGCCTCATCTACCGCGCCCAGAAGCTCATCAACTGGTGCCCCTCGTGCCACACCGCCCTCAGCGACCTGGAGGTCGAGCACGAGGAGAAGCAGGGCTCGCTCTGGCACATCCAGTACCCGGTGAAGGGCAGCGACCGGAAGCTCACCGTCGCCACCACCCGCCCGGAGACGATGCTCGGCGACACCGCCGTGGCCATCCACCCCGACGACGAGCGCTACCAGGGGCTCGCCGGCCAGTTCGTGGTGCTGCCGCTCACCGGCCGCGAAATCCCCATCATCGCCGACGCCGAGCTGGTGGATCCGGCCTTCGGCACCGGCGTGGTGAAGGTGACGCCCGCCCATGACTTCAACGACTACCAGACGGGCCTGCGGCACCACCTGCCCATGCTCAACGTCCTGGACGAGGCCGCGCGCATCAACAAGGAGGGCGGTGCGTACGCGGGCCTGGAGCGCTTCGCCGCGCGCAAGAAGATCCTCGAGGACCTCACCGCCCAGGGCCTGCTGGAGAAGGAGGAGCCGCACAAGCTGTCCGTGGGCGGCTGCCAGCGCTGCGCCACCGTGGTGGAGCCGCGCCTGTCTCCGCAGTGGTTCGTGAAGATCGAGCCGCTCGCCAGGCCCGCCATCGAGGCGGTGGAGCAGGGCCGCACGAAGATCATCCCGGAGTCGTGGACGAACACGTACTTCCACTGGATGCGCAACATCCACGACTGGACCATCAGCCGCCAGCTGTGGTGGGGCCACCAGATTCCGGCCTGGTACTGCGCCGAGTGCAGCCCGCGCCTGGAGGCCACCGGCGGCATCGACTACTCGCGCGCCGAGCCCCACGTCTCACGCACCGCGCCGGAGGCGTGCCCCAAGTGCGGCGGCTCTCGCCTGGAGCAGGACCCGGACGTGCTCGACACGTGGTTCTCCTCGGGCCTGTGGCCCTTCAGCACCCTGGGCTGGCCCGAGCAGACCCCCGAGCTGAAGGCCTACTACCCCAACTCCGTCATGGAGACGGGCCACGACATCCTCTTCTTCTGGGTCGCCCGGATGATGATGTTCGGCCTGCACTTCATGAAGGACGTGCCCTTCCGCACCGTGTACCTGCACGCGATGGTGCGCGACGAGAAGGGCGAGAAGATGTCCAAGACGAAGGGGAACGTGATCGATCCCCTCGACATCGTCCTGGGCGCTCCGGCCGATCAGCTCAACAAGAACCTGCGCAACAAGTTCCCCCAGGGCATGCCCGCCCACGGCGCGGACGCGCTGCGCTTCACCCTGGCCTCGCTCACCCAGCAGGGCCGCGACATCAAGCTCTCGCTGGATCGCGTGGCCGGCTACAAGGCCTTCGCCAACAAGCTGTGGAACGCCAGCCGCTTCGCCCTGATGAACATGGGCGACTTCAAGCTCGAGAACGAGAGGCGCATCACCGATCGCGAGCTCACCCTGGCGGACCGGTGGATCATCTCCCGGCTGCAGCGCGCCACCACGGAGACCCGCACCGCGCTCGAGGCCTACAACTTCGGCGAGGCCGCCTCCACCCTCTACCAGTTCCTCTGGGCCGAGTTCTGTGACTGGTACATCGAGCTGGCCAAGGGCGCGCTCTACGGTGAGGACGCCAAGGCCAAGGACAACACCCGCGCGGTGCTCGTCTTCTGCCTGGACCGCATCCTCCGGCTGCTCCACCCCTTCATGCCCTTCATCACCGAGGAGATCTGGCAGAAGCTGCCGATGGAGCGGGAGACCGACTCCCTCATGATCGCCTCGTACCCCGAGCCGGATGCGCAGCTCGTGGACGCCGCCGCCGAGGAGCAGATGGGCCCGGTCATCGCCGCCATCGAGGGCCTGCGCAACATCCGCGGCGAGAGCAACCTGCCGCCCTCGGCCCGCATCACCGCGTACGTGCAGAGCGCGGATGCGCGCACCCGCGAGCTGCTCGAGCGCTCGCGCGGCTACCTGATGCCCCTGGCCGGCCTGGGCGAGCTGCGGATTTCCGCTCCGGGACCCAAGCCCGCGCAGTCCGCGGCCTTCGTGGGCCCGCGGATGGAGGTCTTCGTCCCGCTCGCCGGCCTCATCGACGTGGATGCCGAGCGCGAGCGCCTCACCAAGGAGATCTCCCGCTCCGAGCAGGAACTGGGCGGCATCCAGCGCAAGCTGGACAACCCCAACTTCGTCGCCAAGGCGCCTCCGGACGTGGTGGAGAAGGACAAGGCCCGCGTCGAGGAGCTCACGGCGCGCATCTCCAAGCTGCAGGACAGCCTGAAGCGGCTCGCTCCCGACACGAGCACGCCCGCCGAGGCCGAGACGCCGGCTCCCGAGCCCAGCGCCAGCAAGGCGGACGCAGAGGGTGAGGTCGTCAAGGCCGAGGCGGGTGCCGTCGAGGCCGAGGCCGTGGAGACCGAAGCGGGTGCCGTCGAGACGACGACCGTCGTGGACGAGGACGACGAGGAGTTCGAGGCCATCGACGAGGAGTTCGACGAGGACGACGGGGACGGCCACGCGATCGGAGAGGCGGAAGCCGGAGAGGCTCCGGCCAGGGCCGAGCGCAAGGGCGACACCGCCCAGGGCGAGGTGAAGGCCAAGGTCGCCCCCGAGGCCTCGCCCGTCAGGGCTTCGGCGGAGAAGAAGGCCCCCGCCAAGAAGGCGGCTCCGGTCCCGAAGCCGACCCCAGCCCCGGCCCCAAAGCCGACTCCGGCCCCGAAGCCGAAGCCGACTCCGACCCCGAAGCCGACTCCAACCCCGACTCCGAAGCCGACTCCGGCCCCGAAGCCGGCTCCGCCTCCGAAGCCGGCACAGAAGGCGGCGGCCAAGAAGGCGGCCCCCGTGAAGAAGGCGGCGGCCAAGAAGGCTCCAGCCAAGAAGGCGGCTCCTGTGAAGAAGGCAGCAGCCAAGAAGGCGGCCCCCGTGAAGAAGGCGGCGGCCAAGAAGGCGGCTCCGGTGAAGAAGGCCGCGGCCAAGAAGGCTCCAGCCAAGAAGGCTCCGGCCAAGAAGGCTGTTGCCAGCAAGGCACCGGCGAAGAAGGCCGCGGCCAAGAAGGCTCCGGCCAAGGCCCGGCGCTGACCTCGATCGGAGACGCGACTCACATGGATGCCTTCCTGGATCGCCTCATCTCGCTCGCCCTGGAGGAAGACCTCGGGGCGGCGGGCGACATCACCACCGAAGCCCTCGTCCCCGCGGACGCCATGGGCTCCGCCGAGCTCATCGCCAAGGAGCGGCTCGTGCTCGCCGGGCTGGACACCTTCGCCCGCGTCTTCGTGCGCGTGGATCCCGACGTCAAGGTCGAGCTCCTCGCGCGCGACGGACAGGAGGTGCAACCCAAGGCCCTCGTGGCCCGGGTTCACGGCCGCATGCGTGCGCTCCTCACCGCCGAGCGCACCGCCCTCAACATCGTCCAGCGCACCTCGGGCATGGCCACCATGGCCCAGCAGGTCATGGCCGCGGTGCGCGGCACCAAGCTGCGCATCCTCGACACGCGGAAGACCGCCCCCGGCATGCGCTCGCTGTCCAAGCAGGCCGTGAAGGCCGGTGGTGCCTTCAACCACCGCTTCGGCCTCTTCGATGGCGTCCTCATCAAGGACAACCACATCGCGGCCGTGGGCGGCTCCGTCCGCGAGGCGCTCCGCCGCGCCCGCACCAACGCGCCTCAACTGGTGAAGATCGAAATCGAGGTCACCCACCTCGATCAGCTCGCCGAGGCGCTGGAGGAGGGTGCGGACGTGGTGATGCTCGACAACATGGACGACGAGCAGATCCGCCGCGCCGTGGAGCTCACGGCCGGCCGCATCCCGCTCGAGGTCTCCGGCGGCATCACCCTGGAGCGCCTGCCTCGTCTGGCGAAGCTCGGCGTGGACTTCGTGTCCATGGGCGCGCTCACCCACTCGGCGCGCGCCATGGACCTCTCCCTGGAGATCGTCCAGGCGCGGTAGGCCGTCCGCTCAGCGGCTGGGGACGAGGGCTTCGTAACGAGGCTCTCCCTCGGCCGACGCGGGGAGGTTCATCTCCAGCGCCGCCGCCACGGTGGGCGCCACGTCCGTGGTGCTGATCTCCCGCGGGTAGATGCCCGGCTTCACTCCCTTGCCCGCCAGCACGAGGGGCACGAGCTGATCGTACGCGTACGGGGTGCCGTGGTTGGTGCCGACGGACTCGGCGCTGATGACGTGGAAGGGCTTCACCACGTACAGCACGTCGCCACTGCGCCCCGGGTAGTAGCCCTTGCGCAGGGGCTCCACCCACCCCGCCACGTCCGGCGTCGTGTAGAGGTCGTCGCTCGCCACCGCCAGCGTGATGGCCGGCTGCTTCGCCAGCCAGGCCGCCGCGGCCCGCCGCACCGCCGCCCCGTCCACCTTGCCTCCTTCCAGCGTCTTGCCGCCCAGGTACACGTCCAGCTCCTCGACGGTGGCCGTGACGTCTCCGCCGAACCGCGCGCGCAGCGCCTCGGTCAACCCCTTGGAGAGGGCTCGCGGATCCACCCGCTCGGCATCCACGCCCGAGGCCGCCCAGTGCTCGGGCACCGCCGCGCCGCCGTGGTCCGCCGAGAGCACCACCAGGAGGTTGGCCCGCCCGCCCGCGGCGCGCTCGGCCAGGGCCACCAGATCTCCCACCGCCTTGTCCAGCCGGTGCATCGTGTCCTGCATCTCCCACGAGTTGGGGCCGTACTGGTGGAAGACGCGATCCGTGGCGCTGAAGCTCACCGTGAGCACGTCCGGCACCTCGTCCTTGCCCAGGTTCTCGCCCTCGATGGCCGCCCGGGCCGCCTTCACCACCAGGTCCATGGACAGGGGGGAGATGGCGAACGCGGTATAGGACTGGGGGCCAGGGGAGGGGAGGCCGCCGGTGAGGGGATGCGGAAACACACGCCCCAGCCCGTAGTGCTCGCCCTCGTAGGGCCGGTCATCCTCCCCCACGTACGCGGTGCGGGGCAGCAGCGGCTCCCACGTCTTGTTGAACCACGCCTCGGCGGGGTTGGCCGCGTTGAAGGCCTTCAGCCAGCCCGGCAACTCCTTCGTGTACCAGGTGCCCGTGGTGAACTTTCCCACCGTCTCGTCGAACCAGTAGGCCTGGCCGAGCCGGCCCGCCAGCGGGATGGCCGAGCGCGCCTTGCCCGACAACGCGATGACCTTGCCCTGCTCCTGCGTGGACAGCCGCAGCCGGTCCGCGAACGTCTCCGCCATGAGGTTGGCCGGGCTCACGTCCTCCTGGGAGAGGGGCGCCTCCAACACCGGGTGCGCTGGATCCGGGAAGACGCGCTCGGGCTTGCCCGTGGCCCGGTCGATGATCCGATTGTCCACGATGCCGTGGCGCCAGGGGTTGGCCCCGGTGGCCAGGGTGGTATGGCCCGGCGCGGTGCGCGGCTTGGCGTAGCCATAGCGCGCGTACGGGTAGAAGGCCCCCGAGTCGATGAGCTGCCGCAGCCCTCCCTTGAGGCGCGGCTTCGTGCGCAGCAGCAGATCCGAGCCCATCGCATCCACCGTGATGAAGAGCGTCAAACGGGGGGGCGTGGCCAGGGCGGGTAGGGCGGTGAGCAGCAGCAGCGGGAACAGGACACGGAGCATGGATATGGATCCTCCATGCCTCTTGCTCAGAAGCAACCAACTCCCGAGCCCCATGCTTTCCGGGCGCACACTCCCCTGTTACGGTCGCCGCGACTCATGGTCGAAGCACGAATCCGAGTGATCTACGGCGACACGGACCAGATGGGGGTCGTGTATCACGCCAATTATTTCCGCTACTTCGAGTTCGCTCGCAGTGAGTACTTCCGCTCCCGCGGAGGCAGCTACCGCGAGGTGGAGCGCGAGGGGCTCTCCCTGCCCGTGGTGGAGGCCACTGCCTCCTATAAGTCGCCCGCTCGCTACGAGGACATGCTGCTCGTGCGCCCCTGCGTGAGCGAGGTAAAGCGGGTGTCGCTGACGTTCACCTACGAGATCTTCCGCGAGGGGGGCCCGGATACCCCCCTGTGCACCGGGCGCACCGTGCACGCCTGCGTGGGCCGCGATGGCAAGCCCACCCGCCTGCCGGACGCGGTCGTGCGCCTGTTGCACGAATCGCCCTGAGTCCCCACTTCTTCACGTCGTTTCCAAGGAGACACACAATGGATCGCAACCTGGCAATGGAGGCCGTGCGCGTCACCGAGATGGCGGCCATCGCCTCCGCCCGGCTCATGGGCCGCGGCCACAAGAACGAGTCGGATCAGGCCGCCGTGGACGCCATGCGCCGGGCCTTCGACGCCCTGCAGATCCAGGGCACCGTGGTCATCGGCGAGGGCGAGCGCGATGAGGCCCCCATGCTCTACATCGGCGAGAAGGTGGGCCGGCGCAACCCCGAGGATCCCGAGGTGGACATCGCGTTGGATCCGCTCGAGGGCACCAACCTGTGCGCCTACGGCCGTCCGGGCAGCATCTCCGTGGTGGCCATGGCCGGCAAGGGCAAGCTGCTCAACGCGCCGGACACCTACATGGAGAAGATCGTCGTGGGCCCCCGCGCCCGGGGCGCCATCGACCTGCGCCGCAGCCCCACCGAGAACCTCCACGCCATCGCGGAGCGGATGAAGCTCTACGTGTCGGATCTCACCGTGGTCATCCTCGACCGCGAGCGGCACGCGGACCTCATCAAGGAGGTGCGGGCCGCGGGCGCGCGCATCCGCCTCATCGATGACGGAGACGTGGCCGGCGGCATCGCCACCTGCTTCGAGGACACCGGCGTGGACGTGCTGATGGGCATCGGCGGCGCCCCCGAGGGCGTCATCACCGCCGCGGCCATCCGCTCCACGGGCGGCGACATGCAGGGCCGCCTGGTGCCTCGCAACAACGACGAGATCGCCCGCGCCAAACGCATGGGCATCACCGACATCTCGAAGATCTACACGGCCGAGGAGCTGGCGGGCGGCGAGGTGATGTTCGCCGCCTCCGGCGTCACCACCGGCGACTTCCTGCGCGGCGTGCGCTTCTTCGGCAACGGCTGCGAGACGCACTCGGTGGTCATGCGCAGCAAGACCGGAACGGTGCGTTTCATCCAGTCTCGTCACCGCCTGGACAGCAAGCCGGGTTACAACTTCTAGGCAACCCCCATCGAGGAGACCCGCACCATGCCTGGCGCCTCACGGAGCATCGTCGTCAACGCCCCGCCCGAGAAGGTCTACGACATCGTCACCACCTACGACCGCTACCCCGAGTGGCTCGGCGAGGTGAAGAAGATCCGCACCTCGGATCGCAAGGGCGACGAGGTGAAGATCCACTACGAGGTGGACTTCAAGATCAAGACCATCCACTACACCATCCTCGCCCGCGAGGAGCGGCCCAAGCGGATGTCCTGGTCCTTCCTGGAGGGCGAGGTGATGAAGGACAACAAGGGCAGCTGGGTGCTGGAGCCGGAAGGCGAGGGCCGCACCAAGGTCACCTACAGCGTGGATGTGACCGTGGGCCCCCTGGTCCCCAAGTCCATCCTCAACGCCCTGGTGGACCAGTCGCTGCCCAAGATGCTGGATGCCCTCAAGCGCCGGGCCGAGGGCGCCTAGCGGCTTCGACGCTGTGCGGCATATGCCCTCCGGTCCGCCGGAGGGCAGGCGGGTGGACGGCCCGGAGCCCGCAAGAGCCGTCACTCCGGATGTTCCGGTGACTCCGTCCGGTTGGAGCGCTTGCGGGGGGCGCTGGCTCGATTAGAATCGAGTCAACGTTCTCGGCGTCCGGTGGTTCGAGGCCACATCGTTTCCTGGACATTTCCGCCAACTCCAGGTGCCGGGTGGTAGACGGGCAAGCGTACGAGGTTGCTTGCGCGTATTCAGAAGGAACCAGGGTCCTTACTTTGCATCTGAAGTACTCAGAAGCCGATAGGGTGGCAGGAAACCAGGAGCGGGATGGCGGGCGTACATCAGGGTACGTAGGCTGAGTGGAGAAACCGAACCCATGCTCGACGCCTTCATCATCGAGGAAATCAAGCGCCGGGAACGCAACCGGGAAGAGCGGGATCGCCCCGCCCTGGAGATCCCGCTGCCGCTGCCCGAGGATCGTCCCAAGCGCCGGTCCGACGCCGACGACGACGAGAAGCCGCAGCGCGGCGTCATCATCATCGACCTGCTCGGCTGAGCCGGTCCCGCTTGCGTCATTCCGAGGCCCGCGGTGGACGTCCTGTCACGGGGACGGCCCACGCGGGCTTCGTGCTTCCTGGTACCTGTGGCCGCCTCACTCCGGCGCCAGCGGCAGCAGCTGGCGGGGGTGGTAGAGCGAGCCGAGCGGACCCGAGCCGGGCCCCAACGCCTCCAGCACGCCGTGCCGCCACTCGGACGGGATGGCGTCCTCGCCGTGGAATGCACCCAGGAGTGCTCCGGCGACGGCCCCGTTCGCGTCCGCGTCTCCACCCCGGTTGATGACGTCCAGCAGTCCGGTCTCGAAGCTGGGCGCGTGCAGCACCTCCCAGTAGGCCAGCCGGAAGGCCACCCGCACGTGGTCCTGCTTCCGGTGCATGTGCAGGTCCGGCCAGTAGAGCATCGGATCCTCCTGCTGGGCCGCGGCCAGGTCCTCCTTGAGGGCCTGGGTGGCGACCGTGACTTCCTGGACGTAGTCGCCCGCCGAGCGGCCGAGGATCGCACTGCCCACCGTCAGCCCGCTCATGGCGGCGGTGATGAGGTCCTCCTTCTTCAACGGCTCGCCCGCGGTGAGGGCGTGCGCGAGGGAGCCATTGAAGGCGGCGCACGCCAGCTGGCAGCGCGGGTCGAAGTGCGTGAGCGCCGAGTCCGCGAGCGAGGCCTGGACGCGGGCCTGGGTGTCCTCGTGGAAGAAGACGCCGAGGGGCGCGGTGCGCGCCAGGCTGCCGTTGTGGGCCACGCGCCGCATGCCCTTCAGCCACACGCGCCGCCCCGCCGTCGCCTTGGGGAGGCCGGACTCGGCCACTTCCGTCAGCACCTCGGTCATGTACTCGCTCAGGCCGGCGGCGTGCCCCTGCCAGGCGAGGTAACGGCGCAGCTGCTGATCCGCGTCATAGGTGCCCAGCTCGCGCAGGCCCACGCCCAGGCAGCTCGCCATCTGCCCGTTCTCGCCCACCTGGCCCCTGCGCAGCTCGAAGGGGCCACCTCCCTTGAGGGCGCGGTGCGGCCCGTCCGCCAGCTGGGGGAAGGGAGGGGCGGGGAGCAGCCGCGCCTTCAAGGGGACGCCGAGCGCATCTCCCACGGCGAGCCCCAGCAGCGCGCCTCGGCCACGCTGGCTCGGGTAGGGGTCGGGTCCAGGAGTGACGGGTCGGCGTGGAGGCGGCATGCGAGGGGGGGAAGAGCCTTCAGGGGGCCGACAGTGTAGCAGCCCTCCCATCGAGCAAGCTTGCGAGGGCGGGAGCCGTCCTCTAGAACCCCGCGCCATGACCGAGATTGCTCAAATCGTGGCGCGTGAAGTGCTCGACTCCCGCGGCAACCCCACCGTGGAGGCCGAGGTTTTCCTGGCGGGTGGGGCCAAGGGCCGTGCGGCGGTACCCTCCGGTGCTTCCACCGGTGAGCACGAGGCGCTCGAACTGCGGGACGGGGAGAAGGATCGCTACCTGGGCAAGGGCGTGCGCAAGGCCGTCACCCACATCATGGACACCATCGCCCCCGAGCTGGTGGGCATGGACGCGGCGGACCAGTTCGCGGTGGACCAGCAGATGCTGGAGATGGACGGCACGCCCACCAAGAGCAAGCTGGGCGCCAACGCCATCCTCGCGGTGTCCATGGCCACGGCGCGCGCGGCGGCGGATGCCTTCGGCGTTCCCTTCTACCGCTACGTGGGCGGGGCCCAGGCGCGCACCCTGCCGGTGCCGCTGATGAACATCCTCAACGGTGGCGCCCATGCCGACACCCGCGTGGACGTGCAGGAGTTCATGGTGGTGCCCGCGGGCGCTCCCTCGTTCTCCGAGGGCCTGCGCTGGGGCGCCGAGGTCTTCCACGCGCTGAAGAAGATCCTCAAGGGCCGCAAGCTGGCCACCGGCGTGGGTGACGAGGGCGGCTATGCCCCGGACCTGCCGGCCAACGAGGAGGCCCTCAAGCTCATCATGGAGGCCATCTCCGCGGCGGGCTTCAAGGCCGGCGAGCAGATGTTCCTCGCGCTGGACGTGGCCGCCAGCGAGTTCTTCGACAAGGGCTCGAAGAAGTACCGCCTCAAGGGCGAGGGCAAGGAGTTCGACGCCAAGGGCATGATGGACTACTACCAGCAGCTCGTGTCGCGCTACCCCATCGTCTCCATCGAGGACGGCATGGCCGAGGACGACTGGGAGGGCTGGAAGGGCCTCACCGACGCGCTCGGCGAGAAGATCCAGCTGGTGGGCGATGACCTCTTCGTCACCAACGTGGAGCGCCTGGGCCGCGGCATCCAGGGCGGCGTGGCCAACTCCATCCTGGTGAAGGTGAACCAGATCGGCAGCCTCACCGAGACCTTCGACGCGGTGCGCATGGCCCACAAGGCCGGCTACACCTCGGTGATGAGCCACCGCTCGGGCGAGACCGAGGACACCACCATCGCGGACCTGGCCGTGGCGCTCGACTGCGGGCAGATCAAGACGGGCTCGGCGTCGCGCTCGGACCGCGTCGCCAAGTACAACCAGCTGCTGCGCATCGAGCAGGAGCTGGGCGCCGGTGCGCGTTACGCGGGCAAGCGGGCCATCAAGGGCCTGAAGTAAGGAAACGAGAGAGACGTGGCCGACAAGAAACCTCGCATCCTGGTCTCCAACGACGACGGCTACTTCTCCGAGGGCCTGCGCGCCCTGGCGGACGCGGTGAGCCCGCTGGGGGAGGTGTGGGTGGTGGCACCGGACCGCGAGCAGAGCGCGGCCTCGCACTCCATCTCCCTCAACCGCCCCCTGCGCATCACCGAGGTCCGGGAGCGCTGGTTCGCCGTGGATGGCACCCCGGCGGACAGCGCTTATCTGGCGATCCATCACCTCCTGAAGGATGATCGCCCGCGGATCATGGTGTCCGGCATCAACCACGGGGCCAACCTGGCCGACGACGTCAACTACTCGGGAACGGTGGCGGCTGCCCGGGAGGCGGCGCTGCTGGGCATCCCGTCCATCGCCTTCAGCCTGGTGTCGCGTGCGCCGTTCGACTTCCAGCACGGGGCGCGTTTCGCCCGCTCGCTGGTGGCGGCGGCGCTCGCCCAGCCCAAGCTGCCGGCCCGGATGCTGCTCAGCGTCAACATCCCCCGGGGCGAGCCCAAGGGCTACGCCATCACCCGCCTGGGCCGTCACTCGTACGGCTACGACGTGGTGGAGAAGGAAGACCCGCGCGGCCGCAAGTACTACTGGATCGGCGGCAGCACCTACGAGCACGAGGACATCCCCGGCAGCGATTGCAATGCCGTGCACGATGATCGCCGCATCTCGGTGACGCCCCTCAACTTCGAGCTGACCGACACCCAGTCCCTGGCGGCGTTGTCGGGTTGGACCCTCGAGGGATTCAGCAAGGGAGGGGACTGAGGTTGGCGGTGGTGGGCGCCAGCCCGGCGCGGGCAGCGGGGTTGCTGCTGCTCGCGCTGCTCGCCACCACCGGCTGCGCGGTAGCGCAGGGCGTCACCCGTCCTCCCGTTGTGGCTGATTCCACTCCCGCGCCTGTCTCCGAGTCTCCCCCCGTGGAGCTCGGAGAGTTGCGCGAGCCCCACCCGGAGCCGGAGCTCGTCTCCGTCCGGCATACCGTGGCCCCGGGCGAGACGATGTACCGCATCTCCCGCACCTACGGCATCACCGTGGAGGAGCTGTCCGAGGCCAACGGCATCTCCGATCCGCGCACCCTCGCCGTGGGCCAGGAGCTGATCATCCCCGGCTTCGAGAAGCCGGTGCGGGTGGCCACCGAGTCCTCTCCCACGCCGGAACCCGAGCGGGAGCGGCCGGGGCCGGGCTCGAAGCCTCCCGCGTCCGAGCGTCCGCCCAGGCCTCCCGTCGTCGTCACGGCACCGTCACGTCAGACGCCCCGGCCCACGACGCCTCCAGCGTCTTCCCGCCCCGTGCCGGAGACGAAGGGCATGTTGGACTGGCCCCTGCGCGGGGTGCTGTACGCCCGCTTCGGGAAGAAGGGCCGCGAGCCGCATGATGGCATCGACCTGGCGGCGCCCGCGGGCACGCCGGTGAAGACCGCCCAGGAAGGCTCCGTGCTGTACGCGGGCGAGCAACGCGGCTACGGGCTCATCGTCATCATCCAGCACTCGGAACACCTCATCACGCTCTACGCGCACAACCGCGACCTGCGCGTGCGCACCGGCCAGAAGGTGCGGCGCGGCCAGGTCATCGCCACCGTGGGCGAGTCCGGCAAGACGAGCGGCCCGCAGCTCCACCTGGAGGTGCGTGTCGGCGGCAAGCCGGTGGATCCGCTCGACTATCTGGGCCCGCTGCCAGCGTCGTGACGCTCCCGGGACGCTCCCGGTTGCCGGACGGGTGGACTCCCGTGGTAGGGGATCGCCCATGAGCCTGCTCCACGCCGCGAAGATCGCCCTCGGTTCCCTGGTCAAGGCGCCCCATCCGCCGGCCCCTCCGCGGTCCGGTCTGGCGCCCCTGCCTCCCACGCGGCAGGTGCTGCCGTCCGGCTTCCTGCTGGGCGCCGCCACCGCCAGCCACCAGGTGGAGGGGGGCAACGACAACGACTGGTCCGAGTGGGAGAAGGGCTCGTACCCGGACGGCAAGCCCCACATCAAGCACCGGGACGTGTCCGGGGCGGCGTGTGACTCGTGGAACCGCTTCTCCAGCGACGTGGCGCTGCTGCGCGAGCTGGGGGCCAATGCCTACCGGCTGTCCGTGGAGTGGAGCCGGCTCGAGCCCGAGGAGGGCTCGTGGAACGAGGCGGCGGCGGACCGGTACCTGGAGTGGATGCGGATGCTGCGCGCCCAGGGGATTCAACCCATGGTGACGCTCAGCCACTTCACCCTGCCGCGCTGGGTGGCCGCCCAGGGCGGGTGGGCCAATGAGAAGACGGTGGAGTGGATCGCCGCCTACACCCGCCGGGTGGCCCGCAAGCTGGGCTCCGAGGTGGACCTGTGGTGCACCCTCAACGAGCCCAACGTGCTGATGGCGTTCGGCTACATGAAGGGCGAGTGGCCGCCGGGGTTGAAGGACGGGAAGCTCGGGCTGCAGGTGCTGGCGCGGCAGATCCGCGCCCACGCCCGCATGGCGCGCGAGCTGCGCGAGCACGACACGGTGGACGCGGATGGAGACGGCCACGCCACGCGGGTGGGCATCGCGCACCACGTGCGCATCTTCCAGCCGGCCACGCGCTCGCCCATGGATCGGGTGATGGCGGGCTTCACGGATCGCCTCTTCAATCAGCTGCTGGTGGATGTGAACCGCACCGGCCGCATCCAGATGTCCGTGCCGGGCATGGCGGACATGGACGAGGCGGTGCCGGACCTGAAGGGCTCGTACGACTACCTGGGGCTCAACTACTACTCGCGGGACATGGTGCGCGCGGACTTCAGCAGCCCCACGCTGTCGCGCCAGTACGTGGCCGAGGGCCGGCCGGTGAACGACCTGGGCTGGGACATCTACCCCGAGGGCCTCTACCAGGCGCTGAAGCGCTACGGGCGGGCGGGCCTTCCCATCTACATCACCGAGAACGGCATGGCGGACGGGAAGGGGGAGCGCCGGCCCGGCTTCCTGCGCGAGCACTTCGAGGCGCTGGTGCGCGCGGCCCACGAGGGCGTGGACGTGCGCGGCTACTTCCACTGGTCCCTCATGGACAACTTCGAGTGGGCGGAGGGCTACGAGCCGCGCTTCGGCCTGTTCCGGGTGGACTACGGCAGTCCGGACAGGAGGCGGGTGCCGACTCCGGCGGTGGCCACCTTCCAGGAGCTGGCGCGCGGCCTGGGACTCAGCCCCCAGGCGCGCACGGACGACGCGGCCTAGAAGACGAAGTCCTGCTGGAAGGCGAAGCCCACGCCCACGAAGGGGATGGCCTGGGACGTCTCCTGGCCGGCGCGGTAGCGGTGGCGCACGTGCCACGCCGCCGTGAGGAAGGCGGTGGGGTGGTTGAAGGAGGAGTAGCCTCCATCCTTGAAGGTGTAGGCCACGAGCGCGCCCAGCCGCATGTTGGCGTTGTTCGCGGCCTTCACGTCCTCGCCGGGCCGGAAGTTCTCCTCGTCGTAGAAGGGCAGGAGGTAGCGGAAGGTGGCGCCCAACGTCAGCGGGCCGGCGAAGTAGACGAGGTTGACCTCTTCCGTGAGCACCAGGCCGCGGCCGGGGAGCAGGGTGTCCGGGCCGGCGTCGTACCAGAGCGTGTCATCCCCCCGCAGGCGCATGTTGAAGTAGTCGAGGGTGACGACGTTCTGGAGGGCGACGGGCCCGACCTGGGCCTGCAAGGTCGGCTGCAGCATGGCGTGCCAGCCGAGGGTGCCGTAGGTCCGTTGGGAGGCGGTGTTCGCGCGCTGCACCGCGTCGGAGTACTCGTCCAGCGGGGAGCGGAAGGACTGGAGCATGCCGGCGGTGCCGAAGAAACCGTAGGCATCCACCAGGGCCTTGAGGTTGAAGACGGCGATGGGCTGCCAATTCACCAGGGGCCCCACCGCCGTGTAGCAGGGGTTGATGCGCACCTGTCCGCCCAGTCCCACGAAGGTGTCGCGCCAGAGGATGTCCTCGCTCTGACCCAGACGCCGCGTGTCGCTGATGCGCACCTTGTACTCGGCCACCGTCGGATTGACGCCCCCGCCCACGAAGTGATCGAAGTTGAGGCGCCGCGCGGGCATGCCGGTCAGCGGAGGCGTGGCGCGAGGAACCTCGGGGGTATCCCCGGTGGGTCCCTCGGCCAGCGAGTTGGAACCCAGGAGCAGGAGACCGCACAACAGGGTACGGGCAGAGGCGGAGGAAGGCATGGGGCCCTCTTTCCTTCGTGGGGGGCTCCGGGGCATCGTGTGGACCGAAACGCGCCGGGGCCAGAATGGGGGCCCCATGCTACATCAGGAATGAGGCGACCTTGGAAGTCACGGCCGCGGTGCTACCCCACGAGTCCAAACGGTTGGGCACGCTGGAGCAGCTCTATCTGACGTTCTTCTGGTTCTCCAGCAACGTGCACTGGGGCGCCATCCTCACCATCCTGGTGCAGTCCCAGGTGCTCGTCATGGTGGGGGACGAGTCCAAGGGGGCCGGGGTGGGCACGGCGATCGCCATCGGCTCCCTCACCGGCATCCTCGTGCCGCCCCTGCTGGGCACCTGGAGTGATCGCGTCAGGCTGCGCATGGGGCGGCGGCGGCCCTTCATGCTGGTGGGCACGGCGCTCAACCTGGTGGCGCTGGTGGGCATGGCCACCTTCCCCTTCCTCAAGACGGACAGCCTGTGGGGCTTCACCGGCGCGTACTGGTTGTACGTGGGGGCCTACCTCATGGCCAACTTCGCCAACAACGTCGCCACGGCCCCCTACACGGCCCTCATGCCGGACGTGGTGCACCCGGAGCAGCGCGGCTCCGTGGCCGGGTGGTACGGGTTGATGACGCTGCTCGGCAATGGCGTGGGCATGGGCCTCGCGAGCTCCATGGTGAGCCAGCAGGCCTCCCTGGGCGAGTTCCAGGGGCAGATCTACCGCGTCTACCTGCTCATCGGCCTCATCCTGGTGGTGGGCGTGCTCGTCACCGTGCTCGGCACGCGCGAGCAGCCGCTCACCACCGAGCCCAAGCCCTTCGACTGGGGCTCGTTCCTGCGGGGCTTCGTGGCGCCGTTCCGCTCGCTGGACTTCCGCTGGGTGTTCCTCACCCGGATGTTGATGTCCATGGGTGTGTTCAGCGTCCAGAGCTTCCTCATGTTCTATCTGCGGGACGTGGTGAAGGACTTCTCGGTGTTCGGCCGTCCGCTGGCCACGACGCCGGAGCTGGCCGTGCTGGGCGTGTTGGGCCTGCTGCTCCTGCTGGCCCTGCCCAGCACGGTGATCGCCGGAAAGCTCTCGGACCGGTATGGGCGCAAGCGCGTGGTCTACGTCGCCGGAGGCATCCAGGCGGTGGTGGCCGCGGGCTTCATCGTCACCGACAACTACCTGGCGGCACTCTTCATCGGCGCCCTGTTCGGCGTCGGCTACGGGGCCTACGAGAGCGTCAACTGGGCGCTGGCCACGGACGTGCTGCCGGACATGGACGACGCGGCGAAGGACATGGGCATCTGGCACATGGCGCTGACGGTGCCGCAGTTCCTGGCCACCCCCGTGGCCGGGTGGCTGCTGGACACCTTCAATGCCTTCGGCAAGCAGGGCGGCCGGTCCACGCTGGGCTACACCGTCATCTTCGCCATCGCCATCGTCTACTTCGCACTGGGCACCGTGTTCGTGGCCCGGGTGAAGAAGGCCCGCTGAGCGACGCTGGCACACCGGGCGGGCAGGTGGGCCCATGCCGGGCCCGCTTCTCGCCGCCCCGGGTGGGCCGTCTGGTACTAGAGTGGCGCCCCGTGAGTCGCCTTCCGCCACTCCTGCTCGTCCTCCTGCTCGGCACGGCCGCCGGCGCGCAGCCCTCCTCCTCGGAGCCGGAGGCCGCGCCGCCCGCCGCGGAGCCGTCTCCCGAGGCCCCGGAGCCGGCTCCCGTCCTCACCGTCATCCTCCTGCCCCTGGAGAGCAACGCGGATGCCCGGGAGCAGGCCGCGGGTGTGACGTCGCTCCTCGTGAGCCGGCTCGCCGAGTCTTCCCGCCTCGCGGTCTCCACCGCGTCGGATCAAGAGGCCGTCCGCCTCGCGGGCGTCTGCGCCGCGGGCCCGTGTCCCGAGGCCGCTCCCGGCACTCCCGGCTCCAGCAAGGCGCGCTACGTCGTCACCGGCCGGCTCGATGGTTTTGGCTCCCGCTACCTGCTCACCACCCACGTCGTGGACTCGGAGGGTGGACGCGTCCTGGGCCGGCCTCGCATCGAGGTGGCCGCGCGGGAGGCCCTGCCTCGCGCCGCTGTGTCGGTCGCGGATCAACTGCTCGCTACGCTCATCCCGGAGCCCACGGAGCGCGCGATCGTGAAGGCGCCCACCGTCACGAAGGTCCCCGGAGTGGGCTCGTTGCTCGTCGGCGTGCGGTTCAACAACAGCCTCATCTCCAACCTCTCCACCTTCAACCCCGGTGGTGACGTGGAGCTCGGCTTCCAGTTCCATCCCGAGTGGATCGTCTTCGGGCAGGTGGGCCTCACCTACGTGACGGCCCAGGAGGCGGGGCGCAAGGGCGGCCTCAACGTGCTGCCCAGCGTGCTCGGCCTGCGCCACTACCACAACGTCGAGCGCGCCTTCCGCCCGTACTGGGGACTGGGTCTCGGCGTGCAGCTGTCCTTCGGCGAATTCGGCATCTTCCGGCAGACCGGCCCGCTTCCCACCGTCATCGGCTTCTTCGGCTGCGAGTACCTCATCGCCGGCCATCTCGGCATCCAACTCGAGGCCTCCACCAACCTCGCCCAGGCCACGCTCGGTCTCTCCGATGGGGGACTGGGCAGTGGCCTCAACCTCGAACTCAACGCCGGCATCGCCTGGCACTTCTGAGCCCGGAGCTCCCCGCATGCACCCTCGCTGGCGTGTCCTCTCCCTGCTTGCCCTCCTCGCCGCTGGTTGCGAGGACCGTCCCTCACAGCCCTCTCCCAAGGAGCAGGCCGAGGGCTACTACGTGAAGGGCACCACCGAGTACCTCCAGGGCAAGTTCGACGAGGCCCTGACGTCCTTCAACACGATGAAGGAGCTGTCCCCGGACGACCCCCGCCTGCCCGCGGCCATGGGCGAGCTCTACCTGTCCATGGGCCGCCTCGGTGACGCCTCCACCCAGTTCGAGCTCGCCCTCAAGCGGGATTCCAAGCGCTCCACCAATTGGAGCCGGCTCGGCTTCATCCAGGCCCAGCTCGGCAAGGCCGACGCGGCCCAGGGCTCGCTGCGCAAGGCACTCGCCCTGAACCCCAAGGACTTCAACGCCCTCGAGCAACTGGCGGAGCTGCACGTGAAGCGCGGCGAGAAGGACGCCGCCGTGAAGCACTTCGTCCTCGCCGCCGAGGCGAGCCCGGATGCCAGCAAGGCCCCCCTCGTGCTGCGCGCCGTGGACGTGCTCACGGCGGACGGGCGCCACGCCGAGGCCCTGTTGCTGCTGGGCGAGTGGACGGGGAAGGGGGTGCGGACTCCCGAGCTGCTCACCGCGCTCGGCGACGAGCAGGTGCGGGCCGGTGAGCTGCTCCGCGCCGCGACGTCCTACCGTGATGCCGCCGCCGCGTCTCCCAAGGATCCCACGCTGTGGGAGCTCGTCGGGGAGATCTACTCGAAGCTGGAGAAGCCGGAGGAGGCGCTCGCGGCCTACCGCGAGTCCCTGCGCGTGAAGGATCGGGCCATCGTCCACGTGGCCATGGCGCGCCTCCACCTGGGCCGCGATGACCGCAAGGCCGCCGAGGAGGAGCTGGGGCGCGCCCTCGAGACCGTCTCCGGCTCGGACGTCCATGAGCTCACCGAGCTGGCGGAGCTGCTCACCACGTTCGACCGCAAGCCGGACGCCTTGCGCATCCTCTCCAACTTGAGCGCCGAGCCGGACCACGCCAAGAACCTGGACCTACAGCTGCGCACCGCCACCCTGGCCCAGGAGCTGAAGGACGAGGCCACCGTGCGCACCGTGTGTGAACGGATCGCCAGCGGTGGTGTGAAGCTCAAGAAGTGCCCCTGAGCAACGCCCGAAGCGGAAAAGTGCGGCGCGGCCGTCCGGCGCATTCCACTGGTCACCGGTGACGAGTGAAACGCGACAGGCCCATTCCACTGGTCACCGGTGACGAGTGAAACGCAACAGGCCCATTCCACTGGTCACCGGTGACAAGTGAAACGCGACAGGCCCATTCCACTGGTCACCGGTGACCAGTGAAACGGGCCTGGGGCAATCCACTTCCACGCGCGTAGAAGTGAAACGGGGGCTAGTTCTTTCCGCCCGGCAGCTTGCGGTACACGCCGACCACCTGGCCCAGGATCATCGTCGAGCGGAAGTCCGCCTTGCTCACGTAGATGGGCTGCATGGTGGCGTTGGCCGGCTGGAAGCGGATGCGCTCGCCCTCCGGGTAGTAGCGCTTCACCGTGGCCTCGTCCTCGATGAGCGCCACCACGATGTCCCCGGCCTGGGCCTGCGGCGTCTTGCGCACGAAGAGGTAGTCCCCGTCGAAGATGCCGTCGTCGATCATCGAGTTGCCCTTGACGCGGAGCGCGAAGACCTCGCGTCCCTGACCGCCCAGCAGGAAGCTGTCGATCCGGACCGAGTCCTCCACGTTCTCCTGGGCGAGCAGGGGAGCGCCGGCCGCCACCTTGCCCAGCAGGGGGATCTCCACCAACCCCGACTCCTTCTTCACTCCCAGGCCGAGCAGCAGCCGTGCCCGCTTGGTGGGCACCAGTGACCGGCTCTGCTGCTCGCCCCGGTTGAGGTAGCCCTTGCGCTCGAGCGCCTTGAGGTGATCGTTCACCCCGTTGGTCGAGCGGATGTCCATCTCCTCGCCAATCTCGCGGATGGTCGGCGGGAAGCCCCGCGACTCCGTCTCCTTGACGATGAAGGCCAGGATTTCCCGCTGGCGTTCCGTCAGCTCTTCCATGCCTCGCTCCCTCGTCTGGTGGGCAACCCACCGGCGCAACAAACTTTCAGTACCGTCATGCTCCCTGAACATACGTATAGAGTCAATTCGTTCAAGGATGAGCACGGACAATCCGTGTGGGTCCGCCGGTTCCGAACAGGCCCTGGGGTCTCCCCCCTTCTGCGCGTAGACTTCCAGACACCTTGTCCGAGCCCCGACATACCCTCCTGTTGGTCGACGACGAGCCCGACGTCATCGACCTCCTCGTGCGCATGTTCCAGAAGCGCTACCAGGTGCTCTCGGCCCACTCCGGGCCCGAGGCGCTGGGGCTGCTGCGGCAGCATCGCGTGGACGTGCTCATCACCGACCAGCGCATGCCGGAGATGACGGGCATCGAGCTGGTGGCCGCCGCGCGCGCCGAGGGCATCGACGTCACGGCGATCCTCCTCACCGGCTACACGGATCCCGAGGACATCATCGCCGCCATCAACCGCGGCCAGGTGTACCGCTACATCACCAAGCCCTGGGACCTGAACGACCTGGTCATCACCGTGAAGAACGCGGTGGAGTACACCCAGCTGCGGCGGGACAAGGAGCGGCTGCTGCGCCAGCTCCACCAGCGGGTGGAGGCGCTCGGTGTCCTCTACGAGGTGAGCCGCGCCAGTGCCGGCGAGCCGCTCGGCTACGACGCCATCATCGACCGCGTCCTCACCGCGGTGTCGCGCGTGCTGCCCTACGACTGTGGCGCGGCCCTCATCGCGTTGGGCTGGGATCGCACCGCCACCCTGCGCCTGCGCTGCCAGGGCACCGTCGTCGGGGAGCAGTCCCTGCTGGGCGTGAAGGAGTCCATGCTGGCCGCGTGGGGCCAGCGCTCGGGGCTGGTGCTGCCCGAGGATCGCGTCATCACGCACGTGACGGGCACCACCTCGCAGGACGCCTCCGCTCCGGCCTCCTGGGCCAGCCAGCTCACCGTCGCCCTCACCGCCGGGGGCCGCCCCGTGGGCCTGTTGTCGCTCTTCTCCCAGCGCGCCCACGTCTACTCCGAGGAGGATGGCGCGCTGCTCGACACGCTCGCCAACCAGACGGCGGACGCCATCCAGTCCCTGCGCGCCTCCGAGGAGGCCTCGCGCCAGCGGATCGATCGCATGGTCGAGTCCATGGCCGATGGTGTCATCCTCACCGACGAGAAGAATGAGATCGTCGTGCTCAACCCCGCCGCGCGCCGCATGCTCGTGCTGGGGGAGGGGCCCCCCTCGCCGGACGCCAGCAAGCGGCTGCGCGAGAAGCTCGGGTTCGATCCCTTCGAGCTGGTGCGCGGCTGGGAGTACGGCGGCGCCCAGGTGCTGCGCGAGGAGCTGAAGCTCGACGAGCGCACCATCCACACCACCGTCACCCCGGTGAATGACTCGCGCGGGGTGCTGCGCGGCGTGTGCGTGGTGCTGCGCGACGTCACCGAGCAGAAGCAGCTCGAGGAGCGCAAGGACGAGTTCGTCCACATGGTGAGCCACGAGCTGCGCACGCCGCTCACCTCCATCTCCGGCTCGTTGGACCTGGTGCTCAACTTCCTGGCCAGCGACATGAACGAGAAGCAGCGCCGCTACCTGATGCTGGCGCGCGACTCGACGGAGAAGCTCAACGCCATCGTGGATGACCTGCTGGACCTGGCCAAGTTCGCCAAGGGCCGGCTGCGGATGAATTTCGAGTGGACGTACGTGGACGAGCAGGTGCGCCGCGCGGTGGAGAAGTACGGCCCCGCCTTCATGGAGCGGCGCATCAAGGTGTCCGCCGGCCTGCCGCAGCACGGCCTGCGGGCGCTGGCGGATCCCAACCGGCTCACCCAGGTGCTCAACAACCTGCTCACCAACGCCGCCAAGTTCACCCCCGAGGGCGGGGAGGTGCGGCTGGAGCTCAAGGCCACCTCGGCGGTGCCCGGCTACGTGGCGCTCACGTGCTGGAACAGCGGCGAGCCCATCGCCGAGGAGAACCTGGAGCGCATCTTCGACCGTTTCGAGCAGGCTCGCACCCAGGCCAACCGCACCGTGCGGGGCACCGGGCTGGGCCTGGCCATCTGCCGCAACATCGTGGAGGCCCACGCCGGCCACATCTGGTGCGAGCCCTGCCAGGACGGCGTGCGCTTCGTGGTGGTGCTGCCCGTGGAGCCGCCCCCCGAGTACCTGCGCCCGGACGGCCTGGACTTCACCCAGAAGCACAACCCCGAGCGGCGGGGCAGCCTGGTGCTCGCCGAGTCCGAGCCGGACATCGGCTACATCACCAAGGCCCTGCTGCGCGCCCGCGGCTACGAGGTGCGTCTGGCCCCCAACGCCGAGGAGTGCCTCACCCAGGCGCGCGCCCACCACCCGGATGGTCTGCTGGTGGATGCGCGGCTGCCCGTCATCGACGGCCTGCGCCTGGCGGAGATCCTCCGGCATGATCCGGAGACGCGGCAGCTGCCGTTGTTGCTCTTCTCCGCCTTCGACGAGCGTCAGCGCGCCTTCCGGGCCGGAGCGGACGCCTTCCTGCCCATGCCGCTGCAGTCGGATCGGCTGCTGGCCACCGTGGATTCGCTGGTGCGCGGCAGCGCCGGCCAGCACCACGGGCGCGTGCTGGTGGTGGACGATGACGAGAAGGTGGGCGTCATCTGCCGCGAGGTGCTGGTGAGCCTCGGCTACGAGGTGCAGGTGGCCTCCACCCTGGAGGAGGCGCACCGGGCCCTGCGCGAGCGCCGCCCGGACGTGCTGCTGCTGGACGTGCAACTGCCTGACGGCGACGGCTACCACTTCCTCGCGGAGCTCAAGGCCGAGCGCGCCAGCGGTTACATCTCCGTCATCTTCATCTCCGGCCATACCGAGACGAGCGCCAAGGTGCGTGCCCTCAAGCTGGGCGCGGACGACTACCTCACCAAGCCCTTCGACGCGCTGGAGATGGGCGCGCGCGTGGAGATGGTGCTGCGCCGAAAGGAGCAGGAGCTGGGCGCCTCGCCCACCACGCAGCTGCCCGGCTCGGGCGCCATCGAGCGCGAGGTGCAGCGCCGGCTCGCCGAGCGCCGGCCCTTCGCCTTCTGCTACCTCGACCTGGACAACCTCAAGGCCTACAACGACTACTACGGCTTCGCGAAGGCCGACGGCGTCATCCGCCAGACGGGAGATCTGCTGCGCGAGGTGTTCGGCCAGGACGGCCTGCCCGGGGACTTCCTCGGCCACGTGGCGGGTGACGACTTCGTCTTCGTCACCTCGCCGGAGAGCGTGGATCGCATCTGCCAGCGCGCCATCGAGGCCTTCGATCGCATCATCCCGCTCTACTACGACAAGCAGGACCGGGAGCGCGGCTACATCGAGGCGGATGACCGCTACGGAGACAAGCGCAAGTTCCCCATCATGAGCGTGTCCGTGGTGGCGGTGCTGAGCGATGGGCTGTCCAGCGATCATGCCGAGCTGGCGCGGCAGGCCGCGGACATGAAGAAGCGCGCCAAGGCGATTCACGGCTCCGTCTACCTGCGCAGTGATCGGGAGCTGGCGGTCATCCGGACGGCCACGGGATGAGGCTCTACCAGCAACTCATCCTCTTCATGCTCGCGGCCACCGTGCTGCCCCTGGCGGCGGTGGGCTTCCTGCTGCTGTCGCGCGCGGAGGCGGAGCTGGCCGGGCGCATCCTCTCCGAGCAGCGCGTCATCGCGGAGAGCACCGCCGAGAGCGCGTCCTCGGAGCTGATGAAGACGGTGGATGCGCTGGCCCGCTCGGCGGAGCTCTTCAACTGGGAGAGCATCACCCCCGAGGAGTTCCAGGGTGGGCTGCAGCTGCTCTACGGGCAGTCTCCCGCCGTCAGCGCGGTGCTGCACCTGGATGCGCAGGGCAACCCGCGCGGCCCGCCCGTCTTCCAGGCCGCTGGCGACAGCGAGCACCCGGGCTTCGAGCCCTCCGCGACGCAGGCGCTCGCCCGGGCCGTGCCGGTGCAGACGCTGCGCCGGGGCAACAAGGGACAGGCCGCCCTGGGCCGCGTCTACGCGCACGCCCTCAGTGGCCGAGCCGCGGTGGCGGTGGCGGTGAAGCTGGGGGATGGAGAGGACGCGCCCTTCGCGCTCGCCGAGGTGGTCCTCTCCGACCTGGAGGCCCTGCTGGCCCGGCGCGCCCAGGGCAACCCGGGGTACATCCACCTGGTGGACACCACGGCCGGGCGCATCCTGGCCAGCTCCCTGCCGGATCGCCGCCTCCAGCCGCTGGAGCCCGCGCTGGCCGCCCAGCTCGCCTCGGGCGACGCGCCGGTGCGTGGCTTCCGGGTGGACGCTCCCGCCATCTGGGTGAGCGCCGCGCGGGTGCCCAAGGTGCCCGGCTTCGAGGTGGTGGTGGCCGTGGACGAGGCCGTCGCCCTGGCCCCGGTGCACGGCATGCGCCGCACGGTGCTGCTGTCCATCGGGGGCGCCTTCGTGGTGCTGCTCGGCCTGGGCGCGCTCTTCACGCGCCGGCTCAACCTCCGCCTGTCCCGGGTGGTGGCCGGTGCCGAGGCCTTCGGGCGTGGCGAGTTGGATCGGCGCGTCACGGTGGACGGAGGGGACGAGCTCAGCGAGCTGGCTTCCACCTTCAACCGCATGGGCTCCGAGCTGGAGGCCGCCCGCGCCCGGATGCTGCGCTGGAATGACGATCTCAAGCTCCGCGTGGACGAGGCCACCGCCGAGCTGAAGGCCGCCCAGGCCCAGCTGCTCGAGGCCCAGAAGCTCGCGGCCGTGGGGCAGCTCGGCGCCGGTGTGGCCCATGAGATCAACAACCCCCTGGCCGGCATCCTGGGCAACACCCAGCTGTTGATGCTCGAGCGCGACGAGAAGGATCCCGACTTCGACACGCTGCGGAAGATCGAGCTGAGCGCCAAGCGCTGCAAGGAGATCACCCAGAACCTGCTGCGCTTCTCCCAGCAACGGGCGAAGCCGGAGCTGCGCGCGGTGGATCTCAACGCCGTGCTGCGCGACGCGCTCTCGCTCACGGAGAATCAGCTCAGGGGGGAGGGCATCGTCCTCACCACGGAGCTGGCCTCTCCGCAGGCGAAGGTGAAGGCGGATCCAGGACACCTGTCCCAGGTGGTGCTGGCCCTGGTGTCCAACGCGCGCACCGCGATGATGAAGACGGAGGTGAAGCGGCTCACCCTGCGCACCGGCGAGCGGGACGGGCGGGGCTTCTTCGAGGTGGAAGACACCGGCAAGGGCATCGCCCCCGAGCACCGCTCGCGCATCTTCGAGCCCTTCTTCACCACCAAGGACGTCTGGTCCAACGTGGGCCTGGGGCTCTCCGTGGCCTGGCGGGTGGTCAGCGAGGCGGGCGGTACCATCGATGTGCGCACGGAGGTGGGGCAGGGCACCTGTTTCACCGTGTGGTTGCCGAAGGCGTGAGGCCCGGGCCCCGCCTGAGGTAGCTTGGGGGCTGTATGGACGCCCCCCGCTCCCCCCGGCGCAGTGCGCCCTTCCTCCTGGGTCTTCTCGCCATCCTGGCGGCACTGCCGCTGGGCTATTTCCTCTTCCTCCATCAGCCCCCGGCTCCTCCGCCTCCGCCGGTGGTGGAGGCCCCGCCCCCCGTGGCCCCGGCTCCGGAGGCTCCGCCCGAGCAGCGCGCGATGGAGCTCAAGCTGGAGGAGATCCGCGGCACGGTGGAAGTGCGCCGGGGCGGCGGCGAATGGCGCACCGCCAGCGTGGGCGAGGCCCTGCACCCCTCGGACGCGGTGCGCACCCGGGAAGGCGCCTACGCCGTCATCATCGGTGGCGAGGCCGTGGAGGTGCGCATGGAGGCCGGTGCCGAGGTGTCCGTGGAGGCCCTCACGCACTCGCTCACCCGCTTCCTGCTCACCAACGGTATGACGACGGCCCGCGTCGACATGGGGGCGGGGCAGACCTTCGAGATGAAGGCCGCCGGCAGCGACGCCGAGGCCCGCACCGAGGGCGGTACCTTTACCATGAACAACAACGGCGCGGGCACGGTGTCCCTGGCCACCCTCAAGGGCGAGGTCGCCTTCAGTGGCCAGCGCAAGGTCGTCATCGTCCGCGCCGGCCAGCAGTCCATCATCCGCCCCGGCCGCGCGCCCGTGGAGCCCACCCCCATCCCCACCAGCCTCCTGCTCAAGGTGAACTGGCCCGCCCACCCGCGGCGCAAGGTCGTCGTCTCCGGGCAGACCGACCCCGGCACTCAGGTGCGGGTGGGGGGTCGAATCGTCCCCACCGACGAGGAGGGCCGCTTCTCCCAGGTCCTGCCTCTCCAGGAAGGCCAGAACTCCGTCCAGGTGCAGGCGGTCTCCGTGGGCGGTCTGCGCCAGGAGGAGGCGCGCGATTTCAACCTGGATACCACCCCGCCCTCGGTCAAAGTGGACCCGGGTCTCTGGGATGACCCAGGGTCCAAGGGCCCATGACGGCGGGCGTACAGACGAGCGCCCCGCCATCCGGCCGCCCGGCCTCGGATTTGCACCATCTCAAGAACTGAGAGTCGTCCCTGCACAAGGGCAATCCCGGGTGAAAGCCTGGGTGCGCAAAGCCGTGGGGCCTGAAGTGGGCCGGCCGTGGTTGCCGTGGGAACTGGCGCCGAGCGTGGCGTTGGGGGGCTGTACCCGGGAGTGTCCTTGGGCGGGATGGGTCCATCTCCCCGATGTGCATCCGAGGTCCGCCACGATGTCGCGAACGCTGATTCCCCTCGTGTGTCTGGTCCCCGCGCTGGCGCTGGGCCAGCTCCTGGCACCGCTGACGGGCAGGACGCAGGTGGTCAACGACGGGCCCGGGGATCAGACGGATCCCCACGTGAGCGGGGCGCTGATCGCCTACACCCACCAGGGCAGCCTCAGCAGCAGTGAGATCCGCTACCACGATCTGCTCACGGGCGTGGACCGGGCCATCCCCACCGAGGGGGGCTACGACTCCCTGGCCGACATCAGTGGCAACACGATCGTCTTCACCCGCACCACCGACGACAGCCGCGTCTTCCGCTTCGACGTGGGCGCGGAAGGTGGCGCGCGGGAGCTCGCCCCGCGGTCCGGCGCGGATCGGCGCGCGGCTTCCATCGGGGGCCAGACGGTGGCCTGGCAGGAACTGGGCTACACCGCCGAGTCCCTGCCGCCGGAGATCTTCGCCTACCGCCTGGACACGCTCGCGCTCACCCGGCTGACCGAGGACACGCGCGTGGATCGCTCGCCCGCCGTCAGCGCGGATGGGCGGGTGGTGGTGTGGACCCGGTGCGTCACCAGCACCAACGGGTGTGACCTCTGGGCGGCCCGCGAGGTGGAGGGCGGCTACGACGTCTCCCAGCTCACGGGGCCCGAGGGCGAGGAGTCCCTGCCCGACACCAACGGCGAGGTGGTGGCGTACGTGACGCGCTCCGTCGTCGACGGCGTGGTGGAGTCGGACATCGCCTGGCAGCCGGTGGGTGGGGGCGAGGTCCATCGCCTCGCGCTCCCGGGCACGGACACCAACCCCAACGTGAGCGGCCCGCTCATCGCCTTCGAGCGGCGGGAGGCGTCCAGCGCGACGCCCAACTTCGACGTCGTGCTGTATGACTTGCGCACGCAGACGTACTACCGCCTCACCGAGACGCCGGAGAGCGAGACGCTCAGCGACATCAGCATGGGCGAGGATGGGCTGGTGCGGGTGGCGTGGACGGTGCGGCAGGGCGGCAATCTCAACGTGTACGCCTACGTGTTCCGCCTGCCGGCCGATTGCACGCGCACTCCCATCAAGGATGCCGCCGCCGTGTGCGCCTCGCCCGGTACGCGCTCGCTGCTGGGCTCGCTGGTGGTGAGCCGCGCCGAGGGGGCCCCGGAGGTGGTCTCCACGGAGTTCGAGAGCACGGGCACCGGGGTGCTCTGCGTGGACAACGGTTTCGAGGCGTCGCCGGCCACCGCGGGCTGGGTGTGGATGGGGGTGGGCCTGCATGTGGGCCCGGATGAGATCCGGGAGGACGTCACGAGTCTGGCCCGCAAGGTGCCGCTCCAGGGCCGGCTCGCGCTGTCCGCCCAGGCCGCGGGCGCTCCCGGCAGTGCGTTCCGGGTGCGTCTCTATGGCGAGATGACCTGTGACATCGGGCCCGAGGAGGGGATGTCCCAGGAGACGGAGTCCCGCTACGGCCAGCTCGTCCCCGCGCAGGTGGAGGCCCGGCCACCGGCGGCCGCCCTCACGCGGTACTTCGTCCCCAGCGGGTACGAGGGCAAGCGCGTCCGGGACGGCGGCTCGGAGACGGGTGGGACACCGGACGGAGAGCCGCTGGAAGGGGTGCGCGGGGGCTGTGGCGCCGCGGGCGGCCCGGTGGCCCTGCTGGGTGTCTGGCTGTTCGCCTCGTTGCTGCTTCGTGACGGACGGGCCACCCGGGCGCGGAGCCTTGTCGCGTCGCGGCGATAGAATTTCGGGCACGGCAAGGTCGCTGATAAATTACCAACACTCTGAACTGTCTCCTTCCCGTGCTGCTGCTCGTGGCCTCGGCGGCCTCGGCGGACACGCTCGACATCCTGGGTCCGTCCGCGCCCGTCCCACCCGATGGGTTTCCCATCGCCCTGGTGCGGCGGGACGGGACGGGTGCGCCCGTGGCGGCGCAGGGACTGTCCGTGTCGGCGAGCGGCGCCCGGTTGAGGCCCGGGCCCGAGCAGGCGCCCTTGCGGACGTTCGTCGTCGTCCCGGAGCCGGGTGCACGGGAGGGGCGGGTGACGGCCGAGGGGGCGGGGCTGAGGGCCGAGGCGCGGTACGTGCTGGGCCCGCCGGCCACCCAGGTGTCGCTCACGGTGGAGCCGCCCGCGCCCGTGAAGGGGAGGGACAAGGAGGCGCGGCTCACGGTGCGGATGCTCCAGCCGGATGGCACGCCGGATGACTCCGGGGCGCCTCCCGTGCTGCGCGCCAACGTGGGACGGGTGGAGGAGTTGGAGCGCACCGGGCCCGGGACGTGGCGGGCCCGCTACGTGCTGCCGGACACGCGCTACCCGGAGGTGGCCATCCTGGTGGCCCTCTCGGCCTGGCCCCACCCCCAGTCCATCTACGGCGCCTACGGCAAGGTGCTGGTGCCGCTCGCCGCCTCGGTGGAGCTGCCGGGCCGCACCGAGCCCAACGCGGATCTCTCCGCCACCATCGCCGGGACGAGCTTCGGGCCGGTGAAGGCCGCGCCGGACGGGCGCTTCCGGCTGCCCGTCATCGTCCCTCCCGGGCACAGCGTCGCGCAGATCCGCGCGGTGGACGCGGCGGGCAACGTGCGGCGCTCGAGGATGGATCTGGCGCTGCCGCCCACGGATGGGCTGGCGTGTGTCCTCAACCCGCAGCGGCTCCCAGCGGATGGTGTTTCCCGGGCGCGCATGCTGTGCGCCACCAGCGACGCCTACGGCCGGCCGGTGCAGGACGCGCGGGTGACGGCCTCGGTCCGCGGCGGCACCTTGAGCGGGCCGACGCGCGCCGCGGGGGGCCTGCTCGAGTGGATCTTCACCGCTCCGAGCACTCCGTCGGCGGAGCCGTTGCGGCTGGTGGCCACCTGGCCGGAGCGGGGCACCAGCTCGCGCGAGGAGCTACCGCTGTGGCTCGTGCAGGGGCCCGTGGCGAGCACCACCCTGTCGCTGGCCGAGACGGTGGTGCACCTCGGCTCGACGGTGGCCGTCACCGTCACCCCGCGGGATGCCTCCGGCCAGCCGAGGCCCGGGGCCGTGGTGGTGCTCCGCGCTCCGGTGGGCACGTTCAGTCCGCCTCGCGAGGAAGCCCCCGGCGTGTTCGGCAGTGCCTGGACGCTGCCTCCGGACGGTACGCCGGGCGACGCGGAGGTGGAGGTGCACGCGTATGGCCCGCCGGGCACGGAGCCGGCGCGCCTGCGTGTCTGGGCGGACGGCGGTGTGCTGTCCGCGGGCGTGACGGATCTGGCCGGCCTGCCGGTGCCGGGACAGCCGTTGCGCGTGGGCGGCGAGGAGCGGGTGACGGGTGAGGAGGGCACGGTGGTGCTCGGCCCCGTGCGCCCGGGCCGGGTGGAGGTGGTGCACGGCCTGTGGCCCGGCCTCCGGGAGACGGTGCACGTGGTGGCCGAGGGCGGGCCGGTGTTTCCGCTGGAGCCGCCCCTCGCCCGCGCCCATGCGGAGCGGACGGTGCGGCTCGCGCCCTCCGTGCCGGTGAACGTGCGGCTGAAGGTGGAGGGCTCGCGCGTCACGTTCTGGATGGAGGACGCGTCGGGCCGGGTGTTGCAGGGCCGCGAGGCCCACGTGTCCCTGTCCGCCGGTCAGCGCGGTGCCATCGAGGTGAAGGACGGGCGCGGCAGCTTCCAGGTGACGCATGACGGGCCGGTGAGTGTCTCGGTGGCGGACGTGGCCACCGGTGTCACCGCGCTCGCCGAGGTGCGGCCTTGAGCCGGGCCACGTGGGCACTGTGCGTGGGCTTGCTCCTGCTGCCGGGCGCGGTGCGTGCGCAGCTCGCGCGGGCGGAGTCTCCGGAGCTGGCGGCGGCCATCACCGGGCGCGTGTGCCGGGACCTGGACGCGGATGGCCGGTGTGCCCCCGAGGAGCCGGGCCTGGCGGATGTCCGGCTGGTGCTGGCCACGGGCCGCGAGGTGCGCACGGACGCTCGGGGCCGCTACCACTTCGCCGAGGTGGACGCGCGCGGGCCCGATACGACGGGCGGAGTGCACCTGCGGCCCGGCCGGCAGCGGCTGAAGGTGGATGCGCGCACGCTGCCGCCCGACAGCGTGGCCGTCCCCGAGGCCGTCACGGTGGAGGTGCCCTGGGCCGCCGTGGTGCTGCGGGACTTCGCGGTGCGTTCCCTGCCCGAGTCCACGCCTCCCCTGGTGCTCGGCTATGACACGACACCTCCCGCCGCGGCGGCGGTGCCGGGCGGGGTGGACTTCGTCGTGGCGGGGCATGCCTCGCCGGGAGACGAGGTGCTGGTGGGCGGCCGCCCGGCCGAGGTGGACGCGCGCGGCGACTGGCGTGCGAGCGTCCGGCTCGTGCCCGGGGAGAACGTGCTGTCCATCACCGCCTTCGGGCCGGAGTCGACCCTGCGCCTCTTCCGCCAGCGCATCGACGTGGTGTCGCGCGAGGGCGGCCTGCTCGTCATTCCTCGCGAGCCCGAGCCGGCGGGGGTGTTGCGGCTGCCGGGCAGCAGGGACGAGCCACCGGCGAGTGGCCCCTCCTCGTTGATGGCCGAGTACCCCGCGGGCACGCGCGTGCGCTCGTCACGGGGCGAGGTGACGGTGGGGCCGGAGGGGTCCGCGCTGGTGCCGCTGGTGCTCGTCCCGGGCCGCAACCTGGTGGCGCTGGAGGTGCAGCCTCCCGGCGAGCCGGCCCGGACGGTGACGATCCAACTGGAGGCGGTGCCCCGGCCCTTCGCGGTGGGGTTGCTGGACGTGGAGGCCACCTTCTCGCCGTCCCAGGGGAACTTCCGGCTGCGGGGGCGCGGCGCGGCCCATGGTGAGGCGCGCCTGGGGCCCCTGTCTCTGGTGGGGGAGTTGGATCTGCGGGACACCGACGTGGATCTCCTGCGTGAGCGCCCGGTGGCGGACTGGCTGCGTCCCCGCATCCCGCGGTTGGATCGGGCGCCGGATCCAGACCTGGCCATCGCGGAGTGGGGAGACACCTCCGTGGGCCTCACGCCCAACCCCACCGAGAGCCGGCTGCGGCTGGAGGTGCGCCACGAGCGGTTCGGCCGGGTGGGCCTGGGGACGTACCGGGCCTATCAGGCGGAAGGGGAGGTGGGCCGCTACCACCGGCCGCTGTTCGGTCCCTTCGCCGAGCTGGAGGCGGAATGGGGCCGGCTGCGCGCGGGCGTGAATGCCTTCGCCGGTGGGCTGGCGGATCCCACGCGCGCGCTCGCCGCCCAGCCCGCGTACGAGGAGCTGCGCAGCACCGGCGGCAGCCTCTACTACCTGGGCTCCTCCCCGGTGGCGGAGGGCTCGGAGTGGGTGCGCGTGGAGGTGCGCGACGGCCTCACCGGGCTGCCGCTCGCCGAGCGCCACCTCATCCGGGGCCGGGACTACGACATCGACTACCTGGCGGGCCGCATCCTGCTCGCGCGGCCGCTGTCCCTCATCGCTGGCGAGCCGCTGCTGCGGGCGGATCCATTCACGGCGGCGCCGGAGCCCGTCCTCACGGTGCAGTACGCCGCGCTGGAGTCGGGCTCCCCGGCGGACGCCGCGGGAGGCGAGGCGTGGACGGAGTGGCGGGGCGGGCGGGTGTCCGTGTCCGCCGTGCGCGAGCAGCGCGGGGGGGCACCCTTCCTGCTCCTCTCCGGGCACGCGCGCACCACGCTGGGCGGTTACACGCTCATGGCCGAGGTGGCGCGGAGCCGGGGCTCGGCGGTGATACCGGAGCGCTTCGGTGTCTCGGACGATGGGGGCCTCACCTTCCTGCGGCCGGACGACGAGGAGACGGCGGGCGGCGGGGACGCCCTGGGGCTGCGCCTGCGCGGGCCGGGCCTCTTCGGCACGGGCTCCGTGGACGTGGCCTTCCGCCGGAGGACCGAGGGGTTCTCCGATGGGACACACGCGGACACCCGCTCCTTCCGCCAGTTCTCCCTGCGCGCCGTGCAGCCGCTGGGGCCCTGGCGGCTCACGCTGCTCGGGGACGAGCGGCTCTCTGCGGACCCGCGGCGGCCCTTCGCGGAGGGGCTGTTGGGGGCACGGACGTTGGGCGTGGGGTGGGGCTACACCGCGGAGCGCTGGGGGGTGGAGCTGAGCCTCCGGGACTCCCTCCTGCGCGCCAGCGAGGAGCCCGGTGAGGGGGCGCTGCTCGAGGGAGGGCGCACGTCCGCGGGGTTGCAGGGCCACTACGTGGTGAATGACTGGCTGCGCGTGTCGGCCAGCCACCGGCAGGTGCTCCACCAGCGGGGCCTGGGGCCGGGCCGCGTGGATGACAGCTTCTCCTCCGCGGGCGTGGACGTGAAGGTGGGCGACGAGGGGAGGGTGGGTGTACGCGGCGGCTGGGGCCCCGAGCTGGGCCCATTGGCCTGGGTGCAGGGCACGTGGCGCCGGGGACAGGACGTCTACTACGGCAGCCACTCGGTGGACGTGGACGGGCCGGACTTCGGCGCCAGCCGCGCGGTGAGCGGGGCGAGCACGGAGCTGGGGGACGGGACGCGCCTCTTCGTGGAGGACGTGGCCTCGCACGACGCCAACGCCGTGCGCCTGGCGCGGGCGGTGGGTTTCCAGCAGACCGTCTTCGGCGCGTTGAACGTGGGCGCCCGTTACGAGCGGGGCCTGCGCCATCCCCTGGAGCTGCCGGGCTCGTTGCGGCGCGACGTGGCGAGCCTCTCCGGGCAGCTCCTGTGGGAGCGCCTCCGGGCCGATGGGCGCGTGGAGCTGCGCTTCGAGCACGGTACGCCCCCGCGTGGCTCGACGGAGCCGGTGGATCGCATCCAGGCGGTGATGGCCCTGGCCACGGAGGCGGTGCTGCGCGAGGACCTGACACTCTCGGCGCGGATGAACTACGGCCGCACGTACCAGCGGGAGAGCAGGGAGGCCGAGGCCCGCCTGCTCGAGGGCTATGCGGCACTGGCCTGGAGGCCCGGCCCCTTCCTGCTGGTGGCGCGCTACGGCCTCACCCGCGAGCTGCTGCCCGGCGAGCGCTCCGTCTTCGGGGAACGTGGCCAACAGATAATTTCACTGCTGCCGGCGGTGCGCCTGGGGGACCGCTTCGCGCTCGCGGCGGGGTTGCATGCGAGCCGCAGCACCCGCGACGATGTGTCGATATGGGTTCTCACCGGCTCGTTGCGCCCGTCGGTCCGAGTGGTGGGTGGTCTGGAAGTCGCGGTGGAGGCCGCGGGCCGGTCGGTCGCGCCCGAGAGCGAATCCCTGGGGTCGCTCCGCGGCGAGGTGGCATACCGGGTGGACGAACGGCTGCGGGTGGCCGCGGGCTATACGCTCCTGGGATTCACCGGGACGGGCCTGCCGAAGGAGGCACGTGATGGGTCCGACAGGCTCTATCTTCGGGCGGAGCTGGCGTACTAGGTGGGGCGTGCGTCTGCGGCTCCTGTCCCTGTGCGTGCTCGCGGGAGGGGTGATGTTCGCCGCCGCCCGGGCGCATGCCGACTGGCGCACGGACCTTTCCCTCAAGGAGCAACCCAACCACGTCCTCGAGGTGTGGGGGCCGGAGCGCTTCTCGGTGGGCCACGGGCAGGGGGCCTACCTGTTCATGGATGGGGGGACCCCGCGAGCCATTGGTGGGCTCTCGTCCGTCACCGCCTCCGCCGCCACCTACTACCATCCCCCCGAGGACTGCTTCATCTCGGTCAGCCAGGAGTTGGGGGCGGCCCTGAGCGCGGTGAGGGCGGATGGGGGCACCTGCGGACCCAATGGAAACTCCCTCGTCCCGGTGGACGGCCGCGTCCTGCGGCTGAAGCACGCGCAGGATGGCGGAGCCGTGGCGGTGGTGGATTTCGGCAGCGAGGTGGGCGTGGTGGGCTACGCGTCGTACAAGAGCCTCTACGAGTCCACGTCCTTCTTCCCGGTTCCCCTCGACAGCACGAAGCTGCGCTCCCTCAGTGGGGAGCTCGGGGTGGTGCGGGTGGGCAGCGCCGTCTATGCGCTGCTCGGCACCACGATGACCAATTCGAGCGTCTACTGGATTGATCTCAACAATCTCACCTGGCAGGAGCTCCAGAGCCAGACGGGTTTGACGCCCGCCGCCGTGCAGGCGATCGATGTGTTCTCCGCGGGTGCTCCGGCGAGGCCCGCTCCCTATGCGGTGGTGGGCACCCAGCACGCGCTGCTGCAGGGCTCGCTGGCTGCCGTGAAGTCGATCCGGCCGGTCCTCCAGCTCGCGGATGATGCGGGCGTGCTGGGCGTCTCCATGAACGTGGGTGCTGGAGGCGCCGCCGGACAGGGTTTCGGCATGGCCATCGTGGCACTGGCGGACGGGAGCCGACAGGTGATGAGTCCGGTGCCCATGCTCTCGGACACGGAGGCGGGGACCCTCTGGCGGGTCCGGAGCCTTCCGGCGGGGGTCTCGTCGGCTCCCTTGAAGGCGGTGGCCTGCACGGAGGCGAGCTCCTGCGTCTTCTCCGCCGACAAGGCCGATGGGGGCAACCTCTTCATCTACACCAACGCCGCGGGCCCGGAGCTGGCGGTCACGGTCTCGGACGGAGGCGTGGTGGACGCCGGGACCTCCGCGTCGGAGACCGTGGTGACGCTCGACGAGGGCGGGCGCTACCAGTTCACCTTCGCGGCGGAGGATCCGGATGGAGATCCGGTGCTGGTGACGTCCACCCCTCCGCCGGGTGGAGCCTCGGGAGGGTGGACAGCGGTGCGGGATGCCGGAACGCAGCCGGGGGACCCCGAGGTCTGGGACGTCACCACCGCCGCCGCCTGCGAGACCCGGAAGCTCGGGAGCTTCACGGTCTCCGCCTCGGATGGTCTGGCCCGGCATGAGGCACATGAGACCGTCGACGTGTACGTGAAGCACTCGACGTCGCCGGAGCCGCCCACGGTGGTGTTCGACGATGGGGGCACGCTGCCGGGCAGTGGTGCCGTGAGCCAGTTGATGCCGGGTGGACCGCCGCTGGTGCTGCGGATGGCCAGCGGTGGCACGACGGCCGCGGGCTGCGTGCTTCATCCGAAATGGGAGCCGCTGTTCTCGGGCACGGGGGTTCCCTCGCTGGAGCAGGATGGGGGCACCGCCATCATCACGCCGCCGGCCAGGTTCTGTTCTCCGGCGGCTGGGAGCTTCGGCTTCCAGCTCAGCGTCACGGACGACGGGGGCCTCTCCAACGCCCGGACGTTCAACGTGGGCATGGCGCCCTGGGGCAGGCCGAACGCGGTCTTCGGTACGGGTCCGGTCGAGGAGCTCGTCGCGGGCGAGTCGCGGGTCCTCGAGCCCTTGAAGCCCCTCCACGCCTGCATGGATGGAACGTCTCCCTTCCCGGAGGTGGCCACCCGGTGGAATCCGACGCTGTCCGATGGCGGTGTCGTGCCGGATGTCGGCATCCGGTTCCGCGAGGAGGGCGGGCGGTACGTGGTGGAGACGCCGGAGTGCGTCGATGCGGACCTGAAGGTCTCCGCCCAGCACTACCTGGTGTCCGACGAGGCCATCACCGGTCCGGGCTCGGAGCACCACCTGCGCGTCCGTGCCGCGTTGATGGACTTCGCCGCGGGCTCGCTGCTGCTCGTGCCGGACGTGAGCCCCTCGGGCGAGCTGCGGGTGGGCGTGGACTCGGACCTCAACTGCCCCGCGCGTCGTGGACTGCAAGCGCAGGTCTGGCTCGAGCGCCAGGATGGCGGCGTCCTGAGGACGCAGGAGTTGTCCATTCCCGGCACATGGGAGGTGCCCCTGGGGACGGGGTGCGGCCGGCCCGTGGTGTTGAAGGGGTGGATGGAGGACGACGCGGGCCAGCGCTCCGCGGTGCGCCAGCAGGAGGTCGCGACACTCCGGGTGGACGCGGGGCTGGAGCCATTCCCGGAGGTGCCCGCCCTGGTCGCCCGGTGCGGAGATCAGGCCCGCGTCACCCTGACCCAGACCTTCCCGGCGGGCACCTGCCAGACGCCGGAGGTCACCTGGGTCCAGGAGCAGGATGGGGGCCCCGCGCTCGAGCAGGAGGTGCTGTCGGGCGCCACGGTGTCACTGGTCACGCGCGACACCGGGCTGGACTCGCTGGTGGGCAGGTCGGTGGTGATGCGGGTGACGGCGAGCGTGGGTCCGGACAACGAGGCCTCGCAGCAGCTCACCGTGCCCATCACCGTGGAGCCCTTCGTGAAGGTGCGCCGCCGCACCGAGCTGCCCGCCGCCTCGGAGACGGGGCTCGTCGGCGTCTCGGTGGACCTCTCCAACACCACCTCATGCGGGGTGACGGGGGTGAGCTACGTGGAGCGCCTGGAGGGCCTGACGTACGTGGAGGGCAGCGCGAAGTTCGACGGCCAGCCCCTCGAGGCCACCTGGGAGTCGGGGGCGCTCACCGCGACGGGGTTGCCCCTGGCGGGCGGGAGCACCCACACGCTCACGTACGTGGCGCGTCCGCACCTGGTGGGCGAGCGCCGCATGGAGGGCGAGGCCCGGCTGGGCGGCGAGCTCATCTCCATTCGCGAGCCCACGGGCCCCTCGGTGCCGGACTCCGGCTGTGGCTGCTCCGGTTCGGGTCCGGGCCCGATGCTGTTCGCGCTCGGAGCGCTGGTGGCGGCCGTGCGCCGCCGCCGCGCGCGTCCTACAGGCCGAAGCTGATGCGGCTGCGGTTGCTGGTGCCCGGCTCGTCGCGCCGCTCCTCCAGCACGCCGATCAGCTCCAGGCCCCGGAGCGTGGCCAGCACGCCGCGCTCGGGCAGCTCCGTGATGGTGAGCAGGTCCGCCACCGTCTTGCTGCCGTCCGTGTAGGCCAGCAGCAGCGCCTGCGGTCCCTTCAGCTTCAGCTCGTGCAGTCCGTAGGGCGGGGCCGCCGCGGGGAAGAGCCGGCGCGAGCGCGGCATGTGCTGGCGCAGCGTCTCCAGCGGCTCGGAGCGCAGCACGCCCTCGAGGATGAGATCCCCGGGGAACACGGACAGCTTCACCAGGCCCGCCCGGGGCGGACGCGTGGGGCTGAAGCCGTAGGCACCCTCGGTCCACGAGAAGGTGGACCAGAGGATCTCCTTCACCTGCTCCTCGATGAGCTGCGGGTACTTGCGCGCGTCCAGCAGGCCCAGGCGCATCATCGCCTCGCTGGTGCGGAGGTTCTGCTCGCGGGCGAGCGTGGCCACCTCCTGCAGCTTCGCCTCGGGCAGCACGCCCCGGCGCACGCAGAAGCGGCCGAAGCGCTCGTGCGCGAGGTTGGAGGCCGCGTACACCGGGCGGCCCGCCTCGAAGTAGACGACCTTCAGCACTGAGCCCTGCTTGAGCTTCAGCTCTCCGCTGTGGCGCGCCTCGTAGTAGGCGTTGAGCAGCCGGGGAACGCTGGTGTTCTTCAGGTCTCCCGAGAGCGACCACTCGGGCGGCGGACGGCGGCCGGGGCCGGAAGCGGCCGGCTTGCTCCACACCTTCTCGCGCTCACCGAAGGGCAGGGCGAGCCCGGGCTCGGGATCCGGGGACGTCTCCGGGGCCGCGGCCGGTGCGGGCGCCTCGGCGGTGGGCTCGAGCGCCTCCAACGCCGCGAAGGCCTCGGTGGCGGGGGCTGGCGCCGGTGCCTCGGCGGCGGGCGCGAGTGCCTCCAGCGCCTGGAGCTCCTCGGCGGAAGGGAGCGGGGTCGCCCTCTCGACGGTGGGCTCGAGTGCGTCCAGCGCCTGGAGCTCCTCGGCGGAGGCGGGCGGTGGCGGCGCTTCCTCTATCTGCTGGGCGAGAGAGTCCAGCGCCTGGAGCTCTTCCGAGGAGAGCGCCATGGTCGGCGTCTTGTCGTCCGACGCCATCTCCTCCAGGGCATCCAGCTCCTCGAGATCCTCCGTCTCGAGGGTGACGGGGTGCACCCCCTGGCCGAAGGCAGGCGCCTGTTCGTCGGGGCCGGGCTCGGCCTCTGCCTCGGGAACGGCTTCGAGCTCGGGAACGGCTTCGAGCTCGGGAACGGCCTCCAGCTCGGGCGCGGCCTCGGCCGGAGCTTCGCCGCCCATGGGCTCCTGGGCCTCCTCGACGAGCACGAGCCCCTCGATGACGGGGGCGTGCTCCTCGGGAGGAGGGCTGAAGACGGGCTCGTCGTCGCTGGAGGTGAAGCCCGGCTCGTCCTCGGAGGAGGTGAAGACGGGCTCGTCGTCCATGTCCAGCAGCGCGGCGTCCTCGAAGACGACCACCTCCTCCTCGTCCTCGCCGGACGCAGGGGGCGGCAGGGGACGGGTGAGGCCGCACAGCTGCTCGACGGACTCCAGCAGTTGCAGCAGCTCGAAGGGTTTCTCGAAGAAGGCGCGGGCGCCGTGGACCTCGGTGGCCTCGCGGGCGAAGCGGTCTCCCTTGAAGACGCCGCTGACGGCCACGGCGGGGATGGCGTGGTCCCGGAGCGCGGAGAGCACGGCGCTGCCCCGCATGTCGGGCAGCAGCAGGTCCACCACCGCGGCATGGAAGGCCGCAGGGCGCAAGAGGGCGAGCGCGGCCTCGCCGGTATGGACGGCCGTGGCCTCATGACCGCGGCTTTCGGCCGCGGCGACCATGAGGGAGGCGAGTTCGGGGTGATCCTCGACGATCAGCAGTCGCGCCATGGGGGGTGGGCACCATAGCATTCGATTCATGGACGTTCAGGGCTTCCACCACCTGGCAATCCAGGTTCGGGACGTTGAGAAGGTCACGGCTTTCTACCGGGAGGTGCTGGGCTTCTCCGAGCTCGAGAGGCACCACCGGCCGGACGGCTCGTTGCGCAGCATCTGGGTCGGGGTGCCGGGAGGAGGTTTCCTGGCCCTGGAGGAGGTGTCGGGGCAGCCCGAGCCGGGCCCCTTCCGGAACGAGCAGCCGGGCCTCTTCCTGCTGGCCTTCCGCATCCCCAAGGCCGGGCGGGCCGGGGCGGTGGAGGCGCTGGCCCGGGCGGGGGTGCCGCTGGAGCACGAGACGCGTTGGACGGTGTACGTCCGGGACCCCGAGGGGAACCGGGTGGCGCTCAGTCACCACCCGGAGGACTGAGGGCGCAGGCGCGCCTTGCGGAAGGCGGCGGGGGGGGACTACAAGCCGTGCCGTCATGCGCCTGGGCGAACTGCTCCTTCAGGAAAACGTCGTCACCCCCGAGGCGCTGGAGGAGGCGCTCGAGTCGCAGGTCGTCCACGGCGGGCGGCTCGGGACGAACCTCGTCGAGCTGGGGCTGCTGACCGAGCAGGAGCTGGCCCGGTTGCTGGGCAAGCAGCACAACGTGGCGTCCGCCTCGGGCGAGATGGTGCCGGATCCCCGTGCGCTGGAGCTGGTGGACCTCAACGAGGCGGACGAGAAGGACTACCTGCCCATGCGGGTGGACGCCACGCGGATGAGCGTGGCGGTCATCAACCCCCAGGACATCGAGACGCTGGACGCGCTGGCCTTCAGGACGGGTAAGCGCGTGGTGCCGGTGGTCATCCCCGAGTTCCGGATGAACCAGCTGCAGCGGCGCTACTGCAAGGCATTCCGGGCGATGCGGGCCATCGACATGAACGCCGTGCGGCCCTCGCGCGCGCAGCAGCAGGCGGAGAAGGCGGCCGCGGCGGAGCAGTCCGCGGATCTGATGAGCGAGGAGGAGTTCCAGTCGCTCTACGCGCAGGCGCTCACCGGTGGGGGTGCGCCCGTGGGGGCGGAGCCGGTGTTGGACCTGGTGGAGATGGTGGAGGAGGAGGCCCCGGCTCCGATCGTCGAGGGGTACGTGACCGAGGCGCCGGTGGAGCTGCCGCCGCTGGAGTTGCTGCCGGAGGCGATGGTGCTGGAGGAGGCGCCGCCCGCCGCTCCGCCCCGGGTGCCCGCCGTGCCATCGAAGCCGCCGCCTCCCATCGCGGTGCCGCCGAAGCCACCGCCGCCTGTCGCGGCGCCGCCCCCGGTGGCGTCCGTGCGGCCGCGTGCGCCGGTGGTGGTGGCACCGGAGCCGCCGCCCACGCCGCTCACCTTCGCCGAGGCGCAGGCGGAGCTGGGGCGCAGCCTGGATCGCGAGCAGGTGGCCACCACGGTGCTGCGCTTCGCGCTGGGCAAGTGGAAGCGCAGCCTGCTGTTGAGCGTGCAGGGCAGCCTGGTGACGGGCTGGCGCGGCATGGGGCAGGGGGTGCGCGAGGCCGCGGTGAAGCGCATCGGCATCGGCCTGCAGGCGCCGAGCACCTTCCGGCTGGTGCGGGACACGCGCTCGCACTACGTGGGCCCGGTGCGCCGGGATGCGGCCTCGGGCCTCTTCTACAAGCTGCTGGGCGGGGACTACCCGACGACGGCCGTCATCCTCCCGCTGCTGGTGCGCGGCAAGCTGGTGCACCTGCTGTACGTGGACAACGGGCCCGGCCAGCTCACCCCGCCCGACGTGGGCGAGCTGCTCATCCTCTCGCAGGGCGTGAACCGCTCGTACGAGGCGATGATCCGCCGCCGCAAGAGCGCGTGAGCCGGCTGTTCATGACTGTTCCTGGCGGTTGCGTAGGGCGCGTGCGATGGCGTCGAACGCCTTGGCTCCGACGGAGTCCTCCGGACGGTTCGCTTCGATGACCGCCGCGTCTTCGGGTCGCCCGACGAGTTCGAGCAGGGCCACGGCGCCAAAGGCGCAGTTGGGCGAGACCGCGGGCACGAGGCTTCGGGCAAGGGTGCGCAACTCGGCGCGCGTCTCGTCCGGAAGTGAAGGGAGGACTTGCTCCTTGTACCGCGGGAGCAGGACGAACAGGCGGTCGCAGTAGTACGCGGCCTCTCCGTCCTGACCCGCGGCATCCTCGAGCAGCCCGGAGGCAGTGGAGATGAACGAGGGCAACGTGGACGCCACGACGGCGGGAAGAGCCGCGTCGAGAACCGTGATGACTCGTGTCTTGTCCTCCACGGAGACCAGGGGGGAGCCTACCCACGCACGGAGCTCATCCGGAGTCTTCTCCAGCAGCACGCGCAGGCCAGGCAGCGAGCCGTGATTCTTCAGGTCGAGCTGGGCCAGGCATCTCCGGACGGTGGGTAGAAGAGCCGGGTGGCGTCTCCTCCACAGAGCTTGTGTCACCACGTTCACGTCGCTGACCTCCGGAGCGGTTTCCGCGGCCAGCCGCTCCAGCTTTCGTACGAGCACGGCCCGGGCTTCCGGGTCCTCAATCCGCCCCAGTGTTCTGATGATTTCGTCGACGACGGACTTCCCGTCGTAATCCCCACGTGTCTCCTCGAGAGCGAGTTGTTGCTCCAGTCGCTTGACGCTTGCCGTTCCGCCAAGCTCACCCAGACCGAAGACCGCGGCTTGTCTTGCGAGCGCATCATCCCCCTGCAACATCTCCTCGAGCAGGGTCCTTGCCTCCGGTTCTGCGCCGAACCTTGAAATCAACTCACGGGCGCGGTCCAACTCTCCCCACTTGCACGCGTCGACCAGTTCGTCCTGTAGCTGCACCGTGTCCATCGTGTGACTCATTTCCTGCCTTGGTCATTCAGGGGAAGCTGACGCCTGGAGGCACATACCGCCGGACCAGGGTGCCATCGAGTCGATACAGCTCATGAATGGCCTTGTTGTCCGCCCGAA
>NZ_DASUNC010000066.1:0-51613 GCF_036277355.1 Archangium sp.
GCCGCTATCTCCGGTGTCCACCTCGGCCGCCGTGCTGCTTCCAACCACGCTGGCTCCGCCTTCGTCGTCGCTGTGCTCGTCGTCATCGCGCCGCGCACTCTGCGGCTCCTCGAGCACCTGCACTACCTGGGCTGGATCGGACGCTTACACTGCAACTTCGCGACCAGGGCTCTTGCCAGAGTGACAGTCACCTCTCCGCATCGCCCCTCTCCCGTCCCTCACCGGAGACCCTCCGTCCACCGACGAGCGCCCACCTCAGCTACAGAAGATCCCTTTTTCTTCGCTCCATGGACACTACCTCCCGTGTAGCCGACTTACGAGGTATGTCCACAAAAAGCGGCTCAGTCCCAGTGCGGGAGAGTCACAAAGCCGGGGCAGGCTCAGGATCCGTTGATGCAGCGCTCGATGCCCTCGGCCACGACGCACGCATGTCGGTCAGATCAAGCCGTCTTCACGCACGGCCATCAGGGAATCTTGAAACGCGGTGATCAGCGTGTCGACTGCCTGAGGGCTATGCGCAATGGATATGAACATCCCCTTGAGGGCCATCACACCGCGATACATGAGTTGGAGATAGAACTCGCGCTCGGCCACCGCGTTGGGCGCTTCGATGTCGCGCGCGGTGCGCAGTGGCCTGTCTTGGAAATGGATGCTCATGATCGAGCTGGCATTGAGCAGATGAACCGACATTGCCTTCTCCCGGCAAAACGCATTGACCGCGCTGGCGAACCGCTCGCTCTGCTCGCGCAGGTGCGGATAGACTTGGTTTCGGTTCTCCATGAGATAGCGAATGGAGGCCACGGCAGCGGCCATGGACAGGGGGTTTCCCGTGAAGGTTCCGCCCTGGAAGACGCGCTTGGGCGTGTTCCATGCTCCGCCATAGAGGCTCATGATGTCCGCCCGGCCGCACAGGGCGCCAATCGACACGCCGCCTGCAACGGTCTTTCCATAGGTGGCGATGTCCGGAACGAGATCGTAGAACTCCTGGGCCCCGCCCAGTGCGAGCCGGAAGCCGGTTACGACCTCGTCGAAGCCCAAAACGACGTTGCTCTCGCGGCACACATCTCGCAGCTTCTCCAAGAATCCCCTATTGTCCAGACTTGGGGTGGAGTTCTGCACTGGCTGAACCAGCACCAGCGCAAGTTCGGACGCATGTTTGCGAATTAGGCTGAAAGCGGCCTCATCGTGATAGGGGAGCATGAGGGTGAGCTCTTTCAGCGCATCAGGGACACCCGGGCCGAAGAGCGACTTTCCGTTGGGTTCCTTTGGATCCGGGCGGGCGAGCACGTAGTCGTGGTTGCCATGATAGCAACCATCGAAGAGCGCCACCTTGTGACGGCCGGTAAACGCACGGGCAACGCGTATCGCATACATCGTTGCTTCCGAGCCAGTGTTGCAGAGCAGGGTTCGCTCGGCGCAAGGAACAATTTTCTGCACGAGCTGCGCGACCTCCGTGTGCATTTCGTTGCGCATCGCGAAAAGAAATCCGCGCTCGACCTGCTCATGGAGGGCTTTCTGTATGGCGGTATGCCGGTGGCCGAGCACCAGGGCTCCGAATCCCATCACTAGATCGATATAGCGGTTCCCATCTACATCCGTGACATAACAGCCCTCTGTTGACTTGATGACTGTCGGGTGAGGTGTCTCGAACGAGTCGGGGATTTCTCGTGCGAGCACCTCGCAAGCCGCGCGCTGGATCTCGGCGGAGCGCTGGCGCCGCAGGACTAGCTCGGCGCGGACGTGCGTGGCATTCTTCCATTGACGCTGATCGGTGGCCATGAGGCAAGCATGCCACCTGCCGGCATAGCGAGGCAACGGCGATGCGATGACAGAGGCGCTGACCGCCGCGGGTGTCTTGCTACGGGATGTGGATGGTGCGCCCGCCCTCGACGTAGAGCGTCTGTCCTGTGATATAGGATGCTTCATCCGAGGCGAGGAATGCGACCGCGTTGGCGATGTCCTCGGGCACGGCAAGCCGCCGCAGCGGCGTTCGTGCAATCCAATCCTGCTCCAGGGCAGGATTGCCCGCGGGATGCCGTGCGATGTCCGTGTGTGTATATCCCGGACCCACGGCGTTCACGGTGATGCCGTGCGGCCCCAGGTCGCATGCGGCGGAGACGGTGAGCATCCTCACGCCACCCTTGGCGGCGCAGAAAACCGAGGCTCTGCCCTGGATGGCCTCGGCATTGATGGAGGAAATGTTGACGATGCGCCCACGGATCTGGTGCTGGAGCCAGTACTTGGCGGCCGCGCTCCCCAGGAGGAAGGGTGCACGCAACCCTATGCCGATCATCTTGTCGAGGGTGTCCTGGCTAACTTCGAGGAAGTGTTCGTGTTCAGGATTTGCCGCGTTGTAGACAAGGATATGGAACGAGCCAGACTCTTTGACTGCGGTGTCGATGATGCGCTGCGCCGCTCCGTCCGTGCTCATATCGACCACCAGTTCGCTGGCCTTGCGGCCCAGGGCCCTCACCCGCGCGGCGATACGGGCCATGCCTTGCGAATCGAGGTCGACCAGCAACAGGTCCGCACCCTCGTGGGCGAACTTCAAGGCGAGACCCTGACCGATATTGTCCGCCGCACCAATGATGAGGGCTACCTTGTCTTGGAATCGCATGAACGCTCACGCCCAGAGGGTGCGGCCGCCATCGACGAAGATGAGCTGGCCGGTGATGTAGGAGGCTTCATCGGAGGCCAGGAAGGCGACCGTGTTGGCGACGTCGCTGGGCTCACCCACGCGGCCCAGCGGCGTTTTGGAGGCCCAGGCCTTTTCCCGGGTCGGGTCTTGTTGGAACACCTGACTGGTCATCCCTGTGCGCGTAGGGCCGGGACCGACGGCATTGACCGTGATGTTGTGCGGCCCCAGATCATAAGCTGCGGCGCGTGTGAACGCGCGGAGGGCGCCTTTGGTCGCGCAGTACGCGGTCGTGCCCGAGGCCGAAGCTTTTTCGGCGGTGATGCTGGTGATGTTCACGATGCGCCCGGGCTTGTGGTGCTCGACAAGATAGCGTGCAACCTGCTGTGAGAGCAGGAAGGGCGCTTTCAGGTTGGCCTCGAGCATCATGTCCAGGTCTGCGATGGTATAATCAGCGTAAAACCCGGCCGTGGCCATGCCGGCATTGTTGACGAGGATATCGAGGGTGTCGAAGTCCTTGAGCGCCTGGGCGACGATGGCCGTGAGCATGGCCCGGTCGCGAATATCGGCCTGCATGATTGTCGCGCGGCCGCCGGCCTGCTCGATCATGCTGGCGGTTTCCCTGACCCCTGCCCCGTTGATGTCGACGAGGAGGCTGCTGGCGCCCTCCTGGGCAAACTTCAAGGCAACGCCTCTCCCAATGCCGCTCGCGGCCCCTGTGATGATTGCGACCTTATCCTTCAGACGCACCTGGGTGCTCCTTTATCACCGCCAGCTTGGTGTACGGGCGCAGTTTAACGAGTTCTTGCTTCAAGGTGCTGAAGAAATTCCATCACCGCGTCATTCCAGCAGTTACCCCAGCCCTGAACCATCCCCTCATTTCGACGAAGACCAATGACTCAAGGGTTTACAAACCAGGCAGATTGTAAAGCCCCCAATATTTTCGGGCACTTGCGAAAATGAGGGAATACCTCGGACCCTGGCCCGGATGATTCGCTAGGGCAGAGAAGACGGAGGGGTGTTGCGGGCGTAATACCCCGAGTTAGTTTGACTTCCCGGTCCACGGCACATGCGACGCGCCGGACACATCCGGCGATAGCGGAGCGCTGCTACTGCGACAGATGGATGAGCGCCTGGGGCTCACGCAGAAGCTGGCCGCCTGCATTCCAGAAGCACGCGATCCGGCGCGCTTGGTGCACTCCCTGCTGGAGCAGAGGTGCGCCAGCGCGTCTACCAGAATGTCCATCTCGTCCGCCTCCTTGGGTGGCAGCGGACATGCTCATGCCCCTGTCCTCACGTCACGACGGGCTCCGGCGAGTACTTACCCTATGCTCGCCGCGCCCCAGTACGTTGTCCTCGGAGAAATAGCCCGCGTCGGCCGTCACCACCTGGGGCACCCCGCCGCAGTTCTCCACCACCGGAGTCGTCCCCCTTGTCCGCATGCAGCTTGTTCGGGCGGCGGCGTGGAGGGTCTCGCCGTCCCTTGACGGGGGCGATATCGTCCACCAGGGGCAGCGCCTCGGACTGGCGTGCGTGTGGGCGGGAGTTATCGACTCCGCCCGGGGCTGGCCCTGCCTGTCCGTCACCAGGTGGTGTTTGGGCGTCGATGCTTCAATTGCTTGAGAATCTCGATGCGCTGCTGGTAAGGTCAGGATTACTGGCGAAGCATGTTCGCGCCTCCTCTTCAGGACGGCCCGGCCATGCGATCACCCTCCATTTCCAGCGAGGATTCGATGCAATCTGGCAAGCCTCACGTGAGTGGCAACGTCATCGTTCTGAATGGCCCTTCCGTCGCGGGGAAGACGAGCATTCAGAAGAGGCTCCAGGAGTCCTTCGAAGAGCCCCACATGGCGATGGGCATCGACTCGATCCTCGTCGCCATGCTGCCCACGCGCTACTTCATGGGCATGCCTGCCGACCGCGAGCAGGTGCTCTACGGCGTGCCCTCCACGGACGAGAGCGGCTCGCCGCTCTTCACGCTGCGCTTCGGACCCAAGGGACAGCGGGTCGTCGCAGGTATGCACCATGCCATCGCGGCGTTCGCGGAGCAGGGCAACAATGTCATCGTCGACTACATCCTCTATGAGCGCGAGTGGCTCCCCGACTTCGCGAACGCCCTGCGCTCCGTGAACGCCTATTTCGTCGGCGTCCGCATTCCCCTGGAGGTGCTTGAGGAGCGCGAGCGGCAGCGGGCGACGTCCCCCCGGGGGCATGCGCGCAGTCACCACGCGATCGTGCATGCTCACGAGCTTTATGACGTGGAGGTGGACACGTCACGCTCCTCTCCCGAGGAGTGCGCGGCCCAGATCGCCGAGTACGTGCGCACCCACCCCAAACCGACGGCCTTCGAGCAACTGCGAAAGCGGTTCCAGGCCGGCTAGGCTCTGGTTGTATCGCGCTCTGGTTGCGCCCCACGGGGCGGCGATCCCTCACGATCGCGCCCCGGCATGAGCCTTCGCCCACGTCTTACTCCCTTCCATGTCCACCACGCCCTCTGCCCACCCGGCCCTGGTCTCTTCCGCGCCCGGGACAGACTCGTCCTTGCTGCGCCGCATCCTGGACACGGCGAGCCTGATCGTACGCACCAGCCGGTGGCTCCTACTGGCGGTCATCGTCTGCCAGCTCGCGGACGCCCTGAGCTCCGTGGCCATCGCCTATGTGGCCAAGCGGCTGGTCGATGCCGTCGTCACCTCCACGCAGGGAGGGGCCTCGCAGCCCCTGTTCTGGGTCGGGCTTGAGGGGCTGTTCGTCATCCTCCGGGTGCTCTCCACGCACGCGTCGAACTACGTGCAGATCGTCCTGCGTGCGCGCTTCTCGCTCCGGGCGAGCCAGCTCGTGCTCGAGAAGGCGTGCCGGATCGCCTATCCCCATTTCGAGAATCCCGAGTTCGTCAACAAGATCAAGCATGTGCGTCAGGAGGTAGGCCAGCGGGTGATCGATCTGACCATCCAATCCATCACGCTCCTGCGCCACGGGGCCACAGTGATTGGCTACTCGGTCCTGCTCTGGTCCTTTGGCCCGTGGGTCATCGGGGTGATGGTCGCCTCGGCGATTCCCCCGTTCCTGCTCGAGATCTGGTTCGGCCGCACCTCCTTCGAATTGCAGCGCGCCAACATCGAGCGGACCCGCAAGTCCTTCTACCTGGAGTGGCTGCTGACGGCTGAGCAGAACGTCAAGGAGATCAAGCTGCTGGGGTTGGGGCCATGGTTGCTGGAGCGCCACCGGTCCATCAACGAGGGGTATAACAAGGAGGAGGCCTCGCTGGCGGCCGTGCGCGGGCGCCGCGCGGTGTTCTTGTCGTTTATCAGCTACGCGGCGCTCTATGCGACGTATGCCTATATCGTCATCCGGGCGGCCGGGGGAGGCATCTCGCTGGGCAGCATGACGCTCTACCTGATGGTCCTTCAGCAGGGCCAACTCGCGCTCAACAATGCCCTTCTGGCGCTGGCGAAGGCCTACGAACACAACCTCTTCATCGCCCAGCTGTTCGAGTTCCTCGCCATCCCTTCGGAGCAGGAGGCCGAGCACCCGTTCGATCCGGCGGCCCCGGCGCAACAAGCCCCTCCCGAGATCGAATTCCGGGGCGTCTCGTTCCGCTACCCCGGCACTACGCGTGACGCGCTCCACAACGTGAACCTCACGCTGCGCTCGGGCGAGACGCTGGCGCTGATCGGCCCCAACGGCTCGGGCAAGACGACCTTCGTCAAGCTGCTGGCGCGGCTCCACCAGCCCACCTCGGGCGTCATCCTGCTCGATGGCCAGGACATCGCCACGCTGCATCCGGATCAGCTCCGGCACCGGGTTGGCCTCATCTTCCAGGACTTCGTCCGGTACCAGTTCAGCGCGGGCGACAACGTGGGCGTGGGCTGGTTGCCGGCGATCCAGGACCGGGAGGCCATCCGCCAGGCCATTGTGGACGCAGAGGCCTCGCCGGTGGTCGATCGTCTCTCCGCGGGCCTGGACACCCCACTGGGCCCCGCGTTTGGTGGCGTCGATCTATCGGGCGGCCAGTGGCAGCGGCTGGCGCTCGCGCGCGCGTTCATGCATCGCGGCGGAGTGCTCGTGCTCGATGAGCCCACGGCCGCGCTGGATCCCGAGGCGGAGACGGAGATCTTCCAACGCATTCACGACAACAAGGCCAATCGCACCATCGTGCTGATCAGCCACCGGTTGTCCTCGGTGCGCATGGCGGATCAGATCGTCGTCTTCGAGAACGGGCAGATCATCGAGCGCGGCTCGCATTCCGAACTCCTGGCCGACAATGGCCGCTACGCCCGGATGTTCCGGGAGCAGGCGGAGGGCTACCGGCTCGATGAGTCCGAGCCCTCCGCCAAACCGGTCAGCGCGCTTCGCGGCAGCGCTCGATGAGCCGGGTCGTCGACATCGAATCCTCCGGCCGGTCGATGAAGGTGATCTCCCCCACGTGGGGCCGGATGGTGGCGAGGTACTCCGGGTACTTCTGGTACTCCATCCCCTTGGTGAAATGGTGGGGGCGGAGGATGGCCAGTAACTCGTAGAGGACGTTGCCGGCATGGAGGATGACCTCATCCACCGAGGCGAGCGCGTCGACGATGTTCGCGCGCTCCCAGCCGGGGACGATGGGACGGGAAGGACCCTTCAACGCGCGGATGTCCTCGTCCACGCTCACGAGTACGACGAGCACGTCTCCGAGCTGCCGCGACTGCTGCAGGAACCGCACGTGCCCGTAATGCAGCAGATCGAAGCACCCCGAGGTCACCACGAGGCGCTTGCCCCGGGAGTGGATGTCCGCCGCGAGCGCTCGAATCTCGTCCAGCCCCGGGGTGGGAATGTGGATGGCCATGGTGTGTGTCCTCGAGGGGGCGTTGACTCAGGGGGAGGTTTCGCGCCGGAGCTGAACCGACCGCAGGGTGACGGGACGCAGGGGCCGACCCCGCTGGTCCGCGGGCACGCGCGAGATCTCCCTCACGACATCGAGGCCGCTGATGATCCGGCCCAGCACGGTGTGGACGCCATCCAGCCATGGTGCCGCCCGGGCCGTCAGGAAGAACTGGGAGCTGGCGGTGTTCGGACCGCTGTTCGCCATGGACAGGACGCCCTGCTCGCCGTGGTGGCCTCCGAGCTCGTCCACGATGCGGAACCCCGGGCCTCCCATGCCGGTGCCGAGCCGATCCCCGCCCTGGATCATGAAATCCGGCTCCACGCGGTGGAACGTCGTTCCCTGGTAGAAACTCTCGCCGCCCTCGACGATGCGCCGCAAGCGCGGATCGCGGAAGGGTTGTGTCCCTAGCGCGAGCCCCACGAAATTGCGGACGCTCTTGGGGGCGGACTTCTCGTCGAGCTCCACGGTGATGTCGCCTCGCGCGGTCTCGAAGATGGCGAGCAGACGGCCCGAGCCGGGGGCCCGGATCTCGGGATAGAGCGGGGTGATCATGGCATCGTCCTTCCAATTCCCATCACGTTGTTGATGATTCCCAGCTGCCTGGCGGCGGGGAGCACCTGAGCGAAGGGGTAGTTCGCCCCCAGCGCATCCGCCACGAGCAGCCCCGAGCAGACCGCGCTCTCATGACCCGTCAGGGTCGTGTCCATACCGCAGAACCACGCGCGATTCCTGCCCTGGACGGTGCGGAACCGGCGCTTCGTCGCCATGTCTTGAGGACGCAGCTTCGCGTGCTTCCACACCCCCTGGGTGATGATGCGCTCGGGCGCGAGATCCACCTGGGGGTTGATGGTGACGAAGATCGGATCCCGCTTGGGGTCCAGCCCATTCGTCACGGTCACGTTGCGGGTCACCGAGCCCTCGTCGCCGCGGCCAAGCCACGAGTACTCGCAACTGGACCGGCGGTGGGAGAAGTACGGGGACAGCACGGCCGCATCCGTGTGCACGAAGGAGCGCTCCTCGTGGTACTCGATGGCTCCGAGCAGTGCCCGCTCCTCGGCGGAGGCATCCGTGAGGAGCTTGAGCGCGATGTCCGCGTGGGTCCCGAAGACGACCTGATCGAACGTCTGCTCGTGCCCGGCGCTGTCACGCACCCGGACTCCGTCCGCCTCGCGTCGGACCGTCGACACGGGCCGCGCCGTGTGGACCACCTGGATGGAGCGGGCGAGCTTCTCGAGATATCGGCTCAGTCCACCCACCACCTTGCGGTAGTACGGCGCGTGGACGAAGGACAACATGTGCTCCGCGAAGCTCGCCGCCGCGTACGTGAGCGAGAAGTCGAGCAGCGGCGCGCGTGAGCCAGAGAAGGTGCTGAGCATGGGGATCAGCGCCTTCCTCACGAAGTCGGACGAGTACTGGTGGCGCTCGGTGTACTCCCGGATCGTCATGCCCGTGAAGTCCGGGAGGCGGTTCATGACGTCTGTCATCTCCCGCTGGAACCGGTCACACTCGTCCAGTAGGCGGCTCCAGAGGGGGGATTGGAAGCGCACATCGTTCTCCCAGGTCTCTCCCTCCCCGAAGTTGGCGGCGAAGGTGAGCGGGGCGGGGAACGTCTCGCAGCCGGCGATCTTGAGCAGCTCGCAGAAGTTCGGCCAGCTGCGCTCGTTGAAGAGTTCCACCCCCATGTCCACGGCGACGTCCCCCTTGGAGGAAGGGACCATGACCGTGCGGGCGTGCCCGCCCAGCTCGGACCCGGCTTCGATGAGGGTGACGTGGTGCACGCTCGACAGGCGCCAGGCCGCGACGACTCCAGCCGCGCCTCCTCCCACGACGGCGACCCTTCGCCCTGGCTGGGGTTGCTGTTTGTCGTTCATGGTTGGTTCCTGGGGAATGGGTGCGGGTGCTTGACGAAGTCGATGCTCGTTTCCATGTAGATCGGATCCGTCGAACAGGGGATCCACTCGAAGAGGATCATCTCGCGGGTCACGATCGTGGCGCCGCCCTGCCGGATGCGGGGGAGCGACTCGACGTGGTCCTCGCGATCGCGCGCGGCGCAGGCCTCGGCGAGGACATACGCCTCGAAGCCCTTGCTCCGCGCCTCGAGCGAAGTCTGGACAATGGAGATGTGGGTCTCATTGCCAGCGAGGATCAGCTGGTCCCGGCCCGTGGCGCGGATGCGCTCCACGGCCGCCGGGGCGCTCACATACGAGAAGGTCACGATCTCACACGGCGCGGAGCCCCGGGCCAGCCGGAGCACGGGCTCCACTAGGCGGCCCAATCCCTTGTGCTCCATGACGAGCACCGGGACCTCCAGCTTGTTGGCCAGCCCCATTAGCCAGCAGTTGTTCCACAGGAACGACTCGTTGGTGTCGAGGATGGGAAGAATGCCCTCCTGCATGTTGGAGATGACGACCAGGGAGCGATGACGCTGCATGAGCATGTTTCAATGTCCTCCATTTCTAGTTAACACGGATGAACTGAAGCACTCCAGGTGAACCGAGCTCATCGGGCGGACTGGCGGAACTCGGCGGTTGTTTCGATGACCTTGCCCACCGTACGCAAGTCCTGACCGAACGGCGTGAGCGCGGCGATGTGCCGCGGGGCTCCACCGCCGTATTTGAGATAGGTGCTCAACGTCCCCGAGGGGCCGAGATCCACGAACAGCGGCTCCGCGCTCGCGCGGATGGCGTCGCAGGTCTCGCGGAACCGCATGGGCAGACGCGCGGCCTGCCAGAAGTGTTCAGCGTCGAAGCGCGTCACCTGCCCGGCCAGGGCCGAGGAGAAGGTGGGTAGCCTGGGCTCCTCGAAGGAGATGTCGCGCAGGACGTGCAGGAAGTCGGCCCGGGCTCCATCGATCCAGGACGAGTGGAAGGGGTGGGAGACCATGACCGGCTGATAGCGCAATCCGCGCGCTTCCAGTTCCCGTTCCACCAGGGGGAGCGAGTCGGAGCGGAGGGAGACGACGGCGTGCTGGGGGAAGGGGACGCTGGCGATCTCCACGTGGGCTCGCAACACGGGCGAGGCCTCAAGCTCGCTCACGGGCGCCAGGACCGCGAGCATGGTCCCCGCCGGAACGCAGCGGGTGATGACCCGGGCATGCTCGACGACGGCCGTCAGGGCCCGCTCGAGGTCCAGGGCACCGGACACGAGCGCGCAGGTGAATTCGCCCAGGCTGACGCCCAGGAGCACGTCCGGCTCCAGGCCGCGGGCGCGAAGTGCCTCGCAGAGCGCGTACTCGACGAGGAAGATCGCCGGGTGCGTGACGTGGGTGTCGACCAGCGCATCACTCTTGGTCCGGCGCTCGTCATACAGGGCCGCGAGGACCGAGCTGCCCGTGAGCTCGCGGACGCGGCGGTCACACCGCTCGAGCACGTCGCGGAACACGGCGTCGTTGCGCCAGAGCTCCCGCCCCATGTGGAAGTAGTGGGAGCCCTGGCCCGAGAACATGAAGACGACTGGACGGGGCGGCAGATGCGCCGCCGGTGCGCCGGGCCCCGCGGAGGGCTGGCGCGTCTTCCGCCCCTGCTCCCGTGGCGGGCTCTCGAGCCACAGGGTGAGCGGATGGGCCAGCGAGGTGACCCGGTCCCCGTCCACCCAGCTGGTGGCGGCGAACCCGGGGAACGACCGGTAGCGGGCGGTGAGGCCTTCCCCGGTCCGCTCCACCTTTTCGAGACGGAGGGCGTCGAAGCCCGTCATGCGTCCGGTCCGCAGCGCCTTGCCGAGCGCCGCCTTCATCGTCCAGGCAATGCTGCGCGCCGCCGCCGCGTCGGCCTCGAGGACGCGCTGGACGAGCGCCTGCTCCGACGCATCCACGGCCCCGGCCTCCAGCGGTGAGCCCAGCACCTCGACGTCGAGCCCCATGGGGACCGCCCGGGGATGGGCGAGCGCGGTGGCCTGGCCGGCCGCGTGGGAAATGGACACATCGAAGTGTCCGCCACCCCCCCGGGGCAGGGGTTGCCCGAAGGCGCCACGCTCAAGCTCGAAGTCCGTGGGGACCGAGCCTCCCGTGGCGCTCATCAGCGCGGCCTTCGCGGCGACGTGCTCCCACAGGAAGGCCCCGCGCCGGGCCTGCTCGGGCAACGCCTCGAGTCGCCGCCGCTCCGGGGCAGAGAGCCACCCGAGGAACGTCTCCGCCCCGGCCCGGACCGCGGTCATGGCCAGCGAGGAGACCAGCTCCCCCTGGGCGGAGCGGAACCGCAAGGACTCCACCGCGATGTCATCCGCGACGGGCATCAGTTGATGCCTCGTACCTGCCCGACGAGCCCGGTCAGCACCTTGCCGGGTCCCACCTCCACGAACTCCGTCTCCCCCCGGGCGATGAGGTGGCGCACCGAGTCGGTGAAGAGCACGGGACGCACCAGTTGCTCGAGCAGATTGGCCCGCACGCTCCCGGGGTGGTAGGGCTTCGCGTCCACGTTGGCCACGACGTCCAGCCGGCACTCCCCGATGCGCGCCGACTCGAGCGCCCGGGAGAACTCCTGCTGCACCGGCTTCATGTAGCGCGAGTGGAACGCACCGCTCACGCGCAGGGGAACGAAGCGCGCCCCACGGGCCTCGACGATGGGCTGCGCCCGGTCGATCTCGGACTTGGGGCCGGAGATGACGACCTGCCTGGGCGCGTTGTCGTTGGCCAGATCAATGGCATCCAGGCCCGCGTCCTGGATGGCCGTGCGCACGCTGGCCGAGTCGAGCCCGAGCACGGCGGCCATGCCTCCGCCGCGCTGCTGGCTCATGAGTTCGCCCCGCTTCTTCACCAGCTGCACGCCCGTGCGGAAGTCGAAGGCGCCCGCGGCGAAGAGGGCGTTGTACTCCCCCAGGCTGTGGCCGATGACCGCCCGCGGGTACTGCCTGCGGCGGACGATCTCCTCGATGTAGAAGAGCACGTTGACGACGAACAGCGCCGGCTGCGTGTACTCCGTCTGTTGCAGGAGCCCCTTGGGGTCTGTCTTGCAAAGCTCCTCCACGGAGTAGCCGAGGATCTCATCCGCCGCGGCCGTGTATTCGGGGTAGCGCGAGAAGAGCTCTCCCGCCATGCCCCGCGTCTGCGCGCCCTGTCCAGGAAACATGAACACAGCCATGGGTTACCTCTGTCCAGCAAGGGGAGACACCGCGCCCGCGAGTCCTTCCCGCGTACGCGTGAGATGTTGCACCAGGAGTCGATTCGTCCGTGCGGCGGCGGTCAAGGGCAGGAAGTGTCCGGCTCCGTCGAGCTCGACGAGCTCTCCGCTCGGCAGCACGGAGCCGAGTGCCCGTCCATGATCCGGGGAGAGGACGCCATCCCGGTTGCCCACCAGCACCAGCGAGGCCGCGGAGATCCGCCGCGCCATCTCCCGGGTATCGAAGCTCGCGAGCGCGGCCTGATACGCCCCGAGCGCCTCTCGCGACGCACTCGCCTGGAGCAGGCTCGCGGTGTCGACGTCGCGTCCGAAGAGATCCCTCAACGTGTCCTGGTGGGTGGTCAGCTCCTCGGCGATGTGGGGGGCCTTGGATTGATACGCCTCGGCGAAATGCATGGCGGTGCTCACCAGCGTGAGGGAACGGATGCTCGGCTGGTGCTCGCTCGCGAGGAGCTGCCCGAAGCAGCCTCCCAAGGACCAGCCGACCAGGTCGAAGGGGGCATTCACCCCGGTGCGCTCGAGCGCCTGGAGCAGATCGCGCGTCCAGCCGGTGAAGGACGCCCGGTCGGCGTGGAAGGAGCTCCGGCCGTGTCCGGCATACGAGGGGATGACGATGCGGCGATCCGCGGCGAAGCCCTCGATCTGCGCCAGCCAGATGACCGGGTGGGTGTTGAGCGGGGGCAGCAGGACCAGGGGCTGCCCGGAGCCGATCGAATAGACATCCACCTGACGCTGTGCGTCCAACCGCACCAGCTCGTGCCGGGGCTCGGCCTCGGTGATCCGCCGGACACGCTGGAAGAGCACCTCATCGGCCTGCGTGCCGGAGACCTCCACCCGGGCGGGCTTCTCGTCCGTGCCCCGGGCGGCGAGGAAGGCCGCCAATTCCGCGAGCGTGGGTTGCTCGAAGAGGAGATTGGGCGGGAGCGGCCCGAAGCGCTCACTCAAGGGCTTGAGCACCTGTGTGGACACCAGCGAGTCGACACCGAGTGTGGCGAAAGGGGTGTCATCGCCAATCTGGCTCTCGGGGATCATCAGGGCCTCCGAGAGCTGCGCACGGACGAACGCGTGGTCCTCCGGGCTCGCCATCGCCGCGGGAGGCGGAGCGGCCGGGGCCTCGCGCTCCGTGCGTGGCAGCGTGGGCGGCACTGGCTCCCGCGGACGGGAGGGCGCCGAGGCCACGAACACCGCCGCGGCGAGTGCCTCCGGTGGGAGACGGCTCGCCGTCTGGATGCCCTCGAAGCCCAGGGCACCGAGCAGCCGGGTCCAGGCCTGGGGCGCGAGCAGGGGAGAGCCCGGGATGCGGCGCTCCTCGTCCTCATAGGCCCACCAGCCCTTCGTCAGGCCGAACGTGATGGTCGCGTAGTCCTCGCGCCGGACGAGTTCGTTCACGATCAACAGTCCTCCGGGGCGCAGCAGTCGCCGGACGTGGCGCATCGTGACCTCGATGTTCTTCGTCGCGTGCAACACGTTCGTGGCGAGCACGACGTCGAACCCGGCGGAGTCGAAGCCCTGCGGCTCGGGGTCCGTCTCGATGTCGAGTCTGGAGAAACGCAGGTACGGGCGTCCGTTTCCATAGGCCCGTTCGCCGTGACGGAGGAAGTGGCTCGAGATGTCGGTATACACATACTCGAACCCGCCCGGGAGGGAGACCTGGTCGAGACACGGCAGGACGGCGGACGTGGTCCCTCCGGTGCCCGCTCCCACCTCCAGCACCCGCCGGGCTCCCAGGCGTTCCACGGCACTGCGGACGAAGGAGGCCACCAGCGCGTTGTGATGATCCACGACGGCATTGCCGCGGTAGACCCCTTCGACGAGCTGGGTCGAGCCTTCGGGGAACATCACGCTGACGGGATCCCTCGTGCCGCAGAGTACCTCGGGATAGGCGTCGAGGCACGCCGAGAGGAGCGCGCGGTGGGGCCGGATGGCGGTGTGCTGGTCATCGAGCGCGGTGAGTTCGAGCCGTGCTTGCGCGAGCGTCGGGATGGTCGCCGGGCCGGAGGCAATGCCCTCGGCCGTGTGGGTGGCGAGCCCCGCCCGGGTGAGCGTCTCGAGCAGGAAGCGCACCAGCCGGTGGTGGGCGGGGGCGATCTCCGCTTCCCGCAGAATCCGCTCCACCGGACGGGCCCGCGCGTCGAGGATCCCCATGGACACCAGCATGGCGGCGAGCGCACGCCGGGCGCTGACCTCAAGCGCCTGGAACGGCCCTTCGAGCGCGCGCAGCTCCGCGCCTCGCGCGATGAGGGCGTCCGCATCCGAGAGCACCGCGGCGATGGGCGAGGAGGGCACCTCGCGCACCGCCTGCTCCGCCTCGGGGACGAGGCGCCGGACCGAAGCCCAGTAGCGCTCTCCCTCGAAGGGATAGGTGGGCAGCGGGATGCGGCGGCCGGCGATACGGTCGAACCTGCACGGTACCGCTTCCATGTAACGGCGGGCGTTCTGGCTCTCGTTCTCGAGCCCCTCGCCGGCGAGAAGCTTCCCCTCGGGAGCGGAGGCCGCGAGGGCCTGCTCGAGCAGCCGAGACAGCTCGCCGCGCGAGCGGAACACGAACGCGGTCCGGCGCTCGAAGTGCTCCCGGCCCCGGTTGGCCGTGAAGCACAGGTCCGCCAGCTCGAACCCGTCCCGGCCCGACACGAAGGCGTGCAGGTCGCGCAGGCGCTTCACGAGCGCCGTCCCCGTCCGGGCCGACACGAAGAGCTCGAACACCTCGGGGCCCGCCGAGGGGCGCTCGCGAGGGGGCGCCTCCTCGAGGACGACGTGGGCGTTGGTCCCGCTGAAGCCAAAGGCGCTGATGCCGGCCCGCCGTCGGGCCGTGTGCGTCCGGGGCCAGGCCTGGTTCGTCCTGGGAATCACGAACGTCGATGGCGGCAGCTCGAGCAGGGGGTTCTCCCGCTCGAATCCGGGTTGCGCGGGGATGCGCTCGGCCTCGAACGCGGTGAGGACCTTGGCCAGGCTCACGAGCCCCGAGGCGGGCAGCGCGTGGCCCACGTTGGCCTTGACCGCGCCGAGCACGCAGGGGTGGGCCCGGGGCGAGGCACCGAAGGTGTCGAGCAGCGCGCTCACCTCGATGGGATCTCCCAGCCGCGTTCCCGTGCCATGCGTCTCGACGTAATCGATGGTCTCGCTCGTGACCCCCGCCCGCCGGTGCGCGCGCCGTATCAACTCCGCCTGTGACGTGGCGCTGGGGGCGGTGATGCCGTTGGTCCGGCCGTCCTGGTTGATCTCACTTCCCAGCACGACGCCCAGGATGTTGTCTCCATCGGCGAGCGCGCGCTCCAGGGGCTTGAGGACCGCGACGGCGACGGCCTCCGCGGGCACGAAGCCGTTGGCGCGGGCGTCGAAGGTGAAGCACCGGCCCTCCGGAGAGAGCATCCCCGCCGTGGTCGCGAGCTCGTGGAACTGGGGCGTCGAGAAGAGGGTGACGCCACCGACCAGCGCCACCTCACTCGAGCCGGAGCGCAGGCTCTCGCAGGCGAGGTGGAGCGCGACGAGCGACGAGGAGCACGCCGTGTCGAGCGTCACGGCCGGGCCGTGCAGATCCAGGGCATACGCGACGCGCCCCGCCAGCATGGCCTCCGAGTTGCCCGTGAGCAGGTAGCCCTCGGGCTGCGCGCCTTCCCGTTGACGCAGGAGCTCCCGGTAGTCTCCCGGGAAGGCGCCGACGAAGACGCCGCACGCGCGGCCACGAAGCTCCGCCACCGCATACCCGGCATGCTCGATGGCCTTCCAGGACTCCTCCAGCAGCAGGCGCTGCTGGGGATCCATCAGCAGGGCTTCGCGTCCGGAGATCTGGAAGAACCGGGCATCGAACCGGGCCACGTCGTTGAGGTAGCCCGCGGGATGGCGGGCCCCGTTCCCCTCGCCTCGGGCGGCTGGCCTGGGTCCAACGAGCACGCGTCCCTCGCCGAGGGCGCGCGACAACTCCTCCACGCTGTTCGTGCCCGCGAAACGGCCGGAGATGCCAATGATGGCGATGGGGGCGTCACCGCGTGCGCCGGAAGGAGGCGCCCGGGGTGCTGGGTTCTCGCTGCTCACCGGGCTCACCGGCACGGCGGGTGGCTGCTCGTGAGCGGGAGCATGGGCGGGCACGGCCTCCTGCCGGGGCGGGAGGTTCACCGTGCCACTCAGGAGGTGGTCGGCCAGGGCATTCACATGGCCGAAGTTGTAGAGGTCCGTGGCACGGAGGCTCGTCCCGAGCGCGCGGTTGATGCGCGTGATGACGTCGACGGCGAGGAGCGAGTCGATGCCGAGCTCCACGAACGGCTGATCGAGGGCGAAGCGCTCCGGAGGGAAGCGTGTCGCTTCGGCGAGCGTGTTCACGATGGCCTCGATCACCTCGCCCCGCATGTTGCCTGGGGGCGGGGGGGAGCCACTCGATGGCGAGGACGCAGGCACCCGCACGTCCGTATGGGGGGGCGTGGCCAGGGGCTCCGGACGTCTGACCTCCTGGGCCACTCCTCCCGTCTCGAACCGGCGCTCCGCCGCGAGCACGCGCTGGCCTCCCAGGGAGGGATGATCGTGCGTGACATCGACCACCGAGGCGAAACCATTCGACTCCAGCAACGCCCGCCAGGTGGACGCCTTGGCCAGGGGCCCACCCGGCTGACGAAGCGCGACATCCTCGTGCTGCCACCAGCCCTGCGTCAGGCCGAAGGTCAACGTGGCGAACTCGAGATCGGTGGTCACCTCCTGAAGGAGTAGGACGCCGGAGGGCCGCAGCAAGCGGGCGGCATGGGAGAGCGTGACCGCGAGCGAGCGCGTCGCGTGAAGCACGTTGGTCGCGATGACGATGTCGGCCGTCCCCTCCAGCTCAGGGGAGGGCGGAGCCTCGATGTCCAGGCGCTCGAAGAGCACGCGGCCGTCGGGGCGTCCGAATCGCGACCGGGCCCGCGTCAGCAGGGTGTGGGAGATGTCCGTGTAGCGGTACGTCCACGGGAGCCCCGAGGGCAACGCCTCGAGGACGTGCCGGCTCGTTCCTCCCGTGCCCGCGCCAATCTCGAGCAGCACCACGGGTCGCTCCTTCGCCCGCGCCTCGACGAGCGCCCTGGCCACGTTCGCGATGGCCCGCCCGCCATGGTCGACGACGGGGTTGCCCGTGTAGACCCGCTCCAGGAGGTCCGCCGAGCCTCCCGGGAAGAGCACCGAGGCGGGATCGAGGCGTCCCGACAGGACCTCGGGCAGCTGGGGAAGCGTGGCCTCGAGCAGCGCGACATGGGGCGTGAGGCTCGGGAACCTCGACAGCAGCTCGTGCTTCGCCGGTTCCAACTCCGGGCCCCTCGCGAGCATGGAGGCGATGCACGCCCACAGACGCTCGTACGCCGGAGCCACGGTGATGCGGTCGCGCAGTTCGTCCGGGTTGCGGAACCCCGGCAGCACCGCCTGGAACGTGCGGCGGAGCGACGCGCGCGTGAACGCGCCGAGGGCCGCCTGGGCCTCCGCGTCGCGGCTCTCGAAGCGGCGGATCTCCTCGGGCAGTGCGTGCACGACCTCCACGAGGCGTGGGGCCGGCACCCACTCCGTGCGCGACCCGGACTGTGGGGGCTCGATGCCGAGCGGCCCCTGCGCCTGGGGAGTCGCGCGGACGACGAGCGCCCGGGGAATGCCCGCCGAGACGAGCCGATCCAACGCGCCGAATCCGTCCTCAGGCTCGATCGAGCCGATTCCGAGGCGGGCGAGCCGATCGCGAATGGCCTCGTTCGCCACGACGCCCACCGAGCCCCAATACCCCCAGTCCACCGTGACGACGCGGGTCGCCGGGAGCTCTGTCTCGGCCGCGCGTGCGAGCGCGTCGATGAACGTCGATCCGGCGGCGTAGTTCGCCTGCCCGCCATCCGCGCGCGTGGCCTGCGCGGAAGAGAAAAAGAGCAACCGCTTGGGCGGGCTCGCGCGGCAGGCCTCGAGGAGCGCCATGCCCGTCCTGGTCTTCGCCGAGAGCACGTCCTCGAGCGTCTCCAGGTCCATGGAGCGCAGGGTACGATCCCTGAGCACGAGCGCGGAATGCACCACGGTGTCGATCGGACCGAGCTCGGCCCTCGCCCGGGCCATCGCTCCCGCCAGCGAGGCGCGATCCCGGGCATCCGCGCGCAGGTAGAGGACGGTATGTCCCTGGCCGCGCAGCCGCTCGAAGGTGCTCTTCGCCCGCGCATTGGGCTCACTGCGGCCCACGAGCGCGATGCGTGCGGGCCCTTGCCGTGCGAGGTGCTCGGCGAACGCGAGCCCCAGCCCTCCCGCGCCTCCGAGCAGGAACGTCGTTCCATACCCACAGCGGGCCTCGCCCCCGGGGATGTCCAGCATCCGCCAGGCGCGCCGCAGGCGCAGGCGTCCGGAGAGACGGGTGAGGGCGCCTTGTGGATCCGCGGGCTCGTCCAGGAAGGACTGCAGACGCTCGGCCCTCTCCTCGGGCTCCACGAGCTCCGCCCAGGGGACGTCGGCACACACCACCGACCACGCGGGGTGCTCCTTCGCGAGGGAACCCACGAAGCCCACGAGGCTCGAGGACCCGACAGCGGTGGAGGCGGATGCGCCTTCCACATCGTTCACCAGCACCCGCAGCTCGAGGGGCTCGCTCTCGAAGCCGTAGCGGTGCAGCGCCTTGACCAGGTGGAAGAGCGCGTGGATGCCCTTGCGCTGGCTGTTCGCGAGCTCCGCCTCGCCGAGCGAGACGAGCGGTGTGGCATCCAACCCGGAGAGGAAGAGCACGCTCGTGGGCGCGCGTGCCTGCAACACGGCGGAATCGAGGGAGACCGGGTCGAAGTGGTCGACGAAGAAGACCTCGGCTCCGGGCAGCCGGCCCGCGACAACCCGGGCCAGCTCCGCGTGCTCTGGAGCGTGCACCACCAGCACGCGTCCCGGCCTCCGCGCCGTGGGGGGAGGCGGGGGCACGCCATGCCACACGGGCGTGGCCACGACGAGCTCGGGTCCTCCGGTCTCCGGGCGTGCGGGGGCCCGCGCCGACGCGGGGGGTTGTACGCTCTTCACCGCTTGCCGCTTGGGGGCGGGCACATCCACCCAGTGGGGCGTCCGCGCGAACGGATAGCCCGGCAGGCGGATGCGTCTGCCGGAGAAGGGCGCCTTCGGCAGCTTGTAGCCCCGGGTGTACAGGTCCCCGAGCGCGAGAAGCTTGCGCGAGCGCACCTCGCCGGCAGCCGCCGCGAGTTCCTCCGGGAGTCGTGCGTGCAGCTCGTCGAGGACGGGAGAGGTCTCGCGGGGCGCCCCCGAGAGGAGGCGGGGGTGCCGGGTACCGTGGACGAGGGCCTCAAGCGCTCCTTCCAGCTCCTCGCGCGTGGAGGTGACGATGGCGGCCCGGAAGTCATCGTGGTCGCGGCCCATGGCCAGGGTCGTCGCCACGTCCAGCATCGGGACGTCCGGGTGGGCCCGGAGGAAGCGCAGCAGCCCGGAGGCCCGTGACAGGAGCGCCTCGGCCGACTTTGCGGAGAACGCGAAGAGCGCCAAGCCGGGCATGTCCGCGCGTTCCCGCCGCAAGGTGGCGGGCGCCTCCTCGAGGAGGACGTGGGCGTAGGTTCCACCGAACCCGAACGAGCTCACGCCCGCGCGACGCACCCCTGGCTTCCCATTCTCCTCGGGCGGGCGCGGCCATGGCACGAGCTGCTCCGCGACGCGGTAGCGAGTCTTCGCCAACTGCAGGTACGGATTTGGCGGCGAGGAATGGAGGGAGGGCGGAATCTCTCCGTGCTCGAGCGCCATCATCGCCTTGAGGAGCCCCGCGATTCCCGCGGCGGGCTCGAGGTGGCCGATGTTGCTCTTCACCGAGCCCATCCAGCACACGGGCCCCTCGGGAGCGCCGTCTCCCAGCGCGGTCCGGATGGCCTCGACCTCGATGGGATCTCCCAATTCCGTTCCCGTCCCGTGGAGCTCCAGATAACCCACGGAGGCCGGATCGCACTGGGCGGCCTCATAGGTCATCCGAAGCAGGGCGGCCTGGGCCTTGGGGTTGGGCGCGGTAAGCGACTTCGCGCGTCCGCCGTGGTTCACGCCCGCCGCCCGGATGACGGCGCGCACGGGATCTCCATCGGCCAGGGCCCTCGCCAGCGGCTTGAGCACGACGACGCCAACCCCCTCGCCCTTGACGTAACCGTTGGCGCGAGCCGAGAGCACCTTGCACCGGGCATCTGGGGAAAGGATGCCCATGGCCTGTGTCACGGCGACGGTGTCGGGCGAGAGCACCAGGCTCACGCCGCCCGCGATGGCGAGCTCACACCGCCCCGTCCGCAGGGCGTCGATGGCCCTCGCGACGGCGACGAGTGCGCTCGAGCACGCGGTATCCACCGCCTCGCTCGGCCCGTGGATGTCGAGCCAATGGGAGACGCGGTTCGGAAGCATCGCGTGCGCGTTGCCCGTGGCAGCGAACGGATGCATCACCCCCGAGGCCGCCACCAGCGAGCGGTAATCGTCGAACTGGACACCGGCGAAGACGCCCACGGAGCGTCCGGCGAGCGTCCTCGGCGCGATGGCACCGTTCTCGAGCGCGTGAATCACCGTCTCCAGGAAGAGGCGGTGCTGGGGATCGAGCAGCGCCGCCTCGGTAGGCGACATCCGGAAATAGTCGGCATCGAAGCGGCGAACGTCATCGAGATACCCTCCCTGCCGGGGCAGGGTGGGATGGTCCTCGGCGTTCCATCGGTCCGCCGGGACGTCGCGGATGAGGTCATTCCCCTCGCGCAGGTGGGCGAAGAACGCCTCCAGGTCGTCCGAGCCAGGGAACCGGCCGGCGGCGCCCACGATGGCGATCGCATCCTCCTGTTCGAGGAGAGCGGACGCGGGGACCGGAGCTGGAGTCAGAGGCACGGCCGGCTCCCGAGGCACGGACGGAGAAGACGGCTCTCCGGCGCCGCCACCGGCCGTGGCCATCGGGACCGCGAACGCCCGGGCGAGCTCCTCGGCGTGTTGGAATTCGAAGAAGGCTCCAGGGGCCAGGGCGATTCCCAGCTCGCTGGAGAGCACGGTGGCCAGCTCCTTCAAGCCAATGGAGTCCAACCCCATGTCCGCGAAGGGCGTGGTGGGTTCGAGCTCATGGAGAGGAATCTTCAGGTACGTGCTCGCATGGCGCAGGAGTGCGGCGACGATGTCCCGCTCGTTGGTCCGCACGGTCTCCAGGAGGGGCGCCTCGGCGGCGGAGGGGGCCTTGGGCGCTACGGGAGCCGGCCGCGAATCCGCCGGGCTCCTGCCCATGAGCAGTGCCTCAATCCGTCCGCGTTCCCCCGCGACGACGGCGACCTCGGGCTGGCCGCTCGCGAGCAGTCTGCCGAGCGCCTCGAGCCCAGCGCCCGTCGGCAGGGGCCGCAACCCGTACCGCTCCTCGAGTGCACGCTCCGTCTCGGGGTCGGCGCGCATGCCTCCCTCCTTCCAGAGGGGCCAGTCGATGCAGAGCGTCGTTCCCCGGCGCCGCCCCTGGCGTACGGCCTCGAAGCGCTCCTGGGCGAAGCCCGCCAGGTACCCGTTGGCCGCGGCGTAGACGCTCTGTCCGACTCCCCCGAGGTGCATGGCGAGCGAGCCGAACAGGACGAAACATTCCAGGGGCTCATTCGCCGTGAGCTCGTCGAGCCAGCGCGCCCCGTCGATCTTGGGCGCGAGCACAGCCGCGCGCGCGGTGCCGTCGAGAGTGGACAGGATCCCATCGCGTTGGACACCGGCGGAGTGGAACGCCCCGGCGAAGGGGCCCACGCGTCTCCGCTCCTCCTGGAGGACCGCCTCGAGAGCGGTGCGATCCGAGACGTCACAGCGGACGTAGCGCACGTGCGCATCGTCTCCGAGCTCACGCAGCCGCGCCAGGGCCTCCGCTCCGGGTGCGGAGCGGCCCAGCAGCAGGATCCGGGCGTCGAAGCGTTGGCGCAGCCAGGTGGCTACATGGAGCCCGATTCCGCCCAGGCCTCCCGTGAGGATCACGTGGCCGCCGCGGGGAAGCTCGAAGCGCGCCCCCGTCCCGAGCGGCTCGTGGGGCTTCAGTCCCAGGGTCCACCGCGCACCATCCTTGACCCGCACCGCCGGGCCCCAGCGACGCTCCGGTCCAAAGGCCGCGACGAGCGCACCCAGGGCCTCGAAGCGCCCGCGCGCCTCAAGATCGGCCACGACGAGCTCCCGTGAGCGCTCGCGTCCGATGACTCTCGCGAGCGAGGAGAGCGCGAGCGTCCACCGCTGACGCGACGCCTCCGGTGCCACCGGCACGACGAGCCAGCGCCGGATGCCGGGCCACCGGTCGAGGCTCGCCTCGAGTTGCCCCAGCACTCCCTGGACGGCGTCGGCCGAGTCATCCGTCGGAATCGGCAGGCGCACAACAGCGAGCTCCGCGGTGGCATGCTCCTCAGGAGACACGAGCTCATGCTGTCCCGCGAGGCTTCGCGACAACAACGGCGCCGGTTCGATCACCATGACGCGGCGGCGTTCCTCGACGCTCGCGTCTTCCTCCACCTTCCAGACCGGGACGAACTCGTGCACGGAATCTCCAGGCCGCTCCGCGCTCCGGACGGGCACGGGCGTGCTCGGGGGCCGCACTGACGTCTGGAGCCAGTGGCGCTCCCCCATGAAGGGATAGGCCGGCCACTCGAGCCGGCGGCCTCCTCGGATCACGTCATCGATGCCCCGGGTGCTGTCGCGCACATAGGCCGCGACGAGTTCCTGGAGCGCTCTTCTCGCGCTCGCGGCGTCTTCCGCCCGCTCCGCGGAACGGGCGAGGAGCGAGAGATCCTCGTCACGCTTCGGCCCGGTGGAGGCCGAGGGATTCGCCAGCCATGCGCGCATCGCCGCCACGAGCTCGTTCCGGGAGCTCGCGACGAAGCCCACGCGGCGCTCGAAGTGCTCCCGGCCCCTCGCGAGGGTGTGGGCGATGTCGACCAGCGCCAGCTTCTCGTCCTGGCAGCGGGCCATCGCGCGCTCCATCACACGGACGAGCGCGGCGTCGGTCCGGGCCGACAGGAGGAAGGGCAGAGGGCGGCCATCGTCGACGGAGGGCCGCACCCGCGCCGGGGCCTCTTCGAGCACCAGGTGGGCGTTGGATCCGCCCGCGCCAAACGAGCTCAGACAGGCCCGGAGGGGTGCATCACCCCACCGGCGCCACGGCTCCTCGCGGTGCACGAGGTAGAAGGGCGTGGACTCGAGCTCGAGCAGCGGGTTCTCTTCCTCCGCGTGCAACGTCGGCACGAGCGTCTCGTGCTGGAACTGGAGCAGCACCTTGGTCAGTCCCGCGATGCCCGCCGCGGACTCCAGGTGGCCGATGTTCGACTTCACCGAGCCAAGCGCGCACCGCTGGCGCTCCGCCCCCTCGAACGCCAGGGAGAGGCCCCGCACCTCGATCGGATCACCCAGGGCGGTCCCCGTTCCGTGTGCCTCGACATAGCCAATCTGCCCCGGCTCCACGTCCGCCCGTGCCAGCGCGTCGCGGATGACCTGGGCTTGTGCCGTGGGGCTCGGAACCGTGTAGTGGTTGGTCCGTCCCCCGTGGTTGAGCGAGGAGCCGCGCAGCACCCCGATGATCTGGTCACCATCCCGCATGGCGTCGGCGAGCGGCTTGAGGACGACGGCCCCGACGCCTTCTCCCGGCACGTAGCCGTTCCCACCGCGTCCGAAGCTACGGCAGAGCCCCTCGGTCGACAGGAAGTGGGCCTGCTCCAGCAGGACGTACTTGCTGGGATGCGACATCACGTTGACGCCACCGGCAAGCGCCATGCGGCACTCCCCCCGGCGCAGGGACTCGGCGGCGAGGTGGATCGCCGTCAGTGACGAGGAGCACATGGTATCGACCGCCATGCTCGGTCCCGTCAGGTTGAGCACGTAGGAGACGCGATTGGCGATGGATGCGAACGAGGAGTCGGTCGGCGTCGGGCGTTCGGTGCCCCAGGTCTCGGCGCCGACGAGCTGGTAGTGCCCGAACATCGCTCCCACGAACACACCCACCGAGCCATTGAGCCGCTCGATGGCCCGGCGGGTGATGGCCGCGTTATCCAGGGCCTCCCACGAGACCTCCAGGAACAGCCGCTCCTGGGGATCGATCCGCTCGGCCTCCCGCCCGGAGATGCCGAAGAAGCGTGCGTCGAAGCGAGCGATATCGTCGAGAAACCCCCCGCGGGCACGCCCGGTCGAGAGCTTCACGGGAGGCGAGAAGCGGCCCTCGGGCACGTCCGTGACGAGATCCCGCCCCGCGCGGAGGTTGTCGAAGAACACCGCCAGCTCGGGAGATCCTGGATAGCGGCCCGCGATGCCGATGATGGCGATGGGCATCCGTGCGTCCACCGGTCCGGGCCGCTCCTGGGACACGGCCTCGTCCACGCGCTGCTCTCGCGCTTCCGGAGCGGGCGGCGGCCGGGACGGCTCCACGAGGGCCATGGCGGCCTCGCGCCGGGTCGATACCAGGTGGACCGCGAGATCGCGCGCCGTCGTCCACTCGAAGAAGAGCGTCTTGGGGAGACGGCCGAAGTCCCTCTCGAGGTCCTCCACCATGTTGACCGCCGTGATGGAGTCCACGCCGTAGCTGTCGAAGCTCTTCTCCGCGCGCACGTCGGACGGATCGAGCCCGAGGCGGGCGACGAGCACCTCCGCGATGCGCTGCTCGACACGGGCCTGGGCCTCCGGCGCCTCGCCCGGGGCAGCGAGCGTGCTCGTGACCAGCACGGGGGCTTCGGCGCCCAGCCGTTGCAAGTACGGGCCGAACTTCGAGGCGTCTCCGTAAGCAACGGCCCACGCGCGTCCCTGTGCCCCCAGCGAGGCATGGAACAGCTCCAGCCCGGCTTCACCGGGCATGGGGAGCAGTCCGAGGCCCTGCGCCCGCGACGCGGCTCCGGTGCTCATCCGCAACCCATCTCCCTGCCATTCGGGCCAGGCCAGCGACAGGAAGTGGGTTCCCCGCGGATCTCCCGCCCGGGTCTGGATCCAACCATCGAGCAGCGCGTTCGCCATCGCGTAGGCCGTCTGTCCCAGGTGTCCGAGCACGCCGGCGAGCGACGAGAAGGCGACGAAATGCGTGAGCGCATCCGCCTGGGTGGCCTCGGCCAGGTGGAGCGCGCCCTGGAACTTCGCACCGAAGGCCAGGTCGAAGCTCGAGCGCGTGACGTTGCGGAGCAACCCATCCTGGAGCGCGGCAGCTGCGTGCACGACGATGTGGATGCCACCGAGTTCCCGGCGGATGGCCTCCGTGGTGCGCAGGACGTCCTCGCGGTCGCGGATGTCACAGGTGAAGCCCCAGAGCCGTCGCTGATCCACGAACGAGCTGTCGACATGCCGACCCACCAGGGCCACGCGCATGCCGCACCCGGCGAGCTCCTTCGCGAGGAGCCGGCCAATGGCGCCAAATCCTCCCGAGACGAGGGCAACACGCCCCTCCAGGCTGGCCCACTCCGGGGTGGGAAGCGGCGGAACCGGCTTGAGTGTGCGCACCAGCCGGCGTCCCGCGAGCTGCCGGACTTCGACGTCCCCGGTCATCAACTCCGCCAACAGCGCGGACGAGTCGGGCGTGGCCGTGATCACGGCGCGGAGCGAGCACAGGGGATGTTCGCTCTGGACCGTTCGCGAGAGCGCGCCCAGGGCCCGCTGGAGCATGGGGGCGATGGGCACATCGGGCAGGACGATGAGCACCCGGCACGTGCGCTCGCCGCCGCGCGTGAGGCGCTGCACGCGCTCGACCAGCTCGAACAACAAGTCCTGGAGGTGGGCCGCACCCGCTCCCACGCCCGACGGCCTCGGAACGGGCGGAGCGATGACGACATCGAGCGAGGGAGCCTGTCCGAGCTGCTCCTCGGCCGCGTGGGAGCCGGCGAATGGGGCGGCCACGACCCTGATGCCGTTGCACGCCCTGACGAGCATGTCCCGGCGCGTGGGCTCGTCGTCGAGCAGCAGCAGGGCCGCAGCGGCCTGGTAGGGCGGGGGGGCCGGGGCCTCGGACCAGGCATCACCGTAGAGGGCCGGGCTGGCGGCCAGTGAGGCGGTCGCGAGCTGGTCGAGCGCCTCACGCGCGGCGGCCATGGAGAGTCGTCCCTCACCCAGGTGGGTGAGGATGTCGCGGATCTGGTTCTTCATGTTCCTTCCACCGTCCTCGTGCGCCCCGGGCCTCGCGTCACCGCGAGCGCATTCAGGAGGTCTGTTGCCTTGTCGAGATCGATTGTGCCGCGCGTGAAGAGGGCGAGCACCTCTTCGGTACGCTCGGGGCCGGGCCGGGCCGGGGCCGGGGCCGCGATGTTGCGCACTCCGAGACCGTGAAGCTCGAGCACCACCGCCCCCGTGCCGTCGACGACGGTCGCGTCGAAGGAGCCGTCCGTGCGCCGCTGGGCGGTCACGGTGAGCTCGCCAGAGGCCACCGCGCCGAACACGAGGCTCTCCGCCGTGAAGGGGACGGCCGTCGAATGGCCGTCGGGCTCGAAGCCGATCAACGCCTGCAAAGTGCCGTCGAGCAGGGCGGTCCTCGGGCAGGGCGCGTCCGCCGGAACGAGAAGGGTACCGATGACGGCCGCACCTACCTTCTCCAACTTGTAGAGGACCCGGAGCGAGCCGCCATAACGGACGCGACGCCCGTCGAACCGGCGGTAGATGTCCTCCGCGCCGAGCACCCACGCCCTGGCCGGGGAGCCGTCGCGAGAGGGTGCCCTGGGCGGACGCGCCGTCGGCGGTGTGCCCGCCTCGAGGGTTCCACGCGCGAAAACCTGGCCCGCCGTGGAACGCACCTCGAGCGAGGCACTGTCGTCCGCAGTCCGGCGGATCTCGGCGACGAGACCCGTGGTGTCGGCCTCGTGGATGGGACGCAACCACGTCCAGGCACGCATGCCCACGTGTCCAGTGGCGAAGAGTCCGCCCAGGGTCTCGGTGGCGCAGGCGAGGAGCCAGGCTCCGGGCAGCGAGGGGACTCCATCCACGATGTGCTCGGTGAACAGCCGCGAGGGCGGTTGGAGTCTCACGCTCGTCTCCACCCAGTCGACCTTCGCGAGGGCCGGTCCGCAGCCTGACGCGGGGACGACGGAGAGCGGCCGCGCCGGGGGGACGAGCCAATGCTTCCTACGGGTGAATGGGTAGGTCGGCGGCAGCAGCAGCCTGAACTGGCCCCGAGGGTGGAGGCGTGAGAGATCGACGCGGCCGCCCCGCACGAAATGCGCGGCGCAGTCCTTGAGCCCGGCGTGCTCGAACGAGCCTGGGGTGAGTGCCGGTGCGTCGCGAAGGCCTCGCTCGGGCGTCACGACATCGCGCGCCGCGAAGCTCAGCAGCCGCTCGCGCAACTCCCGCATGCTGGAGACGACGAACGCCGCCCGGTAGGTGAGGGGCGTGCGGCGGGTGTTGAGCGTTCCCGCGACGTCCATCAGCTGCGACTCCTCAAGCCCCTCGAGCCAGCACCCCAGGCGGTGCGCGTGGGTGACGAGCGCCTCCTCGCTCTCCGCCGACAGGGTGATCAGCACGTGCTCCCGGGAGGACACGGACGACGAGAAGTCCGGCCTGGGAGGCTCCTCAAGGATCACGTGCGCGTTGGCCCCCCCGGCTCCGAACGAGCTGAGGCCCGCCCGGCGAGGGGCGGGCTGGCCACTCGAGAGGGGCTTCACCCACGGCGTCGGCTCTCCGGGCAGCCGGAAGGGCGTCTCCTCGAGCTTCAGGTGGGGATTGGGCGGGTGGGCACGCAGGGTGGGCGCGATCTCCTCGTGCTCCAACTGCAGCAGGACCTTGAGCAGCCCCGCGAGCCCGGCGGCGGACTCGAGGTGGCCCACGTTGCTCTTGAGCGAACCCAGCCAACACGGACCCTGCTTGCGCGCGTACCCGAGCGCCAGTCCTCGCAGCTCGATGGGATCGCCCAGCTCCGTTCCCGTGCCATGTGCCTCGACGTAGCCGATCGTCTCGGGATCCACCGAGGCGCGCGCGAGCGCTTCGGCGATGACCTTGCCCTGCGCGGTGGGGTTGGGCACGGAGTAGCCACTCGTCTTGCCCCCCGCGTTGATGGCCGTGCCGCGGATCGTCGCGAGGATGCGATCTCCCGCGGCCAGGGCGTCCCGGAGGGGTTTGAGGACGGTGACCACGACGCCCTCTCCATCGACGAATCCGTCCGCGCCCTGTCCGAAGGGACGCGAGGTGCCTGATGGCGAGAGCATCCGCATCGAGCACAGCCGCGAGAGCTGCCGCGGGTGGATGATCAGGTTGACGCCTCCGACCACGGCCATCTCGCACTCGCCCCGGCGCAGGCTCTCACACGCCAGGTGCAGCGCGGTGAGCGACGAGGAGCACGCGGTGTCGACGGCGAGGCTGGGGCCGCGCGCGTCCAGGAAGTACGAGAGCCGGTTGGCGATCGACCAGTGCGCGGAGTCCGCGTTGTTCGGCTGGCCCTGGAGGGCGTGCTCTGCTCCCAACCACCCGTAGCCGTGGTTCATGACGCCCACGAACACGCCCACCCGTCCGTCAGCGGCGGCGATGGCGCCTCGCGTCACCCCCGCGCGCTCGAGCGCCTCCCAGGACACCTCGAGGAACAATCGCTCCTGGGGATCGATGATGGCCGCCTCGGCGGGCGGAATCTGGAAGAAGAGCGCATCGAAGCTCGAGATGTCCTCGAGGAACCCCGCGCGGTTCACGTACCGGTGGCCGGGTGTACGTCCCGAGGGATCCATCCCTTCCGTGGGAGACCACCGCGAGCTGGGTGCCTCGCTCACGAGATCGTGCCCTTCTCGCAGATGCGCCCAGAGCTCCTCCGGCGTCGATGAGCCCGGCAGCCGGCAGGCCACCCCGACGATGGCGATCTCCAGCGGTTGGGAGCCCGGATGCTCGGTGGCCGGTTGCCCGGAGGCAACCCGTACCGCCACTGCCTCCTCACGTGCCGCCGGTGCCTCCGCGTGGGCGGACGGCGGCGGGGGTTGCGGTTCCGGCTTCGGCTCCTCGGAGACGAGCCGTGCCAGTGCCTCCGGCAGGGGCCGCTCCAGCGCCAGATGGGCGGCGAGTCTGCCGAGCGTGTTGTGCTCGAAGAGGAGCGTCGAGGGGAGCTCTCCGAAGATCCGCCGCAGGGGACGGAGGATCTCGATGGAGAGGAGCGAGTCGATCCCGTAGGCATCGAACGTCGTCTCGGTATCGAACGCATCGGCCGCGAGGTCGAGGGACTCGCCCAGGACGGAGCGCAGGTGCGCCGTCACACGCTGGACCGCGCGGCCGGGGTCCTGTGGGGCGGAGGCCCGGGTCTGCCCGGCCTCTGGGGACGCCGTGGCGAGGGTCCTCGCGAGGCTGAGCACGGGGGACTCGTTCACGGAGAGCTCCGCTCGCGCTGCCACGAAGATCTGACTTCCTCCGAGCGGGGTGGCGAGCACCCGACGCGCGTCCGCGAAGCCACTCGTCCCCAGCAGCGAGAGCCACGCCTCCTCGTCGAGGAGGGGAGAGGCCGGAGAGCGGGCGGCATCGCTCGGCCACCACCCATCCGTGAGCCCGAAGACGGCGGTGAGGAACAGGCGCGGCGAGACGGCCTCCCCCAGCACCAGCCGGCCTTCGCGGCCCAGTAGGGCCCGGGCCCGGAGCAGCGAGCGGCGGACATCGGTGGTGGCGTGGAGGACGTTGGTGGCCAGCACCAGGTCCTGCTCGCCCGGAGTGAGCGCCGGATCCACGGGCTCCTGGTTGAGGTCGAGCCTCGCGAAGCTCATGGGCGCGGGCGTGTTCGCGAAGGCCCGCTCCGCGCGCTGCAGGAACGCCTTGGAGACGTCGGTGAACGTGTAGCGGGCCTGGATGCCGGCCCGCTCGATCGCCGCGAGCACGACGCGGGCGGTGGCCCCCGTGCCCGCTCCCAGCTCGAGGATCCGGACCGGATGGGCATGGCCCCGCGCCAGTTTCACCACCTCGGCCGCGAGCCGCTCGTTCAATGCATCGGCGGCCGGGTTGCCCCCGTAGACGCCCTCGAGCAGCCGGGCCGAGCCCTCGGGGAAGAGCACGCTCAGCGCATCGCGCTCGCCCGCGAGCACCGCGGGGAACGCGTCCGCGACACGCTCGACGAGTTCCACGTGGGGCGAGAGCCAGGGCCAGCGCGCGCGCAGATCCGTGGCACGGAGGGACGGCACGGCGCCGGCCGCGGTCCGCAACCGGGGCGCCAGCGCCTCGGCGAGCCGTTGGTGCCGGGAGACGACGGGACGAAGCCAGCCCGTCCCGTTCCACATGCCCGCCGCCACGAGCCGCTCGACGAGCAGCGCTCCACAGAGCGCGTCCAGCGCATCGAACGGCTCCGCGAAGTCATCGGACGAGGCCGGCGGCTCCGCCGTGGAGGGCGCCCCCAGGTGGAAGCCCAGGCGCCGCGCCGCGTCGCTCGTGAGGCGCATCGCGAGCACATGGGCGTGCGGGCCGTCGGCGATCCGCTCAAGGGTGGCGAATCCTTCCTCGGGCTCGATCGACAGGATTCCACGCCGCGCGAGCCGCTCACGAATCTCGGGTTGGGCGACGATGCCCACGCCCCCCCAGTACCCCCAACCCACGGACAGCACCCGGCGCTGGGGCGTGTTGGCGCGCTGGGCTACTCCATCCTTGAAGGCACACCCCGCCGCGTAGTTGGCCTGCCCCGCGTCTGCGAGCACGCCCTGTGCTCCGGAGAAGAGCAACACCGTGTGCACGGGCTCCCGCGCGAGCGCTCCCAGGAGGTTCACGGTCCCGAGTGTCTTGGGCTCCAGGGCCTCGCGGAACGCGGTCTCGTCGAGGTTGGCGAGCGTGCGATCCCTCAGCACGAGCGCCGCGTGCACGGCCCCGTGGATTGCTCCGAACCGGGCGCGGATCTTCCCGAGCGCGTCGTCGAGCGATGCCCGGCGCGTCACGTCGGCGCGCACGTGCAGGGTCATCGTCTCCGTGGCGTCGATCTCGCGCAGCCGGGCCCGGACGGAGGCGGAAGGCTCGTTCCGGGAGAGGAGCGCGACGCGCACCCCCGCGCGAACGAGCCGCTGGGTGAGCTCAAGCCCGAGTCCGCCCGTTCCTCCCACCACAACGACCACCTCACCCGCGATGAACGGGGCACGGGACGCGGTGGGGAGCGTCCGCTCCACGATGCGCCGCGACAGCCGCTTCCCGTCCAGCAGCAGGGCCGGGGTCCCCTCGGGATGGGCGGGCTCCGCCACGAGTGCCCGGGCCACGTTTCCGGCCTCCGACGCCCAGGGGGACGGCACGACGTCGACGATGCTGACGCGGTAGGTGGGGTGCTCCTTCGCGAGTGTCTGCCCCAGCGCCACGACGGAACAGGCCGCCGGACGCACGAGGGTCCCTGGCGTGGCGGCGTGCGCTCCGGTCACCGGGACGAAGACTCGCAGCGCGCGATCGCGGTGGCCGTAGCGGTGGAGGCTCTTGAGGAGCCGGAAGAGCGCGAGCGGTCCCCGCTCCTGCTCGAGCCGGGTGGTGTCCTCACGCAGCTCGGCACCCTCTGGATCGTAGCCCCCCAGGAAGACGAGGGTGTCGAGCGCTGGGGTCTGGAGCACCGCGGTATCGAGGGAAACGGGATCGGTCTCCGTGACCTCGACGATCGTCGAGGAGGACCATTCGCGCCGGAGCGCGGCCACGAGCGCGGGGGTCCTCCCCGTGTGGGCGATGAGGGCGCAGCCGGGCGTGGTGCGTTCCGCGGGCGTGGAGACGTCCGCCGGGGACTCGGCGAAGGTGGTCACGAAGGTCGACATCCGGACCGGACGCTCCGCCCGGAACGAGACGCCCCGCAGCAGGATGCGCGCCGTGCCATCGGGCAGCGTCAGCGCGACATCGAATCCGGTGGCCGAGCGCTTCCGGGCGATCGCGCGCATCTGCGGCTGCACGGGACCCAGGAAGGAGACCCGGTCCACCGAGAACGGCACGAGCGGCTGCTCATCCCCGAAGACCATGAGCGACTGCAGGGCTCCATCCAGGAGCCCCGCGAGCTGGTCGAGCGGTGTGGCCGCCCCCGATTCGAGCTCCGTGACGGCCACGTCCTCGCCGAACGAGATGCGCGAGATGGTGCGGAACGTCGGGCCATACTCGAAACCCCAGCGCGCGAACCGCTCGTAGACCTCGGCGGCCCCCAGGCTCCGTACGAGGAGGCCCGGGGGAGGCATTGCCTCAACGGTGTCCGGGCCGCCCGGAGCCACCTGCCGCGCTTCGAAGAACGTTCCCTCCGCGGTCCGTCCGACGAGGACTCCCTCGCGGCTCCTCTCGAACTCGAGGCGCAGGGGCTGATCGATGAGGACCGGCCGCATGAACACGGCCTCCGAGAGCCGCGCGGGCCCGGTCTGATGGGTCATCCACCAGGCCAGCGAGAACACGCCCGGCAGACGGTTGCGCGCCTGGATGCGGTGATCCCGCACGATCACCGCCTGGGGCGTAAGGGGGCAGCTCGCCAGCTCGCCCATGGCGCTGTCCTGTCCGGTGCCCCTCGGGCCGTCTGGCGGGGGCTCGTGGGGGGCCGTGATCCACGCCGTGGTCGGCTCGAAGGCATACGGTGGGAGCGGGATGCGCTCTCCACGCGTGTCCGCGAAGAGCGCGCGGACGTCGAGCTCCGTGCCCCGGCTCCAGAGTTCTCCGAGCCGCTCGAGCATGACCCGGCGCGCCACGCCATCCGCCTCCCGCCGCACGGCATCGACGAGGGTGGTGGCGGAGAGTTGTCCCGTGGCTGGCTCCCGGCTCTGCGGCGGTGGCGTGAAGCCCTTGAGCTGGGCGTGGAGCTCTTCCAGACTGCCGGCGACGAAGGCCGCCCGGCAGGCGTGATGGTCCCGTCCCTGGGCCAGGGTGAAGGCGATGTCCCGCAGACGCGCGTCGGGATGCTGCTCGATCCAACGGGCGATCCGCCCGGCGTACCGCGCGAGCGCCTGAGGGGTCTTCTGGGACAGGAGCACGAGCGACGCGCGCGCGGGCGTGTCCTCTTCGGGGCGCCGGGCGGGGGCCTCCTCGAGGAGGACGTGCGCGTTGACGCCGCCAAAGCCGAAGGAGCTCACTCCCGCACGCCTGGGCAGCTCGACTCCACCCGCATCGCGAGAGGCCTTCCACTCCTCCGTCGTGCGCTGGATGTAGAAGGGGGAGGTGTCCAGCTGAAGGTAGGGATTGAGCTCGTCCGCGTGAATCGTCCTGGGCAGGACGCGCCGCTCGAGCGCCTTCACCATCTTGAGGATCCCCGCCATGCCGGCCGCGGGCTCCAGGTGACCGAGGTTGCTCTTCACCGAGCCGATGCCACAGGTCTTCTCTCCCTCGGCCCAGCGTCCCAACTCCGAGAAGGCCAGCTTGAGCCCCTCGACCTCCACGGGATCACCCAGCTCGGTTCCCGTGCCATGCGCTTCGATATAGCCGATGGACCGGGGATCGATGTTCGCGCGGCGCATGGCGGACTGGATGAGCTGTGCCTGTGCCCGGGGGTTGGGCGCGGTGAGCGCGGAAGCGCGCCCGCCGTGATTGACCGCCGTCGCGCGAACGACCGCGCGAATGGCGTCGCGCTCCCGTAGCGCCCGCTCCAGGGTCTTCAGCACGAGGACCGCGGCCCCTTCTCCCTTCACGTACCCGTTGGCCCCCTTCGCGAACGCCTTGCACCGGCCGTCCGGAGACAGGATGCCCATCTGGGCCGTCGCGGTGAACGTCCGGGGATCCAGCATGAGGGAGGCGGCCCCCACGAGCGCCACGTCACACTCGCCATTCTGGAGGGCGAGGCTGGCGCGGTGCAGCGCCACGAGCGAGCTCGAGCAGGCCGTGTCGATGGTCTCGCTCGGTCCGTGGAGATCGAACATGAACGAGATGCGGTTGGCCCCCATGGTGTGGGCATTGCCCGTGGTGCGGTACGGGTGCATGACGTCCAGCAGCCGTCGCTCGTATTCATGGAACTGCAGCCCCATGAAGACGCCCGTGGACGTGCCCGCGAGACTCGAGGGCGCGTAGCCCGCGTCCTCGAGCGCCTCGTAGGCCAGCTCGAGCAGCCAGCGCTGCTGCGGATCCATGAGCTCCGCCTCTCGGCGGGACAGTTTGAAGAAGGCGAAGTCGAACCGGTCGATGCCGTCGACGAAACCGCCCCAGCGCGACACCTCGGCGTCGGTTCCCCGCTGCACGGCGGGCAGGGGCCAGCGCTCCGGAGGAATCTCCCGGATCAGATCATCCCCGTTCGCGATGTGGTTGAAGAAGGCATCCAGATCGCTCGAGCCCGGGAACCGTCCCGCGTAGCCGACGATCGCCAGTGCCCCCGGCGCGCCGGGTCCGCTCGTCGGCCGCTCGTCTCGTGGCGCCACGGCCTCGATGCGCGGGGGGGGCGCGGCCGGCCGGGTCACGAGCCCCTTGTCGAGCAGGTGCTGCGCCACCGCTTCGGCGGTGGTGTGCGTGTAGAAGAGGCTGGGCACCGTCTCCACCGAGAAGTGCTGGTTGAGCCGGTCCGAAAGCGCCTTCATCGACACCGAGTCGAAGCCGAGTTCTCCGAACGTCGTGTCCCGTGTGATGTCCTCGGGGCGGATCTTCTGGATCTCGCTGATGAAGCGGCGCAGCACTCCCGCGACCTCCTCCTTCTCGTCAGGCGCCCGGGGAGCCGAGCTGGCGGTGGGGACGGCGGAGCGCTCGGCGGATGCGAAGGGGTTGTCGAGCGCGCGGGCGATCTCCTCCGCGCGTCCCACCGCGACGACGAAGCGCGACGACGTCGTCCCGCGGATGGCCGCACCCAACACGGCGACCGCGGCCTCGTCTTCGAGGAGCCCGAGCCCGAACGTCTCCATCAGCCAGTCGCGGTATCCCGCCGCGGAGCCATTGACGCGCTCCACGTCACGGCGGAAGAGGGGCCAGCCGATGGCCACTGAGCGTCCCCGGCGGTTTCCGCGCTCGACCTCCGCGGCGCGCGTCTCCACGAAGGCCTCGAGCGCGGCATTGGCGGCGGCGTAATCCGTCTGCCCCGCGAAGGGCAGGCTCGCCGCGATGGAGGAGAAGCACAGGAAGTACTCGAGCGGTTCGTTCCGGGTCGCGTGATCCAGCGTCTCCGCGCCAGCCAGCTTGGGCCGGAGCGCCCGGGCCCAGCTCTCCGGGGTCTTGGTCTCGAAGAGACCGTCATCCCGCCCGCCCGCCAGGTGCAGCACGCCACGCGGGATGCCAAACCGGGCCCTGGCCTCTTCCAGCGCGGAGCTCACCCCCGCGAGGTCGGAGACATCCACGGCGCGGTACAGCACGTGCTCCCGGGGCAGCTCCTCCAACTCCCGGGACACCTTGTCCGGCGAGGAGCGCCCGAGCACCAGCAGGGACTGGCCGTCCGCGAGCACCTGCTTCGCGAAGAGGCGGCCCAGGCGGCCCAATCCCCCTGACATCACGACGAACCCGCCGGAGGTAGTGGCTGGCTCCACCTTCGTGAGATCGAACGGTTTCCATTCGCGCCGCGAGGCCGCTCCGCCGGTGCGCCGCACGAGCACCGTCTGGGGCCGAGGCAGCGAGAGCTCGTGCAGCACGTACCCGGCCGTCGCATCGCTGGCGGGGCTGTCGTCCCACAGGACGCGCACGTCGGTGGTGGGACGCTCCCGGCGAATCACGGCCGCGAACGCGCCGAGTGCCTCGGCCATCACGTTCGAGAGCGCTCCCCGCACGACGAGCAACCACGTCATCCCGGAGCGGGGCGCCCGGGCGAGCCGCTCATGGAGCCGCGGGAGTGCCTCGAGCACCGAGGGGGTCGAGACCTCGAGCACCGAGGCCCCCGGGCCTTCACCACGCTGGAGGTTGGCGCCCCGGCGCACGAGGGCCTCCCGCAGCTCCGGCGAGCCCTCGAATTGAAGGGGCCCTCGCGCTTCTCCGGGTTTGCGCTCGTCCTGGCTCCAGGCCGGCGCGAACGCATGGATTCCCTCGAGCCGGGAGCGCTTGGGAGGCACGCGCGGCGTCCCCGGTCCCGTGGGCCTCGGCAGGCCCACGCGGTCCTTGCGGAACGGGTAGGTGGGCAGGGAGGTGAGCCGCGCCTCTGGTGTGAGGGAGGTGAGTTGGACGGACTCTCCCCGGACGAACGCGTCCGCGAACGCGTCCAACCCATCGTTCTCGCCGCGGCCCGCGCGGGCGCGTGCCGAGGGTTCCCTGAGCCAGGCGCCGAGGGAGTCGCGCAGGCCGGCCATGCTGCGCGCCACAAACGCGGCCCGGTGTCCGAACACTTCGCGGCCGCGCGCGAGCGTGAACGCCACGTCGTCGAGCCGCTCCTCCGCCCCCTCTCCGCCGAGGAATTCCCGCAGCGCCTGGACCTTGAGCTCCAGCGCCGCCGGGGTCTTCGCCGAGAGCGCGATGACGCGAGGCGCCCCGGTTTCCGGAGTCCTGCGAGGAGACGGGGGGGCCTCCTCGAGAACCACGTGGGCGTTGGAGCCACCCGCCCCGAAGGAGCTGATGCCGGCGACGCGTCGGTCTCCCACGGGTTGCCACGGCGCCAGCTCGCGTTGGACCACGAGCCGCTGGCCGAAGTCGATGTGCGGGTTGAGCTCGTCCGTGTGTAACGTGGGAACGAGCAGGCCATGGCGCATCTGCAGCAGCACCTTGGTGATCGCCGCCACTCCCGCGGCCGACTCGAGGTGGCCGATGTTCGATTTGACCGACCCGATGGGCAGCAACGGACCCGGGCCGAGGGCCTTGAGCAGTCCGCGCACCTCGATGGGATCGCCCAACTCGGTCCCCGTGCCGTGGGCCTCGATGTAGCTCAACATCGAGGCATTCCCCGCGCGCTCCCATGCGGACCGGATGACGTCCGCTTGCGCATTTGGGCTCGGAACGGTGTAGGCCTGCACCCGTCCACCGTGGTTGATGGCCGAGGCGCGCACGATGCCGTGGATACGATCCCCGTCCTCCTGCGCCCGCGACAGCGGCTTGAGCACGAGGACTCCGACTCCCTCGCCGGGAACGTAGCCGCTTCCTCCCAGGCCGAAGCTCCGGCAGCGGCCGTCCTTCGACAAGAACCGTCCTCGTGCCAGCAGGAGGTACTTGTTCGGGTGGGACATGATGTTCACGCCCCCGGCGAGCGCGACGTCACTCTCCCCGCGCCGCAGGCTCTCGCAGGCGAGGTGGAGCGCGCTCAACGAGGACGAGCACATGGTGTCGACCGCCAGGCTGGGGCCGTGGAAGTCGAACAGGAACGAGGTGCGGTTCGCGATCGACGCGAAGGACGACTCCAGGGCCACGGGGTTGCCCCGCCAGGTTTCGTCGATGCCGTGGAGCTGGTATGGCCCGTACATCACGCCGACGAAGCAGCCCACCTTCTTGCCCCGCAGCAGCGGAGGCGGCAGGGCGGCGTCCTCGAGCGACTCGTACGCCACCTCCAGGAACTGCCGCTCTTGCGGATCGATGAACTCGGCCTCCCGGGGCGAGATGCTGAAGAAGAGCGCGTCGAAGGCATCATGCCCGTCGAGGAATCCGCCCCACTTCCCGTACGTCTTCCCGGGCTTGCCCGACTCCAGATCGTAGTACTCGTCGTGGTTCCAACGCTCACGCGGGACCTCGCGGATGGAATCGCGGCGTCCGACGAGGTTCTTCCAGTAGGTCCGCAGGTCCGGCGCGTCGGGGTAGCGGCCCGCGACGCCGATGATGGCGATGGGTTCATCCGAGGACTCCGGCCGCGTCTTCGCCGGCGCGGGGCGCACCGGCGCCACGGCCGCCCTCTCACCCGGTGTCTCGCTGGGGGTGGAGGGCGGGGGCGCCGCGACCGTCTCTGCGGAGGACGCCTTCATCCACGTGGACACAGCGGCGGCGTGCTCCTCGCTCAGGTGGCGCGCGAGCCGCGCGACGGTGTCGAACTCGTACAGGAGCGTCCGCGGCATCCGGCCGAGGGTGCGTTCCAGCTCCTCCGTGACCTCCATCACGACGAGCGATTCGATGCCCAGGTCCTGGAAGCTGGTGTCCACCCCCAGGCGTTGCTCATCCACTCGAGTGTGCCGGGCGATGATCCGGGTCAGGTGCCGTTCGAGCGCCGGGAGCTGACTCTCGGTGGGCTTGGCGGCAACGGGTGCCGGAGTGACGGTGGGCGGCTGCTCGGCGGGGCGCTCGGGTCCTCCCGTGCGAAGCTTCTGGAGGATGATGTGCGAGGTCGGGCCGCCGGCACTCCGCTCAAGCACGTCGAGCGCCTCCTGGGGTTCGAGCGGGACGACGCCACGCAGTTGCGACAGACGCGCGACCTGGGCAGGGGACGCGAGGCTGGAGCCCGCCCAGAGCGGCCACTCTACGGCGAGCGTTGTCCCCCTCCGATGCCCCGCGCGCCTGGCTTCGTCGCGGCGCGCGCAAAGCTCCACGAGGGCCGAGTTCGCGGCCCCGTAGATACTTTGGCCGACGTTGCCCTCGCTCGCCGTGACGGATGAGCACACGAGGAAGAGGTCGATCGGATCCGTGGCCGTCGCCTCATCCAGATGGATGAAGCCGGTGACTTTGGGCTCCCACACACGCCGGGCCCGGTCGGGCTCCGTGTGGAGGACGAGCGCGTCGTCGACGATGCCCGCGGCGTGCACCACCCCGCGAACCGGTCCCAGGCGGCGGGCTTCTGCCACGGCGCGCTCGACATCGGCGCGCGACGTGACATCTGCCCGCTGGTACTCCACCCGGCCTCCCGAGGAGCGTAGCGCCTCGAGCGCACGATGGACCTTCTCGCCGGGCTCGGACCGGCCCAGGAGTACCACCTGTGCACCGCGCGTGGCCGCAAGCCAGCCCGCGAGGATTCCTCCCACGTGACCCACGCCCCCTGTCACGAGGTAGACGCCGCCCTGGGGCGGCGGCGTGGAGCGCTTGGAGAGGGGCAGCTCCACGGCCACCCGCTCCGCCGTGTTCATCGCCGTGACGCGCACCTCGTGGAGCGAAGCGGGTCCCAGCGAGAGCTCGTCGGCCACCAGCTTCTCGAGTTCGCATGAGGCATCGGCCTCGAGGGCCCGGACCTCGAACCCGGGATGCTCCAGGGCCAGCGAGCGGGCGAAACCTCCCGCCGCAGCCCGGACCGTCGGGTCATCCACCAGCGTCAGGATCAATGCACGCCGGACACCCTCGCGAACGAGTTCCCGCACGAGCGAGAGCAGCCGTGTGACGACATGGAAGGTATCGCCGTGGGTTCTCAGGCGGCCGTCCACCAAGAGGGAGACCGTCTTCAGCGTGCCAGCACCGGACGGGCCTTCCGCGAAGGCCTGGAGCAACCGCGCTTGGTCCGTGGCGGGAAAGCCGTGCACCCGGAGCGACGTCGCGTTCGGGGGATACGCGGGCACGCGGTGGCGGGCCGTCCACTCATGGGTTGACGTGGACAACCGGCCCGGTGGTCCCTTCGCGTCACCTCGCTCAAGGGTGCGCACCGAGTAGCCAGAGATTTCGACGACGGCCTCGCCCTTGTCGTTGACGATGGCGAGGTCGAACTTCGCGAAGCTTCCGTTGTCCACCCGCCGCTGCGCGATGACGAAGCCCAGCCCGGTCAGCTTGCGGTGGATGCCGAGCCGCTCGACCCCCACGGGGATGCGCATGAGCTCGCTGGAGCCGAGCAGGGAGGCGGCCTGCCAAGCCCCGTCCAGCAGCAGGGGATCAATCCATGCCTGGTCGCCTGGTACTTGGGGGACGAGCGCTCCGAGGACGGCGTTCTGATGGATGAACGCGCGCTGCAGCGTGGCGAACGCGGGCCCATAGGAGAAGCCCTGCGCCCGGAAGCGTGCGTCGAGTTGCTGTCGCGCGAGGGTGAGCGGGGCGTTGGAGCGCAGCGTCTCGAGTTCCTCCCGCCGGGCCCTGGGCGTGGCCCGCTCCTTCGACAGCTTGGCGCGGACGAGCACGTTGCCCTCCGAGGATGCCCACGCCTCCACCGGCTGATCGTTCCCCGTCAGCTCGACGTCGATGCGCCGGGACGGCTCGGAGAAGGTGAGGGGGGCGACGAAGTGGAGGTCCTCGATCACCGAGGGATCGAAGCCGCGTTGCTCGCGCACGACCCGGCAGAGCAGTTCCACCAGGAAGGCTCCCGCGACGACCGGTCTGCCCTCGAGCAGGTGTTCGCTCGCGGCGACGTCCTCCGCGCGGAGGGTGACGGAGACGAAGTCGTGCTTCGTCACATTCGCCGGAGTGGTGGGCTCGGGCGTGGAGGCGCGGAGGATGAAGGCCGCCGGCCAGTACCGCTCCCGCGCCAGGACGGTGCCGGGCAGGGACACCATCGCGCCGGCGAGCCGGTCGTGCACGGCCTCGAGGTCGACGTCTTCCCCACGAAGGAAGGCCGCGGCATGGCCCGCCCAGAGGGCGTCATCACCGGGGGCCGCGGGAGCGGCGGCGCTGCGCCGCGCCGGGTGCTCACTGCTGGAGAGGACTGCCTCGAAGGCGGCCCGGAGCTCGGCGACATCGCGCGCCATGAACGCCGCGCGCGTGGAGAAGGCATCGCGGCCCACGTTCAATGTGCGCGAGACATCGGCGATGTCCAGCCGGGGATTCCGCTCGATGTGCGCGGAGAGGGCGCGCAGCAGGTGCTCTAGCTGGTGCGCGGAGGGGGCCGACACGAGGACCAGCCACCGGTCAGGACGCAGCGTGGGCCGCACATTCGCGGGAGGAGCCTCCTCGACGATGAGGTGGGCATTGGCACCTCCGGCGCCGAACGAACTCACGCCGGCGCGGAGCGGAACCCCGGCTTGGGGACGCATCCACTCGGTCGGCTCCTGGACGACGAAGAAGGACGAGTGCTCGAAGTCGATCTGCGGGTTGGGCGGCGTTGCGTGCAGCGACGGTGCGAGCGTGCGGTGCCGCAGCTGTTGCAGCACCTTGATCAGGCTGGACACGCCCGCCGCCGACTCGAGGTGGCCGATGTTGCTCTTCACCGAGCCTACCGGGCAGCGAGACACGGCGCCCTGGAAGGCCAGCTCCAGGCCGCGAATCTCGATGGGGTCTCCCAGGTGGGTGCCCGTTCCGTGCGCTTCGATGTACGAGATGGTCGACGGCTCGATGCCGGCGTGCTCGAAGGCCCGGCGCACCACGTCTGCTTGCGCTCCGGGGCTCGGGACCATGAAGCCGCCCGTCTTGCCTCCGGCGTTGAGCGCCGAGCCGAGGATGACGCCCTCGATGCGGTCTCCATCCCGGAGGGCCTCATCCAGGGGCCGCAGCAGTACGGCGGCCACGCCCTCTCCGTCGACGAAGCCATCGGCGTTCGCGCCGAAGGCCTTGCAGCGCTCGTCCCCGGCGAGCATGCGCAGCTCGCTGAGCCGCTGGTACTGCCGCGGATGGAGGATGAGGTTCACTCCGCCCGCGATCGCCGCTCGGCACTCGCCCCGGCGGATGGCCTCACACGCCAGGTGGATGGCCGTCAGCGAGGACGAGCACGCCGTATCCACCGCGAGGCTGGGGCCCTTCAGGTCGAGCGCGAAGCTGACCCGGTTGGCCACGGACCAGAAGTTCGAATCCGCCCGGGTGTAGTGGCCCTGGGCCGTGGCCTCCGCAGCATACCAACTGTACATGCCGTTCATGACGCCGACGAAGACGCCCACGTCGTGTGCGAGGCGCTTGAGCCGGCGGCGGCCGTACCCGGCGTTCTCGAGCGCTCCATACGCCGTCTCAAGGAACAGCCGCTCCTGGGGGTCCGCCAGCTCCGCGTCCCTCGGGGTCATCTGGAAGAAGTACGTGTCGAACCGATCGACGTCCGAGAGGAAGCCTCCCCATCGGGAGCGTGTCGTCCCGGGCGTCTTGCTGGAGGGCGCGAAGATGCGGCCGTGATCCCACCGCTCCGCCGGCACCTCGGTGATGGAGGAGCGGCCCGCGAGCAGGTTCTCCCAGAAGGTCTCCACGTCATCCGCGCCGGGGAAGCGGCCCGCTAGGCCCACGATGGCGATCGGCATGCGGGCCCCTGCACGCCGGACCTCGACGACGGCCGGTGCGGGCTGCGGCATCGTGGGTGGTACCGGGGCGGCGAGGGCCACGGGAGGGGGAGGGAGGGCCACCGGGGCGGGTATCGCCACCGGGGCCGGAGCCTGGAGCGCCACCAGGGCCTGGTGGGGCCGGGTTCGCGCGAAGTGCTCCGTGAGGCGCGAGGAGAACGAGCTCACGAAGAACTCGGCCAGGCGCCGGGGGGTGGTGTGCTCGAAGAGCAGGGTCGCCGGCAGCTTCCCCACGACGCGGCCCAGCGGCGCGAGGATGGCTTGACTGATGAGCGAGTCCACCCCGAGCGCCTCGAACTGCTCGTCCTCGGCGCCCCTGGCGATGGGCTGCTCGAGCACCTCGCCGAGCGTGGCGGAGATCCAGGCGATTGTCTCCGCAGTGAGATCCCTCGGCTCCGCGGGCTGCTCCGTGAGGAGTGGCTCGGGGGCGCGGGCGGCCTTCGTCACGGGCCAGATCGCGGAGATGACGTGATGCGAGCCCGCCTCGCCCGGAGCCGAGAGCGCACGCATGCCCTCGAATCCGAGCTCCCCAAGCAGCAGCGTCCACGTGCTTGCATCGACGAGCGGGGAGTGGGGGATGCGCAGCTCCGGATCCCGGTAGAGCCACCACCCCTTGGTGATTCCGAAGGTCAGGGTCGTGAACGCCTGCCTGCGCGTCACCTCGTTGGCGAGGAAGAGCCCGCCGGGTCGCAGCATCGAGGCGGCCTGGGCGAGCGTGCGGCGCATGTCCCGGGTCGCGTGCAGCGCGTTGGTGGCGAAGACGATGTCGTACGACTCCCGCGAGAAGCCCTGGGAGGCCGGATCCGCCTCGATGTCTAGCGTGCGGAAGGACACGAAGGAGTAGCGCGCGCCGAAGGAGTTGCGCGCCCGCTTCGTGAACGCGGCGGAGATATCGGTGAAGGTGTACTCCACCTTCGCCACCAGGGTCGCCAGGCGCTCGATGAGCGCGCGGCTCGTTCCCCCGGTGCCACCGCCGATCTCGAGAATGGAGATGGGCCTGTTGGCCTCCAGGACGAACCGCTCGACGTCGGCGATCAGCAGAGCATTGTAGTGCTCGGCGAGCGGGTGGCCCCGGTAGATGCCCTCCACGAGTTCGACCGAGCCATTGGGGAACATGACGCTCACGGGATCCGTGCTCCCCGTGAGGATTCCCTCCAGGGCTTCCAGGCAGGCCTTGCCGAGCCGCACATGCGGAGCGAGGGCGGGAATGCGCTCCACCAGTTCGTCCAGGGCCGTCAGGACATGCGGATCGGGCTCGGCGCCGCGGTCGACGTAGCCCGTGTCTTCCTTGACGAGGAACCCCGCGCTCATGAGCTCGAACACGAGCGCCTCGAACAGACGCCGTTGCTCCTTGATGACGCGTGAGCCATCGGCCCGGTGACCCTTGCGCAGGAAGGCCCCGCGCCGCAGGGTGGCGAAGACCGCCTCGCGCACGAGGGACTCGAGCTTCTCGAAGCCGTGGGCGAAGGACTCGAGCGCCGACTCGCGGTTGCCGACGGAGTGGCCCACGCGCGCCAGGCCCCGTTCGGAGAGCCGGGCGGCGAGCACCTGCGTCTCCTGGCCCGCGAGGACCCGGGACCACACGGCGGGGGCCTCGTGTGACGTCAGCGGCAGGACGCCCAGCCCCTCGAGGCGCCGGCGCGTCGTGTCGTCGGCGACGATGCCCACGTCCCCGAAATAACCCCAGTTGAAGACGCGCACCCGGGTCGACTTCCAGCGGTGGCGCAGGCGGCGCGCGAAGTCATCCACGAAGGTGGATGCGGCCGCGTAGTTGGCCTGGCCCGGAACCGCGACGAAGGACTGTGCCGACGAGAAGACGGTGAAGAACTCCGGAGAGTCCTGCTCCACGGCGGCGGCGAGGTTCATCAACCCGGCCACCTTGGGGGCCACGACGTCGTCGAAGTCGGACTCCGTCATCCGCAGCAGCGCGCGGTCGCGGAGGACGATCGCCGCGTGCACGACGCCATCGATGCGGCCATACGTCCGCCGCACGGAGTCGATCGCTTGCCGGATCGACGCCGCCTTCACGAGGTCGGCGCTCTCGTAGAGCACCTCCACGCCTCGTGCCCGCAGCGCCTCGAGATCCGCCGCCACCTCGCGCTCCTCGCGGCGGCCGATGAGCGCGATCTTGGCGCCCCGGGTGCCGAACGCCTCGGCGAAGCGGCGACCGAGCCCTCCCGCGCCTCCCGCCAGCACGATGACGGAGCCGGGCCGTACGGTAAGCGGGGCCTGGGGCACCTCGATGACGTCGAGGCGAGGCACGAGTTCGCGCTCACCGCGGAGGAAGAGCAGCGGTTCGTCGACGCGGGAGGACAGCGCGCCCCGCAGTGTCGCCTCATCCGCCGTGTCGAGCGCCACCACGGCCAAGCGCCAGGATGGGAACTCATGGCGCAGCACCCGCACGAAGCCGGTCAGATCCGCGCCCGTGGTCGTGCCGAGGCCCGTCTCGTCGCGCGTGAGTTCCCGCACGAGGATCCGCATTTCCAGGGCCTCGTGGTTGCGGCCGTAGCGCACCAGGGACTTGACCAGGTGCAACAAGAGCCGCGAGCTCCAGGCGAGCGTGGGCTCGGGCGTGTCCCGCTCGTCCAGCCCAAGGGCCGTGGCGATGCAGAGCCGGTCGAAGCTCGGGTGTTGCAGGACGAGGGAGTCCAGGTCGACGGCGCCCGGCACGTCCAGCTCGATGAGGGTCGCCGCTGGGGCCGCTTGACGGAGCGCCTGGACGAGCTCGCGGTCCTGCCGACGGACGATCACCAGCAGGTTCCCGTCGCTGCCCTCGGGGCGTTTGAGCCATGGGCGCTCCATGGCCCTCACCACGTACAGGGGGCAGAGCGACACCGCTTCCGGTGCCTCCTTTCGCGGCGATGGAGGAGGCGCCACGGGGGCGGGCGGCGGGGTGCGCACGAGCGTGGAGGCATTCGGTTTGAGCACCATGGTCTCGACGCCCTCGAGCCGCACCGCGAGCTGGCCGCGCTCGTTGTGGACCTGGACCTGATAGCGGGAACCCGACTGGCGCCGGACCCGGACGAAGCTCGTGTTGGAGATCGCGCCGAACAGCTCCAGCCGCTCCACGGCGAAGGGGACCAGCGGCCGCTCCCGCTCGCCGTTGAACAGCACGAGCGCCTGCATGGCCGCATCCAGCAGGCGTGGGTCGATCAGGTAGGCGCCCTGTTCGGCCTCGCGTGGGCGGCGGACCTCTCCGCAGGCCATGTCCTGGCCACCGGTCCAGCGGCCCAGGCCGCAGAACGAGGGGCCATAGCGCAGGCCTGACGCCAGGAGCCGCGCCTGGATCTCTTCCGATTCGAGCGTGGGGCCCGCTGCCAGTCGGGCCTTCAGCTCCTGCACGTCGATAGTCTCCGGCTCCGAGCGGAGCGGCCGCACGGTGCCGCGCGCGGCTTCCACACCCTCCGCGGAGACGTGGAACACACGGCCCCCCTCCACGGGGGCCTCGAAGCGCACGGACACGAGCGTTCCCTCGCCTGTTGCGACGATGGGCCTCAGGAAGAGGACGTCCTCGAACGTCACGCCACCCCGCAGCCCCTCGTCGAGGCGGGCGGCGGCTTCCCGGACGAGCTCGATCGTTCCGACGCCTGGCAGCAGCGGCTTCCCATCCACGCGATGCTCGTTCGCGAGTGGATGGGTGGTGTCGAGGCGCATCGAGTGCACCTCGCCCCCGGTCGGCTCGGAGAGCAGTCCGTGCCTCACCTTGTTCTCGCCCATGAACCAGAAGGGGCGGTGCTCGAAGGGATACCCTGGCAGTCCCAGCCGGCGTGCGCCCCTGCGGGGCACGAGCCCTTCCCAGGGCAGCTCGAGGCCTTCGACATAGACCTCCGCGAGCAGCCAAGCCCGTTCCTCATCCAACGGCGCCTCACCGGAGAGCTTCTCCCGCATGAAATCCGAGAAGGCGCGTTGCGCGCGCGATGACTTCGGGCGAGCCGTCGTCTCGCCGTGCAGGACCGCGTCGTGAGCACGCCCGGCCCGCACGTCACGCAGCGTCTGCAGCAGCTCCCCGGTGGTGCCCACAACGGTCGCCAATCGGTGGGACCAATGGTCCCGGCCCGTGCGGAGCGAATAGGCGATATCGCCGAGCGAAGCGTCCGGATGGCGCTCCAGCCACGCGACGAGCGCTGCGGCCCGGGCCACCAGCGCGGAGGCGGTCTTCGCCGACAGGAGGATGACCTCGGGTCCCTGCCGGGCACTCGGCGGCGTCTCGGGCGGCGCCTCGAGGACGATGTGCGCATTGGCCCCGCCGAAGCCGAACGAACTCACGCCAGCGCGGAGGGGCACGCCCGGACGGGCTGGCTCCCAGGGGACGTTCTCCTCGAGAACCTGGAGCCGGCTTCCGAGCTCGATATAGGGATTGAGCCGCTCGAAGCCCACGAGGCCCGGCAACAGCCGGTGCCGGAAGGCGAGGAGCACCTTGGCCACCGAGGCGAGTCCAGCCGCCGCCTCGAGGTGTCCGAGGTTGGTCTTGAGCGAGCCGACCGCGACCTTCGATGTGTCCCCCGCCTTGCCGAGCGCCTGCTCCAGGGCGGCCATTTCGATGGGGTCGCCCAGCCGGGTTCCCGTCCCGTGGGCCTCGACGTAACCGATCGTCGAGGGCTCCACGCCCGAGCGCTCGATGGCCTCGCGCAGCACCGCCGCCTGGGCTCGGGTGCTCGGGGTCGCCAGGTTGTTGGCGCGGCCTCCGTGGTTGTCGGCGGCCCCGCAGATAATGGCGTGGAGCCGGTCTCCGTTCGCCTCCGCTCGTGCGAGCGGGCGCAGCACGAGCACCACCACGCCCTCACCCCGGACGTAGCCGTTCGCCTCCGCGTCGAACGTGCGGCAACGGCCGTCCGGACTGAGCATGCCGTTCTTGCTCAGCGCGACGTGCACGGCGGGGCTCAGGATGACGTTGACTCCGGCGACGATGGCCTGATCGATGCGCCCCAACTCCAGCGCCTCGACGGCGCGCACGAGGGCCACCAGCGAGCTGGAGCACGCCGTGTCGACGACGAAGCTCGGGCCGTGCAGGTCGAGGAAGTACGACAGCCGGTTGGCGAGAATCGAGGCCGCCATGCCGGACATCGCATAGCCATCCATCGTGTTGTTCGACGCACTGGCCAGCTCCCAGTAGTCGCTGCCGAGCGCCCCGACGTAGACGCCCGTCCTGCTCCCCGCGATCTGGGCCGCGGATATGCCAGCGTCCTCGAGCGCGTGCCAGGCCGTCTCCAGCAGGAGCCGCTGGCGGGGATCCATCGCGCGCGCCTCGCGCGGCTGGATGCCGAAGAAGGCGGCATCGAATCCACGCACGTCCCGCAGGAAGCCGCCGAACGCACTATTCGAATAGAAGCCCTCGCAGGGATCTCCCTCGAGGGCGGCGCTGTTCCAGCGATCGGCGGGGACGCGGCCCACCGCCGACCGGCCCGACACCAGGAGCGACCAGAGCTCGTCGAGGTCATCCGCCTCCGGGAACCGGCCCGCGGCGCCGATGATGGCGACAGCCCGCGGATCGGCGCCACCCGGAGAGGGGTGCTTGGGCTTCATTGCGGCCTTCTCCCGCCGCAGCTCGGGGCCCGGCTCCGGGGGCTCGGTTCGCACGAGCCCGGGGTGTTTCTCGGCGAGATGCTCGGCGAGCTGCTCGAGGCTCGAGGCCTCGTAGAAGAGGTTGGGCTGGACCCGGACCCCGAACTCCTTGGTGAGCCGGACGGCCAAGCGAGTGAAGGACAGGGAGTCGAAGCCCAGGCTCCCCAGCCGCTCGGAGCCCGAGATGGCTCCGAGCGGGCGTCCCAGCACGGCCGAGACGCAATCGACGATACGCTGGTACAGCTTGCGCCGCGACCCATCCCGTGCGTCGGCCGGGGCGGGCCGCGCGGCGGAGGAGGGCATCTCCGACAAGCGCTTGCGGTCGACCTTCCCACTGCCCGTGAGGGGCAACTCCATGCGCGTGTGGAGCTCGCTCGGAACCATGTAGTCCGGCAGCGCCTCCCGGAGAGACGCGAGCAGCGCCTCCGTGTCGAGCGTCTGCTGGGGGGTGGGCACGACGTAGCCCACCAGCCGGGGCCCCGGCGCGTCCGAGCGCAGGACGACCGCCACGTCCCGTACCCCGGGGCGCGCGCGCAGCCGGCTCTCGATCTCTCCGAGTTCGATGCGGTAGCCGCGCAGCTTCACCTGGGTGTCGATCCGCCCGAGACACAGGATTTCTCCCGAGGGAAGGACACGCGCGAGATCGCCCGTCTTGAAGACGCGCTGCGGTGCGGCGCCGAACAAGGGGAGGTCGAGGAACTTGCGCGCCGTGAGCTCGGGCGCGCGGTGATAGCCCTCGGCGAGCCCCTCTCCGCCGATGAACAACTCGCCCACCATTCCGGGGGGGACGGCGTTCATGAACCGATCCAGCACGTACAGCGACGTATTCGCGATGGGGCCGCCGATCGTGATGGGACCCGTGCCGTTCAGCTCCGACACACTGGACCAGACGGTCGTCTCGGTGGGGCCGAACATGTTGAAGAGAGCGCCCACGCGGGGCAGCAGCGCCTCGGCCAGCTGGCGCGGGAGGGCTTCGCCGCCGCAGAGGGCCCGGAGCCTCTTGTTGCCGGGCCACTCCACCGTGAGCAGCATGGACCAGGTCGCGGGCGTGGCCTGCATGACCGTGACGGGCACGCGCTCGAGGATCTCCCGGAGTGCGAAGGCGTCCTTCGTGGCGGGGGTGGGGACCATCTCCAGCCGTGCGCCCTCGACGAGCGGCAGGAAGATCTCGAGGACCGAGATGTCGAAGGCGGGGGTCGTCAGGGCCAGCACGACATCGTCCAGACCCAGGCCCGGGAAGCGCGCCATAGAGGCCAGGAAGTTCGCGACGGCGCGCCGGGTCACACGCACGCCCTTGGGCTCTCCGGTGGACCCCGACGTGTACATCACGTAGGCGAGGCTCGAGGGCGGCCTGTCCGCCGGGGCCGTGGAAGGCCCAATCGACGAGAGTTCGATGAAGTGAGTCGTCTTGCCCAGCTCCGGGTGCCGCTCGCGCGAGGGCGCGTCCCCGATGATGGCGACGGGGTTCGCGTTGTGGGCGATCCGCACGAGCCGTTCGCTGGGGAACTCCGGATCGAGCGGGACATAGGCTGCGCCGGCGCGGAGGACTGCGAGCAGTGAGGCGACCAGATCGAAGCCACGGGTGACCAGGACCCCCACGAGGGGCTCCTCAAGCGCGGGCTGCCGGGAGAGCACACCCACCAGTTCGGCGGCGATGGCGTTGGTGCGCGCGTCGAGCTCCGCGTACGTCATGGAGCGCTCGCCCATGGAGATAGCCACACGGTCCGGGAACCGTGCCGCCTGGTCGCGGACGCGGGCGTCGATGCTCGCGGCGGGGATCCCGGCGCGAGTTGCCTCCAATTGGCCGGCGAGCCGGGCGTGCTCGGCGGGCCCGGTGAGAGGGAGCTCGAGCACACGGACGTCCGGATCCCGGACGAACGCCTCCAGCAGGCGCTCGAACTGCGCCGCGAGGCTCTCGACGAAGGCCTCGTCGGCGAACTCGAGCCGATGATCGAAGCGCAACGTCAACCGGCCCTGGCACTCGGCGAAGGTGAGCTCGAGGTCGAAGGCCGACTCCCCACGAGGTGGCTCCTGGGGGATGACCTCAAGGCCGGGCAGATCGATGGAGACACGGCGCAGCCAGCCGGGGGACTCGTTGATGCAGACGTTGAAGCGCCGGCCGCTCCCACCGTCCGGGAGCGCTGCGGAGATGGGTGCCAGACCCACGGCGCCGTACTGGCGCGCGTCACGCCGTTGCGTGTCAATCGAGTGCAGGATCTCCCGGCAGGTGGACGCGGTCCCCGCTTCGATGACGAGCGGCTGCGTTTGCGTGAAGCAGCCAACAAAGCCCTTGAGCCCGGGGGGACGGACCGAGAGGGTATGAGCCAACACGAAGCGGTCCGCCTCGACGTAGCGCAGCAGCAGTCCGCCGAACAGCGACGCCATGGCGCGGAAGAGGCTGCTGCCCAGCTCCCTGGCCCGCTCGCCGAGGGCGCGGGACAGCGGCTCGGGCAGCACATGGTAGTGATGCGCGCTCGCGTTGCCCGCCGCCGCACGTCCTCCTGCGGCGAGCGTCACGGACAGGGGAACACCGCGCAGCCTCTCGGCGAAATGAGCGCAGGCCCGGGCTCGCGACGCCTCGTTCTCGGCGAGGCGCTCGGTCTTCGTGAAGTCCAGGAACAGCGGCACCTGGGACGGGCGGATGGACGGCTCCGAGGCCCGGTAGTGCCGCGCGATGGCGGCACAGAAGTCCACGTGGGTCACGCCATCGAAGACGGCATGGTGGCAGTCGAAGACGAAGACCGACTCCCCTGGCATCTGCAGGATGGCAGCCCGATAGAGCGGACCCTGGAGCAGATCGAAGGGCTCGGTGGTCAGGGTGTCGAGGCGGGTCGCCAGTTCGCTCTCGCGTACCTGCTCGATCGACACGTACGCGGGGTGCGCTTCCAGCTCAAGCCACAGTTGGTCGGCGTCTTCCACGAACCGAGAGCGCGCGAGCACATGCTCCTGCTCCAGCGTCGCCCTGATGGCCGCAGCCAATCGCTTCACATCAAGGGCGCCCCGCAGCCGGTAAATAGAGCCGATGTTGTACGCCAAGCTCCGTGGTGCGCGCAGCCACTCGACGTAGAAGCTTTCCTGACTCAGAGTCGGACGAGTACGCATAGATGGGAAAACTGAAAAAATTTTAAATCCTTCAATACTCGCATCGCCCGGTGATACCTGACAAGACTATCAGTGCACCAAGGAACGACCCGCAGTGTGTTCTGTTCTAATGGGCTTTAGGAAGTTAGGTGAACAAAGAGGCGTAGAAGCCCGAGGATGGGCCTGAGCCGTTCAAGTGGACATACCTCGTAAGTCGGCTACACGGGCGGTGGCGGTAGTGTCCATGGAGCGGAAGAGACGCATCACCCCGGAGTTCAGGTGCGTATTCCGGCCATTGCGATCACTTGTTCCGGGCGAAGCCGATCACCGATTCCGGCTCAAGCCGATCACCAGTTCCGGGCGAAGCCGATCATGGGAGCGGAGCGACGCTGGTGCCCCTCACTTCTCCGGCTTCGGCTCGGTCGTCAACTTTCCATGCTGCTTGCGGATGGACTCGCCCAGCAGCTTGATGCGGTGGGCGTTGTGGACCACCCGGTCGAGGATGGCGTCCGCGACGGTCGCATCACCGATGAGCGCGTGCCACTGCTTGGGGTCGAGCTGGGAGGTGATGACGGTGGAAGCAGTTCCACACCGGTCCTCCAAGATTTCGAGCAGGTCCCTTCGCTCGTTGGCGGTCAGTGGCTCCAAGCCG
>NZ_DASUNC010000067.1:0-7283 GCF_036277355.1 Archangium sp.
CGTGTGGCACCACCCCATCATCGCGCTGGAGGCCCCGGCGGAGTTCGCGATGCTCGCCTGGGAGGACGGCGGCGCGGGAGACTGCGTGGTGCGGCAGTTCCCGGAGCCGCTGCGCGTCCTCGTCGAGGTCTGAGCCCTTACAGCGAGCCGAAGTTCTGCGTCCAGTAGTGCGCGTAGGTGCTTCCGGAGGCGCGGTAGTAGTAGCCCACGCCCAGGTGCTTGTAACTGGGGTCCATGATGCCGTTGCAGTGCCCGCTGCTGTTCATCCAGCTCGTCACCACCGCGCTCGGAGTGGCTTGCCCGGCTGCGATGTTCTCCCCCGCAGTGCGCCAAGCGTAGCCCGCCGAGGTCATGCGCTGCCAGGGCGTCCAGCCGTTGGAGCCCGTGTGGCTGAAGAAGTTGTTGAGGGCCATGTCCTTCGAGTGCTTGCGCGCGGCGCAGCGCAGCCGCGAGTCCAGGGTGAGCGCGGGCACCGGGGGCTTGTAGACGCCACCGCACGTGGCGCCCGCCGCACGCCGCTGGTTCACCAGCGTGAGCACCTGGTTCTCGTAGCTCGCCCAGGTCGAGTTCCAGGTGATCACGTCGTCACAGTACGCCTGGGCCGTGACCGCCCTGTCCTCGGAGGGAGCCTCCTCCGCCTGCACGCCCTCTCCGATGACTCCCTCGGGCGTGACCTCGATCTGCTCCTCGCCCCCACAGCCCGCCAGCAGCACGGCTCCGACCAGCACGGCAATTCCACGATTCATTCGCATGACTCCAACATTCTTTCTTTCAGGGATCGTTGTCCCCGGTGCTCAAGGCTCCCAGGACCGGAGGCACGCCCTGTAGTTCGTGCTTTCCAGTGATTGCCGTTCTAACACTCCTGGTATGTTTGTGCAAGCGCCGTAGAATCTCCGTCCACCTCTTGTCCTCAGTACTGCCCACTCATTGTCCTGAAGACCCTGTGACTTCGTTGTTTGAACGAACAAAGTCGGTGGCCCTTCCTGGAGGCGTTCGCCGCGCACCCGCGCATCGGCCAGACGAAGAAGGCCGCGCCCCAGAGCGAGAAGTCCGAGGAGTGGAGCAGGGCTGGAGAAGTGGCTGCGCGAGCAGATGGCGGGACGCTGAAGGAGAGACACATGGGCATCAGCACGCACATCCTGGACACCTCTCGTGGCCGCCCCGCCGAGGGCGTCACGGTGACGCTGCACGCACAGCAAGACGGGGGTTGGAAGGAGTTGGCGCGAGGGGTGACGAACGCGGACGGACGCGTGAAGCCGCTGCTGGAGACGATTCCCGCAGCGGGCGTGTACCGGCTGTCGTTCGATGTCTCTCCGTACTTCGCGCGGCTCGACACGGAGAGCTTCTACCCGTCGGTGTCGGTGGACTTCCGGGTCCACGCGCCGTCGGAGCACTACCACGTGCCGCTCCTGCTCAACCCCTTCGGCTTCTCGACGTACCGGGGCTGATCGCGGAGGGGCGAAGCCGAACCTCGCGGTGTTCCGCTCGGTGCCGCAGCCGCTGCCCTTCACGGTGAAGCTGCTCGAGCACCACCCGCACTCGAGCCAGGCCTTCCTGCCCCTGGTCTGCGCGCGCTTCCTGGTGTGCGTCGTGTGCGTCGCGCCAACGGAGGACTCGGGGGGGCCCGGACGTGGAGCGGCTCGCCGCGTTCGTGTGCGGCCCGGGGCAGGGGGTGAACTACCACCGGGGCGTGTGGCACCACCCCATCATCGCGCTGGACGCTCCGGCGGAGTTCGCTCGCTGGGGGGCGCCTATTGCGGAGGCAGGAAGTCGTTGTTCATGAACGCCTGGTTGAACTGGGTGTCCACGAGGTTTCCGGTGGCGTCGAAGCAGGAGATGCTCACCCGCGCGCCGTCGCCGGAGTTGCTCCATCCGCCCACCTTGCAGTGCTCGGAGCCGGAACCGTAGGCGGTGACGAGCGTGGTGGAGCTGGCGTTCCAACCCCAGTCCGTGGGGCCGGTGGCCTTGAGGCCGGGGTATTGCACCCAGAAGGAGCCGAGGCTCGAACGGCCCGCGGTGTTGGTGCCGCCGTAGCTGTTGAACTGGTACCAGCTATAGGGCGTGTAGCTGGCCGAGACCTTGTCGTGCGCCCACACGAAGCCGGTGGGGGCGTTCAGCGTGGGCGAGGAGGTGAAGAAGCTCAGGGTGAAGCGGCTATCGGCCGGCTGCCCGTTGGCCGCGAAGCAGCGGACGTAGGCGATGTTGGAGGAACTGGTGCTGCCCGTGCCCCAGTTGACGACCTTGCAGTACTCGCTGCCATCGCCGTAGGCGGTGACGAGCAGCGAGCTGGGGAACTCGGAGGTCTGGCCGGTGAGGGTGACGTTGTAGTTGCCCGTGGTGGTGCGGGCCACCGTGCTCAGCAGGCCGCTGGCATTCCACTGGTAGGTGGAGCTGGGCGTGTAGGAACTGGTGGCGGTGGGGAAGTCGGTCCAGAGATAGGCGCCCCACTGTCCCCCAGGGGTGGTGAGCTGCTGCGAGTTGTAGAGGGCGACGAAGCGGGTGTTCACCAGGTTGCCGGCCACGTCATGGCAGCGGATGTTGATGCTGACGGTGTTGGTGGCCGAGGGGTACCAGCTGCGCACCTTGCAGCGCTCGCTGCCGTAGCCGTACGCGGACACCTGCACGTTGCCGCCCGAGCCGGTGAAGTGGGTGATGTCGACGCGGTAGTCGCCGGTGGACACGTTGACGACGCGCAGGGTGCCGCCCCGCGAGTTGTACGCATAGGACGCAGGCGGGGTGTAGTCGCCGGTCAGGTTGCCGGCCCATACCCAGGCGTAGCCCGTGTCCGCGGCCAGGGCCGCCGCGGGCGCCAGGGTCAGCACCGATACCACCGCTCCCGTCAGCAGCTTCCACCTGTTCACCCTGCTCGCGTGTCTCATGGCCATGGTCTCCGGGACCTGCTCGGGGACAGAAGCGTCCACACCGGAAATACTGATAGCTCAGGATGAGCATGGAATTCAAGCTGAGCAGATTTTTCCGGGTGGAGGACCTCCGGTAGGCAAGGCCGCCAGGGGAGGAGGCAGGCCCTGTCCTTCAGGTCCTCGTCGAGCTCTGAGGCCTCTGTGAGCGCACGGGAGCCAGAGCGTGAAGCAGGCGGGCCCCGCTCCCCATGTACGGGAGGGGGGGCCTTCGTGCGTCCGGCGGTGGTGCTACTCCAACTCCTCCACCGTCACCACCTTCTCCGGCATCACGGACCGGACGGCACAGTCCTTCGCCTCGAGGAGGTGGCGGAGGGCGGCGGTGCGCTTCTCACCCGCACAATCAAGAGGCCCCGTCCTACGGGAACGTCACCTTGGGGATGCTCAGGGTGCGCCCTGCCGCGTCCCACAGTTGCAACGTCACCTCTTCGGAGGGCGCCCCGGGGCCAACGTCGGCCTCAATGAAGACACGCCACGTCTGGCCAGGGGCGATGGCTTCGGGCTGGGCGATCGTCACCCCCTCCAACTTCTCGCCGGTGGCCAAAACCAGGGAGGCTCCAGCCACCAACCATGAATCGGTGCCAGCGTTCATCACCCAGGCGGCCACCGCCACTGTCTTCTCGGAGCGGTAGCTGCTGCCTCTCGTCATGAGGAGGGCACCGTCCCCGGGTTGTGCCGCCCGCACCGGGATCGGAATGGCTTTGATTCCATCCTCTCCCAGTGCTCCGCTCGCATACAGTCCCTGAAGTTTGCCCACCCGATCGAGTCCGGCGCGGAGCTGCCGGTTCTCCACGCGGAGCTGCTCGTTCTTCGCGCGTTCCTGGGCTGCTTCCTGCAGCACGGACTCCCGGGGGCGCTGGTCTCTGAATACCTCCACCTGGCGCGTCGCCTGTCTCGGGTGAGCCACCAAGGAGAAGGTGGCGCTTTGCTGCAAGAGTCCTTCCCCCCAGTGGACTGTGAGCCGGAGACGCTCTCCGGGGGTCATGTCCGGAGGCGGAATGAAGGTGAAGCCACGAGGGCCGCGCAACACTTGCGCGAAACGGGACTCGTCCTGCAACTCCACGACGGCGGGAGCGTCGAAAAAGAAGCCAGTCAGGAGACCCGGGCTGACGCAGACCTCCGGCACCACGGCTCCAGGTGCCAACTCGACGCGGTGGCTGTCCTCGCAGGCATCAGGAGCGGGAGGGGGAGTAGCAGCCATGGGACTTCCATGGAGCAGAACCAGGGCCAGTAGGGAGGGCGGGGCGGGTGGGAGCATGGGAAACGGCCTCCAAAGCGGACCTACTGGAACTGGCGCACGGCGCGGACGCTGACGCCGGAGATGACGAGCGCCCGGGTGGCCGTGCTGCCGGGCTCCATCACGACGCCGAGGACGGGATCCGACACCGACTTCATCTGCAAGCATACGGGCACGATCTCCCCGGAGGGCAACCGGGCCTCGGTGAAGCGACCATAGACACGCTTCTCGCCGATGACGACTCGCCCGGAGAAGGTGGTGTGATCCGGGAGCCCTCCCCACCGACCGATGATCTCCGCAGTGACGGGCCCCTCCTGGAGGGGCACCACTTCCACACGCGGAAGCGGAAGGACGAGGTTGATGCCGTGCGTCGAATCCACACCGAAGCGCTCGTGAGTAGCGGCAGCTCCAGGCGGGCAGTCCTCCGGCGGGGGCTGGGGACGCGGCTGGGGACCGCCGACGCAACCAGCGGAACCGGCAACGCAGCCAGCGGCAAGGAGGGAACGGGCCTGTCGGGTCTTGAGGAGGGGCTTGAGCATGGACGGTGCCTCGGTGTGAATGGGCGCGGGGGTGGATGTCGCGCCGGGGCCAACTTCCGCCGTCCTGGCTGGTTCCTCGACATCCCGGCCGGAGATGCCCTGGTGCGTCGCTTGGGCAGGAGACGACGTTGTGCGTGGGGTGTCACCGTGAGGCGCGCACAACAGGAGCACCACGGCCGCGGTGAGTCCGAGCCCGCCGGCAGCCCACCAACGCCAGCGGATCTTCCGGCGTCCGGGTTCCGCCGGAACTGGGGGGCTCTCGTGGCCGCTTCTCGGAAACATCGGTGTGCGCCAGGAGGAGTCCGCCGCGGTGCACTGCTCCAGCAGGTCCTCTGCAAGTGCCTTCGCGTCCGGGTAGCGGTCCTCGAGCTTCTTCTCCAGCAACCCCATACACACGTCGCTCAAGACCTGGGGCACACGCGGGTTGAGCTCATGCGGAGCCGGCGGAGTCTCCTCGAGGATGGCCCGATTCAACCCGGGGTTGCTCCGGTCTCCGAAGGGGAGCGTGCGCGTCAACAGGCCGTAGATGACGACTCCCAGGGCCCATAGGTCATCTCCCGGGGAGAAAGGGTAGTGCTCGCCCTCCCACTGCCGGGCGAAGCGCAACACCTCCGGGCTGCGGTACTCCGCGGTGCCCGGTGGCAGCCGCATCGTCAGACGGAGCCCCCCTTCCCTGAGGCCGGCCGCGCCGAAGTCCACCAGCACCGGTTGCCCGTCCGCTTCGCGCACGAGGATGTTGGCTTCCTTGAGGTCCCGGTGCACCACGCCCGAGGCATGCACGTCCGCCAGGGTGAGCGCCAGGGGCAACAACACCCGCATCACCAGCTCGAGCGCGGAGGGATTCTCCTCCGCGGCCCAGACGTCGAGCGTGCGGCCCTCGACGAGCTCCAGGGCCAGGACGAGGAAGCGCGGCTCCTCCTCGGGCCACAGGCCGTACCCGTGGAAGGTCACCACGTTGGGGTGCCGCACCAGGCGCAGAGCGGCGGCTTCCCGGTCACCCCGCGGGGTGATGCGCACCAGCTTGACCGCGTAGGGCTTCCCGCTCCGCCTGGCGCGGTACACGGTCCCGAAGCTGCCGGAGGCGATCGTCCCCTCGATGGTGAAGCCCGCCACCTCCGTGCCGGGAGCCACTGTTGGCACCTCTCCCCATGCCTGTCCGCCGTTGTCGTCGAACATGTCTCGTCCCTCCGGAAGTGGCGGACGCTACCAGGGCGGGGGCCGGGGGCCCCGGACGTGCAGGGTTGGGTGGGTGCGTGGTTGAACGCCGAGCGCTACGCCTGCGCCCGGGGCCTGGGCTGCTCCTGCTCTGGCAGGCCCGGATCCACGAGGGCCGCGTGGAAGGCGCCGCGCCCCACCTGGTGCCAGTCCCCGACGCGGGCGAGCTCCAGCCGGGTCTCGGATGGGATGGAGAACGCGACGCGTAAACAGTAACGGGTCCGTTCTTTCAACGTGTTGCTTTGGCTAGCATGACCGGTTCCAACAAGGAGTTGGAGATCTCGGGGCGTGTGCGGCAGTCTCACGAGCCGATGATCGCCCGTGAGCACACGCCGCCTCTCGAAGTGCCCCGGACCCGTCGAGCGGGCAGCGCGAGGCTCGCCTTCGAGCGCGTGGGGAACCGGACCGTGGTGCGCACCGCGCTCGCGCACAGCCCCTTGCGGTTGCTGACGCCGCGCAATCACGGGCACGCCGCCTGGGTCTACACCAGCTCGCTCGGAGGAGGGCTGGTGGATGGGGATCATCTCACCGTGGACCTGGACGTCGCCGAGGGCGCCGCCGCGCTGGTGTCCAGTCAGGGCTCCACGCGCGTCTACCGTTCGCCACGCGGTTGCCGGAGCGAGCTGTCCGCCCGCGTCGCGCCGGGCGCGCTGCTCGCATGGGTGCCGGACCCCACCATGTGTTTCGCGGGAGCCCGGTACACGCAGCGCCAGGACATCCAGCTCGCCCCGGGCGCCTCGCTCATCCTGATGGAGTTGCTCACCGCGGGCCGCAGCGCCGCCGGAGAGCGCTGGGCCTTCACCCACTACACATCCTCGCTCCGGGTCCACCGCGAGGGCAGGGCGCTGATCGATGAGCGCTGGTTGCTCGACCCGGCCCATGGCGTGCTGCCCGAGCGCCTCGGCCGCTTCGACGCGCTGGGGACCGTGGTCCTCGTGGGACCCGCGCTGGACTCCGCCCGCGAGGCGCTCGCCGCGCACGTGGGCCCCCTGCCCGTGACGCCCCGCTCCGGGCTCGTCTGCTCCGCGAGCCCGCTCGGGTCCGACGCACTGGTGCTCCGCGTGGCGGCCACCTCCGCCGAGGCGCTGCTGCGCACCGCGCGCGAGTGGCTGTCCTTCCTGCCCTCGCTGCTCGGGGATGACCCCTGGACACGCCGGGGCTGAGCCCCATTCCTCGCTGGCCGTGAATGACGCACCGGGCCAGGGTGGTGCAGTGGAGTGAAAGTTGAACTCTCACCCCGCCTTATTCACCAGAAGGGCTGGAGGGTGACCGGAAAAGAAGGGTGACGCGCCTGACCTCCCGAGTGGTAGAGGGGTGTTGTTCAGACAACCACCACCAAACGGCAGGAGGCGCGTCATGGGTGAAATCCTCACC
>NZ_DASUNC010000068.1:0-143618 GCF_036277355.1 Archangium sp.
CGCCGTCACCGCCTCGCGCGTGCCCTGGCGGCGGTGCAGCCGCTGGGGCCCCTCGGGCTCTGGCGTGGGCGCCTCACCCGGGCCCTGTGCGAAGGTGGGCGTGGCGGCCTCGCGCGGCGTGTAGCGCAGGGGTGTCCCCCGCGCGGGCAGTGGCCTCAGCGGCGCACAGGCGTTGGACAGCAGGGCCAGGGCGAGCAGCGGCCCCGTCCACCTGACTGCTGGCGACTCAGCGCGCATGGTCCACCCCCAGGCCCACGCAAGCGAAGGCCCCCGGGCTCGGCATGTCCAGGCCTCGCGCGAATAGCAGCGTGCCTCCCTGGCCCAGCACGTACAGGTGCCCCCCGAGGAAGCGCCAGCGCACCTCCGCCGCGCCCAGGTAGCGCTCACCGGACTGCCCCAGGCCCACCCCCATCCCCTTCACGGCCACCTCGAGGGTGCGGCCGAAGAGCTGCACCGCCACGCGCCCGTCCACGTCGAAGCGGCCCCAGGTGAAGGCCTCGGCGCCCAGGGAGAGCTGCAGGTGCTTCTGCAGCCCGCCGTAGCGCACGGAGTCCCACCCCACCACCGCCTCACCGTAGACGGAGAAGCCGTCCGGAAGCGGCGCCTCGGCCAGCGGCACCCCCTCGGAGCCCACGGCCCGCAAGCGCGCCAGCTCGTAGTCCGGACCAACGTAGCCCTGGCGGAAGCCTCCGCGCTGCATGCGCGCCTCCAGCCGCAGCTTCATGTCCAGCGTGGGTGTCAGCGCATCCGCGCCCGCTCCCACCACCGCGCCCCACGCGCCACCCACTCCCGGCCGTCCGCCCCAGCCGGCCAGCAGGTGGGCCTCGAAGCCCGGCCGCACCACCACCACCGCCGTCCCATCCACGTGTGCCAGTGTCACCGCGGGCGCCCGTCCCCCGGCCAGGCCCCCGTCATGGACGGCGGACAGCGCCACCGTGTAGCGCCCCCGCTGCCGGGGCGGGCCGAAGAGGAGGTGCTGCACGTCCAGCGCCACCTCCGCGCCCAGCAGCCGCGCGCCCAGCACGTCCGAGGCGAAGGCCTCCGCGTAGAGAGGGCCCCACGTGCCGGTGAGGAAGGCGCCCGCCGGGTGGTAGTCCGGGTTCATCCGGTTGGAGTAGCGGCGGACGAGGTGCGCCGAGAGGAGGCTGTAGCCCTCCAGTCCGCCCACCCACAGCGCCACGGGGGCGTTGTCCGAGCCCAGCTTGAGGCCGCGCACGAGCTGCCCCCAGTCCGACAGGCTGTCCCAGTCCTCCCGGCGCACCAGGCCCTCGCCTTCACCGCCGCCCCACAGCCGAAGCCGCACGGGGGCGCCCAGGTTGAGGCCGAGCCGCGCGCCGCCATCCAGAATCAAGGTGGGCTCCACCTGGACGAAGCCCTCCTGCACGCCCACTCCCGCCCGTGGCAGCAGCGCCAGCGTCGTCACCTCCAGGCGCGTCAGGTAACTCCACCTCGCGGGCGGGGACGCCGGGCGTGGGGGCTCCACTGCACCCACAGGTGGAGGAGGGGGCCCATCCGCCTGGGACAGCATCAGCACCACCAGCAGCGTGGACGTCATCAGCGCCTCCGAATGGGGACTCCCATTCTAGCGGCCACCTCCGACGACTCCGGACAACCGGGAAAAGACGGGTGGATGCGACCTGATTCCCAAGCCTGGTGATTCAACCCCCCAGGTCACCCGGTCACATTCGTGGTGCCGCGGAACCCGCGTTTCCGCCGGTGCCCGGTGGTCACGAAAAGAAACAGGGAGGGAGCACCGGCCATGTCCGCCGGCATCCCTCCCTGCCCGGGTGCTTCAGTTCATGAGGACGGGTGCGGCTACTTCGCGGCCACCGTGGGCTCCGCGCTCATGCCCTCCTGGAGCGCCTTGAGGAGCCGCGCCACCTCCGTCACCGGCACGTCCTGCACGCTCAGCAGCGTCTTGCCGTCCTGGGTGCGCGAGCTGAGACGGACGGGGGCCACCCCGTTGAAGTTGCGCAAGAGGCTGTCCTCGAAGAACAGCAGACGCGCCCGGTCCGGCACGGGGACACGCACCGGGAGCGGAGTCTTCTTGGCCTTCGTGGCCCGCTCCACCTCGTCCACGCCGCACTCGGCGAAGGGCTTGCTCACCACCGTGCCGTCCTCTCGCGGCACGTCGATGAGCAGGGTGCCCGGGTTGCCCCTGTCCAGCACGAGGCCGGTCGCCTCCACGTAGCGGAGCAGGGCCCGCAGGGGGTACACGCCGAAGTGCGTGCAGATGGCCTCCGGGAAGTTGCGCGCCACGGTGCCGTACACGGCAGGTAGTCCGAAAGGCGGGACGGTCACTCGTTGACGTCAACGAGTGGAGGCTCATGGGGAACCCGCACGAGCTGCTCGATGGGGAGCCGCTTCATGTGGGAGCGCCCCTAGGCACGGGCCTTCGTGGGTGCAAGGGGACGAGGGAGGGGCGCACCGTCCGCCGGTCCGCGAGGGCGAGGGGCGTGACACCTTGCACCGGAGAGCGAGCGGCTCCACCTAGAAGGGGTCAGGGTCACGGGTGGAGGCTGGGGGAGCCACTCTGGGAGGTATCTCCAGTGAAGCTCGATTTTTCCTCGTTCCTGCTGGGGTGCGGGGTAGGTGCCGGTTCGATGTTGTTGGCCAGGCGGCTCCGCCCGTTGGTGCTGGAGGTGGCCACGCTGCTCTTCCGCCTCCAGGAGCGGGTGCTGGCCGCGACGCCCATGGGGCAGGAGGCCCTCGCGGAGCTGCTGGCCGAGGCCCGGGCCCGCGTGAGCCTCCCCGCTGGATTCGCGAGGGGCCTCCACTCCGGTACCTACCGGGAGCCCGAGCCGAAGCGGGCGCGGAACATGGCCACCAGGTCCTCGTCCAGCACGTAGTCCTCGATGTAGAGCCGCGCGGCCTCGAAGCGCAGCTCGCGCAGCTTGCGGTAGTGCAGGTCCAGGTCCCTCGGCGTCGGCGTGCCCACCAGGCACGGAGCGTCCTCGAAGCGCGAGCTGAGGATGCTGGAGAAGACGCACCCCATGAGCGTGTCGTCGAGCGGGTGCAGCAGCTTGAGCGCGGCGCGGATTTTATGGTCCCAGCCGGTGGCGAAGGTGAGCTCCCGGATCTCCCCCACGGGCCTGTGGCTGCGGATGGCACCGGCCTCCGTGAAGAGGACATCGCGGCGCTCCTGGAAGCGGCGGATGGCGCGGCGTGGGTCGAAGCAGTGGGGCGCCGAGTCATCCACCACGAGCGTGCCGGGGCGCAGCCTGTCCACGTCGAGCAGGTTCGCGGCGCTGGTGGCGCTGAGCAGCACGGAGGCCGCGTACACCTCGTCGGGCGCGGAGCTGCCGGAGATGCACGTCACCTCCACGTTCCCCTGGAAGCCCAGCTCCGCCACCAGCTCCTCGGTGAGCCGCAGCAGGTACTCGCGCCGTGCGGGGACGTCGCACAGCCGCAAGGAGCGCGGGTGCGGCAGCGTGCGCAGCAACAGGCGCAGGATGGCGGTGCCGATGGAGCCCGCGCCGAGGAGCGCCACGTGCTCGTCCTCCAGCCTCCGGCCTCCGGCGCGCAGCACCTGCTCCACCATCATCACGAAGCAGGCGGCGGTGGTGGCATGGCCGGTGGTGAGCCGGGGCAGCCCGGCGCGGCCGGCGGTGGCCTCCACGAGGGCGCGTCCATAGTCCGTGGCCGAGGGCACCAGGCCCGTGAGGGACACGGTGTCGGCGCCCAGGCGCGCGGCCTCCTCGAGCCCCCGGACGACGGCGTCCACCGTGCGCTGCTTGTCCACGTAGAGCGCCGCGTCCTCCAGCGGCAGCACGACGAGCCCGATGCGGCCGAGGAACGTCTCGTACACGCTGACGAGCGAGGCCTCGCCGTGGAGGCAGTCGCGGATGAACTCGCGGGGCGTGAGCCGCAACTGCTCCAGGAAGGCGCGGGGCAGGGTGGCGAGCGCGGCCGCGTCCACGGAGAGCTTCGCGCTGTACTCCACCTTGCGCGCGGGCTTGCGCTCCCCGGCGCCGCCCACGTCGTTGTAGACGTCCGCGACGGACAGCAGGTGCACGGCGCTCTCGGGCAGGGTGGGCCCGGCGTAGTAGAGCGAGAACAGCACCTTCTCGAAGAGCACCGGGAAGGACAGCCGGGACGAGACGAGCTCCTCCAGCCTCGGGTCCAACGTGCCGCGCAGGCCCTGGCGCTGCTCGCGCAGGTGCACCTGGAGGCGCTCCCAGATGTGGATGACGGAGAGCATCTCCAGGAAGTCGGGGCGCTGGAACTGGTGGGGGAAGGGACTCGGCAGCGTGGTGGTGCCGTTGCTCTCGGCGGTGAGGAAGACGCGAACCGTGTGCGCCAGCAGGTTCAGCATGGCGAGGAAGCTGGCGTAGAACTCCCGGTCGCTGCCCAGCTGGCGCATGGGGATGACGGAGTCCAGGTCCGCGAAGGTGCCGTTGAGGAGCACGTTCTGCGGCTCGATGCACTGCCCGTTCTTGAAGTGCTGGATGTCGCTGGGAAAGTAGCCGAGCAGCAGCAGGCGCGCGGTGAGCCGCACCCACGAGTCGACGACGGCCTCGGGGTCCAGGTTGTGCTTGAGGGTGGCGTAGACGAGCCGCGTGTTGGCGAAGCCGCCCGAGCCGGTGCGCTGGCTCTCCTGCGCCAATGTGCCGGCGAAGTGGCTCACGCGCGGGAAGGGCGCCTTGGGGAACCAGTAGACGTAGCAGGCCAGCCCGTCGCGCAGCTCGTTCTGGGCGATGGTGAGGGTGAAGCCCGACAGCAGTGGCAACAGCCGCGAGCGGAAGCGCGCCACCACCTCCTCGGACCAGCGCACCACCAGCAGCGGCAGCGGCAGTCCGCCGGGCTCGTGGAACTCCTCCAGGAAACGGCCCTGCACCTCGGCCGCGCGCTGCGCCTCGTTGAGCGCCTCGGGCAGCGTGACGGCGCCGGGCACCTTGCGCTCCTGGATGAGGAAGTACTCCAGCGTGTTCGTCACCGAGTGCTTCGCGAAGCGCTCGAAGAGCCGCTGCTGGAGCAGCTGGAAGAAGCCGATCTGATCCTCGCACCGTACCTCGGCGCCCTTGATGGCCAGCACGCTCTCGCCGGGGCCGCGCCGGTAGAAGGAGCGGAAGTGGCCCTGCGGGCGGAAGAAGCCCTCGGTGTCGAAGGTGCCATTGGTGGGCGGTACGGGAATGTCCCGCTTCATCCGCTCCAGCTCCTCGGCCACCCAGGGCTCGGCCTCGCGCAGGTAGCGCCAGAGCGCGGGCGCGTCGCGGGCCACGTCCCAGGCGATGGAGAACGGGCCCGACTCCGCGCGCGGTTTGCGCGTGCCCAGCTCCTCCAGCAACTGCCCGAGCGGATGGCTCAGCAGCTCCTCCATCCGGAGCGTGAGCCCGTACCGGCCCTCCAGCAACTGCTGCAGCTCGAGCTGGTGCATCGAGTCCAGCCCGAGCTCCGCCAGGGTGCGCCGCGGATCCAGCGCCTCGGGGGCGATGCCGATGAGGCGGGCGAGCTGCTCGCGCAGGAAGGCGGAGGGGCTCGCGTCGGTGGGCTCGGCGCGGGGCGGCGCGAGCCGGGCCGTGTGGAGAATCTCCAGCGAGCCCGCGAGGTACTCCTGCTTGCAGGCGCCGCGCTGAATCTTGCCGCTGGACGTCTTGGGCATGGTGCCGTGGCGCACCAGCACCAGCGTGTCCAGGTGGATGCCGTGCGCGGCGGCCACGGACTGCCGCGCGGCGTGGGTGATGTCCTCGAGGCTGTTTCCCTCGCGGTCGCGGTAGACCTCCTGCACGACGACGAGCCGCTCCTCCTGTCCCGAGTCGATGGAGAAGGCGGCGCCACAGCCGGGGCGCAGCGCGGGGTGGCTCTCCTCCACGGTGCGCTCGAGGTCCTGCGGGTAGTGGTTCCGGCCCCGGATGATGATGAGGTCCTTGAGGCGGCCGGCGAAGAACAGCTCGCCGTCCTGCAGGAAGCCCAGGTCCCCGGTGCGCAGCCAGGGGCCATCCGTGGTGTCCGCGCGCATCGCGCCGAAGGTGTGCTCGGTCTCCTCGGGGCGGTTCCAGTAGCCCTGGGCGACGCTCGGGCCCGACACCCAGATTTCTCCCACGCGGTCCGAGGAGCAGCGCGTGCGCGTGACGGGGTCCACGATGAGCACCTGCTCGTCCAGCCACGGGCGGCCCAGGCCCACCAGCCGCCGCGAGCCCGGCGTGCCCTCGGGCAGCTCGACGACCCACCAGGACTCCAGCGCCGCGCCGTCCACCGTGCGCACCGTGCGGCGCGTGCCCGGGAAACCGCCCGTCACCATGAGCGTGGCCTCGGCCAGGCCGTACAGGGGACGCAGCGCATCCGAGCGCAGGCCGGTGGCGGCGAACGTCCGTGAGAAGCGCTCCAGCGTGTCGGCGCGCACGGGCTCGGCGGCGTTGAAGGCGTAGCTCCAGCTGCTCAGGTCCAGCCCCTCGCGCTGCTCCGGCGTCACCTTGCGCGCGCACAGGTCGAACGCGAAGTTGGGTCCGCCACTGAGCGTGCCGCGGTAGCGCGAGAGGGCGCGCAACCAGCGCACCGGCTTCTGCAGGAAGGACTCGGGCGGCAGCAGCACGATGGGGAAGCCGGCGTACACCGGCTGCAGCACGCAGCCGATGAGTCCCATGTCGTGGTACATCGGCAACCAGCTCACGCCGACCGAGTCCTCCGAGGAGCCGAAGGCCCGCTGGATGATGGTGGAGTTGTGGAGCAGGTTGCCGTGCGTGAGCCGCACGCCCTTGGGCACGGCGGTGGAGCCCGAGGTGTACTGGATGAAGGCGGGCGTACGGGCCGTCACCTCCGGAGGCCGCCACGCCTGCTCACTGCCCGGCTCCAGCGCGTCGGTGGCCACCCAGCGCAGCGAGGCGAGCTCCGGCGCGTGGCTGGAGAGCCCGTCCACCAGCTCGTGGATGGCGCGGGTGGTGAGCACCAGCGTGGCCTGGGCATCCTGGGCGATGGCGCGCAGCCGCGGCAGCGTGCGGTGCAGGCGCGAGGGGTCCGGCGGGTACACCGGCACGGCCACGACTCCGGCGTACAGCGCACCGAAGAAGGCGGCGGCGTAGTCCAGCCCGAAGGGGTAGAGGAGCAGGGCGCGCTCGCCGGCCGCGGCCGAGCGCTGGAGCGTGGCGGCGATGGCCCGGGCCCGCTCATCCAGGCCCGCGAAGTCCAACTGCTGTGTCTCCGTCTCTCCATCTTCCAGGAGGGTGAAGACGCGGCGCGAGGGCTGCTCCAGTGCCCTCCTGCGCAGGATGTCCACAAAGGTCGAGCCGGGCTCGCGACGCACCACTGCCAGGGGCTTCATGTCTCTTGGCACCGCGGATGGGGGGGAGCCGGATCTTCATCCGGCCGCCCCATGAGCGGCAATGCCGGTGCGCGGAGCCCGGTTGCTCCGGGTGGGGCGGCGTCACCCCACCTGGGTACTCAGCGACGCCGGTTGCGCGAGCGCCGTGCGTAGGCGGGCGCGGTGGCCTTGCGCCGGCCCAGCAGCGCGGCCAGGGTCAGTCCGGCGGCGACGAGCAGGGGCATTCCACCCGTCGAGGAGGCGCCGCAGCTCGCGGGAGGCATCCCCGTGCCGGCGAGCGTCGCGTCGCCGGGGATGATGCCGCCCGTGCCCGGGAGCGAGTCCGAGGGCTGCTGGGCGATGGGCCCCGGCTGCTCGGCGGGAGGATCGCCATCGTCGGACGCTCCATCATCCGGCGTGCTCTCCGGGGCCGGTTGGGGCTGGGGCTCCGGGGTGGCGACGACGGGCGCGGGCATCACGTCCTCCAGCCGCGTGGCCTGGACGAAGCCGTCATGGAAGACCACGCCCTCGGGGGCGATGGACGCGTCGCGGTACAGGCCGAGCTTCAGGTAGTTGAGCTGGCCCGAGTACTGCGTGGCCACCTTCGTCAGCGGCACGACGACCTGGCCGTTGTGGTACAGCTCGACGAAGCCGGCCTTGGGATCCGGCGACCACTTCACGTGCAGCACGAAGTCATTCCACTGCTCGCGCTGGAGCGGGGCCCGCCAGATGATCTTCCCGTTGCTGCCGCCCACGCGCAGGCGCAGCTGATCATCCACCACGTAGAACTCGAGCGGCGGAGAGCCACCGCTGCCGTCGTGGTGCCACTGGGTGAAGATCTGCCACCTGGGCGAGCGCGGGAAGCTCTTCGGGAAGAGCGTGCTCCACTTGTAGAAGAACTCGGAGCCGGGCGCCTCGCGATCCAGGTAGAGCAGCTCGTTGCGGTTGCCGCTCGCGCTGATGGGGTTGTCGCCCTGACGGACGGTGGTCTTCAGCGCGTAGCGGCCCTCTCGTGCGGGCGAGCTGACCACCAGCAGGCGGTTCGAGGAGACAGTCTGCTCGCGGTCCCACTGCGAGAGGTTGCCGGTCTCGAAGTCTCCCCTCCACACGGTGGAGGCGGTCGCCAGGGTGGGCAGCAGCAGCGCGAAGGGGGCAAGTTTCAGCAAACGCTTCAAGCTCGGTCCTTTCGTTCCGTTGGGTCCCCACGGACAAACGGAACGCCTTCCCACTTCCCGGCCTGCTTCCTTGTCAGCCCTCCCTGGAGCAGGAGCCGCCCGGGCTCCTCGTGCTGCTTCACGGCACACGAGCCCCTCGCCGGAAGCCCGTCCGGCGAGGGAGCGCGTGTCCGCTACGATTTCAGGCTGTTAGCGCCGAGGCGTGGTGGCGCAGGTGGTCCGCCATGAAGGTCGAGACGAAGTAGTAGCCGTGGTCGTATCCGTCCTGGGAACGGAGCGTCAGGGGCTGCCCCGCCTGGTCGCAGGCCTCGCGGAGGAGCTCGGGTTTGAGCTGGTCCCCGAGGAACTTGTCGCGCGTGCCTTGATCCACCAACAGTGGGGGCAGACGCGTCCTCGCCGAGCGGATGAGCTCGGTGGTGTCCCACTGCTTCCAGGCCTCGGTGTCGGCCCCGAAGTAGGTGCGGAAGGCCTTCTGTCCCCAGGGGACGCGCACGGGCGCGCAGATGGGAGCGAAGGCGGACACGGAGCGGTAGCGGCCGGGTTGGCGCAGGGCGCACATCAGGGCGCCATGTCCTCCCATGGAGTGGCCGAAGATGCCCTCGCGGTCCATGCGGGCCGGGAAGTTCTTCCCGATGAGCCCGGGCAGCTCCTGGGTGACGTAGCTGAACATGCGGAAGCGCGAGGCCCAGGGCTGCTGGGTGGCGTCCACATAGAAGCCGGCGGCGGTGCCCACCTCCCAGTCGGCGCTCTCGTTCGGAATGCCGGTGTCGCGCGGGCTGGTGTCGGGCACGACGAGCATCAGTCCCAGCTCGGCCGCGAGCCGCTGCGCACCGGCCTTGATCTGGAACGTCTCCTCGGTGCACGTGAGGCCCGAGAGGAAGTAGAGCACGGGCACCTTGCCCGTCCGCGCCTGCGGGGGCACGTAGACGGAGAAGCGCATCTCGCCGCCACACACCACCGAGTCATGGCGGTAGTAGGCGACGGTGCCTTCGAAGCAGCGGTGCTCGGAGGCGAGCCGGAGGGCCGTATCCATCAGTACTTCACCACCGCGCGGATGGACTCGCCCTTGTGCATCAGGTCGAAGCCCTCGTTGATGCGCTCCAGCGGGAGGGTGTGGGTGATGAGCGGGTCGATCTGAATCTTCCCATCCATGTACCAGTCGACGATGCGGGGCACGTCGGTGCGGCCGCGGGCGCCGCCGAAGGCACTGCCCTTCCACACGCGCCCGGTGACGAGCTGGAAGGGACGGGTGCTGATCTCCTGTCCGGCCGCCGCCACGCCGATGATGATGCTCTCGCCCCAGCCGCGGTGGCAGCACTCGAGCGCCTGCCGCATGGTCGTCACGTTGCCGATGCACTCGAAGCTGTAGTCCGCGCCGCCCGCCGTGAGGTTGACGAGGTAGGGCACCAGGTCCGCGCCCACCTCCTTCGGGTTGACGAAGTGGGTCATGCCGAACTTCTCGGCCATCTCGCGCCGGGCGGGGTTGAGGTCCACGCCGACGATCTGATCCGCGCCCACCATGCGGCAGGCCTGCACCACGTTGAGGCCGATGCCGCCCAGGCCGAAGACGACCACGCGCGCGCCCGCCTCCACCTTCGCGGTGTAGATGACGGCGCCAATGCCCGTGGTCACCCCACAGCCGATGTAGCAGACCTTGTCGAACGGGGCGTCCTCGCGAATCTTCGCCACGGCGATCTCCGGGAGCACCGTGTGCGTCGCGAAGGTGGACGTGCCCATGTAGTGGTGGACGGGCTCCTTGCCGATCCGGAAGCGGCTGGTGCCATCCGGCATGAGGCCCTTGCCCTGCGTGGCGCGGATGGCGGTACACAGGTTCGTCTTCCGCGACAGGCACGACCTACACTGGCGGCACTCGGGCGTGTAGAGCGGGATGACGTGGTCCCCCTTCTTCAGCGAGGTGACGCCGGGGCCCACGTCCACCACCACGCCCGCGCCCTCGTGGCCGAGGATGCTGGGGAACAGGCCCTCGGGGTCCTTGCCCGAGAGCGTGTACGCGTCCGTGTGGCAGATGCCCGTGGCCTTCAGCTCGATGAGGACCTCGCCGGCCTTGGGGCCTTCGAGGTGCACCGTCTCGATGCGCAGGGGCTTGCCGGGTTCGAATGCCACCGCTGCCTTGATGTCCATGCTCGTGTCCTCCAGGGATGTAGCGGGTTGCGTCGGACCGTAGCTACCACGTGAGCGTCACCGTGGCCTCACCGGCCGAAGAATTGCGCTTCCCGGCAGTCGCGGTAACACATGGTGGGATTGGCTGGTCATCGAAGTAGCACCGGACGAGGCGCATGAGCGGCGTGGCCGACAGAACGAGGGCAGTGCAGCGGCCCGGCGGGACGAGTGTCCTGCTGGTGGCGCTGCTGCTCGCCGTGTCGGCGTCCGGGTGCGGCCAGCTCGACGATTCCATTGATTCCCTCACCCTCCGGTTGGAGGAGTGGGACCGGCACCGGCACGACACCGCCGGGAAGTCCGGACAGGGCACGGCTCTCCCGCACCCGGCCTCGGTGCGTGAGTGGGAGCCGGAGCCCACGCAGCGCTCCGCCCGGGTCCGGGGAGTGCTCATCGCGGGCCTCGCGGTCAGCCGCGCGGACATCCCGCCCCCAGGGGGCACCGGGCTTCACCGGTCCCCGCCGGGCCAGGAGGCACCGCCTCCGAGGCTGGCCCGGAGACACGAGTCCCCGCAGGTGAAGACGGGACTCGCACCCGGTGTCGGGGCCTCCGGTTCGCGTCCGGTGAAGGCCCCCCGCCTCGCAGTCAGCGTGAGCGCACCGCGGCTGCAGGGCGTCGTCCGTGGCAGGTGGGTGCACTCCACCGAGCCGGCGGACGTGGAGCGCCCGCTGATGGGCGCTTCCTCCCCTCCGTCACTCCTCGCGCACCGTGGCACCGTCAGGACTCCTGCCGGGACGGGCGTGGAGGGGCCGTGGAGACGCTCACCTGAAGCGGAGCCCCCACCACCCGTCGTGGCCTGGGGAACCGCGGGAGGGCTCGTGCTCGCGCACGGGCCCGAGGGCCCTCCGTCTCGAGCACACCGCCCGAGCACCGGCCACCCGCACGCCTCCGCGAGGCGTGGAGCCGTGGCGCGTGTCACGGCGCGTGTCCCTCCAGGAAGAGACAAGGCACTGGCGGACGTGCGTCCCGCGTGGGACGCCGGACCGCCTCCGCGTGGGCGTGTTCAGGGTGGCCTGGAGCGACGCGCTCGGGACGACCACCAGACACATCGCGTCCGCCCTCCCGTGGGAGTGCGTGCAGCCTCCGGGCTCGAGGTCGAGCAACTGGTCCGATGGTCGGACCCGTTGGAATGGCTCGCGGCCGGAAGGTGCCGCGCGCCAGGACCTCGCACGTCCAGGGACTCAGTCCTTGGCGGGGTAGAGCTGGCCGCGCATCTCTCCGTAGTAGGTGTGCGCCTTGGTGTGGAGGTTGAAATAGAGCACTCCCTTCCTCGCCAGGTATTCGAGCCCGGCGAGCGTCTTGACCTGTCCCGGGAGTCCCAGCTCGGAGGGGCAGCCCTCGGGTAGCGAGGGCTTCAGGCCCGGCATATCCTTGACGTAGACGACGTTCTTGTTGGTGAGCTCCACGGAGAACCTGCCATCGGTGAACTTCTTCCCCGGGCTGCCGGACTCGCCGAAGTCCACGATGATGGGGCCGAGCACGCCCGGCGGGCCGCAGTGGATGTGGAACATGACGATGTCGGCGGGGTTCACCCCTTGGATCTCGACTTCGACATAGGCCTTGCTCAGGTCTCGGGCGAATCGCAGCTGCCCATGGCCCCGCGACTTCCGGTTCTCGCGAGGCGTCGAGGGCGCCGTGGCGCCGAGGCTCTTCTCCAGCGGCTTGGGCACCTCCGACTCCTCACCGGGCTCCTGGGCGGGGCTCAGGAAGGCCTCGTAGGTGGTGAAGGTCGTCGCACCGAGGGCAGGGTCCTTGGCGTGGGCGGGCAGGGTGGACAGCGCGAGAGCGAAGGCAAGGGCCGTGGTGGGCGTACGCATGGTGCGTTCCTCCTGGAGGGTGGCGGCTCTCTTCGTAGCGCTCCCCGGGCGCGGGCGATGGCCGCAGATGGACAGGGGGTGGCCACTCCCCGGACAGCGAGGCAAGAGCATGGATCTGGAAGAGTTGCGTGCTTTTCTCGACGTCGTGCAGACGGGCTCGTTCCTGGCCGCCGCGGAGTCCCTGGGCGTGTCGCGCACCACCTTGCGGCGCCGCGTCGAGGCGCTCGAGGCCCGGGCCGGCGTGCCGCTCCTCAAGAGCACGGCCCAGGGCATCATCCTGACGGAAGCCGGTGAGGTGCTCGCCCGGCGCGGGCGCGTCATGATGCAGGAGACGAGCGCGCTGCTGTCCTCCATCCGCGAGGTGGGCCAGGAGCCCTCGGGAGTGCTCCGGGTGGTGCTGCCCGTGGGGCTGCCGCCGCATCTGCTCACGCCGCTCTTCGGGCTGTTGCGCACCACCTATCCGCTGCTGCGCGTCCACGCCCGCTTCAGCGGAGACCCCCTGGGCGAGCCGCTGGACGGCGTGGACATGGCCATCCACTTCGGCGAGGACATGCCCCGGGGGCCCTGGCTCTCCTCCGTGGTGATGCGCGTGCGGGAGGGGCTCCTGGCCAGCCCGGAGTACCTGCAACGGCGGGGGACCCCGGGCTCGCTCCAGGAGCTGCGGGGCCACGAGCTCTTCTCCTGGGAGGCGCCGGGAGACGATGCGCACACCTGGCCCACGCTCCGGGGCGCCACCTTCACGGTCTCCCCGGTGCTCGTCACGGCGGACATCCATCTGATCCGCTCCTGCTGCATCGCGGGGCTGGGAATCGGTCTGGTGCCCAGCGTCGAGCTGGAGGACCCGGGCAGTTCCGCGGAGCCGTTGGTGCCCGTGCTGCCCGGGCTGGTGGGGCGGGAGCGCCCGGTGCGCATCAGCGTGCCCGAGGCGCTCGCCGAGATTCCGAAAATCCAACGGGTGCTCTCGCACATCCGGCGGTTCCTGGAGCCGCTATGAGGGGCGGCCGGGTATGCCAGGGCCCCGGGGGGAGCCGCGAGAGCACCACGCCGGAGGTGGTATGGTACCCCACGGCTCTCCGCCTCGGAGCAGAGCAGGGCCCCACCTCATGAGCATCACCTCTCTCCTCCTCCCCGGGTACAGGCTGCTGGGCCGCTTCCAGGAGACGGCGACGAGCCTCCTCTACCGCGCGGTCCGTGAGGCGGACGGGTTGCCCGTCATCGTCAAGACGCCGCGCTCCTGGCCCGTCGGCACGCGCGAGCGGGCCCGCTACCAGCGCGAGTACGAGCTGCTGCGCCACCTGAAGGGCGTACCCGGAGTGCTCACCGCCCACGCACTGGAAGTGCTCCAGGAGCGGCCCGTCCTCGTGCTGGACGACGTGGGGGGCAAGGCCCTCTCGGAGCAGGTGGGCCAGGCCCTCGCGCCCTCCCGCTTCCTCACCTGGGCCCTCTCCGTGACGGCCACCCTGGCCGAGGTCCACCGGCGCGGCGTCATCCACAAGGACATCAAACCCGCCAACATCCTCGTCGCCCCCTCGGGGAAGGCGTGGCTCATCGACTTCGGCATCGCCACCCTGCAGCGGGTGGAGCACGTGGAGGCCGTCCTCCAGCAGCCGCTCGGCGAGGGAACTCCGGCCTACATGTCCCCGGAGCAGACGGGGCGGATGAATCGCGCGGTGGACTACCGCACGGACTTCTACTCGCTGGGCGTGTCCTTCTACGAGGTGCTCACGGGGCGGCTGCCCTTCCGCGGGCAGGACATGCTGGAGTGGTTCCACGCCCACCTGGCCCAGGCTCCCGTGCCGCCGCACCTGGTGGTGCCCTCCATTCCCCCCGCGCTCTCGGCGGTGGTGATGAAGCTGTTGGCCAAGGTCGCCGAGGAGCGCTACCAGAGCGCCGAGGGGCTGCGGGCGGACCTGGAGCGGTGCCAGGAGGCGCTGCGGCTCGGCTCGCTGGAGACGTTCCCCCTGGGCAGCCGGGATGTCTCCGCGCGCTTCCAGCTCCCCCAGCGGCTGTATGGCCGCGAGGAGGAGGTGGAGTTCCTGCTGAAGGCCTTCGAGCGGGTGGCGCTCACGGGGCACACCGAGTGGGTGCTCGTGCGGGGCTACTCCGGCATCGGCAAGTCCGCCGCCGTGCGCGAGCTGCACCGCCCCGTGCTGCGGCGGCGCGGCTTCTTCCTCAGCGGCAAGTTCGATCAACTCCAGCACGACGTCCCGTACTCCACGCTGGCGCGGGCCTTCCAGGAGCTGGTGCAGCAGTTGCTGGCCGGCAGTGACGAGGAGGTGGCGCTCTGGCGCCAGCGGCTGCTGGAGGCGTGGGAGGGCAACGGCCAGCTGCTGGTGGACCTGGTGCCCCAGCTGGAGCGCGTCGCCGGCAAGCAGCCCGGCCTCCCCGAGCTGCCCTCCTTCGAGGCGCGCAGCCGCTTCAACCGCGTCTTCCTGCGCTTCCTCGGCATCTTCGCCAGCCCCGAGCGCCCGCTCGTGCTCTTCCTGGATGACCTCCAGTGGGCGGACCCCGCCAGCCTGGAGCTGCTGCGCTACATCGCCACGCACCCGGACACGCCGCCCGTGCTGTTGATTGGCGCCTACCGGGACAACGAGGTGAGCCCCTCGCACCCGCTGGCGCGGACCCTGGCGCTGGTGCGCGAGGAGGGGACGCGGGTGGGGGACCTGCACCTGGGCCCGCTCACCCTGGAGCAGACGCGGCGGCTGGTGGCGGATGCCTTCCCCGGCGCCGGGGACGCGCTGGTGGTGCCCCTGGCCTCGCTCGTCCAGGAGAAGACGGGCGGCAACCCCTTCTTCCTCCTCCAGTGGGTGCAGGCGCTGCACCAGGACGGCCTGGTGGTGCGCGCGCCGGAGGGCGGCTGGCGCTGGGACGCCGAGGGCGTGCGGGCCCGGGGGTACTCGGACAACGTCATCGACTTCATGGTGGGCCGGCTGCTGCAGTTGCCGGAGCACACCCGGCAGATGCTCAGCCTGGCGGCGTGCATGGGCAACACCTTCGCCCTGCGCAAGCTGGCCTTCCTGTCGCACCAGGACAGCTCCCAGGTGGAGCAGGACCTGGAGCCCGCGCTCCAGGAGGAGCTGTTGGTGCGGGCGGATGCCGAGCAGTACCGCTTCGCGCACGATCGCATCCAGCAGGCCGCCTATGCCCTCATCCCCGAGCGGGAGCGCAAGGCCGTGCACCTGCGCGTGGGCCGCCTGCTGTTGGAGCGGCTCTCTCCCGAGGAGCTGCGCGAGCGCCTCTTCGAGGTGGTGAGCCACCTCAACGTGGGCGTGGCGTTGATGCGGGACGACGTGGAGCGCGCGCACCTGGCGTACCTGAACGCCGAGGCGGGTTGGAAGGCGAAGGCCTCCAGTGCCCACCGCTCGGCGGTGACGTGCTTCGACACGGCCTTCTCCCTGCTGCCCGGCAATCCCTGGGAGACGGACAGGGCCACGGCCTTCAAGCTGCGCCTGGCCCAGGCCAGCAGCGAGGTGATGAGCGGCAACTCCGCCGAGGCGCGCCGCCTGGTGGACGGCGTGCTGCCCTGGGCCCGCACGCGCTCGGAGATGGCGAAGGCCTATCGCTTCAAGAGCGATCTGCTCGTCTCCTCGAGTGACGCGGAGGGCGCCGTCGCCTGTCTGCTGGAGTGCCTGGAGAAGTTCGGCATGCCGCTGCCGCTGGAGCCCTCCTGGGAGGAGGTGGTGGCGGCCCACGCGGAGGCGTGGTCCCTGCTCCACGCGCGGCCCCTGGAGAGCCTGCTCGCGCTGCCGGCCCTGACGGACCCGGACATGAAGGCGGTGCTGAGCGTCCTCGCGGCCCTGTACGCGCCGGCCTTCTTCAGCCGGAGGAACCTGCACGTCCTCCACATCTGCCGCATGGTGACGCTCTCCATCCGGCATGGGCATGTGGATGCGTCCGCGCACGCCTACGCGTGGTTCGGCTTCCTGAGCAGCAACGTCTTCAAGCGCTACCACGAGGGGCTGGCCATCAGCGACTTCGCGTGCCGGCTCGCCGAGCGCCAGGGCAGCTCCACCTTCCAGGGCGAGGCGCTCCATGCCCGGTCCATGAATGGCGTCTGGGTGGGCCCGTTGCTCTCCTCGCGGGAGTTCATCCACAAGGCCATCCAGCAGTCGGCCCAGGCGGGGGCCTTCCGCAATGCCAGCCTCTGCTTCAACCACAGCACGCTGATTCCCCTCGTCATGGGGCGCGAGCTGGAGGAGGTCCGCCGGGAAGCCCTGGCGGGCTTCGACTTCGCCTCCAAGGTGGAGTTCTGGGACGTCATCCAGATGATGCGCATCTTCCTGCGCTACGTGGCGCAGCTGCAGGGGCGCTCCGACTCTTTCTCCTCGTTGAATGGAGAGGGGTTCGATGAGGCGGCCTTCGAGGCGAGGCTGGCCGCCGGGAGTCTGGTTCCCCTGCGCTCCAGCTACGCCATCATGAAGATGATGTCGCGCTTCATGAGCGGTGCGCACGAGCAGGCGCGGCAGGCGGCCGGGAGCGTCCAGGGGCTGCTCTGGTCCAATGTCGGCCAGCTCTATTACTACCTGTACGTGCTGTACGAGGCGCTGACCCTGGCGGCGTGCTGCCGGGACGCTTCACCGGCGCGGCGGCGCGAGTACCTGGAGACGATTGGCCAGCACCACCGGCAGCTGGCGGAGTGGGCCGCGAACAGTCCGGAGAACTTCCGCGCGGCCGAGCGGCTGGTGGCCGCGGAGCTGGCGCGCCTGGAGGGAGAAGCGGACGAGGCCCACCGCGCCTACGAGGAGGCGCTCCAGTGCGCTCGTGAGCAGGGCTCGCTGCAGAACGCGGCCCTGGCGTGTGAGCTGGCCGCGTCCTTCTGGAAGGAGCGGGGGATGGCCACCACCGCGCTGCTCTTCGCCCGGGAGGCCCGCGAGGCCTGGATGCAGTGGGGGGCCGCGGGCAAGGTGCGGCACCTGGATGAGCAGTGGCCCTCCCTGGCCTCGCCGAAGGCCGGGCTCGAGGAGTCCAGCACCAGCTACGACACGGACTCCAACCACCTGGATGCGCTCACGGTGGTGAAGGCCCAGCAGGCCATCTCCAGTGAGATCGTCCTGGAGCGGCTGGTGGACACGCTCATGCGGGTGGCGCTGGAGACGGCCGGGGCCCAGCGCGGCGCGCTGCTGTTGTTGCGGCAGGACACGCTGGAGGTGGCGGCGCTCGTGGACTCCACTCCGGGCCGGGCCGCGCTCCCCGAGGAGCCCGTGCGGCGGTTGCCCTGGACGCTGCTGACGTACGTGCGGCGCTCGGGCTCGCACGTGCTGCTCAACGACATCTCCCTGCCCCATGGCTTCTCCAACGATCCCTACTTCACCCACGGGGCGGCCCGCTGCCTGCTGTGCCTCCCGCTGGGCCGGGGGGAGACGATTGGCGGAGTGCTGTACCTGGAGAACGACCTGGCCACCGAGGCCTTCTCCCCGAGCCGCATCGCCCTGCTCAAGCACATCGCCTCGCAGGCGGCGATCTCGGTGGAGAACGCACGCCTGTACGAGGAGGTGCGGCGGGCCGAGACGGCGCTGCGCCAGTCCAACGACGAGCTGGAGCGGCGGGTGGAGGCGCGCACGCGCGAGCTGAAGCAGGCGCAGGCCCACCTGATGGAGACGGCGCGCGTGGTGGGCATGGAGGAGATTGCCTCCAACATTCTCCACGACGCGGGCAATGCCCTCACGAGCGTGGTGGTGGACTCGGACCTGTTGCGCAGGACGGTGGAGGACTCGCGCGTGGGCCGGGTGAAGCAGGTGGTGGAGATGATGGATGCGCGGCGCGAGGACCTGGCGGACTTCCTCACGAGGGATCCCCGCGGCAGCCTCCTGCCGGCCTACCTCTCCGGCCTCGCGGACGAGCTGCTGCAGGAGCAGGCGGTGCTGTGGCAGGGCCTGGAGGACCTGGACGGGCACGTGGAGCGGGTGCGGACCATCATCCAGATGCAGCGCACCTACGCGAAGTCCACGCTGCTGGCGGACGAGTGCGACCTGGGCGGGCTGGTGGAGGAGGCGCTGCGCATCCACCAGGTGGCCTCGCGGCAATCCCCGGTGCCGGTGACGCGGGAGATCGCCGAGCTGCCCCCGGTGCGGGTGGACCGGCATCGGATGTTGCAGATTCTGCTCAACCTGCTCAGCAACGCGCGCAGTGCGCTGGAGCCGGTGCCCGAGGCGCGGCGCTACCTGGGGGTGAGGTTGGAGGCGGAGGGCGGGTGGGTGCGCATCCAGGTGGTGGACAACGGCGAGGGCCTGGCGCCGGAGGTGCGAGAGCGCCTGTTCACCCAGGGCTTCAGCACGCGCAAGGACGGGTATGGCTACGGCCTGCACGCCAGCGCGCTGGCGGCCCGCCTCATGGGGGGAAAGCTGACCCTGGAGAGCGAGGGGCCGGGAAAGGGCGCCACCGCCACCTTCGAGCTTCCCTTCACGCGTTAGGACGAGGGATCACGTTCATGGCTGGCCGCTGGCTTTCTTTGACTCCGCTCCTGCTCACGTCGTGCGTCATGTCTCTTGGTTCTCCGACCCGGTACAACCAATCGTGTTCGACTCCGGGCGGTGCTGCCATCTGCAACGCCTCTGCGCCCACCAGCACCGGGGAAATACTCATCCCGGCAGCGGGGAGAGCGGCTCAGGCCATCAATGCCTCCGTACGAGCCGTCGAGGCAATCCAGGGCTACATCACGCTCCAACGGTTGCTGACCGAGGCTGAAGTAGGCGAGGTGGAGGACTTCCTGAAGGACTGTGCGAAGCAGGCCGAGGCGGACGTCAACCAAGTTGCCCAGAAGCGTGAGGACATCGGCCCATTCAAGAACGGCCAGTTTCCCAATGAGAATGAGTGCAACCGGGTCCTCCGCCTCGAAGGCGATGAGGAAGTGACGCTCGCCAGGGAGCTCGGGCGCCTGAAGCACACGGCTGCCTTCGATTGCGTGAAGGCTCGCCTCTCTTCAAGGTTTCCGGACAATTTCTCCATCGAGCCCAGGTACCGGCGAGATCCAGACCCGGGGACGAGTGGCTATGTTCTGACTGACCGCAAGAGCGGCTCACTCAAGCCAGACTTCGTCCTGCACTTCACGCGGAACGCGACCCGGATCCAGTGTGTTTTTGATTTCAAATTCCCATGTCTCCCCAGGCGAATGGGAAACCCGCTGGGCGACCCGGATACCCTCCAGCAGCTTTTGAGCTACAAACCCTTGAGCATGGAATGCCAGCCTGCGGTGGTGACTCCTCAGCTGGGCCTGACTCGCCTACCTCCATGATGCCCCGCTACCCCCGAATCCGTCTCGTGGGTGCTCCTCCCGTGGACGGAGTGCATGGCGAGGAGTTGCTTGCCCGCGAGGTCGTCCGGCTCGCTTTCTATCTGCCGTATGATCATCCGGACATCGCATCGGGCGTCAGCCTTGCCCTGGACAGCTACATGCGGGCCGTGGGGGAAGGCTCCTCGACCCTCCACGAGGCTTTCATCGATGACGATGAGGGAGCACCGCTTTCCCCGGAACGTTGGAAGTCGATCCGCCAGCGTCTGCGGCCCGAGCGCCATTGGCGCTTCGCCGAGGACTACAGCGAGTCCTACGCGAATCGCGTGGAGAAGAGACGTTACGAGACACAGCTCTTCCTCGACGGAGGCAGTGCTCGGAATGGCTACAGCTTCCGGTATCGAGCGCGCATCCCCTGGCGGGAGCCCGCTGCGAACAAGGTGAGTCTGCTGACGGCGACCGTTCCCACCGAGTACCTGGAGGCCCATGGGCCCGCCCACGTGGCCGGGCTCGCTCGCACGATGGCTTCCCAGCTTCGATTCGCCACGGGGCACGCGGGCCTCGCCCTTCAACTCCACTGGCCCTCGCGGTCCACGGATGACTCTCTTCGTTCCGCGGCCTTCCGGTATCCAGGCATCGACCTGCGCCCGGCCTGGCTGTGGGAAGAGGACGTGGGCTTCCACGTCGATGGTGTCCACTGGCTGAACTTCTTCGCTCCGCCCGTGCTCGAGAAGCTGGGTGGAGCGGGGGGCCTCCGCGAACGGCTCCGCTCCGCAAGCACACGTGTGGAGACGCTCGCGGGTGACCGCGTGCTCGTCTCCTTGGGGGAATGGCCCGAGTCGGGTGACCTGGAGCTGGGGCTGACCCTGCCAGCCTACCGGGAGCTCGCCCACGTCCTCGGGCCACTGCTCGAACCCCTGGAGCGGTCATCTCCCCATACCTGGATGGCCGCCGGGAACTCCTTCATGGGCTTCACCGAGGAACAGGCCCTGAGATGGTGGCGCCGCTTCCTCGACTGAGCACGGCTCAGGGTTGAGGCGGGCTCTCGGGCCGGCCCTCTCCGAGGAAGCGGACCCGGAGGGTGCGCACCACTTCCGCGTCCCAGCGCGTGGAGAGCAGCTCCACGGCGGTGCGCCGGTAGCGCAGCGCGCACGCGAGGCACACCAGCGTGGCCGCCAGCCCGATGACGCTGTTCTGCCAGGACGCCAGGTCCCACTGCCCGTCCCAGAACCACTCGCGCAGGCTGGTGGGCCAGAAGTACCAGAGCGGCCAGCCCGGGCCGCTTCCCGCGAGGTCACACAGCAGGTGGAGGTGGAAGGCCAGCAACGCCAGCAGCCCCACCTGGAGCCGCTGCCGCGCCAGCGCCACGCATACCCCCGCCGTCACCAGCGCGCCCACGTACCCGTGGAAGATGAGGTGGTGGTAGCGCGCGTACAGCTCGCCCCCGCCGAGAATCGTCAGCCCATCCAGGTCCGGCGCCAGCCCCGCGCACACCACCAGCACCCGGTCCTTCCGCGCCTCCAGACGTTGAGTCATCAACCAGGACAGCTCGGCGTGGACGATGGGATTCATTCGGACATTCTGGTGTCAGCGGCCCGTGGTCCGCCAGCCCATGCCGTGGCAGGCTTGCCGCGTCCTTCACTCCAGGAGCGAGTCATGTCCACCCCCTCTCCGCGCAACATGACCGACTACGAGGCCACCCACAGGGCCTTCCAGTGGGAGCGCCCCGAGTACTTCAACTTCGCCACCGACTTCGTCGACCGCTGGGCCGCCGAGCGTCCCGATGCCCCCGCGCTTCAATGGAGTGACGAGGCGGGACACGCGCAGCTCTTCACGTGGAAGGACGTGAAGCAGCGCTCGCTGCACGCCGCCCAGTTCCTCACCAGCCAGGGCCTGCACAAGGGCGATCGCGTCTTCGTGATGATGCCGCGCATTCCGGAGTGGTGGTTCCTCGTGCTGGGCTGCATCCGCGCGGGCATCGTCTTCATGCCCGGCACGCCCATGCTCACCGCCAAGGACATCCGCTACCGGCTGCTGGCCGCGGATGCCAACGGCGTCATCGCCGACTCGAGCTGTCTGGACAGGTTCGAGGGCATGGCGGGCACCGGCCGCGTGGAGACGTGGGTGGCCGTGGGCCACGCGCCCTCGCCCTGGGTGTCCTATGCGACGGGCTCCTCGGGCACCGGCCAGCACGGCGGCAGCTTCGAGCGCACGCGGGCGGATGACCCGATGCTCATCTATTTCACCTCGGGCACCACGGGCATGCCGAAGATGGTGCAGCACACGCAGGCCAGCTATGGCCTGGGCCATCAAATCACCGGCCGCTACTGGCTGGACCTGACCCCCGAGGACCGGCACCTGACGCTGTCGGACACCGGCTGGGCCAAGTGCGCGTGGGGCAAGCTGTTCGGCCCGTGGAGCCAGGGCGCGTGCAACGTGGTGTACGACTTCCGGGGGCGCTTCGACGCGGCGCGCATCCTCCGGGTGCTCGAGCGGCAGCGGGTGACGACGTTCTGCGCGCCTCCCACGGCGTGGCGGGCCCTCGTGCTGCAGGACCTCTCCCAGTACGACCTGTCCTCCATCCGGCACGCGCTGAGCGCGGGCGAGCCGCTCAACCCCGAGGTCATCGACTCGTGGATGCAGGCCACCGGGTTGCACATCCGCGAGGGCTACGGCCAGACGGAGTCCGTGGTGCTGGTGGGCATGTTCCCCGCGCTGGAGCCGAAGCCAGGCTCCATGGGAAAGCCGTCGCCGGGCTTCGACGTGTCCGTCATCGACGGCGAGGGCAGGGAAGTCCCCACGGGCCAGGAGGGCGACATCGCCGTGAGGGTGAAGCCGGTGCCGCCGGTGGGCCTCTTCACGGGCTACCTCAACGACGACGCGGCGAACCTCACGGCCTTCCGGGGCGACTGGTACGTGACGGGAGACCGAGCGGTGAAGGACGCGGACGGCTACCTCTGGTTCGTGGGGCGCAGTGACGACGTCATCAAGACGTCCGGCTACCGCGTGGGCCCCTTCGAGGTGGAGTCGGCGCTGCTGGAGCACGCGGCGGTGGCCGAGTCCGCGGTGGTGGGCGTCCCGGACGAGCGCATCGGCCAGCGCATCAAGGCGTACGTGGTGCTGGCGCCGGGGTTCTCCGCCTCGGAGACGCTCGCCGAGGAGCTGCGCGAGTACGTGAAGAAGACCACGGCCCCGTACAAGTACCCGCGGGAGATAGAATTCGTCACCGAGCTGCCCAAGACGGTGAGCGGGAAGATCCGCCGCACCGAGCTGCGCGCCATGTCCCAGCAGCCCGCGAAGAAGGACTGAGCCTCCTTCCTCGCGGGAGGGCGCCTTCTCAGTGGGACGCCATGGCCGGACCGTGTGCCCCGGCCTCGGCGTGCTCCGCGGCGGCCGGACCCGCCAGGGCGGACACCTCGTGCTCCCGCAGGCGCATCAGCGGCCCGGGGAACAGCCCGCCCAGGAAGGCCAGCACGCACAGCGCCAGCGCGGCGATCCGCTCGCGGGGGAGGAGATCCTCCACCGTGTCGAGCACGGACGCGTGGCCGTGGGCCGGCGCCCCGAGGAAGGTGCGCTGGAAGGAGCGCAGGAAGGTGATGCCATTGATGGCGGTGGTGAGCAGCAGCGGGAGCGCCACCAGCGGATGGGTGCCGAGGATGCCGTGCAGCAGCAGGTCCTCGCCCACGAAGCTCAGCGTGCCCGGGAAGCCCAGGCTGGCGATACCCAGCAGGAAGTAGAGGGCCGCCATCCTCGGGGCGCGGCGCACCAGGCCGCCCAGCCGCGTCATGTCCGCGGTGCCCGTGCGCACCTCGATGGCCCGCACCACCAGCATCAACCCCGTGAGCGGCACCGCCGCCGCCACGCTCTGCAGCAGCGCCCCGGCGAGGCTCTCGGTGTTGCGCTCCGCCAGCCCCGCGAGCATCAGCCCCGACTGGCTCACCAGCAGGAAGCCCACCGTGCGGCGCAGGTCCATCTGGGCCAGCGCCAGCACCGCGCCGTAGAGGGCGCAGAAGAGGCCCACGCCCTCCAGCAGCGGGCTGAAGGCCGCCCACGCCTCGGGCAGCAGCGGCATGGCCACCCGCACCAGCAGGTACAGTCCCGTGTGGGCACTCACCATCAGCATGCCCACGCCAAAGGGCCCCCGCGCCAGCAGCACGGGCAGCCACGAGTGGAAGGGCACCACCGCCATGCGGAAGGCCACCGCCAGCATCATCAGCGCGAGGATGGCCGTCTGCCGCGGAGCGGGAATGCCGCGCGCGAGCAGCTCGGACAGGCCGAGCGGGGCCGCCGCGCCGGACTGCCAGCCCGGCAGCCCCAGCAGCACCACCGCCGCCAGCAGCGGCAGTGAGCCCGCCAGCAGGTAGATGCGGAACGTGCGCACCGCCCGCGCCTCGGGCTCGGCCTTGGCCCGGCGGGAGATGAGCACCTCCGCCGGCAGCAGCATGGCCACCCAGAAGACGAGCATCAGCCCCAGGTCCTGCACGCAGAAGAAGCCGAGCGCGGCGCTCTCGGTGAGCAGCACGGCCCGGAGCGTCGCCATGTCCAGCATCTGGCGCGGACCGGCCGCCACCAGCCCCAGGGTGAGCAGCGCGGTGAGCAGCATCGCCACCACGCTCATGCCGTTCACGCCCAGCCGCAGCACCTGGCCCAGGGACGCCATCGCCCGCGCGCCCTCGCTGGCCTGGACGAGCGCCAGCGCGCCCACCGCCAGCACCAGCGTGAGCGACGCCACCGTCACCGCCACCTTGCGCGCACGCTCCGGCGACAACACCCGCCCGAGCCCCGCCGCGCCCAGCGCCGGCAGCAGCACCATCATCGAGAGAAGAGGAAGGACACTCGCTTGCATCTCACACCGCTCCTGTCGACTTGCCGCCCGACGGCTCGGTGGCCGCACCGTGCCCGGACTCCAACGGCTTGCTCTCCGCCGAACGCGGAGTCCAACCGCTCACCACGCCCACCCACACGCGCTCGGCCTTGTCCACCCACGCGCCAATCCACAGCAGCGGACGCAGCGCCCACTGCTCGTGCAGCACGTCCAGCGCGAAGCGCTCGAGCGCCAGCCGGTAGAAGCGCTGCCGCAGGCTCTCCGGCAGCACGTGGTGGCCCACCGCCACCGTCGGCTGCTTCACGCCCTGGCTGGCCGCGTGCCGCGCCTGCACCTCGCGCAGCGCGGACGGCGCACGCAGCAGCTGCAGGCAGCGCAGGCAGGCGTGGGCCACCAGGTGCACCAGCGCCAGCCGGTACCAGCCCATGCCCACCTCGGCGAACATCAGGCCCACCTGGGTGAGCACCGCGTACGCCAGCGCGCTCTTCACGTCCGTCTGCACGCGCCACACCAGCGTGGCGTGCAGCGCCGTCAGCAGGCCCACCGCCACCAGCACCCCGGACGCCAGCGGCGCGCGCTGCAGCAGCGGCTCGGCGCGCAGCAGCAGGTACAGGCCCGCGTGCACGGAGAGCGCTCCGTAGAAGAGCGCGCTCGAGGGCGTCGGGCCCTCCATGGCGCGCGGCAGCCAGCTGCTGAAGGGCAGCTGCGCCGACTTGCCCATGGCCGCCAGCACCAGGCACAGGCCCAGCACCGTCGCCGGCCCCACGCCCATCACCACCGCCGGGCCCGGCCACGCCCACTCGCCCAGCGCCTCCACCCACTCCGCGCTCCCCGCGTAGTGGTGCAGCAGCACCACCGCCAGCAGCAGGCCGATGTCACACAGCCGGTAGATGGTGAAGGCCTTCAGCCCCGCCCGCACCGGCGTCGTCCGCTCGTGGAAGAAGCCAATCAGCAGCGCCGAGGTGAGGCCCACCAGCTCCCAGCCCACGAAGAGCAGGTCGATGCTGCCCGCCTCCACCAGCAGCATCATCCCCGTGGCGAACAGCGCCAGCAGCAGGAAGAAGCGCGTGAAGCCCGCCTCGCGGTGCAGGTAGTTCACCGAGAAGCGGCCGATGAGCAGGCTGATGGCGCTCGACAGCACCATCATCGTCACCGACAGCCGGTCCACCAGGAAGGAGAGCTCGAAGGTGTACGAGCCCGTGGAGAACCAGGGGCCCACGTCCACCATCAACACGTCCTGGTGGTGCGACAGCATGAAGACGGCCGTCACCAGCGAGCCGATGAGCGACAGCGACAGGGACCACAACACGCACCCCGCCACCGTGCGCTCGCGCGGCGTGCGGTGCACCAGCGTCACGAGCCCCAGCCCCACGAAGGCCAGCAGGGGCCAGAACGGAACCGTGGTGGCGATTCCTCCCACCACGACGTCACTGAGCTGCATGGATGGATTCTCCCTGGACAGAGGGCATGGCGCCGCGGCCCACCACGGGGACGCTCGAGCCCGAAGGCTGCGCCAGCTGAATCAACGCCGGAGGCAGGAAGTCCCGATGCCCACGGTACCAATCGGTCGAGGTGGCCACCACCGGCAGCTTGCTCGAGGGCACGGCCACCGGACGGAAGCCTCCCTTGGGGGTGAAACGCGTCATGACGCCCGTCTCCGGGTCCACGCTCACCAGCTGCACCCACTCGTTGCCCACCAGCTCGCGGATGGGCGCCTGGCGCGCGTAGATGGCCGAGAGCGTCGCGATGCTCGCCTCCACGACGAGCAGCAGGCGCATGGGCTCGTGGATTTCGATCATCTGCCGGGGCAGGCCGGTGCGCAGATCGCTCTCCACGCCATCCATCACCCCGAGCAGGCCGGTGAGGTTGTGGGGCAGCTTGGTGCCGCACCCGTACCGGTCATTGTCCACGCACGAGAAGTAGTACTCGAGGTTGATGCCGGCGCCCACCGGGCCCACCGCCAGCAGGACGCGCTCGAGGATGGAGCCGGTGGGATCGTGCGAGGGGTCGTACGAGACGAGGAAGGCGCGCCGGTCCAGGAAGAGGCCCCGGGAGAGGGCGCGGCGGCCCACGATGCAGGAGGCGTTGGTGACGTGGCCGAGCTCGGGGCGGGCCTGGCTGAGGTCCACCGCGCGCTCCTCCACGTGGCGCAGCGCCGCCTTGGGCGAGAGCCGGGACGGAGCGGACTCGAAGCGCCGGCAGCGCTCGTGCGCGGAGAGGGCCCGCGCCTTGTCCATCTCGCGGCGGAACTCCTCCAGCTCGCCCCGCAGGCTCTGGGGCACGTCCTCGGTGTCGTGGAGCACCACCTCGTCGGTGGTGGTGTTGTGCAGTCCGCCGATGAACCACGTGCCGGCGGGGATGTGGATGCCGCGCTCGCGCAGACGCGCCCGCACCTCGGGCCGGTTGGCCATCTCCGCGAAGAGGCGGGCGTTGGCGCCACCGTGGCGGCCGCCGCACGCGCCGCAGTCATAGGCGGACATGTGCGGGTTGTTGACGCTCACCGCGCCGTGCCCCAGCAGCACCACCAGCGGGGCGAAGTCCTTCACCAGCCCCACGTTGTCCAGCAGGGCGGCCACGCGGTCCGCCTTCTCGTTCACCGTGAAGCCCCGCGGCTTGCCCACCTGGGGCGCGGGCAGCGACTCGTCCCGCAGGCTCGCCAGCTTCGTGCGCGGCTGGGGCACCAGCTTCGCGGCGAGCGCCCGGCGCATCCGGTCCACCGGGTGCGGGAAGAAGACGTGCAGCGGCAGCAGCAGCGCGGAGAGCAGGCCCACCAGCGGCGTCAGCAGCCAGCCGAGCTCCAGCGAGTGCGCCCCGCCGTGCAGCCAGTGGTCGAAGCGGGCCCACAGGGCACGCACCCGCGCGCGGGCCTGCGCCAGGTGCTCGTGCTCCGGGTGCGGTTGCTCCACCACCTCGTGCCCGGGTGTCACCACCACCGGGCACAGCGAGGCGTGGTTCGCGTCGTCCAGGCCCCGGTAGTCCATGGCCACGCCGAAGAAGCCGGCCGCGCCGAACGTCTCGTGCCGGGGGCTCAGCTCCTCGAAGTGCCGGCGGATGGCCTCCTCGCGGTCGTCGATGCAGAAGAACACCTGGAAGCGGGCGCCCCGCACCGTGCGCAGTGGCTCCGGGCGCTGACGGTTCTGCTCCAGGCCGTGCAGCACCTCCGTGCGGTAGCGGTGCTCGTAGGCCTCCTGCCACACCCGGCGGCGCGCCAGCTCGTCGAAGGACTCCAGCCACGTGAGCAGGGTGCGGCGCTGGGCCAGCGACAGCGCGGCCACCTCCGGCGCGGACAGGCCCGCCACCTGCGCGAGCTGGAAGAAGCGCCAGCTGCCCTCCTCCTCCGGGCGCTCGTGGACGACGCGCCGGGAAGGCAATCTGGAGAGCGGGCCCGTGTACTCCAGGCGCCGCTTCGCCACGTCGCGCAGCGCATACAGCTCCAGCGTGAGGCGCACGGCGAGGAAGTCCACCAGCGCGGCCGGAGGTGCCCCGGGCGCGCGGTCCGCGGGGTTGTGCTCCAGGCGGCTCACCATGCCCGCCCACCCGGGCAGCGCCAGCAGCACCCGGACGACATACGCCTCCCACTTCTCCTGGGGCACGCCGAGCGTGTCGAGCGCGGCCAGCACCGTGTCCTGGGCGGACAGGCCCCGGCGCTCGGACTCCTCCAGCTCCTCGTGCAGCCCGGACAGCCAGTGGGGCAACACGCCGCTGCCCCGCAGCTTCAGGGTGCGCCACGCGGCGAACAGCCCGCGCTCACGCTCCGGCATGGGCCAGTGCGACACCCCCTCGTCGAGGTAGGCCGCGCAGGCGCGGATGAGGTGCGGGTTCACCAGGTCGGACGGATCCTCCCCGGTGATGTCCCGCAGCACGTCCCGGTGGCTGCGCACCGTCTCCGGAGCCGGGGCCTCCGGCGTCTCCGGCGTGAGCAGCGGGTTCCGGCAGGCGGCCCACAGGGCACTCACCGCGAACACCTCCGGCTCCTTCGCCAGGCGCTCGCGCAGCGAGGGCAGGCTGCCATTGCCGCCGAAGACGGCCGCCAGCTCCCGTGCCACCGCGCTCAGGTCCGCCGGCTTCCACGACGGCCCGAGCAGCGCCGCCGCGAGGTCATTCATGGTCCAGTCCTTGCCCACCCGATCCATCCAGCCGCGCAGGCCCTCGGTGGAGCGCCGCAGCAGCCGGGTCCTCGCCGCCTCCGGCACGTCCGGACGCAGCCGCCGCGCGGAGGACAGCTCCTCCAGCTTCCAGCGCAGCGAGGCCGCCGTCTCCACGGGGATGGCATGGCGCAGCGCCAGCTGCTCCACCTCCCGCAGCGTGAGGGAGCCCGGAGCGAGCTCCACCACCGGCTGGCCCTCGTGGCGCTCGGCCAGGGCCGCCTCCAGGTCCCCGTCGGTGATGCGGCCCCGCTGGTACAGCTCGCGGAAGCGCGCCTCCGGGTAGTAGCCCTCCGTGCCGAAGACGGCGCTGGCGGCCTCCACCGCCTCGTGGAAGGGCTGGTGCTGGAAGGCATGCAGCGTGTTGTGGTGCACGAACACGCTGATGGGGCCCTGGGCCGGCAGCAGGTGGGCCGCATGCTCCAGCACCTGGTGCAGGTGCTGGCCGCGGTCCACGGGAGTGCCGTGCGGGGAGGGGTGGGGATGGCTCATCGGGAGACGTCCTGGTTCAGGGGGACTTGGAAAGGGGGCTACTGCGCGCCGACGGGGCTGCTACCCGGCAGCTTCTTGCGCGCGGCGAGCGGGTGCGTCGACAGGCCGCGGTGCTGGTCGAGCCCACGGATGTGCAGGTGGCGGCCCGACCGGGAGAACTCGTCCTCCAGCTCGTGCAGCCGCTCCATCACCGTGTGGTCCACCAGGCGCGCGTCCTCGAGGTCCAGCTCCACGTACTTCGCCTCGGCGTGCTTGGAGATCTGCTTCTTGAGCTTGAGGTAGTTGCTGAAGACGGCCGCGTGCCGCACGCGCAGCACCACCTTGTCCCCGAGCTTCTCCTCCTCGATGGCGGGCCGGAACAGGCCGCTCACCGGCGCGCCGTTGAGCACGTGCACCACCAGCTTCAGCGCGATGCCCGCGGCCACGCCCACCAGCAGGTCCGTGGCCAGCGTCACCACCAGCGTGAAGCTGAAGAGGGTGAGCTGCTCCACGCCGATGCGGAACGTCTTCACGAACTCGCTCGGCGAGGCCAGGCGCACGCCGGTGAAGATGAGCATCGCGGCCAGCGCGGCCAGCGGGATGCGGTGGATGAGCATGGGCGCGAACGTCACGAAGAGCAGCAGGAAGAGGCCATGGAAGAAGTTGGACAGCCGGCTCCTGGCGCCATACCCGATGTTGGCCGAGCTGCGGACGATCTCCGAAATCATCGGCAGACCGCCGAGCAGGCCCGCGACGAGGTTGCCCACGCCCGTGGCCAGCAGATCCTTGTCCAGGTCCGAGCGGCGCTTCTGGGGATCCAGCATGTCCACCGCCTTGGCGCTCAGCAGCGACTCGATGCTGCCCACCAACGAGAACATGATGATGTACTTGAGGGAAGGACCCGTGGCGACGGCGGAGAAGTCCGGGAAGGTGACGGCCGACAGCAGGTTGCCCGGCAGGTTCACGAGGAAGTTGGGGCCCACCGAGTACAGGTGGTCGGAGAAGGTGAAGGTGTGCTCGTGGTCCAGATCGAAGTACAGGCCCAGGGGCACCGCGACGAGCAGCACCAGCAGCGGGGCCGGCACGCGCTTGAGGAACGCCACCTTCTTGGACAGCGCCATGTGCCCGAAGAGCAGCACCAGGCTGATGACACCGACGAGGGCGATCTCCGGGTTGAGCCGCCCCAGGCTCTGGGGAATCTCCCCCAGCAGCGCCAGCGGCTCCTTGGCCTTGGGCGCCACGCCCAGCAGCGTGTGGATCTGCTTCGAGCAGATGATGACGCCGATGGCCGCCAGCATTCCGTGCACCACGGAGGAGGGGAAGAAGTCCCCGAGCGTCCCGGCGCGCAGCAGCGCGAAGGCGATTTGAATGGCCGCCGCCACCGCGATGGTGGCCAGCGCGCGGCGGTAACCCAGGGCATTGTCACCCTGGCCCAACTCCTGCACAGCGCCCAGGGCGATGACGATGAGACCGGCCGCTGGCCCCTTGATGGTCAGCCGGGCGCTTCCCAGCCACGAGGCCAGGACGCCGCCCACCACCGCGGTCAGGATGCCGGAGACGGGCGGGAAGCCGCTCGCCATGGCGATACCCAGGCACAGGGGCAGCGCGATGAGGAAGACCAGGAAGCCAGAGACGAGATCGCTCTTCCAGGTCGCCGCGTCCGCCTGCTCGGGACGGGGCGTGGAGGAAGGCGTGGAGGGGGATTGCATGGGTTTCGATACTCCTCGTGCTCGCAGGCGGGCGGGCCGTGGGGACGGCGCCGGGTTCCTGCTTCGGACTTCCGGGGGATGGGACGAGCCGCGCTCCGGTTCCCGCGTTGGATTTTTTTCCCCGTTTCCCGCTTGTTCCCTCTCTTGGCATCCAGGCGAGCGGAGCCGGTGGCCCTTGGGTTGTTGGCTTCACCGAAAAAACAAGATGAGTGGGAACCGGCTGACGGTTCGTTCCGTCTGGAGGGTGGAAGTCATGAAGAGGCGAGGACGGGAGAGGCAGGCCTCCCGTGTCCGGTAACGAGCGGGCCCGGTTCGAGGCCGAAGTCGAAGCGCTCATGCCCCGGCTGCACCGGTTCTGTCTGACGCTCTGCAAGGATCGGGAGGAGGCGGAGGATCTGCTCCAGGATTCCCTGGTGCGGGCGTACCTCCACCGGGACAGCTACCAGGGGCACGGCTCCTTCTTTGGCTGGCTGTGTGGCATCGTCCGCAACCAGTTCATCGAGAGCCGGCGGTCCGCGGCCCGGCGCCGCTCGCTGCTGGACAGTGTGTTGGAGGGAGCGTCGTCGGTGCTGGGTTCTCTCTTCACGGGTGGGGTGGAGCAGTCGGATCCGGAGTCGCGGGCCTGCCAGTCCGAGGAGTCGGCCATGCTGCTGCGCGCCCTGCATGCCTTGCCGGAGAAGTACCGGTTGGTGGTGTTGCTGTGTGATGTGGAAGAGCTGGGCTACGAGGAGGTGGCCTCCATCCTGGGGATGCCCGTGGGGACGGTGAAGAGCCGTCACTCCCGGGGCCGGGCCCAGTTGGGAACAGCCTTCCAGGCGGAGCTGGAGCAGGAGTGCGCGGTGCGCACAGGAGGAGGCCCGTGAGCAAGGACGAGGAGACCCAGCTGCCGCCGCTGCCCGAGGAGGCGCGGTTCGCCATCCAGGCCTTCCGCTCCGAGCGTCCCTCGCAGCAGGCCCGCTTCCGCATCCACGCCGCCCTCCAGGCGGCCGAGGCCGGCCAGTCCGCGCCGCGGCCTCCGCCGGCTCCGAAGCACTCGGGGTGGCGGGCGTCCGCCGGGTTCCGCGTGGCCATGGGCGCGGTGCTCACGGGCGCCCTCATGCTGGGCGTGACGGTCAACCTCGACGGCGACGACTCCCAGCTCATCTCGCACGAGTCGCTGCCCGCCCGGCACCTGTCCGTCCAGCTTCCCAAGGAGGGCTTCGGCTGGGTGGAGCTCCCCTGGAACATCGACGAGCACCCCGAGGGCAAGGCCGTGGTGCACATGGAGACCCCGGCCGAGATGAACTTCCACGAGCACCACGCCGGGCACCTGCCCTCCCTGCAGCTGGTGAGCTGCGAGGCGGACCGCTGCCTGCACCAGTTCGAGGCCCCGAGCGGCCCGTCCGCCCAGCCGCTGCGCGTGCGCATCCACAAGCCGGGCCGCTACGAGTTCCGCGTCTCCCACGCCTCGGATGACCGGCAGATCAACGAGCGCTTCGTGGTGGACGCCGGGCACTGACGCCCCCGGTTCCAGGCCCTGGCATGAATGGGGCATTGTGCCCCACGGGGCATTGTGCCCCGCGCCCGTGGACGGGTTGGACATCGCGGGGCGGGCCGTGGTGTGGAAGGCGGCATGACGCTCGCGAGGAAGCTCGTATTCGCCCTGGTGCTGCTCGCCTTCGCGGTCATCGCGGGGCTGGAGACGGTGGAGGTGCGGCGGGAGCTGTCCCGGTCCGCCCAGGACATGCAGCATGATCATCGGTTGCTCGGCCATGCGCTGAGCGGCTCCTTCGTCCGGGCCTGGGAGCTGGAGGGCGGGGAGCAGGCGCTGCTGTTGCTGTCGCAGGCCAACCGCTTCCAGGAGCAGGTGAAGCTGAGCTGGCTCTGGCTGGACTCGCCGGAGGCGGCGGAGCTGTCCGCCGAGCTGCGGGAGGAGCTGCTCGCGGGCAAGGACGTCTCCTTCGTGGACGAGCAGCGGGGGCCGGGCGTGCTGCGCTCCTTCACCCCGGTGGGCATCGGCCCCCGGCGGGGCGCCATCGAAATCACCGAGCCCCTGACGGAGCAGCGCCTGCACGTGAGCCGGACGGTGCTGGGCATGGCGATCGCCACCGGCGTCATCTTCCTGGCCTTCCTGGGGGTGGCCATGGCCATGGGCCACCAGCTGGTGGGCCGCCCCGTGGAGCAGCTGGTGGAGTTGACGCGGCGCATCGGCCAGGGAGACCTGGAGGCGCGGGTGCACCTGCGTCAGAAGGACGAGCTGGCCACGCTGGCGGACGCGATGAACCAGATGGCCAGTGGGCTGGCGGCCGCCCGCGCCCAGGTGGCGGCCGAGACGGCGGCGCGCCTGGCCACGCTCGAGCACCTGCGGCACGCGGACCGGCTGGGCACGGTGGGCAAGCTCGCCTCGGGCGTGGCCCATGAGCTGGGCACTCCGCTCAACGTGGTGCTCGGCCGGGCGAAGATGATCGCCTCCGGCGAGGCCGAGGGGGACGAGACGCGGGAGTGCGCCCACATCATCACCCAGCAGGTGCAGCACATGACGGGCATCATCCGGCAGCTGCTGGACTTCGCCCGGCGGCGCGAGCCCCAGCGGGCCCCGGAGGACCTGGCGGAGCTGGTGGCGCGCACGCTGCGGCTGCTGCACCCCATGGCGACGCGGCGCGGCATCCTCCTCGCCAGCGAGGCCGAGGGGCCGCTGCGGCTGGAGGTGGACGGCGGGCAGATTCAACAGGCGCTCACCAACCTGGTCGTCAACGGCATCCACGCGATGAAGCGCCCGGGCACCCTGCGGGTGCGGCTGGGCCACGCGCGGGCGCTGCCCCCGGTGGAGCTGGGGGGCCCCGAGGCGGAGTGGGTGCGGGTGGACGTGATGGACGAGGGGGAGGGCATCTCCCCGGAGACGCTCCCGCGCGTCTTCGAGCCCTTCTTCACCACCAAGGATGTGGGCGAGGGGACGGGCCTGGGGCTCTCCGTCTCCTATGGCCTCATCCGGGACCATGGGGGATGGATATCCGTGAGCAGCGAGCCCGGGCGTGGGAGTTGCTTCTCCATCTTCCTTCCACCTGAAGCGGGCGGGCCGCGAGAGGCAGAGGCATGAGCGCGACGAAGGGCCGCATCCTGGTCGTCGAGGACGAGCGGGAGATGCGGGCGCTGTTGGAGAAGGGGCTGGCACGCCGGGGGTTCATCCCCACGGTGCGAGGCCGTGCGGACGAGGCCTTCCCACTGCTGGAGACGGAGGACTTCGACACCGTGCTGACGGACCTGCGCATGCCGGGCATGGACGGGCTGGCGCTGTGCGAGCGCATCGTCCTCAACCGGCCGGACATTCCGGTGGTGGTGCTGACGGCGTTCGGCACGCTGGAGACGGCGGTGGCGGCCATCCGGGCGGGGGCGTACGACTTCGTCACCAAGCCGGTGGACGTGGACGCGCTGGTGCTGGTGCTGGAGCGGGCGGTGCAGCACCGGGCGCTGCGCGAGGAGGTGCGCCGGCTGCGCCAGGCCCTGGGGGACGCCTCCGCGGACGGGGGCTGGGTGGGGGAGAGCCCGGCGCTGCGCCGGGTGTACGAGCTCATCGAGCGGGTGGCGGACTCGGACACCTCGGTGCTGATTACGGGGGAGAGCGGCACGGGCAAGGAGGTGGCCGCCCGGGCCCTGCACGCCCGGAGCCGGCGCCACGCGGGGCCCTTCGTGGCCATCAACTGCGCGGCCATGCCCGAGCAGCTCCTGGAGAGCGAGCTGTTCGGCCACGCCCGGGGCGCCTTCACCGACGCCAAGGCGGCGCGCACCGGCCTCTTCATCAAGGCCAACGGCGGCACCCTCTTCCTGGACGAGGTGGGAGAGATGCCCCTGTCCCTGCAGCCCAAGCTGCTCCGGGCCCTGCAGGAGCGCACGGTGCGCCCGGTGGGAGGCGACTCGGAGCTGCCCTTCGACGCGCGCATCGTCGCCGCAACGAACCGGGACCTGGAGCTGGCCGTGGAGGAGGGGCGCTTCCGCGAGGACCTGTACTACCGGCTCAACGTCATCGGCCTGGAGCTGCCCCCGCTGCGCGCCCGCGGCAATGACGTGCTGCTGCTGGCCCAGCGCTTCGTGGAGCACTTCGCCGGCCGCAGCGGCAAGCGCGTGCTGGGACTCAGCCCCGCCGCGGCCCAGCGCCTGCTCACCTACACCTGGCCCGGCAACGTGCGCGAGCTGCAGAACTGCATCGAGCGCGCCGTGGCCCTCACCTCCTACGAGCAGCTCACCGTGGAGGACCTGCCCGAGCGCATCCGCGACTACCGCGGCTCCAACCGCGCCCAGGCGGACGATGTCTCCGAGCTGGTCTCCCTCGAGGAGATGGAGCGCCGCTACATCCAGCGCGTGCTGGAGGCGGTGGGTGGTAGTCGTACCCTGGCCTCGCGCATCCTCGGGGTGGACCGGAAGACCATCTACCGCAAGCTGGGCCGGCGCAACGCCGGCCCCGAGGACAAGGACGACAAGGCATGAGCGGGGCCTCCCGCCCTCTGGCATGCCGCGTGCTTCCTCCGGGCACCCCCTTGGAGGCAGGACCCCGATGCGCCAGACGCAGGAGACGAAGCAGGTGCGTGGTACCCCCCCCATGAGCGTGAGCCCGGTTCGCGGGGCGGCGCGCCTTCTCGCGGTGGGCGCGGGGCTGATGCTCGCGCCCGCGGCGCTCGCGCAGCCGACGCGCGCCACGGAGGAGAACCGCGCGAGCATGGATCGCTTCTTCCCGCTGTCGGAGAGCGCGGCGACGCCGCCCACGTACGTGCGAGCGGAGACGGCGGGCCAGACGACGTCGAGCGACGCGACGCAGGGCTATGGGATTTCACAGCGGTTGGAGTTCGTGGTGGTGAAGGGCCTGTCGCTGCGCGTGGGCGCGGAGATGCGCAACGCGACGTATGGCTTCACGCCGAGCGCGCAGGCGAAGTACCAGTTCTGGCGGCAGGAGGAGCACGGGCTGAACGCGTCGGCGGGCCTGCGCTACAAGCAGCAGGGCTTCCAGTCGACGGGGGGCGAGGCGGAGGCGTTCTTCGCGGCGGGCAAGCGCTTCGGCAACGTGCTGGCCACGGCGAACTTCGTGGTGGGCCGCGAGCTGTCGAGCCCGGAAGGAGACGTGGAGGGCCACGTGGGCCTGGGCTACCTGGTGATGGAGAACCTGGTGGTGGGCCTGAACACGCGCTACCAGCACGAGTTCGAGACGGAGAAGGCGGGCCGTCACCCGGGCCGTGAGTTCGAGCTGATGACGGGCGGCATGGTGGGCTACGGCTTCGACATCGTGGAGCTGTCGTTGCTGGGCGGCTACTACATGCCGCGCGCCTCCAACAGCAGTGGGCCGATGGCGATGCTGCGGCTCGGCCTCAACTTCTAGTCGGAGTCTGTGTGCCAGGCCCCTCTCCTTTGGGAGAGCGGGCCGGGTGCGGATTACTCCTGCAGAGCCGGAGCGGGCGTGGGTGACGGATCTGGCGCTGAGGCGCCGAGGCTTTCGAGTTTCTGCAACCAGCTCGCGAAATGCGGGCATTCCTGCCGGATGAGCGCGAGCCCGATGCGGCTTACCGCAAGCGAGCCGAAAACCGGCTTGTCGTACTTTGGGAACAGCTTCAACAGCCGCTTCGAGGGCGCGGTTTCTGGAGAGTCGTTGATGTGCTCTGGGCTCTGGAATGCCGCCCGGATGTCCTGAAGTTGTTTGAGTTGGAGCGTGTCCGCACCCAAGACATCGCCGACCTTCCGCACATCGCTGAAGAGCAGTGCCTCGAACTCATGGACTTGAATGTAGGGAATGAATCGGGGGTCATTGATCTCGGCTGCAAACGCGTGTTCGAGCTGTATCGCCCAGTCAAGGGGGCGTCCCTCTTTCCGGATGCCCGCTGGCGCCGGAAAGTCGCTGGGTAGGGCGTAGTAATCAAACATGGTGGAAACAAGTGCCTGCTTGTCTTGTTTCAGCCAGGTTTGAATGTCTTTGCGCGCTTTGGTGTAGCTGACCAGACCGCCCCGATAGATCTGTTGCTTGCGGCGTCCGGTCTCAACGCAGCGAGCCGTGGCGAATACCTGGAATTGACCGAGGTGAGGGGCGAGCAGATCTCGGACGAAGGTCTCCTCTGTCTGTCCCTCAACGATGATATTCAGCCGGGTCATCGAGAGGGTCTCCCTCCCAGGACATTCTTCATCCACAGCTCGCCCAGGCTGTATTCCTCCAGCCAGTGCTCGAATTCCGTACGTTGTAGCCGCCTGAAGACAGATTGCCCGCCGGAACGCTCGACGATGATCAAGTCCTCGAGCTCCAGCAAATCAATGAGGGGAACGGATTGCGTGGCGATGATGAGCTGAGTCCGGGTGGAGGTACTCCGAAGGAGTGAAGCAAGGACATTGATGGCGTAGGGATGGAGTCCCAGTTCTGGTTCGTCAATCAGGATGGTGGACGGAAGCTCCGGCTGCAGAAGGAGTGTGGCCAGACAGATGAAGCGCAGGGTGCCGTCCGAGAGTTGATGCGCAAGGAATGGGAAGTCAGAGCCCTGTTCCCTCCATTCCAAGGCGATCGTATTGGGGTCGAATGGCCATGGGCGAAGAGAAAAATCGTCGAAGCTGGGCATGACCAGCCGGACGGTGTCCCGAATCTGCTCATACTCGCGAGGGTTTTGTAGCTGTAGCCGGTATAGGAATGCAGCGAGATTCCCAGCGTCTGCTCTGAGCGTCTGGTTGTCGTTGATAGCGCCAGGAAGCTTCACTTTCGCCGCATCACTCGTGTCGTGGAAGTGGTAGACCCTCCAGCTTCGGATCGCGGGAACGACGTAGTCTGCTACCCTCCAGAAGGTTCCGGACTTCGACGTCATCCTTTCTGGCGCCAAGCTCTCTGCGTGACCCGAACCGAGGTTCCAACGCGGCTCGCCGCGAGGAGCATCGAACCACAGGGTCTCGTTGGAGAAGATGAGGCGATTATCGACTGTGGGTACCAGGTCGATGATGTAGCCATTGCGACCAAAAAAGAGCCCGGCTTCGAGCTGGGGGGTCGTCCGGCGGCCATAATGCAGCAAGGCGTCGGGGCCCCCTCGCTGTGCGACATGGAATTGGAGACGGCCCTCGATCAGCTCGTTCAGCAACTTGAAGAAAGAGATGAAATTGCTCTTCCCCGCCCCATTCGCGCCGATCAGGACGTTGAGTTGACGCAGCTCCAGATCCTCCAGGGAGCGGATGGATTTGAAGCCCTTGATGGTCAATTTCTTGAGCTGCTGGGACATGGTACGGAGTTCCAACCGACGAGGCCGAGCGAATCCTACAGGCACCACCTGCCTCAAGGTCTCATATCTTCAGCGGGATGCGCATCCAGCTCCTCGCGGTCGAGCGAAGCGGGCAACAACGCATTGGCGAGAATCCCGACGAGCGCCGCCAATGCCATCCCATGCAGCTCCAGGTGCACGCCGCCGAAGGCCACGGGAATCTTCGCGCCGCCGAGCCCGAGCACGAGGATGAGGCTGACGACGATGAGGTTGCGGCTGTGGGCGAAGTCGATGCGCGCCTCGGAGAGGGTGCGGATGCCCACGGAGGCGATCATCCCGAAGAGCAGGATGCTGACGCCGCCGAGCACGCCGGGCGGGAGGCTCTGGAAGACGGCGGCCAGCTTGGGCGAGAGGCCGAAGAGCATGGCGAAGCCGGCGGCGATGCGCAGCACGGCGGGGTCGTAGACGCGGGTGACGGCGAGCACGCCGGTGTTCTCCGCGTAGGTGGTGGCGGCCGGCCCCCCAAGCACCGCCGAGGCCATGTTGGCGATGCCATCGGCGAAGAGGGTGCGCGGCAGGCCGGGGTGCTCGAGGAAGTTCTTCCCCACCACGCGGCCGTTCACGATGACGTCGCCGATGTGCTCGATGAAGGTGACGAGCGCCACGGGGGCGAGCACGAAGATGGCGCTCCACGAGAACGTGGGGCCGTGGAAGGGCGGCAGGCCCAGCCAGGCGGCCTCGCGGATGGCGTCGAGCCTCGCGGGCTCCACGGCGCCGAGCACCAGCGCGGCGAGGTAGCCGGTGATGACGGCGATGAGGATGGGAATCATCTTGAAGAGGCCGCGGGCGAAGACGCTGGTGACGATGGCGGCCAGCAGCGTGACGAGCGCCAGGCCCCAGTGACTCTGTGCCTGATTCACGGCGACCCCGGCGAGGCTCAGCCCGATGACGATGATGACGGGGCCGGTGACGATGGGCGGAAACACCTGCTGGACGCGGCGGATGCCGACGAGCTTCACCAGCGCGGAGAAGACGAGGTACATGGCGCCGGCGGCGACGAGCCCACCGCCCACGGCGGCGGGGCCCTCGGCCTTCAGCACGGCGATGATGGGGGCGATGAAGGCGAAGCTGCTGCCCAGGAAGATGGGCACGCCCAGCCCGGTGAGGACGTGGAAGAGGAGGGTGGCGAGCCCCGCTCCGAAGAGGGCCACACTGGGATTGAGGCCGGTGAGCAGCGGCACCAGCACGGTGGCGCCGAACATGGCGATGGTGTGCTGGAGGCCCAGCACGACCTTCTTCTGGAGCGGGAGGGGCATGGCCCCGCCTTAGAGCTTCAGGGGCAGGGTCCGCAAGCGCTTCCCGGTGAGCGTGAAGAGGGCGTTGGCCACGGCGGCGGCCACCGGGCCCATGGGCGGCTCGCCCATGCCCAGCGGCTTGTCCCCGTCGCCCACCAGCAGCGTGTCGATGTCCGGCGCGTCCCTCATCGTCAGCAGCGGGTAGTCGTAGAAGTTCTCCGCCTCCACCCGCCCGTCCTCGAGCGTAATCCGCTCGGACAGGGTGGAGCTCAGGGCCATCATGATGCCGCCCTCCACCTGGGCGGTGGCGCCGTCCGGGTTGATGACGAGCCCGCAGTCCACGGCACAGGTGACGCGGTGCACGCGCGGCCGGCCGTTGTCCACGGAGACCTCGGCCACCTGGGCCACCACGGTGTTCATGTCCACGGAGCACGCGAGGCCGCGCGCCCGGCCCTCGGGAGCGGGCGTGCCCCAGCCGGCCTGCTTCGCCGCGGCCTCCAATACCCGGCGGAACCGGCGCCCCAGCTCGTCGTCGCCGAGGTGCTTCAGCCGGAAGGCCAGCGGATCCTCTCCCGCGGCATGGGCGAGCTCGTCCATGAAGCCCTCGAGCGCGAAGGTGTTGGCCAGCAGGCCCAGGCCCCGCCAGGTGGCGGTGGGCACGGGCAGCCGCACGCGCTGGGCCCGTGTCCGGCGGTGGGGCATGGCGGCGTAGCGGATGGTGGCCCCGCGCCAGGAGCCCGGGTCCGCTCCCAGCACCACGCCCGCGGCCTCGGGGATCAGCGAGAAGAGCACGTCACCACTGGCCTGCTGGTGCTCGAAGGCCAGCACGCGGCCGGACTCCTCCAGCGAGGCCTTCAGCACATGGTGCGTGGGCGGGCGGAAGAAGCCATGGCGGAACTCCTCGGCGCGCGTCCACCCCACGTGCACCGGCCGGCCCGTGGCCCGCGAGAGCCGCGCGGCCTCGATGGCGGCATGGGCGTCCAGGCGCCGGCCGAAGCCACCTCCCAGGTACATGGGCACGAGCTCGACGCTCTCCTCGTCCCGCTCCAACGCCTTCGCCACCTGCTTGCGGATGCTCCCGGGTGACTGGGTGGCCATCCACACCCGCACCCGCTCCGGCTTCACCTCCACCAGCGCGGCCTGCGGCTCCAGGTGCGCGTGCGCCGCCAGCGGCGTGCGGTACTCGGCGCTCAGCTGCTTGCCGCGTCCCAGGTGCTCCGGCACGTCGCCCTCGTCCTGGACGAGCACGCCCGCTCCGTCCTTCACCGTCGTCCGCGCGTCCACGTCCGCCTGCTGGAGCGACTCGCCCCGGGTCCACTCCAGCTCCAGGTGCGCCAGGGCCGCGTGGGCCTGCTCGCGGGACTCGGCGGCCACCGAGGCGAAGTCGCTCCCAATCAGCACCTCCACCACGCCGGGCTGCTGGCGCGCCTTGCCCTCGCGCGCGGCGCGCAGCGTGCTCCCCAGCCGCGGCGGCCGGGCCGTGGCCCCGTACAGCATGCCGGGCAGCCGCTGGTCATAGCCATACACGCCCTGCCCGGTGAGCTTGGCCTCCAGGTCCACGCGCGGCATCGGCTTGCCAATGACCTGGAAGTCCTTCGCCGGCTTGAGCGCGGGGGGCTGCTCGGGCACTTCCCACGTGCCCGTGTGCTTCGCCACCACCTCGCCGTAGCGCAGCGTCTTCCCGGGCTGCTCCCTCACGCTCAGCGTCCCCGCCGCGGCTACGACTGAGCTGGCCGGCACGCCCAGCTGACGAGCGGCCTCGGCGCGCAGCATCTCCCGCAGCGTGGCGGCCGCCTCGCGCAGGGGCTGGTACAGGCCCACCACCGTCATGCTCCCCGAGGTGCCCCGGTTGTCCACCGGCCCATGTGTGGTGGTGGCGTGCACCGCCTCCATCCGCTCCCAGGGGACCTCCAGCTCCTCGGCGGCGATCTGCGCCAGCGCGGTGTGGATGCCCTGGCCCATCTCCACCTTGGGCAGGTGCAGGCGCACGCGATCGTCCGGAAGCACCTCGAACCAGACCGTGGGGTCCAGCGAGTCCCCGGAGGGCGTGAAGCCCTTGTCGAAGGCGCGAGCCACGCCCAGGCGGATGGCGGGCAGGCCCAGGGCGAGCGCCCCCACGCCTCCCACGCCGAGGCCCAACAGGAACTGCCGGCGCGACGGGCGCCAGCCCTTCTTCGTAGCCACCGCGTCACTCATGGCTTCGTCTCCTGCGCCAGCTGCTGCGCCGCCGAGAGCACGGCCTTCTTGATGCGGCAGTAGGTGCCACAGCGGCAGTAGTTGTTCTGCATGGCCTCCACCACCTGTTCGGGCGTGGGGCTCGGGTTGTGCTCCAGCAGGGCGGCGGCGCTCATCATCTGCCCGCTCATGCACCAGCCGCACTGGGCCACCTGCGCGTCGAGGAACGCCCGCTGCACGGGGTGCAGCCGGGGCTGGCCATCCGGCCCCGGGGTGGACAGGCCCTCCACGGTGCGGATGCGCGCGCCCGTCAGCGTGGACGCGGGAGTGAGGCACGCCCGGGTGGCCACGCCATTCACATGGACGGTGCACGCACCACAGATGCCGGCACCACAGCCGAAGCGGGTGCCGACCAGTCCCAGCTCGTCCCGAAGAACCCACAGCAGCACGCGGTGGGGGTTCTGGTCGGGAACCTCGTACTCCCGGTCGTTGATGGTGAGCTTCATGTGTTTTCCGGGGGGGCGGGCAGGGGGTTCTGCTCCCTCTGCCAGGGGGGAGCAGAAGATAACCCAGCGCGAGGGCGGGCGCTTCGGGTTCGCATCCCTCCGCCTGCCCCCACGCTCGCCGCTACCCCGGGTGCGCATTCCGTGGAGTGTGCTTCTTTTGCGTGTTGATGAACGCCGCCGGAGCCCTTCAGCATGACGCTCCGCATGAAGAAGACAGCGACCTCCGCTCGTTTCCTGGCCGGGCTCCGTCGTGGAGCCGCGTGGCTGCCGTGTCTGGCCTTCCTGGTGATGTGGCCGTTCAGCTACGGCTTCTACACCTCGTTCGGACTCGACACGGACCGGGACCAGGAAGGCGCCGTGAAGCGGGCACATCATCGGCTCCGCTGGCCGGGGGATGGCTCCTTCTGGCTGGGGGGCGAGTCGTTCTGGCTGCCGGCCTCGGAGCCCCTGGATGCCTTCGACCTGGGAGGCGCCTTCTTCCGTGCGCCGCGCAGGCCGCAGCCGCGCTCCTCGTGGAACCGGGTGGGCTTCTGGTTCATCCGCGAGGAGCACCCGCGGCCCCTCGTCCCGGTGCCGTCCGTGGTGAAGGCAGGGGCATTCTGGGTGGGCGTTCCGAGCTGGTTGCCCGTGTTGCTGCTGGGGCTGTGGCCCGCCAAGGCGTGGCTCCGTGGGCGGCGGATCGCGAAATCCCCCGAGTCCCGGTGAACGAGGGCCCACTGCCATTGAAACACTCGCAACCTCAGGGAATGTGAGAAACGCGTATGGAATATCCGCGCATCCGCCGTTAGGCTTTGCATGACAATTTTTGGAAGGAGTTGCGTGCATGCTGAGCCGGCGCCGTTTCCTCCTCACCAGTGCGCTCGCCACGGGGGCGGGTGCTGTTCCGATGCCGAAGGCCGCCCCCTTCCATTCGAAGGACTGGGGCGCCGTGCGGAAGCAGTTCGACCTCGACCCGGATTACATCCACCTGGGTCTCTTCTTCCTCGCCTCGCATCCGCGCCCCGTGCGCGAGGCCATCGCCACCTACCGCCAGCAGCTCGAGGCCAACCCGCTCCAGACCGTGGAGCGGCTGGTGTTCGGCGGGCCCGAGGAGTACGTCCCCACCCAGGTGTGCAAGGCCATTGCCTCGTACATCGGCGGGAGCGCGGATGACATCGCGCTGACGCAGAACACCACCACCGGCCTCGCCGTCATCTACCAGGGCCTGCCCCTGAAGCCCGGAGATGAGATTCTCACCACCACCCATGACCACTTCGTGCACCACGAGGCCATCCGCCTCGCGGCCGAGCGCAGTGGCGCGACATGGCGCAAGGTCCCGCTCTTCGACGCGTACGACCGTATTTCCGCCGACGGCATGGTCGAGCGTCTGTGCAAGGCCATCCGCCCGGAGACCCGCGTGGTGGGCGTGACGTGGGTGCACTCGAGCAGCGGGCTCAAGCTGCCGCTCCGGCGCATCGCCGAGGCCCTCGCGGTGGTGAACCGTGAGCGCTCCCCGGAGCGCCGCGTCTTCTTCGTCGTCGATGGGGTCCATGGTCTGGGCGTGGAGTCGCCGGACATCGTGGCCATGGGGATGGATGCGTTCTCGGCGGGGACGCACAAGTGGATCTTCGGCCCGCGCGGCACCGGCTTCGTCTGGGCCCGCCCCGAGGTGTGGTCCGTCATGCGGCCCCTCATGCCCAGCACCTCGTCCGCCGAGCTGTTCTTCGCCTGGGCCGGTGAAAAGCCCCCCGATATGCCCGCTCGCGCCACCTGGTTCTCCCCCGGCGGATTCCAGGCGTTCGAGCACTACTGGGCCGTTCCCACCGCCTTCGAGTTCCATCGGGCCATCGGCCCCGCTCGCATCACCGAGCGCATCCATGCGTTGAATGCGCAGATGCGCGAGGGCCTGGCGAAGATGCCTCACGTCACCCTGTACACGCCTCGCTCGAAGGAGCTCTCCTCCGGCATGGTCTGCTTCGACGTGAAGGGAATGACGTCGCAGCAGGTGGTGCAGCGGCTCGCGGAACGGAACAGGATTCTCGCCTCCACCACGCCCTACGCCGTGCCCTTCGCGCGCGTGTCCTTCGGCATCCAGAACACCGTGGACGAGGTGGAGAAGACGCTCGCCGCCATCCGCTCCATGGCGTGAGTGGCCGGGCGGGCGTTATTGATGCGAGAACACCGGATTGGCCACGAGGTGCGGCGTCATGGGCTCAACCCGGGGTCCGTGGCACCCTCACCCCGTCCCTCTCCCGGAGGGCGAGGGGAATGGGGCGAAGTGGGAGGATTGGGGGCGCTTGGCTTCAGCTCCAGTCCGAGTGGACGAAGCCCGCTTCGGGCTTGTCCCGGCGCTGGTAGGTGTGTGCTCCGAAGGCGTCGCGCTGCGCCTGCGTCAGGTTCTGCGGCAGCTCCGCGCTCCGGTAGCTGTCGAAGTACGCCAGGCTCGCGCTGAACACCGGCGCCGGGATTCCCAGCCGCGCCGCTACCCCCACCGTGCGCCTCCACGCCGGCGCCATCTTCCCCAACACCGGCGCCAGGCTGTCCGCCAGCATCAGGTTCGACAGGTCCGGCTTCTTCTCGAAGGCCTCGCGCAACGGCGTGAGCAGCTTCGCGCGGATGATGCACCCCGCCCGCCAGATGCGCGCCATCTCCGCCAACGACACGTTCCACTTGTACTCGTTCGACGCCGCCTGGATGAGCCGCATCCCCTGCGCGTACGTCACCACCCTCGCCGCGTACAGCGCGTCATGCACCCACGCCGCCAGGTTCGTCTTCTCCTCCGCCGACAGGCCCTCGCCCCGCGGGCCCGGCAGCACGCGGCTCGCCGCCACGCGCTCGTCCTTCATCGAGGACAGGTTGCGCGCGTCCAGCGCCCCCGCGATCGACGGCACCGGCACCCCCAGGTCCAGCGACACCTGCACCGTCCACTTCCCCGTGCCCTTCTGGCCCGCCTTGTCCAACACCAGGTCCACCAGCGGCTTGCCCGTCTCCCCATCCTTCTTGCGCAGCACCTTGACCGTCGTCTCCAACAGGAAGGACTCGGCGATGCCCTCGTTCCACTTCGCGAAGAGGTCCGCCAGCTGCTCCGCCGGGAGTCCCAGCCCCCGGCGTAGGAGGTCGTACGTCTCCGCCAGCAGCTGCATGTCCGCGTACTCGATGCCGTTGTGCACCATCTTCACGAAGTGCCCCGCTCCATCCGGGCCCACGTGCGTGACGCACATCCCCGCCTCGCTCTTCGCCGCGATCGCCTCCAGCACCGGGCGCACCAGCGCGTACGCCTCGGCCGGGCCTCCCGGCATGATCGACGGGCCGTACCTCGCTCCCTCCTCTCCGCCCGACACCCCCACCCCCATGAAGTGCAGCCCCTTCGCCTTCCACGCCTCCTCGCGCTTGCGCGTGTCGTGGAACCAGGAGTTGCCACAGTCCAACACCACGTCCCCCGGCTGCAGCAGCGGCTCCAGCTTCTCCATCATCGAGTCCACCGCCGCCCCCGCCGTCACCATCAGCATGATGCGGCGCGGCCTCTCCAGCCCCGCCACGAAGTCCTCCAGCCTCGCGTGGCCCTTCAGGCTCTCGGGCGCTCCCTTCGTGCGCAACTCGTCGAAGCGCTCGGGATGCCGGTCCCACACCGCCACCCGGTACCCGTGGTCCGCCACGTTGAGCGCCAGGCTCTGCCCCATCACTCCCATCCCCGCCACTCCGAACTGCGCGTGTGCTGTGGTCATTGCGTTGACTCCTGTGCCCGCCGTGCGCTCACGGCGTCCAACCCTGGATTCTCGAACTGTTACTCCTGGCCCGCCGCTCCCCGGTCCATCATCCACTGCGCGTGCTCCACCTTCGCCGCCGGCAGGTCCTCGCCCGCCAGCACCCGGCGCACCATGTCCTGCTTGCCCGCCCCACTCACCAGCCCCAACACCTTCCTCGCCGAGCGCAGCACCGGCAGCGTCAGCGTCATCCTCCACGGCGGCGGCTTGGGGCCCACCACCGCCAGCACCCGCTGCTCCGTCTCCTTCAACGCCTCGTGCCCCGGGAAGAGCGACGCCGTGTGCCCGTCCTCCCCCATCCCCAGCACCACCACGTCCAGCACCGGCGGCAACCGCTGTGCGTAGTCGCGCGCCGCCTGCTCCCGGTCCGCCCGCTCTCCCTGCATCCGGAAGATTTGATGCGGCGGCACCCCCAGCGGCTTGAAGAGCGCCTCCTCCGCCAGCAGGTAGTTGCTCTCCGGGTGGTCCGGCGGCACGAAGCGCTCGTCCACGAAGTAGAAGTCCACCCGCTCCCACGGCACGTCCCGCTTCGCCAGCTCCCGGTACACCGGCCCCGGCGTGCTCCCGCCCGACAGCGCGAGGCTCGCCCGCTGCCCTCCCGCCACCGCCTCCACCAGCTGCCGCGCCACCCAGTCCGCCCCCGCCCTCCCCAGCTCCTCCTTCTCCACCACGATGGGCGCCGGCCTCATCCCTTCAGCTCCATCCACCGCCGCCCGTCCCGCCCCAGCAGCGCCGACGCCGCGTCCGGCCCCGCGCTCCCCGGCTCGTACGTGTGCAGCTCCCCGCCCTTGCCCGAGTCCAACGACTCGATGATGGGCGTCACCCACCCCCACGCCTGCTCCACGCTGTCCTGCCGCGCGAAGAGCGTCGTGTTGCCCCGCATGCAGTCCAACATCAGCCGCTCGTACGCCTCCGGCACCGGCTTGTGGAAGCTGTTGGAGTAGTCGAAGTCCATGGTGACTCCGGCGATGTTGATGTCCTCGCCCGGCACCTTCGACTCGAAGCTCAACGCAATCCCCTCGCGCGGCTGGATGCGCAGCGTGAGCACGTTGGGCTGCAACCGCTGGCACGTGTCGCTCGTGTTGAAGAGGCAGTGCGGCACGGACTTGTAGTGGATGGACACCTCCGTCACCCGCTTGCTCAGGCTCTTGCCCGCGCGCACGTAGAAGGGCACCCCCTGCCAACGCCACGTGTCCACGTATGTCTTCAGCGCCACGTACGTGGGCGTCCTCGAGTCCTTGGCCACCCCCTGCTCCTCCCGGTAGCCCCGGTACTGCCCCTGCACCACGTACTTCTGCACCTCGCTGCCCACCATGGGCCGCAGCGCGCGGAACACCTTGTTCTTCTCGTCCCGGATGTCCTCCGCCGCGAACGACACCGGCGGCTCCATCGCGCACAGCGCCAGCACCTGCAACAGGTGGTTCTGCACCATGTCCCGGATGACGCCCGTCTCGTCGTAGAAGCGCCCCCGCCCCTCCACCCCAATCTTCTCCGCCGCCGTTATCTCCACGTGGTCGATGTGCTGCCGGTTCCACAGCGGCTCGAAGATGGCGTTGGCGAAGCGGAAGACGAGGATGTTCTGCACCGTCTCCTTGCCCAGGTAATGGTCGATGCGGAAGATCTGCTTCTCGTCCAGCACCGCCGCCAGCGCCCGGTTGAGCTCCTTCGCCGTGGCCAGGTCCCTGCCGAAGGGCTTCTCGATGACGAGCCGCCTCCAGGGCCGCTTCACCTCGGCGTTCTCCCGGTACAACAGCCCGGAGCCGGACAGGCCCTCCAGCAGCGCGGGGAACGTGGAGGCCGGCGTGGCCAGGTAGTAGAGCTGGTTGCCCTGCGTCCCGAAGCGCTCGGCGATGCGGTCCAGGTGCTCGCGCAGGCGCTGGTAGGAGGCCGGGTCGTCATAGGCCCCCGTCATCATCTCCAGCTTCGAGGCGAGCCGCTCCCACGTGGCCTCGTCCAGCGGCTGCGTGCGGGCGAACTTCTTCAGCCCCTCCTTCACCTGCGCGCGGAACTGCTCCAGGTTGTGCTCCGAGCGGCTGAAGGCCACCACCGCGAACTGGTCGGGCAGGTTCCCCTGCCGCGCCAGCTCGAAGAGCGCCGGGAAGAGCTTGCGCTGCGCCAGGTCTCCCGTGGCTCCGAAGAGCACCATGAGGCAGGGGTCCGGCCTGCCCGCTCGCAGCAGTGGATCTCCCTCGCGGGGATGGGTCTCGATGTGTACGCCCTGCTCGTCCATGTCGCCCTCCGGAACGCGGATGCGGGGGAACATATGCGCTCGGCTCCTCGCGGGTGCATCAATCCTTCGTCACATGCCCCCTCCCAGCCGGCCGGGCCCGCCGTCCGGTGCCGGATGGGGGAGGGGCAACCGTTGGCCGGATGACGTGCCCGGCTCCCTTGTGCGGAGGGGGGACTGGGAGGGCGCGGGGGCTGGCACGGTACATTTCCAGACCCTTCCCCCCGGAGGCCTCGGGACCTCCGCTCCGAGAGTGTCGCCATGTATGAGTCCTCCCTTGCCCGGCAGGTGCTCGAGACCGTGCTCCAACAGGCCGTGTTCCACCGGGCCTCGCGCATCCGCGTGGTGCGTGGCTGGGTGGCGGAGACGGAGTCCCTGTCCCCCGAGCGGCTGTCCTCCCAGTTCGCCACCCACGCCCGGGGCACCCGCGCCGAGGGGGCCCGGCTCCTGCTGAACCTCATCCACGTGGAGGCGCGCTGCCGCACGTGCGGCCGCACCTACGCCCCCGAGCACCACCAGCTGCGCTGCCCCGTGTGTGGCAGCGGCGACGGCGAGCAGCTCGGACAGACGGGCCTGGCCGTCACCGCCATCGAGGTGGACTGAGCTTCCCACCGGGCTTCCCCTCCGGCTTCTCTAAAGACGTCCTGTGAAACAGGCCCTACCCGGTGCGTCCGGGGCCGCCACCCACCGGTCGGGTAACCTCACCGGCAGAGGTGGATAATGGATGCACGATGAGATGGCGGAGTGGGCGGTGGGCGGGCGCGTGGCCGGCTTCACCCTCGAGGGGAAGATCGCCACCGGCAGCTTCGGCACCGTCTTCAAGGCCTCCCGGGATGGGCGCCGCTTCGCCGTGAAGCTGGTGCGCATGGGCCCCCGGGGCGAGCGCGAGGTGGATGCGCTGCGCCGGGCCCAGTTCCCCAATGTCGTCAGCTTCCTGGGCTACAGCCTCTGGCCGGAGGACGCGCCGCGCTTCCTCGTGCTGGCCCTGGAGCTGGTGGAGGGCCGCCCACTGGACGTGTGGGTCCGCGAGGAGAACCCGTCCGCGCTCGAGCTGCTGGAGCGGGTGCTGCTGCCGCTGGCGGGCACCCTGGCGGACGTGCACGCCGCGGGCGTGGTGCACCGGGACGTGAAGGAAGCCAACATCGTCATGCGCGAGGCGGATGGGCAGCCGGTGCTGGTGGACTTCGGCGCCGCCGCGTACGAGGGCGCCCGGCGCCTGACGATGCAGCTGCCGCCCGGCACCCCGGAGTACCGCAGCCCCGAGGCGCTGCGCTTCGCGAAGCAGTGGGAGGGCGAGCCCTATCCCTTCGGCCCGGCGGATGACCTGTGGGCGCTGGGGGTGATGCTCTACTGGCTCCTCACGCGCGAGCTGCCCTTCGGCGACAGGAAGAACCCGGGCCTGGTGCGCGTCATCCTCGAGGAGACGCCCCCGGCCCCGCGGGTGCTCAACCCGCGCGTGCCCCCGGCGCTGGGCGCGCTGTGTCTGCGCATGCTGGAGAAGGCGCCCGAGGCCCGCTACCCGGACGCCGTGGCGCTCGAGGAAGCGCTGGAGGAAGCGCTGGAGGCCGCGGCGGCCCAGGCCGATGACTCCTGGCGCGCGCCGCTGTTTCCCGCGCTGGAGAAGCGCTCCGAGCCCACCCGTCCGGTGGAACGGCGGTGGCGATGGGCCGTGGGGCTCGGGCTCGGCGCCGCCGTGCTGGGGGGCGTCCTGTGGGCGGCCTCCGGGAGTCCCAAGGCCACCCAGCGTCCCGCGTCCACCCTGCCTCTCCCGTCTCAGCAGGCTGTCCCACGCCAGGAAGTCGCGTCCGCTCACTCGACGGGAGACGTTGGCCAGGGCGCGGCTTCCGAGGCGTCACCCACTCCCACGTCCGTCGCCCGTGCGACGAAACGAAGCGAGGAACCCGCCATGAAGAAATCCCAGACGACCCGCTCCCTGCTCGCCGCCGGCTGCCTCGCTGGCTCCGGCTGTGCGAGCGGCCCGCCGCAGCGCCCGCCTCCCGCACCGGCCGAGTGCCCGCCCGGCGCCGCCGCCACCCGCGAGCGGTTCCAGATTCCCGCGGGAGAGGAGCAGCCCACCATCTTCCCCGCCTTCTGGAGCACCCGGATCGCCGTCATCCGCGAGGGCGAGGTCACCGTCGAGATGCTGGGCACCTGGGGAAAGCTGCCGGAGCACACCCGCTTCCGGGGCCAGGCCATCTTCGGGAAGGGGCGGGTCTATGGCCGCTTCAGCGAGGCCCTCCTGCCGGGAGGGGAGATCGTGCCCGTCTGCCTGGAGTGGGTGTCCACCTCGGGCGTTGGCTGGGAGATGGAACCGGGGAGTACGGCGAAGGAAGCGCGCATCTGGTGGGATCCGCGCGTCATGTCCGTGTTCAGCTTCCGCTAGTCCCCGCGCTGGAGGCCGTCTTCCGTGCTCCCATCCCCGCCCTGGTCCCTCCTGACACTGCTGTCCCTTCAAGGCGCCGCCGTCGTGGAGCCACGCCCGGTGGCCCGCTGCGAGGACGTCCAGCGCATCGAGCTGGCACTCGAGCCCACCGCCGCGGCCCGGGAGATCTGTGTCAGTCCGGGGCTCACGACGAGCCTGCACTTCGACGCTCCCGCCAGCGTGGAGCTGCAGGACGAGGTGCACTTCGAGGAGGTGGTGCGTGACCGCAAGCTGCTCACGGTGATGCCCCCCCCGGAGATGAGCGCGGGGGAGCGGTTGCGGCTCACGGTCCGCTTCGAGGGAGAACCGGCCTCGAGTGGCATCACGTTGATGCTGGTGGGCCATTCGGGACAGGCGACGCATCAGGTGGAGGTGTCGCGCGACGCGCGCACCCGGGAGTCGCTCCGGCGGGAATTGCTCCAGGAGCGTGCCAGGACGGCGCAACTGCGCGAAGCACTGGCGCGAACCCAGGCCCTGCTCGAGCAGTCAGGGGGACTGCGGAGCCTCATCGCGAGCAAGACGGTGGGGCGCAGCGGAGTCCAGGCCCAGATGCTCAAACTGGACTTGCCCGGGCCGCCGGAAGGGGGACTCTCCTGGGGGAGTGGGAACAGCTACCGTTCCAACAAGAGCGTGGCGGCGGAGGTGTGGCTGCTCAACTCCGGGCCGGAGCCGTGGCGGGTGGCCGGAGGCTCGCTGGTGGACGCGCGGGGCGTGGAGATGAAGGGGTTGAAGTTCCGGCAGGACGAAGACATCGAACCCGGCCAGCTCAAGCCCGTCATCGTGGAGGTGGATGCGTCCTACGCGCAGGCTCGCGGTGAGTTGACGCTGACGCTGTGGGACGAGCGGGGCCGCACCATTACGTTGCCCAAGGTCACCTTCCCGTAGACGGGGTTCCGGGACGGGCATGGTTCCCCAATGGCTATTGAATCCTCCACATCCCCGCGCTTCTTCGTTTTGAAGCATGAAAGAGGGGGGAGTCACGACGTCGACTTCACCAGCAGCGACAACAATGTAGGCGAAGCATCGAGATGCCCGCAGTGTGGAGACTTCATCGGCTCGCTGCCGTGGTTGCCACCCTACCGCGGTACATTGGAACTTTACGGAAAGGACCCTGGCGATTTCGTCAGGGGCGTCGGTGATGAAGTCCTCATCAGCGAGCGTCTGGTTGACGCCTTTCGTGCGGAGGGGCTCACTGGCTTGCGAGGTTGCCATCCAGTGGAAGTGCTGCGAGTACGCAGGCAGCGCCGTGGCCCCAAGACACCCACGACACCCAGGTACTTCGTGGTCACTCCCGTCTTTGGCAGTGCGGCAGTAGACGAACACCGCAGCCGTATCCGGCGCTCCTCGCCCATCACTTGTCACTGGTGCCGTGAGACTGGAGTGGACTCCATCCACGGGGTGGTTCTCGAGCAGGGCAGCTGGAATGGCGATGACATTTTTACCGCCCGCGGTCTGTCCGGCACCATCGTCGTCTCCGAGCGCTTCGCGGACTTCGTGGCCCGGCATGGCTTCACCAACATGAAGCTGACGCCCACGGAGCAGTACACGTGGGATCCCCTGCGGCGCGGCCCGCCGTCCCCGGTGACCGGCGGACAGGCTTGAGACGCTCCACTGGGCACCGCGGCAACGGAGGGTACGCACCGCGTCCGGCTCACCAGGTGCCGACGCCCAGGTGCAGCCCGCCGCGGGCCTCTATTTCCTCCAGCAGCGCGGAGCCGCCGAGCGCCAGGCCATAGGCGGGCATGGACTCGGTGACGAGCCGGCCGTCGTCGCGGGCGAGGTACGTCACCGGGGCGGCGAGGCGGGAGAAGCCAGAGGCGCGCAGCAGCTTCTCCGCGGCGCGGTTGAGGAGGAATGCGAGGGCGAGCTCCACGCCGCGCTCGGCGAGCAGTGCCAGCACGCGCTGGGTGAGGAGCGTGCCCAGTCCCCGCCGCTGGTGCTCGGGCGCCACGGCGATGCCCAGGCCCGCCACCTTCACCATGCGGCCGCCCAGCATCACCTCGCGGAAGGTGACGGTGCGGAAGCCCGCGAGCGCTCCGCCCCGCCGCACCGTCACCACCAGGTCCGGCCGCGTGTCGTAGTAGTAGCGGCCCCGCACCGAGTCCTCTCCCGGGAAGCAGCGGGCCACCAGCGCGCACAGCTCCGCCTCCAGCCCGGGCGGCAGCTCCCGGGTGTCGTGCACCTCGAGCGACGCGTCCCCGCTCGCGGCGGGCCGGGCCCTCCCGCGCGCCTTCACCGTCTCGTTGTAGAGCACCACCTTGTGCAGCTCCACGGTGCCGCCGAAGACGGAGAGGCACAGCAAGTCGCGCAGCATCCCCTCGGCGCCCTCGCCCCGGCGCAGGCCCTTGCCCCCGAGAATGCGGATGAGGCCCTGGGCCGCGTCCACCGCCGTCTCCACGCCGTGCAGCTTGATGATGGAGAGGGTGCCGAACACGTCCTCGCCCCGCGCGAGCGCGCCGAGCGTCGAGTCCAGCAGCGCCTCCAGCGTCTCCTCGGCCACGCGCATGCGCACCAGCCGCTCTTGAATGTACTGGTGGCGCCCCAGGGGCTCGCCGAAGGTGCGGCGCGACTGCGCGTGGGCCATTCCCCGCTCCAGGCAGCGGCGCACCGCCGCGAGGTACAGCACGCCGGTGAGCAGCCGCTCCTCGGTGAAGGTGGCGCGGAACAGGCGCACGCCGTCCCCCAGCTCGCCGAGCCGTGCGTCCTCGGGCAGCACCACCCGGCGGGCGATGAGGTTGCCGGTGGCGGAGGTGGCCAGGCCCGTGAGGTCCGTCACCGGGCGCAGGTGCACGCCCGGCCACGCCGTCTCCACCAGGAAGAGGTTCACCGCGTGGGCCGGAGGCACGCCGCCCAGCCGCGCGGAGACGATGGCCAGGTCCGCCGGCCCCACGTTGGTGATGCTGCACTTGCGCGCGTCCAGCTGCGGGCCCTCGGGCGTGGGCACCACGCGCGCGCGCAGGGCGAGGATGTCCGTGCCCGCGCGCGGCTCGGTGTTGGCCACCGCGCCCACCCACTCGCCGGACAGCAGCCGGGGCAGGTGCCGTGCGTGCTGGGCCTCCGTGCCGGCCCGGGCCAGCAGCCGCACGCAGACGAGGTGCGTGAGCAGCGAGGTGGCAAGCCCGAGGTCTCCCGAGCCCGCCGCGAAGCCCGCGAGCGCATGCACCGCGCCTGGCAGCCCCTCGCCCCCCATGGAGGGTTCCAGGGCCCCGCGGAACATGCCCGCCTCGCCGAGCCACCGGAACGCCGCGCGATCGAAACCCGGGGCCGCCGCCGCGCCCTTGCGCCGCTGACGGCCCTGCTTCGTGCGCTCGGTGCGGTAGTGCTCACCCAGGGTTCGGAACCGCTCGTGAAGCGCGCTCCTCATACCGGCCTCCTGTCGAGGCCGATTCTACACCCGGGCGGTGCCCTGGCCGGAGGCCCCAGGGCGTCAGGCCTTCGCCAGCGCCTGCTCCAGGCGAGCGGCCTCCTGCCGCACCTCGTCCGTCTCGGGCAGGGGCAGGGCCAGCACCTTCTTCACCTGCTCGCGCGCCTTGGCCTGCTGTCCCGCCCGCGCGAAGGCCAGGGCGAGGTTGAGCTGGGGCTCGGGCTGCTGGGGGGCTCGCCGGACGGCCTCCTCCAGCACGGTGAGGGCGCGGGTGAGGTGTTGCGGCTCGTCCTCCTCGGACATGCGCAGCAGCAGCTGGCCGAGGTTGTTGGCGGCGCGCCAGCCGTCCGGCGCCAGGCCCATGCCCGCCTCGTAGGCCGCCACCGCCTTGTCGTACGCGGGCGGCTCCTCCGCCTCGTAGCAGGTGGCCTCCGCCATCTTCAGGGCCTCGGTGGCCAGGCCCAGCGAGTCCATGGTGCGGCACAGGTGCAGCACCTGCGGGTACTGGCCGCGCGCCAGCATGAGCTGCGCCAGGTTGGCCTGCGCGTCCGGGTCCCTGGGCCGGCTCGCCGCCAGCGCCGAGGCCGCCTTGTACGAGGCGTTCACGTCGCGCAGCGCCATGCTCAGCACGGTGAGGGAGCCGAGCAGGCGCGGGTGGCGGGGAATCTCCTTGAGGCCCTGCTCCAGCACGCGCCTGGCCCCCGGCAGATCATCCCGCGACGCGAGCGCGTGCGACAGGCCGAGGTACGCGGGCAGGAAGCGGGGGTGCTGCGAGAGCACCTGCCGCAGCGTGGCGAGCCCCTCCGCGTCCTTGCCCGCCTCCAGCTGCACCTGCCCCAGCCGGTAGCGGTAGACGGAGTTGTCCGGAGCGAGCTGCGCGGCCTTGGCGAGCGACTCCAGCGCCTGCTCCGCCTTGTCCTGCTTGATGAGCATCATCCCGCGGCCGAAGTGGGCCTCGGCGCGCTTGGGCTCCTTGGCCATCACCTGCTGGTAGGCCTTGAGGGCCACGTCCAGCTGGCCCTTCTGGGCGGCGACCGTCGCGCGCAGCAGCAGGGTGTCCCCGGTGGGGCCCTGGGCCTCGGCCTTGGCGATGAGCTCCTCGCCCTGGGGCAGATTGCCCTGCAACAGGGCCAGCTTGGCCAGGACGACGAGGGCGTCCCGGTTCGCCGGCTGGCGGGCGAGCACCTTCTTCGCCTCCGCATGGGCCTGGGCCAGCTGCCCCGCCGCGAGGAGCTTCTCGAGAGGATTCATGGTGGGTGAGTGTCCCCCAGGGCCCGGGGGCTGTCGAGCGTGGGCTGGAAACGCGAAGGGCCCCGCCGAAGCGAGGCCCCTGGGAACAGCGGTCAGCGCGAGGAACTACCAGGAGGTGACGAAGTCCTTCACGCCCTCGGCGGCGTCCTTGATGCCACCGCCGATGTCCTTCACGGTGTCCACGGCCTTGCCCACGTCCAGCTCCACGCCGAACTCCACGCTGCCGCCGATGCCCAGCGCGGCGCCCACGTCGAAGTTGGCCGACAGCTTGCCGTCCTGCAGGCCCACGTTGGCCTCGAACTCGGCGCCGATACCGGCGAAGGCCTCCGCGCCCACCGTGGCGGAGGCGGGACCGACCTGCTGCGTCACCTCGGCGCTGGCGCGGGCCCCGGCGAACGCCTCGCCGCCCACGTTGGCCGCCACGTCACCGTGGAGCGGATCCACCACCACCTGGCCCTGCACGCTGGCCTCGGCGCCCACGTTGCCCTGCGCCTGCCACGTGGTCTTCCCCACGGGGCTGTCCACGTGGCCCTCGACGGAGCCGCGCACCAGGTCCGCCTTGGCCTCGGCGCCGCCGGACGCAATCACCTTGCCGTTGGCGGGGTCGAACGCCACCGAGCCGTTGGCGCTGGCGCCGGCCGTGAGGGCCTGGCCCTCCACCGTGTTGTGGAAGGAGCCGTTCACGTCACCCGAGGTGTGCGAGCCCTGGAAGGCCGCCCACTCCTTGCCCACGTTGCCGGAGACCAGCTCCTGCTCGTAGCCGCTCGTCTCCAGCGTCTTCTGGATGGACGTCTGGCCGGGGCTGTGGGTCTGCGTGGTGCTGGTGGTGCGGCGCTGGCCGTCGATCAGCCCCTGCTCGTGCGGGTTGAGCGTCTCGCCACGCTTCTGCCTGGCGACGGCGGCGTCGAGCTCCGCCTGGCGCTGCGGGTTGTTGTCCGCGCGGAAGTCCCGCTGCACCTCGCGGTACGCCTGATTGCGCTCCGCACCGGGCTCGGCGCGGGTCTGCGACACGGGGCGGTAGCGGTTGAACTCAGCGGAACGCGAGATCGAGGTCATGGCGGGGGCTCCGGGGGATTCTGGCGAGTGCGGCGTTGAAGGGGTTATCGGCGGGGCCTAAAAGAAGTTTCCTGGAGACTTATTTTCCGTGGATCTTCCCGGGGCTATTCCGGGTCCTCCCCAGGGATTCCGGGCACATAGCGCCCCGGGGCCAGGATTCCGGCGGGATCAACGGCCCGCTTCAGCCGCCGCAGGAGCGCGAGCGAGTCATCCCCCGTGGGCAGGGAGTCCTCCGCGGACTGGAGGCCCAGCCGGGTGGGGTAGTAGCCGGCGGTGGTCAGTTCGCGTGCCAGCGCCCGGTAGCAGGCCAGGGCGCGCTCGTCCTCGCCGCGCTTGTCGCGATCAAAGGCGAGGGCCACCACGAGGTACAGGCAGCGGGCGGAGTGGGCGAGCAGTGCCAGGTTGGGCTCGAAGCCGAACATGCGCGGGAGGCGGTCCGCGATGGCCACGGCGCGCCAGGCCTCCTCGCCGGTGAAGGGCAGGGCCACCGAGCACCAGATGAAGCCGCAGCGGTCCCGGTCCGGGTGGGGCTCGTCCGGCCTGGGCGTGCGCTTGCGCCAGTAAGTCATGGACAGGTTGATGTCCGTGGGGACGCCCTGGAAGGGGCTTTCTCCGTCCACGGGGGGAGGCGAGAGGCGCAGCGGACGCGGCAGTCCCTCGAGCGCGGCGGCCAGCCTCCGCTCCAGCACCGCGCCCATGTCCACGTCCGGAGCGTGGAGGGCCCCGCTGATGGCCCAGCGGCCGAAGCCCTCGCGGAACTGGTCCAGGAGGAAGGCGGGCAGGGGCGTGCGCCCACGGGTGGCGGCATACGGGTACTGCTGCGCGATGCTGAGCGCCTTGATGTCGTTCCAGAAGAAGAAGCTGCTGCGCAGCGTGCCGTCCAGCGCGAGCTCCTGGAGCCTGTCCAGCCGCTCGAAGAGCTGCGCGTCCTCGTCCACGGAGATGAAGAACTCGCGCAGGTAGGGCTGTTTGCGCGCGAGCCAGAACGTCATGCGCGTCACCACGCCCAGCGAGGACTGGCTGAAGAGCCCGTCCAGCGAGGGGCCCACGCCCCAGCGGAACACGGGGGCGGCCCGGGCGCCCGGGAAGCGCGCCAGCCCCGTCTCCACCCGCTCGCCCGTGGGAAGCACCACCTCCAGGGCACACACGTGTTGGAAGATGTCCGCGTGTGGCCCGCGCCCGTCCCCGCGCTCGAGCGCGTTGCCCACCATGCTCGCGTCCGGAGAGCCGCCAATGGAGGTGATGAAGGTCCGCGAGCCCTGGGCCCGCAGCCACGCATGGGCCTGGCGGAAGGTGACGCCGGGCTCCACGGTGAGGTACGCGAGCTTCTCGTCGTGGGCGAGGATGCGGTTCATCCGGCCCAGCTCCATCAACACGCTGCCGTCCCGGGGCGGCACGCGCGAGCCGTAGCCCCAGTTGCGTCCGGTGCTCACCGGGTAGACGGGGACGCGGTGCTCCTGGGCGATGCGCAGACAGGCCTGGACCTCGGCGGTGCTCGCCGGGCGGAGGATGGCGGGGATGCGCTGGGTGGTGGCGAAGGTGGCCGTCTCCGCGGCCGCGAGCGCCTCCGGCTCGGTGACGACGTGCTCTTCGCCCAGCGCGGAGCGCCATGCGGCCAGGGCGGACTCCCGCGCGCTCATGGGCGCCTCCCGGACGGAGAGGGGAACGAGGGCGGGGGGCCTGGCTTCCGGTGATGGGCTCTCACGTGCCCCAGTATGCCAGACGCTGCGAGAGGGGCCGCATGGGCTACGAGTGCGTCGCGGTGTCTCCGCGTCATTGATACAAGGGCAGGGGATGAACAGACTCCTCCCGCTCCGTTCCCTGCTGTCGCTGTTGCTCTCCGCGCTCCTGCTGGCCGCGTGCGCCACGGCTTCACCCGCGGTGCGTGAGCGGGAGCGCGCGGAGCAGGGCGCCACGGTTTCCCCACCAGGCCCCCAACTCCTCGCTCCGTGACCGCCGAGGATGGAGACACGAACGCATGAAGTTCTATCGACTCGAGCGAGACCCTTCGCCGCGCTACACGGGTTATCTGAACGCCGCGCACAGGTTGGGGTTACCCGGTCTGGAGCCCTGCCCGACATGCAGATGCGGAGGGGCGGGGGCGGGCCTCGAATACCCGTGCGTGGACCTGTCCAGCCTGCCACCGCACGAGTTGAAGAAGCTGTCCGATCCCTGGCCCGTTCCACTCGAGGAGATCAAGCGGCTGCGGGAGGTGGTGCGCCCGTTGGTCCCCAAGGACGCGATGCTGGAGCCAGGAACACTGTTCGGGCCCCTGGAAGGCACCGGGGTGGGCTACTTCGGCCAGCTGGACCTGTATATGCCCTGGGCGCTGTGTCTGCGCCGTGAGGCGTTGGAGCGCTTGCGGGAAGCGGGCGTGCGGGGTTTGCAGGGGTGCCCCACTCGCATCCGCTTCCGCACCAAACATGCCCCCACGTTGCTCGAGATGCAGATGGAACTGCATGGCCAGCTCCACCCCGACTGCCTGCCGCCAGACCTCCGGCCCCCATGCCCCACCTGCGGGAATGACTTCCTCACCTGTCCGGACCCCATCATCCTCGACGCCGCCTCGCTTCCCCCGGAGCCCGACCTCTTCCGTTTGAGGCAGGGGGCGACGCTCATCGTCGCCAATGAGCGCTTCGTGGAGACGGTGCGGCGCCTGGAACTGGATGGGGTGATCTTCCAGGAGCTGGAGGTCCGCTGACGCGTGCGGCTCAGTTCACGGTGAACTCGCGCGACGTGCCGCTGTAGGCGCGGATGAGCCCGTCCCAGCCGGACTTCCAGTCGCCGTCATGGCGGATGCGGTAGGTGCCCGGCACCGTGTCCGCCGGAATCGTCCACTCGGTGGTGACGTGCGAGCAGCCGAAGGTGGGAGCGCAGTCGTAGCGCTGCCAGCGGTACTTCGTCTCCCAGTCCCAGTCGTTGGCCACCGTCACCCACGAGGTGCCCGACTTGCGCTGCACCTGCAGGAAGCTGCCCTGGCGGCGGAGGTTGTTCTTCGGGTGGCCACCCCAGAACTTCACGCTCACCGTCTGGCCCCGCGTGTAGCTGGCGAGCGCGTTCGTCACCACGCTGCCGAAGCTCACCAGCAGCGGCTTGTCGTCGTACACCACGCCCGTCTGCACCGTGGACTGGTTGTTGCGCAGGTCTCTCGGCGTGGGGCCCGTGGCTACCGTGGCGCCCGTGCGCAGGGCCACCGCCAGCTTGTCCACCTCCTGCTGCACCGCCGCGAGCGTCCACGGGCCGAAGTGCGTGGAGGCGCCCTCGTAGTCCTGCTTCGCGTACTCCTCGCGCGTGGCCAGGTAGCCCGCGTAGGCGTTGGACAGGCCGGCGATGAGCACCTGGTCCACCCCCACGGAGGACAGCTGCGCGAGCACCTGCTGCCGCACCCGCCGCCCCGCCATGGTGGTGGGCTCGAAGGGCAGCCCCACCAGCGCCACGTTGCCCAGCCGCACCACCTGCAACGGCAGCACCTCGGGCGTCCACGGGTAGGGCGTCAGGGTGCCCATCTCCAGGACGATGGGCTTCTCCCCCTGGCACGGCGTGGCGGAGAGGGCGCAGTTGAAGACGCTCCACGCGTCGTCGAGGCTCTCGCAGGTGGAGCCCTCGTAGCCGTAGCCCGGGCCGTCCTCGGCGCCCGCCAGCATGGAGTCGCCAATGGCCGCCTCGCAGGTGGTGCGCCACACGCCATCCGTGTACGCGGGCGCCACCTGCACCGAGTCCATCGCCACGTACGCGTGCCGGAAGTCCACCCCGCCCGTCAGCGGCGCCGAGGCCGTGTCATAGAGCGTCTTCGCCAGGTTGTACTGCTTGCGCGCGGAGAGCTCCGTGCTCTCGAAGTCGTTGGCGCCGCCGCCGTTGGTGCCACCGTAGATGTTGGGCGTCACGTCGCCCTCGTTGCTCTGCGCGAAGGCCGCCACGAAGGTGCGCTGCGCGGTGTAGCTCGTCCCCTTGAGCTTCTCGAAGAGGTAGGAGGCGTAGCCCTTGTTGTCGCCGCTGATGAGCAGGTTGTCGTTGCCCATGGACGTGGCGTGCACGGCGAACCAGTTGATGAGGCCCACCTCGCTCCCGTCATCCCCTCGCAGCCGCAGCAGCGTCATGCGCTTGTCCGTGTCGTAGCTGTACTGCGCACGCTCGGTGGCCGGGTTGCGCAGGTAGGCCTCGGGGGAGCGGTTGATGCTCGCGTCGAGCAGGTCTCCGGAGGCGACGCGGATGGTGCCGGGCGCCAGGTTGTCGTGGGCGCGGACGATGGACTGGAAGATGCCGTCCACGATGGCGTCGAAGCCCTGCTTGTCGTAGCCGAGGATGGTGAGGTTGTAGAGCGCGTAGTGCGAGTGCCCACCGGGCCCCGAGTGCGTGTGCGTGGCGCTCAGCAGCACGTTGTCGTCCGTGTAGAGGGTGCCGTACCGGGCGCGCAGCTTCTCCACCACCTGCTGCCGCACACCCTGGAAGACCTGGCCCAGGTCCGCGCTCACGAACACCGCGCGCTTGCCGTTGCAGGGCGAGGCGATGACGAAGGCGCGCGAGCGCAGGCGCTGGTGGATGCCCGCCGTCTTCTGGTCCACCATGGCGTAGCCCATCATGCCGATCTCCGCCGCCGGGCCGGTGATGTCATGGATGCCCGCGCCAATCTGGAAGCTCTGGTTGGCCGAGCACGGGTCGGCGAGCGCGGCGCTCCGCGTGGAGAGGGAGTCCTCGTCCGGTGACTGCGTGTCGCAGGCACCCAGGGCGAGCGCGAGCACCACGGCTGCCAGCAGGCGGGGGGATGTGAAGAGACGTCGTTGCATGGGGGGCTCCTGTGTTGGGATTCGGAGATTGTCGGCGGGAGTCTGCCCCGGTTGCCGCCCTCTTCGATTGGTGCGGTGCGTCGAAGGGGAGGGTTTTGTCCGCGACAATGAAGCCGCCTCCGGCCCGCGAGCGCTGGCCGCTCATCGGCCACATCTCCGCGGACTTCTACGGCGAGGGCTCCAGCGGCGGTGACTTCCGCCTCTCCGGCAACCTGCTCGTGACGCCGGTGCGCTCCGTCACGTTCGGCGCGGAGCTGCTCTTCGGGCGGCGGGAGAACGAGGACTGCGCCGGGGACACCGCCGTGCGGCTCATCTTCTCCACCCGCGTCTTCTACTGAGCCGTTACCGGGCCATCAGCGTCCGGTGCACGCGGCCCACGGCGGTGATGAGCTGCTCCACCTCGTCCCAGGTGTTGGCCACGGTGGGCGTGGCACGCAGCACGCCCTTGTCTCGCGGCACCAGCGGGTAGCCCTGCAGCGTCACGTTGATGCCCTCCTCGAAGAGCAGCTGCCCGCCGCGCTCCACGTTCTCCGCGCTCCCCACGTAGGCGCTGACGATGGGGAACGCCGTGTCGTTGTCCGTGGGAATGCCCCGCTCGCGGTAGGTGTCGAGGATGGCGCGCGTGTACTCGTGGAGGGTGCGGCGCCACGTGTCGCCCTCGCGGGCGTTGAGCTCCAGCCCGGCCAGCGCCGTGGCCAGCGAGGCCGTGGGCACAGGCCCCGACACACCAGGTAGCTCGTCACGTTGCACTTGAGGAAGGGCTTGAGCTTCCTCGGGCAGCCGATGAAGGCCGCCAGCGACGAGTAGGCCTTGGACAGCCCCGACACGTAGAGGACGTTGTCGTAGGTGAGCCCCAGGTGGCGGATGACGCCGTTGCCCTTGCGGCCGTACGGGTGCTCGGGCGAGGGGCTCTCTCCCAGCACACCGAAGCCGTGCGCGTCGTCCACGTAGACGATGGCGTCGTGCGCGCGGGCGATCTCCAGGATGCGCCCCAGCTCCGGCAACCGCCCCGTGGTGGACAGCACCCCGTCCACCACCACCAGCCGCACCGTGGCGCCCGCGTGCGCCGCCAGCCCCGCCTCCAGCGTCGAGAGGTCCTCATGGCGGAAGCTGGTGAGCGTGGCCCCCATGTCCCGCGCCAGCCGGCAGCCGTCATGGTTGACCTTGTGCACCACCTTGTCCGCGAAGATGGCCGCCCCCTTGCCCGTGAGCGCCGGGATGAGGCCAATGCCAATGAGGCTGATGGTGGGCAGCACCAGCGCGTCCTCCGTGCCCAGCAGCGCGGCGAGCTCCGCCTCCAGCCGCTCGTACAGCTCGGGGCTGCAGCACATGCGCGCCCAGGAGGGGTGCGTGCCCCACTCGCGCACCGCCGGGCCGATGGCCTCCATCACCTCGGGCCTCAGGTCCAGCCCCAGGTAGTTGCACGAGGCGAAGTCCGTCAGCCACTTCCCCCGCACCCGCACCTTCCGGCCCCGGATGGCCGTGGCCACGTTGTCGTACAGGCCACTGCGCTGCAGCAGCTCGTACACCTCGCGGTTCTTCCGGCTCAGCACCCGGTCGATGGCCTGGTCGAAGACGTCGCTCATGAAATCCTCCGGGCCCGTTATGACATCAGCCCTGACGCCGCGCCCGGCCCAGGGCTCCGTCGATGATGAGGCCGAGAAAGGCCGCGTAGGTCAGGCCCGCCTCCTTCGCGGCCAGCACGCAGGGGGCGCTCGGGGCCAGGTACGAGTTGGGGGTGATGTCAATGAGCAGGGGGACTCCGCCCGCCTCCAGCCGGAACTCCACCCGGCCCCAGTCCCGGCCTCCCGCGAGCCCGAAGGCCCTCACGCACAGCTCCTCCACCGTCTCGCGGCGGCGCCACGGTGAGGCCGGTTGCCGCCGGGGCACCGGCCTGCTCCACCGCGCGTCCCGCTCGAGCAGCGGTGTGTCTCCGGACAGGCCCGGCGCCGTGAACCACTTCGTGTCGAAGGTGCGCATCCGCAGGTAGCCCTCGGGCAGGTCCCCGAAGGTCTGCTCCATCACCGGCAGCGCCCGGAGCGGGTCTCCCGCCACCGACACGTAGAACTCGCGGCCCTCCACGTACTCCTCCACCAGCACCGGGCCGCCGAAACGGCCGAGCAGGTGCCGCGCCCGCGCCCGGACCTCGGCGTCGTTCCACGCCACGCTCGCCGCCTCCAGGCCGATGGAGGCGTGCTCCCCGCAGGGCTTGAGGACGACGGGAGGCTCCAGCGTCAGCGTGAAGCCCTCCGTCTCCGCCGCGTCGTGGATGCACTGGAAGCGCGGCGTGGGCACGCCCTCGCTCGCCAGCAGCGCCTTGAGGGCATGCTTGCTCTTCGTGAGGGCCAGACCCTTCGCGTCCGCGCCCGTATACGGAATGGCCAGCGCGTCGAGCACGGTGGGCACCAGCAGTGCCGGTGCGCCCTCGCCGCCGAGCGTGTCACACAGGTTGAAGACGAGCGGCGGACGCTCTCGGGCCAGGGCGTGCAGGGACTCGAGTGCGTTCGCGTCCAGCGCCAGCGGAGTGGCCGGGCGGCCCGCCTGGGTGAGCGCCCTGGCGAGCGGGAAGGCATCGGAGTTCTGCTTCAGCCGCTCGAGGTCCGGCGCGTACGGGTGGAGCGGATTGTGGCGCGTGAGGACGGTGGCGGCCTCCACGTCGTAGGCCACGCGCAGCGGAGGGCTCGGGGGAGACATGGCGCGCTCCCCCTACTGCTTGAGCGCGGCCCGGGTGCCGCCGTCCGTGCCGGTGCCGCCGTCGGTGTCGCGGATGACGTGGAGCATCTCACCGCGCTTGATGCCGCCGCCCTTGCCGAACCTGCGGAACCGCTCCGTCTCCAGCCGCTCCTTGGCGAGCTGCTGGCGGCGCTGGCCCGCGATGTCCTTGGGCACCGGGCCCATCGCCAGGGCCTCGTCCGCCGCCCGCTCCTCGAGTGTCCTCTCGATGCCCGCGTCCCGCAGCGCCGCGTCCTCCTGCAACTGCTGCATGCGCTGCGCGTAGAGTTGACGGCGCTGCTCCGCGTAGTCCTCGGAGGCGCTTCCCGCGTCCTCGGGCTCGACGGACGCGTCCGCCCGGGCCTGCCAGCCCTCGGGGGCGGGGATGGGCCGCGGGAAGAGGCTCGCGCGCTCCTCGGGCGACAGCCCCCGGACGCTGGAGCCCTTGCTCGTGTCCTCTCCCTTCAGCCGCTGGATGAGCGTCGGGCCGTCCTCGTCCGGCGCTTCGCCCGGGGCGGAAGCGTCCTGGGTGCAGCCCATGGCACCCATGAGCGCGACGAGCGGAAGGGGAGAGCGGACCATGCGCCGAGCGTACGTCAGGCCATGCGCCACCGGCCAGCCCACCCGTGGGTGCTCACGCGGGCGGCTGCTCCTCGGGGGGAAGCTGGAGGGGCTCGATGCGGGAGAAGGCGTCGAGGATGGCCTGGATGATGGCGCTCCTCCCGGTGAAGAAGGCGCTGATGTGTCCCCCCGTCAGGTAGCGCAGCTCCGCCCCGCGCCAGTGCTGCAGCAGGCGCAGGGTGGAGGCGGAGGGGACGAAGCCATCCCGGCGCGCGGCCAGGAGGATGGCGCGGCGCGGGTGGGCCAGGGGCGGCAGCGCGGTGGTGGCCGCCGCCGAGAGCAGCTCGGCCAGCCGCTGGCGCGCCGCCTCGGGGCCACCGGTGGTGCGGCCCAGCGCCTCCCAGTCGGGGACGGCGGACAGCACGCCCTCGGTGAAGACGGGCGCCGACGAGTGCGCCGCCGCCAGGGGAATGACGGCCGCGGGCAGGGGGAACATGGCGGCGGCATAGGCGGCGATGCTGCCCCCCATGCTGTAGCCGGAGATGCCCACCTTGGGGTGGCCCGTGGCCAGCAGCCATCCGAGCACCGCCGTCGCCTCCACCGCCGTGGCGCGGAACATGAGCAGCAGGTCCACCACCGTGCGCACCGCCGGGCCCTTCTGTCCGGGCGGGCGGCGCGAACCGTAGTAGGGATTCTCCAGCAGCAGCGCGCCCACGCCCTCGCGGGCCAGCTCCTTCGCGATGAAGCGGCGCAGGCCGAAGCCCTCGTCCCCGGAAGCGGCCAGGAAGACGCACACCGGCGGACGGGGGCCCGCGTCATGGGGCAGCAGCAGCTGGAAGCGCGCCTCCCGGCAGGCCTCGGGCAGCGAGCCCACGGCGGCGGGGCTGGGGAAGCGGCCCTCCTGCACGAGCAGGTGCCCCTCGCGCCGGGCCGGGCGCACCGTCACCTCGGACAGCTCGGGGAAGGCGAAGCCCTGGGGGCCCCGGGTGAGCTTCTCCAACAGCGCGTTGGAGCCCCAGCCGTCCTCGAAGAAGCGGGGCTGGCGCGCCACGGTGAATCTCGCGGCGAGCGCGTCCAACCAGTGCATGCGATTCATTCTCTTGGGACTCCCGGGGAATGCCGCCCGGCATCCTCGCCGCGTCCGGGCGGCATTCCAACCGGAAGTACCGGGTTACCGCTGCTCGAGGGCGGTGGCGGGCACCGGCTCGGGCGCGTCCGCCACGGACTCCAGCGTGTCGGCCGGGGGCACCGGCTTCTGGTCGCGCAGGAACTCGGGCAGTTGCTTGGGGTCGTACGTGGGGCCCTGGGGGGCGTCCGCGGACATCGCCGAGACACCGGAGGGCGCGGCCACCGCGGCGGGCAGCGTCTTCGTCAGCGTGAGGCTGTCGCGCACGGTGCCGCTCGAGGTGATGAACTTCGTGGTCAGCGTGCCGCCGTCCACCACCACATCCAGGTAGCCCACGTGGGTGTTGTCGCGGAAGGCCGTCCAGTCCGGCTGGGCGCCGGGGAAGGGGCGCAGGGTCGCGTCGCCGCTGCCCACCACCAGGTAGGGGATGCCACGCGTGCCCGCGGGCGCCACCGCGTCGCCCTTCATCGGTTTGGTGCGCTCGTAGTTGTGGTCATGGCCGGTGAGGACCAGGTCCACCCCGTACTGCTCGAAGAGGGGGGAGAAGTCGCGGCGCATGGCCGTGCTCGACGGGTGCTCGCCGCTGGACCAGGGCGGGTGGTGCAAGAAGACCACCTTCCAGGGGCGGCTCGTGGCGGCCAGGTCCTGGGCCAGCCACGTCTTCTGCAGGGCCGTCGTGCAGTCGCTGAGGGTGAAGCCGGCCCTCCGGGGCCCCGTTCCGGGTCCCCAAACCCCGTTTTTCGCGTGAGCGATGTACGTTCTGTGGGGTCTTCTCCCACGTTCTGATATTTTGGACGGGCCCGGGAGCGTTACGATGCCTGCACCCCTCATGCCACGGAAGCCACGCGGATTCACATTGACCGAGGTGCTCGTGACGGTGGCGTTGCTGGGCCTGTTCACGGGCCTGGCGATCGTATCGCTCGGGCCCCTCAACGGGCGCTATCGCCGCCGGCAGGCCGCGGAGCTGGTCGCCGCGGGGGCGGCGCGGGCCCGGCTCTTCGCCCGGGACTCGGGGCGGTGCTTCCACCTGGACGTCTACCAGGACGACACCCCGGTGATCGCCGGGGCTCCGGGCAACCGGCTGCGCCTGTCGCGCCGTCCGACCGCCGACTGCGAGAACCCCACCCCCCTGGCGCAACTGCAGCCCGTCGAGTGGATTCCCATGCCCTCGCTGACGACGGTGCGGGTGGAGCCCGGAGTGGAGGCGGTGTGGCGGCCCAACGGCCGGCTGCACACGGAGGACATGACGAAGACGCCCGCGAAGCTGCGGGTGACGTCCGGGGGCGAGGAGCTGTCCGTCCTGCTGGCGGTCAACGGCCCGGTGTGCGTGAGGGACGAGCCCTCGTCGGAGGTGTGCCCATGAGTGGAGCGAAGCACAGGCGCGGGTACGTGCTCGCCGAGGCGCTGGTGGGTGGGGTGGTGATGATGCTCGCCCTCGTGGGGGTGTTCGGCGCCTTGTCGCGGGGCGGCGAGGACGTGGGCCGGGCCGTGGCGGATCAGGACGCGGCGCAGCGGGTCACCGAGCAGCTCGAGTGGATGCGCGCGCAGCCTTCCTCGGCCTCGGCCTGGGTGGCCGGAGGCCCCAAGCCCTGCCAGGCGCTGCTGGTGCCGCTGCCCACCGGGTGGACGTGCACCGTCACCGTGACGGAGGTGACGGACTCGCTCGTGGACACCACCGTCACCGGCCCCCTGTTCTACAAGAGGGCCGTGGTCCGGATGGACTACCGCGGCAGCTCGCTGTCCCTGGAGGCGCTACGATGGTGAAGGGGCGCCGGGGCTTCACGCTCATCGAACTGCTGGTGGGCGGTGCGGTGGCGCTCGTCGTGCTGGCCGTGGCGTTCGCCGCCTTCGCCCGCACCACCGTCCTGCACCGCCGGCAGGTGGAGCTCGCGGAGATGAAGCGGAGCGCCGCGCTCGTGCTGGGGCAGCTGGGCGCGGAGCTGCGGCAGGCCGGGCTGGGATGCCCCCGCCATGCGCGCGTCGATGGCTCCGCCGAGCTCTTCCCGCCCACCTTCCTGGTCGCCGAGGAGAACCGGCTCGGCTTCCTCGCGGACCTGCCCCGGCGGGGTTCGAACTTCAATGGGTACTCGCAGCTCGCGGATGACCAGACCACGGGGCTCCCCGCGAATGGGATTGCCCTGCTCAACGAGCTCAACGGCGGCTGCGACATCTCCTCCGCCCCGTCCCACTGCTCCTCCAGCGAGGAGAGCCTGCTCTTCGCCCCGGACGCGGGCCTCGACGACTGCGCGAGCGAGGACGCGTCGCCCACCTGCCCCTGGGGCCTCAACCGCTACCAGGGCAACGAGGTCATCATCGTGGCCAACGCGAAGGGGGGCTGGATGGAGCGGCAGATTCAATCGTCGCTCCATGCCGAGGTCCCCGGGGGCCGCAAGACGATCGTCCTCGATCAGGCCCCCCCACCGGACTTCCTCTCCGGCGCCAACCGGGGCTTCGTCTCCACGCCGGACCGCGTCTACTACACGCTCGACGCCGGCCAGGTGCGGCGCAACCAGTGCTGGGGCAGCCTCTTCTCCTCGCCGGGTGGCCCCTTCGAGCTGAGCTGTCCGGACGTCTTCGCCACCAACGCCACGGGCTGGGAGGCGCTGAGCTCGAGTGTGGCCGCCAACGGCCTGCGCTTCACCTACTGGAGCGCCAGTGGAACCCTGCTCCCCGTTCCCGTGACGGACGAGACCGACCTGCGCAGCATCCGCCGGGTGGACATCGAGCTCGACCTCGAGCGCCCGCTGCCGGATGGCGAGGTGCTGCGCCACTCCGCTTCCCTCTCCATCACCCTGAGGCAATGAATGCGTCCGCCCGTGTGTAGCGCGAGAGCAGTCCCGCGAGGGGAGCGCGCCGGCTTCACGCTGCTGGCCCTCCTCCTCGTCCTGGCCGCGATGACCCTGGTGGTCGCCACGACGATGCAGCTCGGGGAGGACGAGCGGCGCAGCGCGAGCCTCGTGCGTCACGACGCGCGCGCGCTGGCGCTCGCCGAGCTCGGCGTGGAGCGCTCCCGCGCGTACCTGGCCGCCCTGCTCGCCAGGGACGTGGACCTGGACCGGGCGTTGGACCCGAAGCTGAACACCGAGTGCATCCTGCTCCCCGCGCTCGGGGCCGGGCAGGAGGATGACCACCTGCCCCTCTTCGATGATCCCGGCGCCCAGGAGGTGGAACTGCCGGGCACGGGCAAGCGCTTCCGCCTCGTCCCCCATGAGGATGGCGCGTACCTGGTGCGCTTCGACGACAACGACGACGACGGGGATTCACCCGCCCCCGAGGCCGCCACCTCCAACAACCCCGGGCTCGGCTGCACGGAAGGGGATGGCCTGGCGCCGGGCAAGAGCAACCCGGTGCGGGACAGGGATCAGACGATCATCATCACCGTGGTGGGCCTCTACCCGGGCACGGACCCGGCCACCGCCCAGGCGCGCAAGGTGCTGCGCGTGCGCGTCGGGCCGCAGCCCGCGGCGGGCATCATCGCCGGAGGCACCATCGACATGGACGGTGCCTCGCACGTGTGCGGCGCCCATGGCGACATCTTCTCCTCGGGAGACATTTCTGGCACCGGCTGCATCTGCGGTACGGGATGCACGGGGGGCCCGCCGGCGAAACAGAAGTGCGATGCCAACACCACCTGTGTGGCGCAGTCGGGGGGGGACGTCTGCTCCGCCACGGGGGGAGGCTCGTCGAGCCAGTGCATCCCCGGCGCTCCCGTGCCCCAGCCTCCGCCCGTGAGGGTGTGGAGCAGCCTCAATGCGCCTCCGGGCTGCTCCGGCGGCAAATGCACGCCCTTCTACTACCTGCGTGAGCTGGGCGGGGCGCAGGTGTTCATGTGGAACTACTCGAAGCCCGGCTGCGCGAAGCCCCAGTCGTGCCCCCGCATCTTCCATCCCGGGGAGGAGTCGACCACCACGGAGCCCTGCGGCAAATGCTGGAAGAGTGTCTACGATGCCTCGACCTGCTCGGGCGCCAAGACCAAGGAGGTCCGCAAGGCCGATGACCCGATTCTGCTGACGAAGCCCGACCCCGATGCTTGGACGCCGTGTGGCACCTCGGGTCCGTTGATCTGGAAGACGAGCAGCCCGGCCTTCGCTTCCATCGTGAGTGGCTGCGACCCGAGCAGTGGTCTCTACCCGGAGCCGTCGCCCGGCAAGTGGAGCAAGGATGCGTCCTTCAACGGGAGCTTCCAGTCGACAGGCGCATTGCTCCCGCGTGGGGTCTGGATGGTGGAGGGCAACGTGGAGTTCACGGGCAACTCGCCAGCCTGTGCGGCCCATGTGTCCGGCTGGACTGCCTCCGTCCTGGCCCAGGGGAACATGGACATTCAAGCCGAGCTGAGCCTGCGTCCCGCCCTCCCCACGGGGGTCGCCCTGCTCGCCGGCCGCGACATGAAGGTCTGGCAGGGAAATACCTTCGTCGACACGTGTGGCGAGAGCGCGGCCCTGCTCGTCCACGAGCAGTTCTACATGGGCTCCAACAACCACCTGACGGGGCAACTCGTGGTGGAGAACGCGGGAGCCTGCTCCGGGCTCGTCCCCGGTCCCAACGCCGTCACCCTGAAGGGCAACGCCACCATCGAGGTGACGGCGCCACCGCCCATCCCCTCGGGCCGGCCCGCCGCCGTGCTCGAGTGGAGCGAGTCCTCCTACTGAGGCCCCGCCGCCCCTTCCGCCGGGACGAGGAAGGGGCGCAGGAAGTCATCCGCCTCGGCGGCGATGCGGCCGAGTGACTGCACCAGCTCGTGGCCATCGTCCACCTCGACGAGCCGGACATGGCGCTTGCCGTGCGCCCACTCGCGCGAGTAGCGGAGGAGCGTCGTCGTGTCCTGGCGTCCGTGGATGAGGAGCGTGGGCACGCGCACGTCCGGCCAGCCGCCCGAGCGGTTGTCGACGGTGTCGAGGTCGTGGATGAGTCCGAAGTGCACGCGCGTCTGCCGCTTCTCCGCGTAGTCCTGCGTCTCCAGCCAGCCCGTCTCCCGCCAGCGGCGCAGGCCTTCCTCGCCCACGTTGCGCCGCATCTGCTCCGGGGAGCGCAGGGCGGGGGCCAGCAGCACCAGCGCGCACACCCGCGCGTCCTCCTCCGCCACGCGGCAGGCCGTCAGCCCGCCCAGGCTGGAGCCGAAGACGATGGCCCTGTCTCTCTCGCCGCCAATGGCGTCGCGCACCGTGCGCATCATCGCGCTCAGGCTCAGGTGCTCGAGCGAGGGCTGCCGCAGGTTCAACCGCTCCAGGTGGATGCCCTGGCGCGCGTAGTGCTCGGCGAGCGCCACGCCCTTGGCGGACTGGGGCCCCGAGGCGAAGCCGTGCAGGTAGAGCCAGCGCGGGCCGGCGGGGGAGGTGGGGGCAGGGGGGGTGCTCATGGCGGCGCACTCTACCGCCCGGAAGGATGAGGGCCCCGGGTTGGTGGGAAACCCGGGGCCCTCCAGCTCGCGTCAGGGACAGCACCTGGCACAGGGTGGCGCCGGGGCTTTGTAAAGCGCTCATGCACGCCGGAGGCCAACCTCTGGGATTCCCTCTGGAAATCCGCCCTGCGCGGCCCTGTCCCGGAATGGGACACGTGGAGTGGGTAGGGTGTTCGGAAGCAGGACACCTCGCCGAGGGTGGGGAGGCGCGCACCCCGGCCGGATGGTGGTATGCCGTGGGGCATATGACTGCACCCGTGGCGCTCATCACCGGTGGCTCGCGAGGCGTGGGCCGCGCCCTCTCCGTGCGGCTCGCGAAGGCGGGCTACGACATCGTCTCCACCTACCGGCGCGATGCCGAAGCCGCCGCCGAGCTCACCCGGGAAGTGGAGGCGCTCGGCCGCCGCTGCCGCACCGTCATCGCGGATCAGCTCGAGCCGGCCAGCCTCCACGCCGCCTTCGATTTGGTGCAGCAGGAGTTCGGCGGGCTGGACGTCTTCGTGGCCAACGCCGCCTCCACCGCCTTCACGCCGCTGATGCAGATGAAGCTGCACCAGATGGACAAGACCTTCAACGTGACGGTGAAGAGCTTCCTGCTGGCCGCCCAGCGCGCGGTGCCGCTGATGGAGGGCCGCAAGGGCCGCATCGTGGCGGTGTCCGGCATGGACTCGCGCATGCCGCTGCCCTTCCATGGCTTCCTCGGGGCGATGAAGGGCGCCATGGAGATTCTGGTGAAGTACCTGGCCGCCGAGCTGGCGTCCTCCGGCGTGCGCGTCAACGCCATCAACCCGGGCTACATCGACACCGACTCCAGCCGCTTCTACATGGGCGAGGCCTGGGAGGTGTTGGAGACCAAGGTGAAGGACAGCGTGCCCGTGGGCTACGTGGCCAGCGCGGATGAGATCGCCAAGACGATTGAATGGCTGTGCTCCGAGGGTTCCTCCTACGTGAACGGCCAGACGCTGGTGGTGGATGGGGGCCTGGAGGTGAACTACGCCATGCAGTTCGCCAGCGCTCTCACCCAGTCCAGCAAGTAAAGGAAGAGGTCATCCATGCCCACCCGCCTGCGCCTCTACCAGGTCGATGCCTTCTCCTCCCAGGTCTTCGGCGGCAACCCCGCCGCGGTGTGCCCGCTCGACGCGTGGCTGCCGGACGAGGTGCTCCAGGCGATCGCCGCGGAGAACAACCTCTCCGAGACGGCCTTCGTGCTGCGCGACGAGGTCCGCGGCTGGCAGATCCGCTGGTTCACTCCGTTGCAGGAGGTGGACCTGTGCGGACACGCCACGCTGGCGGCGGCCTACATCCTCTTCACGCGGCTGGCGCCGGGACTGGAGCGGGCGCAGTTCAACTCGCGCTCGGGGCCGCTGGTGGTGACGCAGCAGGAGGGGGAGTGGATGGAGATGGACTTCCCCTCGCGGCCGCCGGAGCCGTGTGCGTTGCCGGAGGGGCTGGTGGAGGCCCTGGGCGCCGAGCCGCGGGAGACGCTGCTGTCGAGGGACCTGCTCGCCGTCTTCGACACCGAGGAGCAGGTGAGGGCGTTGGCGCCGGACATGGCGAAGCTGGCGCAGCTGGAGTACTTCGCGGTGACGGCGACGGCGAGGGGCTCGGAGGCGGACTTCGTCTCGCGCTTCTTCGCGCCGCGGGTGGGGGTGCCGGAGGATCCGGTGACGGGCTCGGCGCACTGCACGCTGGTGCCCTACTGGGCGCAGAAGCTGGGCAAGCGGCAGCTGCTGGCGCACCAGATTTCCCACCGGGGCGGCGTGCTCCAGTGCGAGGACCGCGGCGAGCGCGTGGGCATCTCCGGCCAGGCCGTGCTGTACCTCGAGGGCCACATCTCGCTGTGAGACTCCATCCACTTCTACGCACGTAGAAGTGAAACGGAGGGCGGCCCATCCACTTCTACGCGCGTAGAAGTGAAATGGAGGGTGGCCCATCCACGGGTCACCGGTGACGGGTGACATGCCTTGAGCTGGTTCCGGTCCGTACTTTTTACCGGATGCCGGTGTCAGCCCCGGCCGCCGACGGATCCGCCATGTAGGTGTACGCCCGGGATTGGCGCCGCGCCCCCCAGCGGGCACACTGCGCGCCGCCTGAACGTGCGAGCAGGGCGGGGACCCACCCCACCCCTCGCGGCGGATATCAGGAGGGGATCGCACGGATGCGCCTGCTGCACACGTCGGACTGGCACCTGGGGCACACGCTGTACGACACCTCGCGCGAGGCCGAGCACGCGGCCTTCCTCGAGTGGCTGCTCGACACGCTCGAGGCCCACGAGGTGGATGCGCTCCTGGTGGCCGGTGACATCTTCGACACCGCCAACCCCAGCGCCGAGGCCCAGGCCGCCTGGTACCGCTTCGTCGCCCAGGCCCGCATCCGCTGCCCCAAGCTCGACGTCGTCGTCATCGGTGGCAACCATGACTCGGCGGCCCGGTTGGATGCACCGGACCCGCTCTTCGCCGCGCTCGATGTGCGCGTGGTGGGCGGGCTGCCCAAGGCCCGGGGCGCGATGGACCTCGAGCGCCTGCTGGTGCCGCTGAAGAACGCGCAGGGCAAGGTGGGCGCGTGGGTGGCGGCCGTGCCGTACCTGCGCCCCGCGGATCTCCCGCTCGTCTCCGAGGAAGCGGGAGACAAGCTCATCGCGGGCGTGCGCTCCGTGTACGCCGAGGTGCTGGAGGGCGCGCGGGTGAAGCGCAAGCCGGGCCAGGCGCTCGTGGCCATGGGTCACTGCTACATGGTGGGCACCGAGCTGTCCGCGCTCAGCGAGCGCAAGATTCTCGGGGGCAACCAGCACGCGCTCCCGGTGGACCTCTTCCCCGAGGACGTGGCGTACGCGGCGCTCGGGCACCTGCACAAGGCGCAGCGCGTGGGCGGACGCGAGGGCGTGCGCTACAGCGGCTCGCCCATTCCCCTGTCGCTCTCCGAGGCCAGCTACGCGCACCAGGTGCTGCTGGTGGAGTTGGACGGCGCGCAACTGTCCACCGTGCGCCCGTTGCACGTGCCGCGCCGGGTGGAGATCGAGCGCGTCCCCAAGCGCGACGCGGCCACGTTGGATGACGTGGTGCGGATGTTGGAGGCCCTGCCCGAGCTGGACGCGGACACGCCCGACTGGCGGCGCCCCTACCTGGAGGTGTGCGTCGCGCTGCCCCGCCCCGAGCTCGCGCTGCGCCGCCGGGTGGAGGCCGCGCTCGAGGGCAAGGCCGCGCGGTTGGTGAAGCTCACCCCCGCCTATACCGGCAGTGGCCACACGCTCGCGGACGCGCGGCCGGGCGTCTCCCTCAAGGAGCGCACGCCCGAGGACGTCTTCCGCGCCCGCTACGCGCGCGACTACACGGAGCCCCTGGAGCCCGCGCTGCTCGAGGCCTTCCACTCGCTGCTCACCCAGGTGCAGGAGGACGCGTCATGAGGATTCTCGCCATTCGTGGCTGCAACCTGACGAGCCTCGCGGGTGACTTCGCGCTGGAGTTGGATCAACCGCCGCTCGACAAGATGGGGCTGTTCGCCATCACCGGTGCCACGGGCGCGGGCAAGAGCACGCTGCTGGACGCCATGTGCCTGGCCCTCTTCGACCGCACCCCTCGCCTGGGCGAGCGCGGCGGTGTGCCCGTGGGGCGCGCCGACGAGGACGCGGACGCGCGGCTGATGGCCAACGACGTGCGCGGCATGCTGCGGCGCGGAGCGGGCGAGGGCTTCGCCGAGGTGGACTTCCTGGGCAAGGACGGCCGGCGCTACCGCGCGCGCTGGTCCGTGTGGCGGGCGCGCAAGCTCGCCGAGGGCCGCTTCCGGCCGCAGGAGATGAGCCTCACCGACGTGGCCAGCCAGCAGCAGTTCGGGCGCACCAGGTCCGAGGTGCTCAAGGCGATTGAAGAGCGGCTGGGCCTGTCCTTCGACCAGTTCCGGCGCTCGGCGCTGCTGGCGCAGGGCGAGTTCGCCGCCTTCCTGCGCGCGGACGCCAACGAGCGCGCGGAGCTGCTGGAGCGGATGACGGGCACGGAGGTGTACAGCCGGGTGTCCATGGCCGCGCACCAGCGCCACAAGGAGGTGCAGGAGGAGCTGTCCAAGCTGGAGCAGGGCGTGGCGGCCATCGCCCGGCTGTCCGACGAGGACCGGGCGGCGGTGGAGGCACAGCGCACGCGGGAGGAAGCGGCGCTGGGCGAGGCGCGGGAGGTGCAGGCGAGGGCCGAGCAGGCCCTGCACTGGTACACGGAGCGGGCGCGGCGGGTGGCGCAGGAGGCCGAGGCGGAGCAGTCGCGCCAGCGCGCGGCCCAGGCGTTGGAGGCCGCGGAGCCCCGGAAGGCGGAGCTGGAGCGGGTGCGCGCGGCGGAGGTGCTGCGGGCCCCGCTGAGCCGGGTGGACGAGGCGTCCCGGGGGCTCGCGGAGGCGGAAGCGGCGCTGACGGCGCGGCGCTCGGAGGCGGAAGCGGCACAGGCCTCGGCGCGGGTGTGCGAGGAGGCGTGGGCGAAGGCGGAGGCGCGGCGGAGCGCGGCGGAGGCGGCGGAGGTGGCCGCGCGCCCGGCGCTGGAAGAGGCGCTGAAGCTGGACTCGGAGCTGGCGCGGGCGCGGAGCGATGAGCAGGAGGCCGCGCGCAAGCTGGATGCCGCCCGCGAGTCCGAGCGCGTGGCCCAGGAAGCGCTGGCGCGGGTGGCCCGCGAGGAGGAGGCCGCGCGCGCGGAGCAGAAGGCGGCGGAGGCCTGGCTCGTCGAGAACAAGCGCCTGGAGGCGATGGCGCGCGAGTGGCCCCGGTGGGAGGCGGAGCTGCTCCGCTACGGCCGCGCGGCCCAGGACGAGGCGAAGGCGCGCACCGCCCTCGAGCAGGTGAAGTCGCGGGCCGGAGCGCTGCGGGCGGAAGCCGAGCGCCGTGGACAGGAGAAGCGCGAGGCGGAAGCGGCCCTGGAGGAGGCGAAGGCCCGGGTGGCCAGCGCCGAGGCCGCCCAGGGCAAGGAGGCCGGTGCGGAGCGGCGGGCCCGCCGTGTGGAGTTGCAGTCCCGGCAGGAGGGGCTGCGGGCCTTGACGGACGCGCGCAAGGGCGCGAGCGAGGCGGCCCGGGCGGAGCAGGAGTCGGCCGGGGAGGCCCGCGAGGCCCGGGCGGAGCAGGCGTCCGCGACGGCCGAGGCCGAGGCCGCGAAGGTGCGCCGCATCGAGCGGGAGGCCTCGCTGAAGGAGGCTCGCCGGGCCCTGGTGGAGGCGCGGGCGACGTTGGATCTCGCGGAGCACCGGGCGGAGCTGCGGGCAGGCCAGCCCTGTCCCCTCTGTGGTGCCACCGAGCATCCCTACCGGCAGACGGGGAGCGCGCTGGAGGGGCTCGCCACGAAGGCGCGGGCGCGGGTGGAGCAGCTGGAAGGGGAGGCCGCGGAGGTGACCCGGGCGGAGGCCGAGGCCAGTGCCCGGGCGGCGGCGGCGGGCCCTCGCGCGGCGCAGGCGGAGGCTCGTGGGGCGGCCGCGGCGCAGCGGCGGGTGCAACAGCGCGCCGCCTGGAGCGAGGCCCGCGCGAAGCTCTCGGGTGCGTTGCCTCCCGAGGACGTGGAGGCCGAGGGACTCGAAGCCTGGCTGGAGACGGAGCTGTCGACGGTGAAGGCGCTGCAGGCCGAGCTGAATGCCGCGGAGGAAGCGGCGGAGAAGCTGGAGCGTGTGGCGAAGGAGGCCCGCACGGTGCTCACCGCCGCGCTCGAGCGCCAGGAGGGGGTGGAGAAGGCCGTGCGTGAGGCGGAGGAGGCGCTGCGCCAGAACACGGACGCCGAGGCCGCCGCCGGGCGCGATGTGGAGCAGGCCGCGCGCGTCCGCCAGGAGGTGCTGGAGGTGCTGGCGGTGCCCTTCCAGGAGCTGCCGCGCTGGCAGGAGTCGCTGTCCGCGAAGCCGGCCGACTTCCGTGCGCATTGCGCGAAGCGGGTGGCGGAGTGGAACACCCGCGAGCAGGCCTCGAAGGAGGCGGAGGCGCGCGTCGCCCAGGCCAGGGACAAGCGGACCCCCGCGGAGACGGCGGCCGGAGTGCAGCACGCCCTCACCGAGAGCTGCGCCCAGGCGCTCTCCGGGGCCCAGGAGGCGCTGCGGGAGAAGCAGGCCGCGCGCGGGGCGTTGCTCGGCGGACGTCCCACCGCCGAGGTGCGGGAGGGACTCCACCGGGAGTTGAAGGAGGCGTCCCAGGCCTCCGAGTCCGTGCGTACCCGGGCCGAGAAGGTGAAGCGGGAGGCCGCCGCCGCGGCCGCGCGTGTCGAGGACGCGGTGCGGACCCATGCCTCCTCGGGCACGGCCAGGGCCGAGGCCGAGGCGGCGCTCTCCGCGCTGCTGTCGGCGCGGAGCCTCACGTTGGAGGCCGTGCGTCTGCTGCTCGCGCGGGATGCCGCCTGGTGCGAGGCCGAGGAGCGTGCGCTGTCGGCGCTGCGTCAGGCCCATGCGCATGCGCTGGCCGTGCTGTCGGAGCGCCAGTCGCAGCGCACCCGGCACGAGGCCTCCGGTCTCCCCTCCATCCCCGAGGCGGACGCTCCGGCCGCCTGTGAGCGGGCCCGCGCGGACACCGAGGCCCGGCGTCAGGCCGCCGCCACGTTGAAGGCCCGGCTCGACCAGGATGACGAGGCCCGCCGCCGCCAGGGCGAGCAGGCCCGGCTCCTCGAGGAGAAGCAGCGCGCCAGCGGTGTGTGGCGCACCCTCAGCGAGCTCATCGGCTCGCACGATGGCCGCAAGTTCAAGGTGTTCGCCCAGAGCCTCACCCTGGACTCGCTCCTGTACTACGCCAACGCGCACCTCGAGGAGCTCGCCCCGCGCTACCGCCTCATGCGCGTGCCCGGGTACGACCTCGATTTGCAGGTGGTGGACGGGGACATGGGCGACGAGGTGCGGGGCGTGTCCAGCCTCTCGGGCGGGGAGAGCTTCCTCGTCTCCCTGGCGCTCGCCCTGGGGCTCGCCTCGCTCTCCTCGGAGACGACGCAGGTGGAGACGCTCTTCATCGACGAGGGCTTCGGCACCCTGGACCCGGAGACGCTGGAGATGGCCCTGGCCACGCTCGACGCGCTCCAGGCCACCGGCCGGCAGGTGGGCATCATCTCCCACGTGTCCGGGCTCGCCGAGCGCATCGGCGCGCAGGTGCGCGTGGTGAAGCAGGGCGCCGGACGCAGCCGGCTCGTCGTGGTGGGCGAGCCGGGACTCCTGGCCCCGCCGGCTCCCGAGCCCCGGCCCACGGCGTCGGTGGGGTAGGGCGTCAGCTCGCCGGGGTGCTGGCGAGGCTCGCCAGGTACCGGTCCAGCGTCTCGGCGAAGGTGGGGTCGTCGTTGAGGAAGGCGAGCCCCACGCCGCCCTTGTACGGGTCGTCCACCACGTGCACCACCAGGGCGTCTCCCTGCAGGCGCTCGCCGTTGGGCAGCTTCACCTGCACCGTCACCACGCTGTCCACGGGAGGCCGGTGCGCCGTGCGCACGAAGAGGCCACCGTTGGAGATGTTCGTCGCGTGCTCCCGCACGAAGTCCAGCTCCGTGCGGAACACCATCTCCAGCTTCACCGCGAAGCGGCGCCCCTGGCGCTGCGTGTCGAACGTCTCGTAGGCGCGGGGGGTCTCCTGGGCCGTCTCGGGCACCGGAGCGGACTGGGCGGCCGCGGCCTCGGGCGGGGTGGCTTCCGGAGCCTCGGCCGGCGCGGGCGTGGCCGCGGCGTTGCCCCCGCTGGCGAAGAAGTCGATGGGGACGGAGGCGGGCCCCGGGGGCGGCCCCTCGGGCACGGGCTCGCGCACGGCGAGCTGCTGCAGGTGGCCGTGCAGGACGATGGCCGCGGCCTCGTAGTCCTCCAGCTCGTGGGTGTCCGGGCCGGTGAGCGAGTCGTTGCGGAACGCGTCGCGGGCCGCCTTGGGCAGGCGCCACAGCTCCACCAGGGTGCCACCACTCTGGTGCACCTGCTGGCTCAGCTCCTCCAGGGCGGTGCGCGGGTAGCTGGGCGCCTCCAACTTCAGCTCCAGGGTGGCTTCCGCTTCCCGCAAGGCCACGACGATGCCTGGCGGTTTCGGCGGGGGCAGCAACGCCCCCAGCCCCTCCACCAGCTCTCTCACCCGTTCCGCACGGGCCGAGCCATTCCACAACGCCGCGAGACCGAACACAGGCACGTCGACGGACAATAGCCGAGCCCGCCCTCGGGTGGGTCAATCATCGTGTGTCCACCACTGAACGCCCAGAGAGAGGGCGGGCGCAATTGTGTGGGCTGCCTGGATGCATTCCGTCCTGCCTCGGGCAGTGCGGCTCCCTGCGCCTAGACACCCACCTGGGCAACGGAGGACTGCATTCCCACGTTGGCGGACTGATTTTTTTTCACCCCCCCTTCTTCCGCCCGGTGCTGATTGACATGAGTACCCAATCCCGATTCCTCGCGGCCGCGCTGCTCGTGGTCGCGCTTGTCTCTGGCTGTGGAAATACCGGTGGTGTTGGTCCCGACACCCCGGGTGGTGGAACCGACGGGCCTGGCACCACGCCTCCGCCGCCCCCGCCCCCTCCGCCGCCTCCCCCGGAGCTGCCCACGGCGGAGGATCCGTTCGGAGAGCCTCCGGGCCCGCTCGAGCCCACCAACACGTCGATCGACACCGACTGTGATGGCCTCACGGACGCGGAGGAGTACGGCAACGTCTATCCCGGTGGCCTGAGGACAAACCCGAGCAAGTGGGACACCGACGGCGATGGCATCCGCGATGGTGTCGAGCTGGGCCGCACCACCACCGTCAACAAGAGCGCGGAGTGCCAGGCCCTCTTCATCCCGAACGCGGACCCGTCCCGGGCGTCCCGGATGAATCCGACCGTCGCGGACTCGGACGGTGATGGGCTGAAGGATGGCCTGGAGGACCGCAACTACAACGGCAAGCTGGAAGCGGGCGAGACGGATCCGGTCAACCCCGACATGGATGGGGATGGGCTGAAGGACGGCGTGGAGGACGCCAACCAGAACACCGTGGTGGACTTCGGCGAGACGGATCCGCGCAAGCGCGACACGGACGCGGATGGCCTCTCGGACTCCATCGAGCTGAATGTCACCAAGACGAACGCCCTCAAGGCGGACACCGACGGGGACTCGTGCATGGACGGCGCCGAGGACCGCAACGCCAACGGCGTGGTGGATCCGGGTGAGACGGACCCGAAGAATGGCTCCGACTGCGGCGGCAGGACCAACTCCCAGGACACGGATGGAGACGGCCTGCCGGATGAAATCGAGGACACCAACGGCAACGGCGTCTGGGATGCGACGGAGACCGACCTCCGCAATCCGGACACGGACGGAGATGGCCTGACGGATGGCCTGGAGGACCACAACCACAACGGCCTGGTGGACTCCAACGAGAGCGATCCGCGCGTGAAGGACACGGACTGCGATGGACTGCTCGACGGCCCGGACCAGGGCATCTTCAAGGGCGAGGACACCAACGCCAACGGTCTGCGCGACCTGGGCGAGACGGATCCCTCCAAGCGCGATACGGACGGGGACGGCCTGTTGGATGGCGTGGAGCGGGGCATTCCCGCGGGCTCGGCGCCCATCACCACCTGCGGCTACCCGGGTGACGCGAACCCGGCCACCACCACGGATCCGCTCAACCCCGACTCGGATGGGGACGGCATCGTCGACGGTGCCGAGGACTCCAACCAGAATGGCCAGAAGGATCCGGGCGAGCTGGATCCCCGCGACCGCGCCGATGGTGCCGGGAACACGCCGGCCGGCCAGGCCTGCGCGGTGGGCAACCTGCGGCAGGTTTCCTTCCGGGAGGACAGCGGTGGTGACATCCGTCTGGCGCTCCGGCCCTCGTTCACGGAGGTGAAGCAGATTCAGGTGGGCGGCAAGAGCCGGGGCTTCATGGGCTACGACGACACGAACAAGGTGGCCTTCATCGCCTACAAGCGGGGCCAGGCGGGCTCATCCACCACCGTGGTGGGAGACGAGCTGTTCGTGCGCGGCCAGTTCTCCCCGTCGGTGGCGGCGGGCACCACGCAGACCTTCACCACGTGGGACGGTCACCCCGCGCTGCAGGCCTTCTACGACCAGAGCGCGACCACCAACCTGCGCGACTACGCCAACGCGGTGGCCAACCAGCTCGTCGGCACGGGCGCCGGGACGCTCACCGGCGGCTCGGGCGTGAGCGGCGGGTACAAGATTCAGGCGCAGTACGTCCACCGCTCCAACGCGAGCGTGCTGGTGGTGCTGGCCATCACCCCGGCGAGCCTCTACAGGGACCCGGGCCTCTTCGTCATGGGCGACACCGCGGGCGGCACGGCGCTGGCGCAGTTCGGTGACGCGGACGCGGTGCAGTGCGAGACCTTCACCACGGGCAACGGCATGGCCGACTTCCTCTTCGTGGTGGACGACAGCGGCTCCATGCAGACGTCGCAGGGCGCCCTGGGCGATGCCGCCACGGCCATGACCAACCGGCTGGGCAACTCGCAGCTCGACTGGCGCATCTCCATGGTGACCACCTCGTACACCCAGCCGGACTACACGTGGCCCAACCGCAACGTGTTCCGCGGCTTCACGCGCAACATCGACCAGTTCAAGGCGTGGCTGCAGCAGGGCGCCACGTGCCCGGACCCCAAGCAGTACTGCTGGGTGGGCATCGACGGCGCCAGCGAGGAGCGCTCCCTGGAGGGCGCGCGCGTGGCGGTGGACTACATGACCAACGCCAGCACGCCCGCGGACAAGAAGTACCGCCCGGGGGCCCGGCTCGTGGTCATCCTCCTCACGGACGTGCGCGACCAGCCGGACACCGTCCCGGTGAGCACGTACATCGACTACTTCAAGGGGGCCAACCCCACGGGCAGCCTCATCCAGATGCACGGCATCATCTGTGACCCGGCCGGCGGTGACTGCTACCCGGGCGAGCCCGCGGCCAACCCGCGGCACCTGGACGTCATCCAGGCCACCGGCGGCATCGTGGGCAGCATCCGCAGCACCACGTCCATCCAGAACGCCATCAACACCATCGTGGACAGCGTCATCGCCTCCACGGGCTACCGGACGCTCAAGCCGCCCATTGGCGCCTCGGTGCGGGTGTCGCTGGAGTCGGTGCAGAACCCCGCGGCGTGCTCGGCGAACGACCTGCCCCGCGGCCGGACGAACGGCTTCGACGTGGACGGCATCAGCCGGGCGCTGTCCTTCTACGGCGCGTGCCGTCCGGCCTCGGCGGGGGCGACGAAGGCCGCCATCTCCTACCGCTACTGGAGCGACCTCACGCCCAACCAGGACGGCAACCCGCCGCCCTGCTCGACGGACACGGGCTACTACGACCCGTCCGCGCCGGACTTCTGCAAGGGCAACCTCACGTGCAACCGGCAGACGAACCGGTGCGAGTGCCCCGCGGATTGCGGCGGTGGGGGCTCGCCGGGCCAGGTGTGCAACACCAGCAAGGACGTGTGCGCCTTCGGCTGCACGGCGGACTGCGGTGGCACGTGCGGCGGCTACCAGACGTGCAACACCTCCACGTGCAGCTGCCAGTGCGTGGCGAGCGCCACGTGCGCGCCGGGCTTCAAGTTCGACGCGGCGGCCTGCGCGTGCGTCTGCGACACAGCGGCGCTCAACTGCGGCCCCACCTACCAGGCCGACGCCAACGCCTGCGCCTGTATCTGCAAGGCCAACTGCGGCGGCAGCTGCCCGGCGGGGACGGAGTGCCGGCAGAGCATGTGCCGGTGTGAGCCCAAGCTGAACTGAGCGGTCCAGCGGAACGCAGTCCCGGGCCGGAGCCGCGGAAGTCCCCGCGGTCTCCGGCCCTCGTGTTTCAGGGCTTCGCCGCCACGCCCCCATTCATGTACGCGGGGACGCCAGGCGGCTCCGGGTTGCGCCAGACGGCCACGGGCTGGACGCCCTCCTCGGTGAGCCGCCACGGGCCGAGCACCGCCTCGAGCTGCGCCGGGGTGCGCATGTGGAAGCCGGGCCCCATCATCCGCACCAGCTCGGGGTGCTCCAGGGCCTTGGGGCTGTCGCAGTCGAAGGCGAGGTAGCTGCCCGGCGGCGCCAGCTCGTGGAGCTGCTGGAAGCAGGCGCGGATCTGCTCGTCCGTCATGAAGGCCTCGACGCCCACCACGATGATGCCGAGCCGGCGCAGGGGGCCGAGCACCTGCCGCATGAGGCCCAGGTCGAGCGTGGACAGGTCCGTGGCGTCGCACCGGGTGTAGCCCGTGCCCGGCACGCCGGTGAGGATGCGCTGGCCCAGCGCCACGTTGGAGTCGTCGATGTCCGTGTACAGCACGCGCGCCCCGGGCACCGTCTCGTGGACGTTGCCCTGCGTGGGCAGGCCGGCGCCCAGCACGAGGAACTGCTCCACGCCCTGGGCCTGGATGTAGCGCGAGGCGCGCCCGATGAAGTCCCGCAGCGCGCGGAACACCGGGCGGAAGTCCTTGAAGACGACCTCGAACGCCCGTGCCGCCGCCACGTCCACGGGGTAGTGGTGACTGCCTCCGAGCCAGTAGTCGAACATCCGGCCCGTGTTGGGCACCGTCGGCTCCGCTTCGTGACCCATGTCTGCCTGCCTCCTCTCTCCCGCCATGGCGGGGATGGGCGCCACCATAGCCGACGGGAAGAGGAGGTGACGGGGCTGCTAGACTCCGCCGCTCCGGGAAACCGGACCCTTCCCCCTTGTCACGGAGTTCATCCATGCAGAGCCGATACCCCCTCGCGCTGGCCGCGGCGCTTCTTGGCGCGGCCTCCCTCTCCGCTTGTGGCACCAGCCCCACCCAGGACCGCGAGCGCGTCACCTTCCCCGCCCGGGACGACTTCCCGGGCCTGGGCGGCGTGGAGTCCCTGTCGCCCCTGTCGCGCACCTATACCTTCGACCCGGGCCTGGGGAGCAGCCACCTCTTCGTGCAGCTCTTCACCGCCTCGCTCGGGCATGACCACGTGGTGCGCGCCACGGACTGGTGGGGCTCGCTCGCCTTCGATCCGGCGAACCTGTCCGCGTGCGCGGTGACGGTGACGGTGCAGGTGGAGGGGCTCGACCCCGAGCGCGACGAGATGCGCGACCTGACGGGCCAGGAGCACGTGCCCCTGAGCGACAGGGAGCAGATCCGCGAGCACCTGCGCGCGAAGGAGCAGCTGAACCTGGAGGAGCACAAGAGCATCGAGTTCACCTCGAAGTCCTGCGCGCTCACCGGCGAGAAGGGGCGGGACGGGCGCTCGGTGGTGGCGGTGACGGGCGACCTGACGCTGCGCGGCGTCACCCGGGAGGTGGTGCTGCCCCTGGAGGTGGCGGTGGACGAGGAGCGCGTGGCGGCCCGGGGCGTGCTGTCCACCCGCCACTCGGACTTCGGCTTCGAGCCCTATTCGGCCATGGGCGGGCTCTTCAAGAACAAGGACGAGCTCTACTTCGTCGTCGACGTGCGCGGCCAGCGTGTGACGGGCAAGTGAGGGCGTGAAGGCCCTCGGGGCGCCCCATCCTCCCCTGGAGGTGAACCAGGGGAGACGGGGCGCTCATGACTTCGAGGGGTGTTACTGGACGGTGACCTGGAAGCTGGTGGAGGCCAGCTCGGTGCCGTCCGCGCCCACGATCTTGGCCGTCCAGGCGCCGGTGTCACCCGCGCGGAAGGTGCGGTAGGCGTGCGTGCGGTAGGAGGCGCGGGGCACCTTCAGCTCCGTCTTGGAGACCTCCTTGCCGTCCTTGGACCAGATGACGTTCACGGTGCCGGGCTCCACGCCGGTGAGCCTGGTGGCGGCGTAGATGCGGGTGTTGGGGGCCACGGTGAAGCTGTCGGAGGCGCCGGTGACCTCGTACTTCTCCACGCCGGTGCCCACCTTCAGGGTGGCCTCGGCGGAGTAGGCGGTGGTGGCGAGCAGCAGGGTGGGCAGCAGGAGCTTCAGGGCAGTCTTGAGCATGCCACTACGCTAGTTCATCCCCCTGACGCGTCGAGCTTTCGGTCTGGCCGCCGGCCTCCGCCAGGAGCATGCGGTGCGAGGGGATGGCGAGGAACGAGCGCCGCAGTCCCTCGTCCTGGATCTTCCCCGCCCACTCCTGGAGTTGACGGTGGGCCGTCTCCAAAACGCGGGCCGCGCGGGTGTCCTCCTGGTCCTGGAGGACGCGGAAGCACGTGAGCCACATCCAGAAGGGCTCCTCCACGCCCTGGAGCCGGCCCTGTTCCAGGTGCGCGAGGAGCTCCTCGGCGTATCCGAGGGCCTGCTGCCGCTCGCCGGCCGCCAGCGCGACGGAGGCCAGGCCCGCGATGGACTCCATCTCCAGGTGCCGCATCCGCGTCTCCACCCGGATTCCACGGGCCTGCTGGAAGGACTCGCGGGCCTCGGACAGGCGCTCCAGGGCGAGCAGTGCGTGGCCCCGGGCCATCCAGGCATAGCCCTGGTTGCGGGGGCTGCCAATCTCCTGGGCGATGCGCAGGGCCAGCTCCGCGCTCTCGAGCGCGGTGGGCTCGTCTCCCAGGTGGTGGTGGACGAGCGCCAGCGTGCATCGGTCCACGCACTCCCAGAAGCGGTAACCGATGACGCGGCTGAACTGGAGGGTCTGCTCGAGCTCGGCCCTGGCTCCGGCGAAGTCGCCCAGGCTCTTGCGCACGTACCCCAGGTGCCGCATGGCGGAGAACTCCAGCCAGCGGTTGCCCATGGCCCGGCAGAAGGGGAGCACCCGGAGGATGTATCCGAGGCTCGGCCCCAGCTCTCCCATCTCGTTGAGCGTCGCGCTGAGGTTGAGGAGGCTCTCCACCTCCAGCTGCTCGAGCCGCGCGGATTCGGCGAGCGCCAGGCTGCGCTCGAACTGCGTCCGGGCACCCTCGAAGTCGCCCTGGTGGTAGCGCAGGATGCGTCCCCAGCGTAGGTGGCCGAGCGCCTCGCTGGCCACGTCTCCCGTCTGCTGGGCCAGCCGGATGGCCTTGCGCACCGCCTCCACGCCCTCGGCGATCTCTCCAATCTCCGTGGCGTAGAGGGCACGGCGCAGGGCCACCTCGGTCTGCCGCCGCTCGTCGGCGAGCAGCTCGGCCAGCGCCTCCATCAGCTCCAGGTCCAACCGCTGTGCCTGCCGCTCGCCGAGCACGCCGTGGACCTTCTCGAGCGCGGCCACGATGGCGTAGCGCTCGGGGAGGTCCGCCTCGGACGTCACGTCCAGGGCCCGGTCCAGGAAGGCGCGCGCCTCCGCGTTGGCGAAGAGGGACAGGGCCTCCTCACCCGCGCGCCGCAGGTAGACGGCGGCCCGGGCCGCCTGACCGGAGGCCTCCAGGTGGTCCGCGATGAGCCCGAGGTGCTCCCGGGAGCGCTCGCCCCCGCGAGCCAGCAGCCACTCGGCGATGCGTCCGTGGAAGGCGCGCCGCTCGCGCTTGAGCACCGTGTCGTAGGTGACCTCGCGCACGATGGCGTGCTTGAAGATGTACTCGCGCGTCCCGGAGAAGGCGGGGGTGGACTGCTCGAAGATGAGCTCGCGCTCCTGGAGGGCGGCCAGGGCCTGGTGGACGGGGATGGTGGGCTCCTCGCCCTGTCCCATGCGCTCGAGCGCCTCGTCCCAGAAGAGGCGTCCCACCACCGAGGCGCGCTGGAGGATTTCGCGCTCGTGGGCGGGGAGGCTGTCCAGGCGGGCCTGGAGGACGCCGCTCAACGTGGAGGGCACCTTGAGCGAGGTGAGCCGGCCGGGCTCGACGCGCCAGTGCTCGCCCTCGGCGAGGATGACGCCCTCCTCGAGCAGCATCTGGATGAGCTCCTCGAGGTAGAAGGGGTTGCCCTCGGCGCGGGAGACGACGAGCTCGTGGAGGGCCGGGGGAATGGCCTCCACCTTGCGCAGCAGCTCCGCCACGAGCACCCGGCTGTCCTGCTGGGAGAGCGGCCGCAGCTCAAGCCGGGTGTGGTGGGGGGCGGTGGCCCACCGCGGGCGCCGCTCGAAGAACTCCGGCCGCGCGGTGCACAGCACGAGCAGCCGCTCCGGGGCGAGCGTCTGGAGCAGTCGCTCCAGCAAGTCCAGGGCGCTGTCATCCGCCCAGTGGACGTCCTCCAGGAAGAGGACCATGGGCTCGCGGCTCAGCAGGGCGCGGAAGTACTCGCTGAGGGCGGCGAGGCCGCGGGCGCGCAGGCCCTGCTCGTCCAGGGGCGTGCCCTTGAGCAGGGGGCTGTCGCTGAAGTCGAAGCCGATGAGCGAGCCGGCGAGGTGGGCGCGGTAGCGGCTGGAGGTCTCCGGGCCGAGCGCCTCGAAGAAGCTCTCCTCCAGGCGGGCGCGCACCACGCTGGGCAGGTCGCTCTCCTGCACCTGGAGGTGGAAGGAGAAGAGATCTCTGAGCAGGGCATTGGGGTGCCTGCGCATCTCCGGGCTGGCGCGGCCGCGCAGACAGCGGGGCGGCGAGGGCAGGGACTCGAGCCACGTCTCGAACTCGCCGAGCAGCCGGGACTTGCCGATGCCCGCCTCGCCGGTGAGGGTGACGCGCTGGCACCCGTCGCCGGAGAGCGCCGCGGACAGGGCGGAGCGCAGCTGACGCGACTCCTCCTCGCGTCCCACCAGGCGGGCCCAGATGCCGTCCAGGCCGCGGCCCTGGCGCTGGAAGGAGCGCGGCCGGGCCGCCGTCACCCGGTACACCTGGAGCGGCTCCTGCTTGCCCTTGAGCCGCAGGGGCTGCTGGGGCTCCACATCGAAGGCGCCGCCCACGTGGCGGTGCGTGGCGTGGGAGATGAGGATGCCGCCCTCGGGGGCGGCCTGCTCCAGGCGGCTGGCGGTGTTGACGGTGTCGCCCATCACCGTGAGCTCGCCGAGCGTGCCCACCACGCCCAGGAGGACGGGGCCGGTGTGGATGCCGATGCGCATGCGCAGGCCCTCGGGGGGGCCGGCCAGGAAGGAGTCGAGCTGGGCCTGGATGTCCAGGGCGGCGTGGAGGGCCTGCTCGGCGTCGTCCTCGCGCGCGCCGTCCGCGCCCCAGAGCGCCATCACGGCGTCGCCGATGTGTTTGTCGATGCGGCCCCCGTGCCGGACGATGGCGGCGTCCACGCGCGCCCAGAGCTGGTTCATCAGCTCGCTGACGTCCTCGGGGTCCATCTGCTCGCTCAGGGAGGTGAAGCCACACAGGTCGCCGAAGAGGACCGTGACGTGCCGGCGCTCCAGGGGGACGCGGGAGGCGAGGGCCGCGAGCCGGGCGCGCAAGACCGCCAGGGCGGCCTCGGTGGCCTCGGGGCCCAGCGTGGGGCGCTGGGCCTCCAGCAGGGCCATGGCCTGCTCGAGCAGGTGGCGTTCTTTGCTCATCGTCCTCCCGGAGCCGGTAGGGGCCGTATTCCACCACATGAGTGGCGATCGACCCACCACCATAACGGCGGGGCTCCGGGGTGTGCCACCTACACGGAGTGAGGAGCGTCAGCGCGCCGGCTTGAGGCCCGCGGGGGCCGAGTCGATGCGGAAGACGGGGTAGAGGTTGAAGCGGATGTCGTGGGCGGGGTGGCGCTCGTAGAAGAAGCGCATGCGGGCGCGCGGGTTGCGAGCGAACTCCGGGTCTTTCAGCTTCTCGTCCCAGGCGGCCTTCACGGCGGCGTCGCGGGCGAGCAGCTCACGGGCGAAGGGCTCCAGCACGTAGTCCTCGACGTACTCCTTCTGCTCGAAGTGGTTGTTGAAGAAGCCCCAGGCGAGCAGCGAGTCCGGCCCGAGCGGCTCGAGCAGGTGCGCCAGCAGGGGGACATTCGTCTGGGCGGCGGGGACGTAGAGGGTGCCTGCGGGGAGCGGCTGCGTCTCCTTCGTCCACTGGCCCTTCACGGAGAGGCCCTGGTGGCCCTCGACGGAGCCGGGGCGGAACTTCGCCTCGGTGGCGCGGAACACCTCCACGGGGGCGGAGGGGATGTCCTGGCCGAGCCGCTGGAAGCGCAGGCCGTGCGTGGTGAGCTTCTCCGCCACCCAGCCCGCGTGGGCGGGGGGAATGAGGTAGCCGCCCGAGGGCATCGAGGCGGTGAGGCCGGGGCGGAGCTCCTCGTAATAGGGGAGGGTCCACACCTGGGGCTTCGAGTCGTCGTAGCGGATCCACGGCTGGGTGGTGAGCTCGGAGGGGGTGCGCTCGTAGGCGTAGCCGCGGAAGGCGATGGGGCGGCTCTTGTCGGTGTTGTCCCAGGTGAGCACCACCTCGCGGACCTTGCCGGAGGTGGCCTCGGTGTCGGCGGCCTTCACGGCGGACAGGAGGGCCTGGGCATCGCGGGCGGTGAGGCGCAGCAGGCCCTCGAGCACGTGGCGCGTGGTGGCCACGCGGTGGGCGTAGGGCTTCCAGGAGTGGGTCTCCACCAGCACGCCGTAGCGCCGGTGGGCGGCCCAGTACTGGTGGCTGAAGCGCGGGGGCGACACGCCGTAGGTCACCCCCGAGGCGGGGTCATCGTTCTCGCGGAAGGAGGGGTAGAAGGGGAGGGGCAGGTGCTGCTTGGACTCCAGCTCGGTGAAGAGCTCCTCGCGCAGTCTGGTGCCGAGGGTGCGCATCGTCTCCGGGCCCACCACCTGGGGCTCCATCTGCACGCTGACGTCGTGCTCGAATTTGGCGCCGTCGGTGACGTGCAGGTCCACGTAGAAGAGCGGGTCCCAGGCGTGCAGCAGCTCGAGCAGCGCCACCATCTCGGGGGCATCGGCCTTCACGTAGTCGCGGTTGAGGTTGAGGTTCTGCCCGGTGACGCGCCAGCCCATCTGCTCGGGGCCCACCTGGTTGGGGCGGTGGTTGGGGCCGAAGCGCTCGTGGCCATCCACGTTGAAGACGGGGACGAAGACGGCCGTCACCTGCTTGAGCACGCCCGGCAGCGCCTTGCCGTCGAGCAGGTCGCGCAGCAGCCAGAAGCCGGCGTCCTTGCCATCGATTTCACCGGCGTGGATGCCGCCCTGGAAGAGGACGACGGGGCGGCCCTTCTTCGCGGCGGCGGCGGGGGAGAGGGTGCCATCCGCGCTGGCCACGAGGGCGAGCATGGGGCGGCCCTCGGGGGTGGTGCCGAAGGTGTCGCAGCGCACCTTGCCGGGGTAGCGCCGGGGGAAGGCGCGGCAGAGGGACTCCACCTCCGCGTAGCGGCCGGTGCGAGTCCAACCACTCTGCTCGGCGACGGTGGTGAGGGGAGCCTGGTGGAGGGTGAGGGCGAGGAGGACGGGCAGGAGCATGTCACTCCCCCTCACAGCACACCGGCCGTACTCCCTCAACCCTGGAGCGTCATCCCGCGCGACGCACGGAGAGGCTTTCTCCCACGGCGAGTACGTGGAGCGGCTCGCGGGGCAGCTGGCGGCGGCTCCACTCGGCGTCCAGGCGCTGGGGCGGCTCGTCCAGGGGCTCGTCGGTGAGCTTGAAGGTGCCCCAGTGCATGGCGAGGAAGTGCCGGGCCCCGAGGTCCTCGTAGGCCCGCACCGCCTGCTCGGGGTTCATGTGCTGCTTCTCCATGAACCAGCCCGGGTCATACGCGCCAATGGGCAGCATGGCCGCGTCCAGCCCGGGGAAGCGCCGGCCAATCTCCTGGAAGCCGTCGAAGTACGCGGTGTCACCCGAGTGGTAGACGCACGCGCTGGAGCCCTCCACCACGAAGCCGCCCCAGAGCGTCTCGTTGACGTCGTTGAGGCCGCGGCGGCTCCAGTGCTGGGCGGGGACGAAGTGCACCGTCACCGGGCCCACCTTCGTGGCGCCCCACCAGTCCAGCTCGGTGACGGGCGGCGAGCCGGAGCGGAAGTAGCGTGCCATGCCCAGGCCGCTGACGACGGGCGCGCCCACCTGGAGCACGGTGGGCATGTCCAGGTGATCATAGTGGTTGTGCGAGACCAGGGAGGCGGCGATGGGGGGCAGCTTCTCCATCGGCACGCCCGGGTCCACGTTGCGGCGGATGAAGCCGGTGATGCTGTCGCGCAGGGCGGGGTCGATGAGCAGCGACACGCCGTCGAGCTGCACCAGCCAGCTCGCGTGGCCCAGCCAGGTGAGTCGCGCACCCTCGCCCGCGGCGGGAGGCGTGGCCAGCGCGGCGAGGTCCGGTTCCACACGGCGCACGGGCGCGGTGTCCGGGCTCTTGCGGCGCTTGCCCGCCAGCTTGTCTCCCACGGCCCACTTGAAGACGTTGCCGAGCGGGTGGGGGAGGCTGCCATCCAGGTTCTTGAAACGCGCTGCCATGACGCTCTCCCGAGGGCCCGGGCGAGGGGGTGGGCCCGGAGCCTGTCTTGTCCCGGCGCTGGCCTCGGATGCAAGGGCGATGTGGGAACGCATGTGCCCACTCCGGGTACCGGAGGACTGTCGGGTGGGGACAACGGGGGAGTCCCTTCTTCCGCCTGCTGACAGATGAGGGGGTTTCCCCCATGCGCGGGCGCTCGGCGATGAAGACAAATTCCCACCGTGGGTAGGGGAAGGAAGGGTTGGAGGCGTCATGCGACTCGGTCGCTTGCTGGTGGTGGTGTGGGTGTGGGGTGGGGCGCTGTTCCAGGTGGGTTGCAGCGGGTGTGGAGATCCCCCTGTCACCTACGGTCTGCCGGGCGGCCCGGGCGAGCTCTGCGCCGACGGTCTGCGCAACGGGGACGAGCTGGACGTGGATTGCGGTGGGAGCTGCCAGCCGTGCGTCGGCCGCGATGACACGTCCGGACCCTCGGGCTGCACGGAGAGTGCGTGTGCGGCGCCCACGTGCACGGACGGGGTGAAGAACGGCTCGGAGACGGGCGTGGACTGCGGCGGTGGGTGCCCCGCGTGCGCCGAGGGCGAGAGCTGTGGCGGGGACACGGACTGCTCGTCCTCCCTCCTCTGCCTCGAGAGCGTGTGCGCGCGGTGCCGGGAGGACGCGCACTGTGGGGCGGGCTTCGCGTGCCGGGCGGGTGTCTGCGTGGAGGACGACTTCGCGCCGAGGGTGCAGATGGCCTTCCTGCCGGGCAGCACGGTGCTTCGCGTGCGCTTCTCCGAGCCCATGGTGCGGGACGAGTCCGCCGCCAGCATGCTCAACCCCGACAACTACTGTGTGGAGCTGACGGACGAGACGCCTCACGAGTGCACGCCCTCGGATGCCTTCTGGCTGGGCACCGAGCTCTCCCTGGTGGACCCCAACACCGTCGACATCCAGCTTCCCTTCGCGCCGGGCAATGGCCGCTACACCGTGCATGTGTCCGGCGTGGTGGACCGCGCGGCCAATGGGTTGGGCTCGCCGCGGCACGCGGACTTCGAGGTGGGAGCGCCGCTGCGCCTCATGAGCGCCACCACGCTGGTGCGCGACCGGGTCGTGCTCACCTTCTCCCGTCCCATGCAGGCCGGGCCGGATGTCCCGGGGAGCGCCGGTTGCTCCTCGTCCGCCACCTGTGCCTCGCGCTACCAGCTGACGGGGGCCAGCGCGCTGGGCGCCGTGCTCTCCGCGCGGGTGCTCGCGCCTCCGCGAGACAACGAGGTGCTCCTCACCCACGCGTCCGCGCAGCGCGGCGGGCAGTACACCGTCCGCGCCGCGGAGCTTCAATCCGTGTGGGGCGAGCGCCTGGGGGCCTCGCCGCTGGACCGCGTCACCTTCACCGGTTTCGGCCCGCTCGTGAGCACGTGGCAGGACGGGCCGGTGCAGGTGGACCCGTTCGCGGACGGCGTCTCCGCCACCTCGGCCGTCGCGTACCGGGGCCGCATGTACCTGGGCCCCAATGCGGACGGCACGCGCGCGGTGGGCATGGACCAGGACGGCGTGCGGCCGGATGACCTGGCCTTCCGCTTCCGCAAGGACACGCAGAAGCTCGCCGGCTCGCGCAGCTCCAACGCGGCGGGTGCGCCCTTCCCGTCCATCGGCTTCGCCGGCTGCCGGGAGAACTCGTACCAGTGCGGCCCGGACAACGAGGATGGCCGCGCCCGCTTCGCCGCCGGCTCCTTCGGCGCCACCGAGTGGTTGATGATGAGCGGGAGCCGGAGTGGGGGCGGGCTCGACTACGTGTACATGTCCCGGGATGACGACGCGACGCTGGACATGAAGTACGTGGACCTGGGCCAGGCGTTGGAGGGGATGTCGGCGCGGAGCTTCTCCGCCCTGGGCATCCTCGAGGGCCGGACGTACCTGGGGGTTCCCCTCAGTGGGGACGCGCGCCGGCCCGGGCTGCTCGCGCTCCTGCGCGCTCCGGCGGAGACGGCCGAGGGCCTGGAGGCGAGGAGCAATGGCACCGGGGCGTGCAATCCCGCGTCACATGACGTGTGCAACCTGGCGGCGCACCGGATGCCAGGAATTGGCGCGGCGGGCTCTCCGGCCAACCCCGCGCGCACGGTGGGCATCGACTTCGTGGGCGAGTTCAACGGCAAGCTCTACCTGGGGAACAACGGAGGCCTCGTCCGGGCCACCGTCCAGCGGCCGCTGGACTACGAGAGCTCGCCCGCGCACTGGGTGTCCATCACCCCGAGCGCCCCGGAGTACCGCGCGAAGCAATCGCTCACCACGGACAAGGACATGGACCTGGAGCCGTCGGACCGGGCCTGGTCGCGGATGGCTGTCTTCAACGGCCACGTGTACCTGGGGCGTAACACCCCCGAGGGCCCGCAGCTGTGGCGGTGCGACCCCGAGCGCGTCTCCGGTCCCGCGCCGGCCACCGCCTATGACTGCGACGCGGGGGACTGGGTGCTGGTCGCTGGCAACGGTAAGGGGGATGGGCAGCTCAGCCAGTTCGACAACCCGCGCAACACGCGGCTGACGCTGCTGGCCATCAACCGCGGCTACTTGTACGTGGGCTTCGACAACGCGGTGGACGGGGCGGTGGTGTACCGCTCGGCGGTGGAGGTGCCGGCGAGCCGCTCGGACTTCACGGGCCAGGGCGGGTGTGTGGCGTCCACGGCGGGTTGCGCGGGCCTGGGAGGCAACGGCTTCGGCCAGCCCTCGGTGAACACGCGGCTCGGAGACGCCGTCACCCTGGTCGATGGGGAGCGCGGCTTCCTCTATGTCCCGGTGAGTGGAGGCCCGGGGACGCCCGTGCGCCTCTACCGCCAGCAGGACTGAGGGCTCGCTCTCGGCGGCGGGTTCGCTTCCCGCCGCTTCCACTCCGTATCTCCTGGAAAGGACTCTGCTTTCCGGGAAGCTGTAGCAAGGGATGTAGCAAAGCCCCGGTCGCCATCGGGCGAGCCGGGGTTTTCGGCCGAAGCTGCGAGGGGCAGCCGGACGAACTGGCCGCGCTTGTGGCGCTGCACCTTGAGCTTCGCCACCTCAGCGCAGAGGGCCTCCCACCGGAACGTAAGGTGCACACCAGGGGCAGGCGCAAGGACTCCCATCCGTCCTATACCCTCAGCCTGGAGAGCTTGCCCGTGCTATGCTTCGGTCAATGTCTCGCTCCATCAATGCACATTGGGTGCTACCTGGTCCATCCGTACCTTACCTCATTGTCTCGTGGCATAACGGGGCAGCCAGGGGCCTCAGTGGCCATGTGCCTTCTTCCTCCGTGTTGAGGCAGCTGGATGTATGGCTCAAGTCTCGCAGGCCGCTCCTCTTGGAAATACACGAAGCACTGGGAGGTCGCTCACCCAAAGCATCTCTTGGTCCTGGTAGCGCGAAGGACAATGAGCAGCTCAAAAAGTGCATTGCCGACGCCTTCTTGTCGGGCAAGCTCGTCGCCATAGAGGTCCCGGTCGGCGAGCAAAGAGAGCAGCAGGGGGAAGGGCCCCTCACGCCCCAGGGCGTCGCCTCCCAGAGCAGGCCTGGCACAGTGTTCCAGAAGCAGGCGGCCAGTACGTCTCCGAAGGGGGCTTCCGGTACAGCCCCTAGGAAGACCGCTCAGTATGCGAATCCAGCGGCTGAAGCCGTCACCATCACATTTGAGGTGATAAAAGCAGGCAAGAACCCCAATCTTCGCGCAGGCACTCTCTTGCTCTCATTCCAAGCCAATGGAGTGAATGTCATGAGACTTGTCTTGCCATATGGAGATGCAGCGAAGTTCGTTGGGCTCAAGTGGTCTACCTCGCTCCCGCACGACCCTCGCAAGCCTCTGGTGGTCGTTGGGAGTTGCTCTCTGGATGCAGCGGTGAGCACGCCGACCGGACTCTCCAATAGCAGTCAGCTTTCTATCAAGGATACGCTGACTCCTGGCCCCAAGGGAGGGCTTCCGAATCGAACGCGCGACCTCTCCACCGCAGATGTGACGGTGAGATATTCGGTCAAGAGCATCCCCCTGGAGACCTTCCAGTCTCTGCCTGGATTATCGGTGAGGCTCTCCGCGGGCGGACAACCCCTGAAGGACTTCCACCATCAGGTGGTGTTGGTGAAGGACGGGGTCGTGACTGTCATCGCCAGACCCAAGGAGGCCAGCAAGGAAAGGCACGAACTGTCAGTGTCGAGCCTTCCTGCAACCTATCATGGGCGTGGCTATGCCAGAGGGTACACCCCCGTTGAATATGACGTGCTCACCACGGAGGGACGTCATGAGGTGCACCTGCCCCTGAAGAAAGAGACCCTCTATCGGCTCGTCACGGGGCAGAACGCCTACGCAGTTGTAGCGGTCGAGCCCGACCAGGGACCTGTAGTACAGCAGGAGGGCGAACTGCCCTTGATGACCCAGCAAGAGTTGGACGAGCTGCTGGCAAGGCAAGGCATCTTCCAGATAGATGCGTCGGTCCTTCAAGGATGGATGAGCCGCATGGGGAGCCCTCCTATCAGTGAGAGGGCCCTGCCAAAGGCATTCTCGACGGAGCCTGGGTCGCTCAATGGCATCCAGTGGCGGGGCACCCTGGGGGAAATCTATACGCAGAACCGGCCACAGGGCCTGATGCTGCAGGACTTGAACAGGACAGTTCAGAACAACTTTCCCATCTTCGATTTCAGACAACCCGGTGACGGGAATCTGGTCTCTGTCAAGACGAGCGTCCGGAGTCAGGTTCCCCAGAACCGTGCGCAAATGACGGAGTTTTTCAGTACCTACCTGAACGGCTTGAATGACTTGATTGGAGGCAGCCCGAACAAGACCCGGCTGGCTGCGAACCAGCTTTATCCCAACCTGACGCCAGCGCAAGCCCAGGCCCTGTTCGCGAGCAAGGGCCACATTGCAGTGAACGCGGACCACGCCGCTCCGCTCCGCGAGTTGTTGGCGGACCCTGCCTCCTACCAGACGGCCAACATCTGCCAGCGGCTCGCGGACGCGTACTTTCGCCTCAACCCGGTTATCATCAATGGGAGGACCCTGGCGTCCTGGCAGTCGCTTCAGAACGAGTTGAGCAACCCGGCGATCACACAAGCCGTCCGGCAACAGATAACTGACGCGTTGAACCGGTTTTATGCCTGGACTGGAGAGAAGATTGGCAGCAACGGCGTGACGACCGCGCACTTGCGCAACCTGCAGTCATTCCGAAACAGCATCACCCAGAACTACCCTGGAATGACCTCTCCGCAGATCGAGGCGTGGCTCTTCCCGGAGCTACTGCTGGCCACCAAGCATGGAGGCGGCATGCCGGGGCACCTCAGGGCAATGGGGAGCATGGGAGCCCGGGGAGGGATTGGCGGCTCGTTGATGGCCATCGTCATGGAGTCAGGACTCATCCTCTATGATCCAAAGGCTCGGCAAGACCCGCTACAGGACCTCTTCAGGACGGGCGTGGCCGGCGGTTTCGCGGGAGTGACCGAGGGAATGGTCAGCTCTGGTTTCAATTCCACTGTGGGGAGCAACATCTCACGCTCCATGGTGGGCCGAGGCTTGTCCCCCTCCTTGTCAACAGCGGCTGGCCGGGGCCTGGGCGGTTCGTTGGCCGGCGGGGTTGCCGCACCGGTCTTCGAGTTGAGCAGTATGGCGCTCGACGAACAGGCGCACACCCGTGAGGATTATGTTGCACGCGGCACGAGGGCCTTCGTGTCGGGTTCGCTCAGTGCGGCGGTTTCAGCAGGTGTCGTGGGGGCCATCTGGGGTTCAGAGGTCCCCATTGCCGGCAACATCGTCGGCTTCATCATCGGCTTTGGTGGGTACTTGCTGGTGGATTCGCTCTTCGGGGACGATGTAGAGGAAGCGGTGCGGGATGAGCTGGACTGAAGGAAGCTCGGGCTTGAGACCGGAGCGCACGAGGAGGCTGTCTCCACGGGCAGGACGCGGCTGGCTCTGGTGGGGATTGCCCTTGACCTGGGGAGCGGTTTTCGCCGCGCTGGCCCTGCTTGAGTTGCACCTTGCCCGGGTCCAGATAGGACACCCGGGGAGACCACGTTGGGCCTTCGTGGCGGTGGCAGCTGGGGGCGTTGCCGGCTTGGTGATGTACTTCGTCTCTCTCTGGCGGGAACAGCCGTCCAAGGCCCAGCGGGTAGCGCTGCATGCGTTGATTCACGATCCGCGGGGAGCCGTGGGCGCCGTGGTCGTCATTCAGGATGGCAGACCGGTGGTCATCGCCACCATCTGCTCGCTGGATGAATATGAAGCGCTCCTAGCTAGCGGTCGTCTCCCAGCGGAGCACCAGCTCTATCTACCTGACGATTACCTCCCCGGAGGCCAGCCCCCTCGTGGGACATAGGGTCTAGCGGAGGATGGCATCGGCCACTCCGACAGCTCCGAGGGTGTGCACCTTTAGTGGAGCATCAGCCGCAGCCAGCCCACCGCCTTGCGACGAGGACGCTATCCAGGGGCGCATAGCGACTCGCGAAAGCGAGCCTGCCCTGGACAGCACCGTAGGCGCGGGCATGCGAGGTAGGGAGAGCTACACCGAACTCAGGGGGTTAGCGTTAGTGGCGTGAGGGGGGGCGTTTCCGCTGTCGCTCTACACTCGCCCGCCAGCATCAGCTCGGAGCAATGTCGGGACCAAGCCAATAGTAGACTCAAGAGTCGGTGTCATTAGGGGGCCTTTGCCGGACGGCTTGCCGCTCTCGATGGGTAACGGGTCCAAGGGGACCAAAAAAGGACCGAACCGAACGGACGCGCCTGGACTCGTCCGGACAGATGGGCGCCTCATTTTCAGAGGGGAAACGGGGGGATGCCTCTGGGTCCGAGTGGTGGCGGATCAGTCCCCAGCGGGTTCGATTCCCGCCGCTTCCAAGAGAGGTTGCCCGCTTCGTAAGCCTGAATTGTCTACTCGGAATCCTCCCCTGATTCGTCTTCCTCCACCTCTTCGTCTTCAAGAGGTGCGCTCATGAACGTCAGCCTTCCTGGCAATTGAACGACCATGAAACCCTTGCCGGCGATTCTGACGCGCTCGGCGTCCTTCGCGTTTCCACGGGCAAGCCATTTGTCTGCATCCTCCCGTGTTGCGAATTCATGGGAGACCTCGAGCTTGAATGAGGGATCGAAGAACTCTTTATAGAATCTGCGGAAGTCACCCTCTTTCCGGATGTGGCGAGGGTAGACCAATGCGATCTGCGCGAGCTCGATGATGTCCCTCTCCGGGGAGCCCTCCGGATGCTTTTGGCTGATGGCGTTGAGAGCGCCAAGGATTGCGTCCGTGTCGAAGTCTGGAATGTAGGGCATGGTCGCGTCGAGCCTTTTGCGGTTGTTTTCCAGGTGCAAAATCTGGCTTAGATGGGAACGAGAAAGAGCGCGCCGCCGACTATCGCAATGACAAATCCTACTCCGGCCACGACCACATGGGTTCCTGGCGGCGCCTCGGGTGTGTGTTCCCTGAGCCAGTCGAGCGCTTCGTTGATGTTTGGGAATTGAAGCTTCTTGTTCTGCGACTCCTGCCGCTCCAGTTCCTCCATTCGCTTGACGCAATCCATGAATTCGTTGAGGCACTTCGTGGTGCAGTGCTCCTTGTGCTTGCCAGAGTGCTTCGGTATGGATGGGATCTCTGGCTTGCGCCTCATGCACTTGGTGTAGCACTGCTTTTGTAGCTCGTTACAGTAGGCCTCGGCTCCAGCGCCTCCGATCCCGCGTGCATCTTCTTGAAAGTCGATGCTGTTTGCGTCCTCGGCGATCAGATACATCCTGCGCTCGGGCTCCTGTGTGTGGGCGCATCCGAGGTTTGCCACCGCAACTGCCGTCAGCAGCGCCATCAATCGCGTTAGACCTGCTGGGTGCATTGCCTTGTCCCTCAGTGCCTCGCTGAGCCTGGGCGTATGCCTCAACCCGGGTCAATGGAGCTTGGGCTCGTGAGGCCACCAGTGTGCGCTAGGCGAAGCTCGGGGCCGTAGGGGGGGCACCAGCGCCCAGCAGCCGAGGTCTGTACTTCGGGGCAACGGTGCTCGTGCCCGGGGAGCCGCCAGGCCGGGCAGGCGAGGGCTTGGCGGCTTCGATTCCCGCCGCTTGCACGCCTCAATCCTTGTCGTCCGAGGGGGCCTTCGCCGCGACCGGCCGGATGCTGAACGGCACGTCGACGTAGGAGTCGAGGGTGTTCAGCACCCGGGCCATGACGGTTGGCCGCTCTCCTCGAGCCAGGGCCAGCCGCAGCTGGGCCTGATGCCAGGCGGTGACGGAGCGGAGCCTGGGCGGGGTGAGGTGGATGGCCCGGCGCATCGTGCTCTTCAGGAGCTTCCACGCGCGCTGCTGTCCCGGCCCCCAGGCCAGCCCGTACGCCTGGCGCCAGCGCTCCGGAAGGAGGCCGGCGGTGAGCACCTCATCGAGCTGTCCCCGGGTGAAGGGCGAATTGAAGAGCAGGCTCGCCAGCTCGCGCGCCGTGTCTCCCACGCGCAGCGTCTCCCCCGCCAGCTGCTCGTGGTACCACGCGTAGAAGTCCTCGAGCGTGGGCGGCATCTGCTCCGGCAGGAGCCCGAACTGCGCCGCGGCGAGCCGCGTCTCCTGGTAATACCGGCGCTTCTCCTCGAGGCTGAGCGGCCGGACGAAGGTCTCGAAGACCTCGAGGGCGCCGTCGATGAGGGTGGCGAGCACCCACCGCAGCAGCGAAGGATCGTTCGCGCGATAGCGGCCGTCGCTCTGTGCACCGGGGCCGGCCGGAAGTGAGCCGTAGATGCGGCTGTGGAGGCTGTGGACCCGCTTCGCGGCGCCCATGGCCTCGCGGAGGCCACCGAAGACGAGCTGGTACATCGCCGTATAGGTGCGCCGCGCACGGCCGAGCAGGTCGGTCCGGAAGTTGCTGTTCTGGGAGACACCGGCGGCCACTGCCGGATGGGCGATCTGCAGCAGGATGGCGCGCAATCCACCGAGGAGGATCACCGGCTCCCGGTAGATGACCCAGGTCATGCTGTCGGGGCCGTAGATGCCCTCGAGCTCGCCCGCCGCGTGCTCCCGCAGGTAGTCGAGACACTTGCGGAAATGCTCGCTGTCCTGGCTGAGCTGTTGCTGCATTTCCGGTGGCATCGACCGCCACATCGAGTTCGCCTTCATCCCACGACTCTACTCCATGGCGTCGTGCCGGGGAGGACACCCTCCTCGGACGCGTCTCAGGCCGCCCGCGCCGCGAGCGCCCGCAGCACGTCCGCGGTGTCCACCACGCGGCCGAACTCGGTCGCCAGGGTGGTCAGATGCACACGGTGCATGGTGTCCGCGTCGAACAGGGTGCCATCGGGTGCCCGCTGCGCCCAGGTGTGGCAGGCATCCCCCACCACCACCAGCTCGAAGCCGAGGTTGGCCGCCATGCGTGCGGTGGTGGAGACGCACATGTCCGTGGCGATGCCGAAGAGGACGACCTGCCGCACGCCGGCCTCGTGCAGGCGCGCCTCCAGGTCCGTGCCGATGAAGGCGCTGTTCACGCTCTTGGTGAGCAGCGGCTCGCCAGCGAGCGGCTCGAAGCCCGGCTTGAGCGCGTTGCCCGGCTGCCCCGGGCGCAGCAGCGAGGTGGGCGAGGCGCTGTCATGGCGCACGATGACGAGCGGCCGTCCGGAGCGCCGCCAGGCGGCGAGGAGCTGGCGTCCGTTCGCTTCCATGTGGGGGTTGTTGCGGGGGCCCCAGGAGGGGTCGTCGAAGCCCTGCTGCACGTCGATGGAGATGAGCGCCGCGCGGTCGTGGAGTTCCATGTGCTTGCTCCCGTGGGGGGTGAAGCGGCACCCTAGGAAGGACGGCCGCCGGTCGACAGGTGGCGGAGTGCCGCTCCACCGGCGGAATGCCGGTGGGCACCGGGGATGGGCCGGCGGGAGGAGATGACGGGTCATGGCGCTGGACGAGTTGGATGGGCGGATCCTCTCCCTGCTGGAGGCCAACGGGCGGGAGTCCGCCACCAAGCTGGCGGCGAAGGTGGGCCTCTCGCGCTCGGCGGTCCAGGAGCGGGTGGCCCGGCTCGAGCGCGACGGCCTCATCCAGGGCTACACCATCCGGCGGGGGAGCGGCGGGCCTCCCACCGGCGTGGACGCCTACCTCTTCGTGCGGCTGGAGGGGCCCGCGTGCCCCCGCGTGGCCCCCCTGGTGCGCGAGCTGCCGGAGGTGCTCAGCATCGAGTCGCTCGCCGGAGAGCTGGACATGCTCATCCGCGCGCGTGTCCCCAGCATGCCGGCGCTGAACACCCTGCGCGAGCGCGTGGCGCAGCTCCCCGAGGTCCGCACCGTCACCACGGCACCGGTGCTCGCCGTGCACCTGGACCGGCGCTGACGCTTCCTCATGCCTCGCCCGCGGTTTCTCCTCTCGGGGTGGCCAGGAGTTGGCTAGCCTCCGCCGCGATGCCGCTCGCTCCGCTCGTCGCTTCGCTCGCACTGCTCTCCACCCTGGCCACCGCGCCCGCTCCGAGCGGCGGCCCTCCGGACCTTCCCTCCGACACACCGGCCACCTTCACCCCCGCGGGCCAGCTGCTGGACCACGAGCGCCGCACCGTCGACATCCCGATGCGCGACGGCGTGAAGCTCCACACCATCATCCTGGTGCCGCGCGGCGCGAAGAACCGGCCGATGCTCCTGACGCGCACGCCCTACGATGCGGAGAGGCTCACCCGCCACGCCGAGAGCACCCACCTGTCCCGGGTGCTCCACGGCTACGACAACGCCACCGACGTCATCGTCGAGGGGGGCTACATCCGGGTCCTCCAGGACGTGCGTGGCAAGTACGGCTCCGAGGGTGACTACGTGATGAACCGGCCGCTGCACGGGCCGCGGAACCCCACGCCGGTGGACCACGCCACCGACACCTACGACACCATCGACTGGCTGGTGAAGAACGTCCCCGAGTCGAACGGGCGCGTCGGCATCATCGGCATCTCGTACGACGGCTTCCTGCCGCTGATGGCGCTGGTCAACCCGCATCCGGCGCTCAAGGTGGCCGTGCCGATGAACCCGATGGTCGACGGGTGGATGGGCGATGACTGGTTCCACCACGGCGCCTTCCGTCAGACGATGCTGCCGTACATCCTCGAGCAGCAGGCGACGCGCAAGGGGGAGATCAAGTGGGCGTCGGGCTACCGGGACCAGTACGACGAGTACCTCGCGGCGGGCTCGGCCGGGGAGATTGGCCGGCGGCACGGGATGGAGCAGCTCGGCTTCTTCCGCAAGCTGCTCGCGCACCCGGCGTACGACGCGTTCTGGCGCGATCAGGCGGTGGACAAGCTGCTGGCGGCGCGGCCGCTGACGGTGCCGGTGATGATCGTCCACAGCCTCTGGGACCAGGAGGACATCTACGGCGCGCCGGCGGTGTACGAGACGCTGGAGCCGAAGGACACCGCGAACGACCGCGTCTTCCTGGTGATGGGTCCGTGGCATCACGGCCAGGCCATCGGGGACGGCTCGAGCCTCGGCGCGCTCGAGTTCGGCGCCGACACCTCGGCGCACTTCCGGCGTGAAATCCTCCGGCCGTTCCTCGACCAGTACCTCGTCGAGGGCGCGCCCCGGGCCCAGGTCGCGCCGGTGACGGCGTTCGAGACGGGGACGAACCGGTGGCGCGAGCTGTCGTCGTGGCCCGCCGGTTGCGCGAGCGGCTGCAAGGTGAAGCCGGCCCCGTTCTACCTGCGCCCGGATTCCAGCGCCGGGTTCGTGGCCCCCGCGGCGGGCGGAGCGGCCTTCGACGAATACGTCTCCGATCCGGCCAGGCCCGTGCCCTACCGCGCGCGCCCCATCGTCGAGGACTCCAGCGCGGCCGGTGCCTCGGCGACGGACCCCTGGAAGAGCTGGCTCGTGCGAGACCAGCGCGAGGCGGCCTCGCGGCCCGACGTGCTCGTCTACGTCTCCGACGTCCTCACCGCCCCGGTGAAGATCAGCGGCCGCCCGATGGCCAACCTCGTCGCCTCCACCAGCGGGACCGACTCCGACTGGGTGGTGAAGCTCATCGACGTGTTCCCGGACGAGGTCGCCGCGCGGCCCGAGATGGGCGGCTACCAGCTCATGGTCTCGGCCGACATCTTCCGCGGGCGCTACCGCGAGAGCTTCGAGAAGCCCCGGCCGCTGCCCGCCGGCAAGCCGGTGACGTACCGCTTCGGGCTCCCCACGGCGAACCACGTCTTCCTGCCCGGCCACCGCATCATGGTGCAGATCCAGTCGAGCTGGTTCCCGCTCTACGACCGCAACCCGCAGACGTACGTGGAGAGCATCTTCGACGCGAAGCCCGGCGACTTCCGGAAGGCCGTACAGCGCGTGTACCACGCGCCGGGCCAGGCGAGTTTCGTGGAGCTGCCGCTCGTCATGCCCCAGGAGGCCAGGGAGGAGCGAAGTCCGGCACCCACGGGCCGATAGACGCGGAAGGGAGCGGAGTTCCTGGTGGGGCGGGCAGTCACGCGGGAGTTCCGCCTGCCCGCTCGTCCCTCCCCCAGAGCCCTGGATGGACGGCGCATCCATCTCCACATTGGGCGGCGTATCGAGGGGGGTTCACATGATTGCGTGGCGCTTGCCGCTCATCTTCTGTTGCCTCGTGGGGGCCTGCACGCCCTCCATCGAGGAGGAGAGCACCGGGGTTCCCGCCCAGGAGTGGGGGCACAGGGAGGACGGCTGCAAGCGGGAGTGCCGTCCCGCCTCCCTGGTGAAGGACATCGTTCCCGGGCCGGAGACGTCGGACCCGGCGGACCTGACGGACGTGAACGGCACGCTCTTCCTCACCACGCTGCCCTTCCCGAATCCCGGAGGCGTCATCGAGCTGTGGAAGAGCAACGGCACGCCCGAGGGCACCGTCTTCATCAAGACCATTTTCGTCGGGAGCTACCTCGGGGAGTCGCAGTATCCCACCGCCGTGAACGGGCTGTTCTTCTTCGTGGCCGCGGAGAGCGAGGAGGAAGGCATCGAGCTGTGGAGGAGCGACGGCACGCCCGAGGGCACCTTCCAGGTGAAGGACATCAACCCCACGGGTCCCTCCTATCCCGAGTGGCTCACCAACGCGGACGGAACGCTCTTCTTCGCCGCCAGTAGAGGGGAGGGGGGCCGGGACCTGTGGAAGAGCGACGGCACGCCCGAGGGCACGGTGCTCGTCAAGGACATCAACCCCGGCGGGTTCGCCGTTATCAGCGTCCTGGGCGCCCTGGGAGGAACGGTCTTCCTCTACGTCTTCGATGACACGGGGTCCCGGCTCTGGAAGAGCGACGGCACTGCCGAGGGAACGATTCCCCTGGCGGACATCGCCCCGGACCTGTACGTGACGGCCGTCGCGGACGGGAAGTTCTTCTTCGTCGCCGACGATGGCGTCCACGGTGCCGAGCCCTGGGTGAGCGATGGCACGCCCGGGGGCACGCGCCTCGTCGAGGACATCCGTCCCGGTGCGGAGGGCTCCTCGCCCCTGTCGTTCGTGTCGGTGGGCCACCAGGTCTTCTTCACCGCCGATGATGGCCTCCACGGCCAGGAGTTGTGGAAGACCTCCGGCTCGAGTGGGAGCACGCGCCTCGTCGAGGACATCCACCCTGGCCCGGCCGACACCTTCTTCTCCGACTACACCCAGGTGCTGACCACCGCGGCCGGCAAGGTGTTCTTCATCGCCGACGATGGGCGCCATGGACGGGAACTCTGGGTGAGCCAGGGCCAGCGGAAGAACACGCGGCTCGTCGAGGACCTCACCCCCGGGCCCGATGGCTCGTTCCCGGGTTTCTCCACGGGTCTGACCGGCATGGGCAAGGGCGTCCTGTTCTCCATTCCCAACGCCACCTACGGCCAGGAGCTGTGGAGGAGCGATGGGACGGCGAAGGGAACGTTCTTCTTCCAGGACCTCGCTCCCGGTCCCGCCTCGTCCTTCCCCTCCCGATTCACCCGGTCCGGCGATCGGGTCTTCTTCGTCGCCGATGATGGCGTGCACGGCCGCGAGCTGTGGTCCGTTCCCCTGGAGTCGCTCGGCGACTGCTTCACGCCGTTGCCCAACGACGGGTGACCTCCCACCCCCTGGATTGTCGGCTCACCGGGCTTCGCTGTTATCATCCCGGTGCCGTATCCACGCCATGCTCATCAATCTCGAAGACCTTCGACAGCGCGCCCGCCGCCGGCTTCCCCGGACCCTCTTCGACTACATCGAGGGGGGCGCCGAGGATGAGTACACCGTGCACGCGAACCGGCGTGGCTTCGAGCGCTACCTCTTCCGGGCGCGCACGCTGGTGGATGTCAGCGCGAGAGACCAGTCGACCACGCTGCTCGGCGAGCGGCTGTCCACGCCCATCATCCTGGGGCCGACGGGACTGGCGGGGCTGGTGGCGCCCTGGGGCGAGGTGCTCGCCGCGAAGGCCGCGGCCAGGCGGGGCAGCCTCTTCACGCTGAGCACCATGTCCATCTGCACCATCGAGGAGGTGGCCGCCGCAGCGCCACCGCCCCTGTGGTTCCAGCTCTACGTCTGGAAGGATCGGGGCATCACGCGCTCGCTGGTCGAGCGGGCCCGGGCGGCCGGCTACCGCGCGCTCTGCCTCACGGTGGACGTCCAGGAGATGGGCAACCGGGAGCGGGACCGGCGCAACGGCTTCACCGTGCCTCCCCGCGTCACCCTCACCCACCTGCTGGATGTCTTCCGGCACTTGGGCTGGGTGCTGCGCATGGCGTCCAGTCCCCGCGCCACCTTCGGCAACTTCATCGAGACCAAAGCGCTGTCCAGGAAGGACGCGCTCTCCGTCGCGGGCTTCACCAACAAGCAGTTCGATCCTTCCGTCTCCTGGAAGGACCTCGAGTGGCTGCGCTCCATCTGGCCGGGGCCGCTGGTGCTCAAGGGCGTCACCTGCGCCGAGGATGCCCGGCTCGCGGTGGAGCACGGTGTGCAGGCCATCATCGTGTCCAACCACGGAGGCCGGCAGCTCGACTTCCTCCCGGCGGGCACCGACGTCCTGCCCGAGGTCGTCGAGGCGGTGCAGGGCCGCGCCGAGGTCGTCCTGGACGGTGGCATCCGCCGCGGCTCCGACGTGGTCAAGGCCATCGCCCTGGGAGCCCGGGCGTGCATGATCGGCCGGCCCTTCCTCTACGGGCTGGCCGCGGACGGACAGGCGGGCGTGGAGCTCACCCTGGACATCCTCTCCAAGGAGATCGACCGGACCCTCGCCCTGCTCGGCCGTCCACGGCTGGCCGATCTCGACCGGTCCGCGCTCCGGATGGAGCCGCAGCCCGCGGCCTTGGAGCCCCACGCTCCCGCCTTGCGCGTGCTCGACGGGGCCGCCTGAATTTCCGCCGATCCGGCCCGAATCCCCGCTCTCCCATTCCTCGAGGTCCCGACGCATCCTCTGGTTCAATCGCCCGCTTTCCGAGGGCCCCCGAGGACACGTCATGACCCACGAACACTCCGCCCACCACGTCGTGCAAGGCTTTGGCGCCGATCGTGCCGCCCACTACGACACCCAGGCCTCCGTCAACCTCGCTGGCGTCCAGGCGATGTATGAGCTCGGCGTCAGCGCGCTGACCGCGCGGCTCGACGGCCGGGACACGGCGTCGCTGCTCTTCGTGGGAGTGGGCACGGGGGCGGAGTTGGTGCCCTACACCCGCTTCGGTGTGCCCGGCTGGCGCTTCACGGGCGTGGATCCCTCCGACGCCATGCTCGCCGTGGCCCGCCAGCGCCTGGAGGCCGAGGGCCTGCTCTCTCGCACGCACCTGCACGTGGGCGAGCTGCACACGCTGCCTCCCGGGCCTCCGTTCGACGGCGCGCAGATGATGGGAGTGCTGCACCATGTGGAGGGCGAGGAGGCCCGGCTCGCGCTGCTGCGAGAGGTGACCCGGCGGCTCGCGCCCGGAGCGCCCCTCGTGCTGGGTTGCCGTGTTGGCAATGACCCGGTGCTGACGAACGTGGAGCTGCGGCGGCTGCGGGCGCATGGCGTGCCCGAGGAGGCGCTGGAGCGCCGGCGTCAGCTCCTCTCGGTGATACGGCCCATCGAGTCCGATGCCGCCCTGTTCTCGATGTTCGCCCGGACCGGACTGGTGGAGCCGCGTCCGATCTTCGTCTCGCTGCAGTTCAAGGTCTTCCTCGCGCGCTTCGAGCCCGGGGCCGCGGGCTGAGGCCCCGGGGGACGCGTCCGCTCAGGGCTCGACGCAGGTGAAGCTGTCGGCCGAGTTGACGTCTCCCGAGCCCTTGTACCGGGGATGGCGCGGGTACTTGCACAGGGGCCGGGAGAGGACGCTCTGCCCTGTCTGGGGATTGAGCTTCGTGGCCACCAGCTTCGCCTGGGAGGGCGCGACGCCCTTCTCCACCCAGTTCTCCAGGGCGGTGAGCAGATCCACCGTGTCGGCGCCGGCTCCGCCGAAGCAGTGGTTGACGCCCGGGGCGGGGAAGTACTCGACGAACGTGTCCGCCGCGGCCTGGCCCCCCGCGGCCTGGACCACGTTCTCATAGTACGTGGTCGTCCCGTTCAAGCTGATGGCCGCATCGGTGCCACCGTGCCAGAGAATCAGCTTCCCGCCGCGCGCCTGGAACCGTCCCAGGTCCGGGTTGTTGGCCGACACCAGGGCCGACATCTCGTTGATGCGCGGGAGCCAGGCGTTGGGGTCGAAGGTGAGCGGGTCGAAGTTCGGGTCCCGGGTGATGAAGTACTTGATCATTCCGCTCCCGAAGAGGCCGCCCGCCGAGAGCGTCGCGTTGCCATTGCCGGTGAGCCATCCGGCCCAGCCTTCCGGGTCCGCCTCTCCTCCGGGGGGCCATCCCGCGTTGATGGTCGCGCCATCGAGGACCGTGGGGGAGTAGATCGTCCTGACCGAGGCCTCCTGCTCGGCCGTCAGACAATCCTCCCGCTCGGCGCCGGTGCACCGGAGCACCGAGGGATCGAACGCACACGCCGAGGGATGGGAGATGATGCCGTCGGCGACGCCATCCTTCGCATCACAGGCATCGAGCACTGCCTTGCCCAGCACCTGGAGCTTCCCGGCGGAGAGACTGGCTCCAGGCTTCATGAGCTGCCGGGTGTTCCGGTTGAAGGCAATCAGCAGCTCCACGAAGTTGTAGGCGGGAGCCCGGGCAATGATGCCATCGAAGTCCTCCGGCCACCGCTGGGCTTCGATGAGCGCCTCACGGCCTCCATTGGAGCACCCCTCGAACCAAGTCTTCGCGGCGCCCTTGCCATACCGCTCCTGGATGATCGCCTTCGCGATGGGAAGCACGCGGTGGATGGAGAGGGACGCGAAGTCGTCGAGCTTCTGGGCATCCAGGGCGAAGGAGGCGTCCAGGACATCGCCCGTGTGTCCGCCATTCGAGCCGATGGTGGCATAGCCATTCACCGTATAGACGCCGGTGTCGGGAATGAATCCGTCGAAGCCGCCGCCTCCGGCGTAGACCGTCTTCTCGTTCCACACCGAGGGCAGACGCACCTCGAAGTCGAGGGAGGGGGGAAGGGTGCCGGTGACCTTGCAGTATTCGGGCAACGGGCTGGACGCCGCGACGAGCTCGGCCCCGGTGATTCGCGCCTGCTGCAGGGTTCTTCCCCGGAAGGTCTCGCATCGGGAGCGGGGCGTCGGGTCGGAGCATCCCCCGAGCACGAGCAGCAACGCGGCCGCTGAAACACGCCCTGGAATCGTGTCACGCACGGGACAACCAGAGGGATGGGAGGTCATGGGCGCGAGGGTACGTACTCCTCGCGTGAGCCGCCAGCCATTCACGCGGACACTGTGTAGTCCTGGAGTGTGATGCCATTGGCCACCCGCTCCAGCACCTCCTTGGGCGGTGGCCCCTCGGTCGCATCCTCCGTCGCGAGCCGCTGGTTGCGCTCGACGAAGCCGCGCAGTTGTTGCTCGTAGCGGGCGAAGGCGGTGCGGTAAGCAGGGCGTGCTTCGAGCCGTCCCGCGCGTGGGCACCGTGGTGGCCGCTCCCGAGCACCGGGTCTCGCCCTCACCGCGGAGTGCCCGGCGGCGCGCGAACCCCGCCTCCGAGCAGGAGCTGTCGCGCGAGCGCATCGTGCGTGCCGCGCTCGGCATCGCCGATGCCGAGGGGCTCTCGGAGCTGTCCATGCGCAGCGTCGCCGCCGCGCTCGGGGTGCCCACCATGTCGCTGTACCGCCACGTGCCCGGCAAGGAGGAGCTGGTCCTGCTGATGGCGGATGCGGCGTTCGCGGAAGGCGAGCTCCCCCGGAGTCCTCCACCGGGGTGGAGGGCCCAGCTCGAGCGGGTGATGCGGCTGCACTGGTCGCTCTACCACCGTCACCCGTGGCTGGCGCGGGTGCTCTCCCTCACCCGGCCGCAGCTGCTTCCGAGCGGGATGGCCCACACCGAGTGGGTGCTGCGTGCGTTGGATGGCCTGGGGCTCGGGCTGGACACCATGCTCCAGGTGCACCTCACGCTGGTCGGCTTCGTGCGGGGAATCGCCCTCGAGTTGGAAGAGGAGGCCGAGGCGGAAGCCGAGACGGGCCTCACCAGCGATGAATGGATACAGACCCAGGAGGCGGAGATGGCGAGGGTCATCGCCTCGGGACACTTCCCGATGCTCTCCCGCGTTGGCGAGCTGGCCGGCGGGAGCTTCGAGCTCTCCCTCGACACGCTCTTCGAGACCGGCCTGCTGCGGCTGCTCGACGGCCTCGCCGAGCAGCTCCGCCGCGAGGGATGAGCCACGCGCCCGTGGGTCAGTGGCAGACGACCCTGCGCTGGAGGTTCGCGGCACGCTGCGCGCCGGCAAGCTCGTGGTCGATCGGCACGTCGTGAAGGCCGGGCGCTTCGAGGTCCAGGAGCGCGTCGACAAGTGAGGGAGACCCCGCCCGCGAGGTGTCTCAATCCCGTATCATGGGGAGACTGAACGTTTCGCGACGGGCCATCATGCCCGGAAAGGGCTTCTCCATGCTTCGCTCTGGAATCGAGACACGCCGGCACCCCTGGGCACTCGGGCTCACCCTGGCCGTGATGCTGCTGGGGACGCGCAGCTCCGCGCTCGAGGCGCCGAAGGCGGAGGCGGCGAAAGCACAGGCTTCGAAGAAGGAGGCTCCGAAGGAGGTGCCGAAGAAGCAGGAGGCGCCCATCGGCCAGGAGGAACGGGTCCGCATCGCGGGGCTCAACGAGAAGAACTGCACGAAGGGCGACCCGGAAGGTTGCTACAAGCTGGGTGTGGCCTCCGCGCAGGGGCTGGGTGTGGCCAAGGACGCGGCACGCTCGGCCTCCCTCTTCAAGAAGGCGTGTGACAAGGGCCATCTGGACGCGTGCAACGGCCTCGGCATCGCCTCCGCGCAAGGTATGGGGGTGAAGCAGGATTCGAAGCAGGCCCTCGCCCTCTTCGAGAAGACCTGCAACGCGAAGAGCGCGAAGGGCTGCTTCAACGTCGGCCTCACCTACGCGCGGGGCAATGGGGTACCGCGGGATCTGGCGCGCGCCGCCACCTTCTACGAGAAGGCCTGCACCGGGGGCGCGGCCACCGGCTGCTTCAGCCTCGGCCTCGCCTACGCGGAGGGGAACGGGGTGGCGAAGAATCCGGAGCGTGCCGCGACGCTTCTCACGCAGGCGTGTGACGCGGGAGACATGAACGGCTGCAACATCCTCGGCACGTCCTACATGTCCGGGAGCGGTGTGAAGGAGGACATGAAGCGAGCCGTCGGCCTCTTCGAGAAGGCCTGTGATGCGGGGCTGGCGGGAGGCTGCCTCAACCTTGGCCTCGCCTACCAGCATGGCGATGGCGTGGCGAAGAATCCGGAGCGCGCCAAGGCCCTCTTCAAGAAGGGGTGTGACTTCGGGTTCGGCCCTGCCTGCGACGCCCACCGGGACGCCGCGGAGACCGGCAGGTAGCACTTGCCCTGTCACCTCACGGCGAGCGCACGAAGCCGGCCACGTGGCGCTCGAAGGTCTTGCTCACCACGTTCATCTTCCGGACCCAGGCGAGCGCCTCCTCGCCGAGTCGCCCGTAGAGCTGGACATCCACGGGCTTCACGACGCCGAGGAGCGCCTTGAACTCCGGCCAGTCCGAGATCATGCGGATGTGGTCCATGATCTGACTGGGAGCGGCGAACGTGATGATCGCCCCGACTTCGGAGGAGCCAGGCGTGGCGTAGAACTGCACGCGCGCGAGCCCGCTCACCCCTTCGGCCTCCAGGCGTCGTGCCGCGGCCTGGACGGTGGCGGCGAATGTCTCGAAGGGTCCGGTCAACTCGAGCACCTCCACCAGGGTGACCCGCTCACTGACTGGTCGCTTCATGTCCCCGCTCCTACCCAGCACCCGCATCACGCCCTCCACCACGGTGGTGACCTGGTCCGCGGTGCTGCGCGCCTGCTTGAGCAGTGCGTCCACATCTCCGCCCGCGACCACGAGCGTGTCCAGCGGCGGCGTCTCGTCCATCCGCCGCGTTAGCATCTGGACACGTCAGGGCGGAGGCGTCACGGCGGGCATCGATTTCGGGCTGCCCAGGCCATCCAGCTCCGTGGCGGTGGGCACGAGGGCTCCCGCGGTAGTCCGCGACGTTCCAAAGAGATGTCTGCGGCCGGGTGCTATGCTGCGAGCACCGCGAGGAATGCCATGGTGCTGCTGGACGTCCTGGAAGAGCAGCTGAGCGAAGCCGCCTTCCAATGGGAGCAGTGGGAGCGCACCCTGGTGGCGCCGGACTTCACGCTGGAGGAGACGGCGGCGGTGGAGGAGCGCCTGCGGGCCCATCTGGAGGGACTGGAGGACGAGAGCGCGGCCGAGGCGGTGCTACGTCCCGCCTTCGAGTCGGAGGAAGCACCGCTCCTCTTCGCGGCGGCGTATGCGCTGCTGGCCCGGGGGGAGGTGGACGAAGTGCTGCTCCAGTTCCAGAAGGCCGGGCCCGAGGCACGCACAGCCATCCGTCGAGCACTGGAGCTGAGCGAAACTCCCGGGCTGAGCGCACGATTGACCGGACTGCTGAAGCTGGAGGACCGCGACCTGCAGACCCATGCGTTGGAGACGCTGGCCTTCCGCCAGGAGGCCTCCCCCGCGCTGCTCACGCGCTTCATCGCCCATGAGGAGCCACGTGTACGGCTCGCGGCCCTGCGCGGCGCCCTGCCGCTGCCAGAGGAGGAGGTACGCAGGTTGTTGCCTGCCCTGCTGGACGCCTCGCACCCCGGCGTTCGCGCAGCCGCCATGGAGGTGGGCCTGACATCCGGAGTGAGGCTGGCCTGGGATGCCTGCCGAGAGGCGGTGCGGTCTCGCGCCGCGCTCGGCCCCGAGCCCCTGGTGCTGATGGCCCTGGGCGGAGACGACGAAGACATCTCGCTCCTGGTGGAGCTGCTGGAGACGGCCGAACTGCGCCCGATGGTCCTGTGGGCCCTGGGCTTCAGCGGGCGGTGGGTGGCCATGGAAGCCTGCGTGAAACATCTCGCGGACCCCTCGGTCGCGCCGCTGGCCGGGGAGGCCTTCTCGGCGATGACGGGGCTGCGGCTGGACGGCCCCCACGCCCTGCCTCCGGGAGAGCGTCCGCAAGGGGCGCCTCCGCCTCCCGAGCTGCGGGAGGACCTGGACGCGAACCTGATGCCCTCCCCCGAGGACGACCTGCCCTGGCCGCGAGTGGCCGCCATCACTGCCTAGTGGGACGGAGCCCGCGGCCGCTTCGAGAAGGGAAGGCGCTACCTGCTGGGCCAGCCCTTCAGTGGCCCCGTGCTGGTGGACGCCCTGGAGACCAGTCCCATGCGGCGCCGGCACGTCCTGGCACGAGAGCTGGCCATTCGCACCCGGGGCCAGCATGTCATCGCCACCCGAGCCTTCATCCCCCGCCAGCGCGCGGGCCTCGCCAGGGTCCGCGGCGCCCACCTCTCCCTGAGAGGGCCTGCTTTCGCGCACACCTCGCGCTGAGGACGACAAGGACCGAGGCACCATGCCCGTACTCGACAACCTCACCTCCTTCGCGGCCGCCGACTTCCTCTCCCTGACGAAGCAAGGCGAGGAGTGTCTCGTCATCGTCGTCGCCGGCAGCTTCGTCATGCCCCCGCCAGGGCGCTCCCCGGGAGCACCGCTCGCGCTGTGTGACGAGCAACTCGCGCCGCCGCGAACCGACACGTATTGGGGGGAGCCGGAGAAGTCGAGCCTCCGCTACGAGGCGCCCTCCGCGTACACGCGGCCCGCCACCGACGTCCTGCTTCACGGCCGGGCCTGGGCCCCCCGGGGCCGCAAGGTGACGCGGGCGCAGGTGACGGCACGGGTCGGGGCGCTGGAGAAGCGGGCGCTCGTCTCCGGCACGCGCGTCTGGTACCGGAGCCTCGTCGGGCTGAGCGCCTCGGACCCACTGCCCTTCGAGTCCGTGCCGCTCCAGTACGAGTACAGCTTCGGCGGCACCTGCGCCTCGCGGTACGAGGCGCACAACCCCGTGGGCCGGGGCCTCTACGAGAGCGCGCAGGAGGCACTCGACAAGCCCCTGCCCTCCCTCGAGGAGCCCCAGGCGCCGATCCGCGGTTGGACGGACAGACCACCGCCATGCGGCTTCGGCCCGGTGGCGCGCCACTGGCAGCCTCGCCTCGGGTGGGCGGGGACCTATGACGCGGCCTGGGTGGAGAAGCGGGCGCCGCTCTGGCCACTGGACTTCGACGAGCGCTTCTTCCAGACCGCGTCACGGGGGCTCCAGGCCTCGCCCCACCTGCGAGGAGGGGAGCCGGTGGTGCTGGAGGGTGTTTCGCCCGAGGGGCCCATCGCCTTCGCCCTCCCTGTCTTCAGGCTGCTCGCCCGCTGCACCTTCGCCCGGCGACGCGAGAAGCGGCGCATGACGCTCGACACCGTGCTGCTGGAGCCGGAGGAGCGCCGGCTGGTGCTCACCTGGCGGGCCACGTTTCCAACGCACCGGGAGCTGGCCACGCATGAGGTGACCTCGGTGCGGCTCCTGGAGCCCTGGGAGGACGCGCCGTGAGCGGAGAGCAGGTGGTGGGCCTCGGCCTGTGCACACCGATTGGCACTTCGCGGCACATGACGCTCGCGTCGCTGCGCGCGGGACTCGTGCGCTTCGCGGAGACGGAGGTACTGGACGACCTGGGACACCCCGTCCGGGCCTCTCGGCTGGGACTCCTCGACACGGCCCTGTCGCGCACGGAGCGCATGGTGGCCCTCGCGCGTCAGGCGCTCGTGGGCGTGCGGCCCGTACTGACGGCGCAGCCCCGGGAGCCGGTGCTCCTGTACCTCGGACTGCCGGAGCCCGGAGCGGGGGCCGCGGCGGTGGAGCAGCAGGCGCTGGTGGCGGCGCTGATGGCGGAAGCCGGGGGACGGCTGAATGTCGTGAAGGTGTACGCGACGGGCCGGGCCGCCTTCTTCGAGGCCCTGAGCACGGCCCGGGCGGACCTGCGCTCCGGGCGCACCGGGGCGCTGGCGCTGGTGGGGGCGGTGGACTCCCTGGGCGACAAGGCTTCCCTGGAAGCACTGGCGGCGGCGCGGCTGCACCTGGGACGTCAGAATCCGGACGGGAGGATTCCCGGGGAGGCGGCGGGTTTCGTCGCCCTGGCCCGTCCAGGGGCATCCAGGACGCTGGGGCTGGAGACCATGGGAACCCTGCTGGGCACGTCGCTCGCGGTGGAGCCTCGGCCCTTCACGCGGCGGGAGCCCAGCCTGGCGGAGGGACTGACGGAGGCATTCCAACACCTCCGGCGTGACGCGGTGGCGGGTGCACGCCGGGTGGATGGCGTCCTGGCCTGCCAACCGGGAGAGTCATTCTGGGGCACCGAGTTCACCCGGGCGTACCTGCGCAATGCCGCGCTGATGCCCGAGCCCCTCCACGTGGGAGTGGCGGCGGAGGGGCTGGGGGATGCCGGAGCAGGCGCGGCTCCCGCCATGATGGGCATCGCCCTGCACCGGGCGAGGTGGCGTGAAGGCGGGCCGCGCAGGACATTGGTATACGGGTGTTCCGACAGCGGCCGGGTCGGCGCCTGCGTCGTGGAAATGAGTCCGAAGGATTGAGGGAATCATGAGCAAGGTCTTCGCCAATGGCCGCTCGGTTCTGCACAAGGGCGCCGGCAATACGCATGTCTCGGCCGCGCCAGACGTCTGCAAGGTCCCCACGCCGGCCGGGCCCGTTCCCACGCCCTTCGTCAACTCGGCCCAGGACTCGATGCTCGCCAAGGGGAGCAAGAAGACGACGATCGAAGGCAACCCGGTGGCGCTGACGAGCTCCGAGCTGAGCACCAGCTCCGGAGACGAACCGGGGACGGCCGGCGGCCTCATCTCCTCCAAATTCAAGGGGAAGATGACCTGGGGCAGCGGCAGCACGGACGTGAAGGTCGAGGGCAAGGGCGTGGTGCGCTTCCTCGACCCGACGCTGCACAACGGCAACACCTTCAACACGTCCTTCATGGCCATGGGCGGCACCGGCCTGGCCTACGGGGATGACACGCAGTGCACGGCCTGCAACAAGTCGGTGGACACGCACCGGGTCCTCGAAACGCCCGAAGTCGTGGGCCACGTGGACATGGTGTTCGTGGAGCTGATGAAACGCTTCGCGGAGCAGCGGCCTCTCATCGACCGCTACCTCGAGCTCCGGAAGGAGCGCAACGAGGTGGAGAACGATTCCATCGAGAGGGCCAAGGAGGCGGCGGCCCACCTCACCTCCAAGAAGGAGCGGGTGGGTGAGCTGCTCGCCCAGCTCAAATCGAAGGACGTCGCGGACAAGAAGCCCATCACCGCCGAGCTCGGCCCGCTCCAGGCTGAAATCAAGGCGGCGGACGCGAAGATCAAGCAACAGCGAACGGAGGAGCGCCAGAAAGTCCTCATGATAGAGCAGGAGATGAACAGTCTCAATGCGCAACTCGAGGGCATGAGCCCCGTGCTGCGGCTTGACGACACCACCAGGACCTTCATCGGCCCCTACATGATCGGGGTGTGTATCTGCAAGTGTCCCCAGGATCCCAAGATGCTCGCGGCCTGCTCGGGTGATGCCGCCCCTGGCTTCCGGGAAGCCGTGGCCGCCACACCGTTCGAGCTGGTCGAGAGCTTCCAGAAAAGCGAAAACCAGACGAATAAACTCGCGGATATCGGGCGCGAGAAATGGGAGTGCTCCGCGCCCAAACTCCTCCAGAAGGGCGGGGCCGCGGGACACAAGGTGCGCGCGATGTCGGAGCGCTATTTCGCCCCCAAGCAGCTCACGAGCGTGACCGTGGAATACAGCCGCCGGGGCGAGGATGACGCGGAGCCTCACACGGTCACGCATGTGTTCGGCCATGGAGCGTCGGTCCCCTCGTGCAAGGAATGCCAGGTCCTCACCCCCGAGATGCTGTGTGACAACAGCAAGGAATGCGCCTGATCCATGGACGAACTGCTAGCACTGCTCGAGCGCTACGCTCCCGGCTACGACGGTCGAATCGAGGGCTACCCGGACGTGCTCCTGGACGAGCTGGAGGAGGTCTTTGGCCGTCCGCTCCCGGAAGTCTATCGGAACTTCGCCCGGTGCATGGGGACGCGTGGAGGGCCGCTCCTGGCCGCTGTGCGCTCCTTCGATCCCCTGCGTGATGTCGCCGAGCTCTACCGGCTCGCCCCGAAGGGAGAGCTGCCGCCGCGGCGGTTTCTCTTCATCTTCGGAGACCCCAATCCCCTGGCCCCCCATCACTACTGGCTCGATTTGGAGTCCCCTTCCGAGGAAGGAGACTGTCAGGTGGTGCGAATGCCCTTCGGAGCAGACGCCTGGAAGACGAAGTTGCACCGGGAGGCCATCGGCTTACGGGAGCTGCTCTTCCTCTGGGCCATGGAGCACGTCCACCTGCCAACCCTCCCTCATCAAGCGAGTTATCTGCGCCGAGAGGGACACACGGCGCCCGGTGCCGAGGACATCGCGCGACTGCTCGAGCAGATGGGTTTCGTACGACTGCCCTATCCCCGATACAGCATGCTCTTCGAGCGGGAGGGGGCGGCGGCACGGCTGTACCGGTCTCCGGACAGTCTCCATTTCAATCTTCGCGTGGGCATGCGCCATCCCGAGGAGCTGAAGCGTTTCCAGATGCTCCTCGAGGACAACACGGACCTGGGAAGGTCTCCGTTCTAAGCGAGGGTCCGGCGGCCTCGTCCTCACCGCTTCGTCGAAGGCCACGCGGTCTCCGCGCTTCCAGCCCATCGATTTGGCGAATCCCTCTTCCACGGAGAGCTCCGGTGCGCTACCCGACGCTCACCGGCCCCCGGGCTTCATCCCTGCTCGAGGGAGGCTCAGGGCCCGAGCGAGTCCAGCACGTCGCAGCGCTGGGCGTTCAGGTTCGAGCCTGGCCCGAGCTCCATGTTGATCTCGAGGTACGCTTCCCCGTCCCGGGTATACGCGGGCCACTGCACCGCGCCCTCGGCGTTCGGGTCTCCCTGGGTGGCGAAGCGGGTCCAGTAGCCGATGAGCTTCCTGGACAGCTCCCGCTCGGCGTCGGAGTCCAGGGCGAAGCGGCCCCGGCTCAGGCCGAAGACGAAGGGCAGCTCGGCGGAGTGGTACGCGCCCAGCTTCAGCATCCCACCGAAGACGCTGCCCAGGGGCTTCCGGGGCTCGTAGGTGAAGAAATAGGCATGCACGGGCTGCCCCTGCTCCACCAGCGTGCGCGCGAGCCGCCGGGTGGGGCACACGAACATCGCGTCACCGAGCAGCCGGCTGAAGGCCGCCTTGGGCGAGGCGAAGTCCTTCGCTGGATAGGCGCGCAGCAGGGGCTCGGCCTTGCCGGGCGAGCGCACGTTCACCGCGGCCTCGTACTGCTCGGGCGTGTCGATCTTCGCCTGGAGGGTGAAGAGGGTGCCCTCGTCCCGGTTGGCCCCCAGCATCAAGGGCACCTTCGCGTACCTGCCCTCCGCGAGGAGCTGGCGCGGCGCCGCGGGGATGACGTGTCCATCCACCACCGGCCCGAAGCCCACCCGGGGTTTGAGCAAATCGAGCGCGGCCCCACTGGCGGCGAGCAGTTGCTCGGGCGTCCGGGTGCGCAGGCACGCGGCGATGTCTCCCTCCGTGCAGCCCACCTCGCGGGCGAAGCGCACGCCGCGCTCCTCGGCGCTGTCCTCCTGCCCGGGCGTGCCCGGGTCCTTCAGGGGCGTGGTGCCCAGGTAGCAGGTGCCGCTCTCGGCGATGAGGCGGTGGAAGAGACCCTGGGCGGCGGGCGAGACCATCTGCAGGCACGCGGAGATGGCGCCCGCGGACTCGCCGAAGAGCGTGACGCGGGTGGGGTCTCCTCCGAAGGCGGAGATGTTGTCGCGCACCCACTCGAGCGCGAGCCGCTGGTCCATGAGGCCGTAGTTGCCGGAGGAGCCTCCGGGCGCTCCATCGCCGAGCGCGGGGTGGGCGAGGAAGCCGAGCGCGCCCAGCCGGTAGTTCATGCTCACCACCACCACGCCCGCGCGGGCCAGTGCCGAGCCGTCGTACAGCTCGTCCTGGGTCGAGCCGAGGGTGAAGGCGCCGCCGTGGATGTAGACCATCACCGGTGCGGGCTTCTGGGGCTGGAGCGCGGGCGTCCACACGTTGAGGGTGAGGCAGTCCTCGCTGGCGGCCTCGACGGGCTTGTTGCCGTTGCGCATGTCCACCTGGGGGCACCGGGCGCCGAAGCGCGAGGCATCGCGCGGGGTGCTCCAGGGCTCGGCGGGCTCGGGGGCGCGCCAGCGGCGCTCGCCCGTGGGGGGCCGGGCGAAGGGGATGCCGAGGAAGACGGCGACGCCATCCTCATAGGCGAGGCCCCGAACGGGTCCCCGGCCGGTCTCGGCCACGGGGGCGGGCCCCCTGGCCAGGGCGGGCCCGGTCGAATGGGCGCAGTGGGTGAGCAACACCAGGCAACTGGAGAGGAAGAGCCAGGAGGACGAGCGCATGGGCTATCTGGAGCACATCCGCCCGTCGCTGCCCATGGACGTTCTCCGCATGACTTCCATGCCCGATGCGCATGGGGCGGGTCGATTCCGGCCGCCTTCCCATGGAGGTTTCCCGCCGCTCTGAGCCGAGCCTACTCCCAACGAGGAGGCTCGGCTCGCCTTGGGGGGACCCAAGAGGAATGTTTGGGGTTGGATGCCGGGTCTACCCATAGAATCCTGCTCCATGCTGACTACCCAGATGGGCGTAAGGAGGAGCAAGTGCCCGGCACATGGCGTGGACTTGGATGGCTGCTGGTGGTTCCCTGGCTCGCGAGCTGCGTGAGTGGGCCCATGGTTCACTTGGATACGGGCGAGGGCTCGCCCATCGTCCTCGCGTCACCAGCCGACGAACCCGCTCCCGTGGAAATCCGTCAGGAGGATCTCGTCTTGGCTTTGACGGAGCTCGTCCTGCGCCTGCCCCTGACCGTGGAGTCCCCCCGCCGGGAAGACTGGATACGACTTGCGTCCTGGGGTGAAGGCTCGCGAGACCCGGCCCTACGGATGCAATTGAGCCCTTGTTCGCCTTCGGAATCGCCGGACGGGTGCCTGGTGCTGCCGACGAACGCGCCACCGCCGGAGACGCTGGGCCGCATGATGCTGGCGCTCTCCCTTGCCATGGACACGGTGTGGGAGGGGGCGGCGGTACCCCTCAGCGAGTACCTGGACCCGCTGGCCTTCAAGGTCATGGTCTACACGGCGATGAGCACGTACCTGCTCACGTTGATGATGCCCGAGCCAGTGACGAAGGGACTGGCGGCGGTGCTCACGGTGTACCTGGTGGCGTACCTGGGCCTGGGGCCGGTGTGGGCCATGGTCGGGGCGGGCTGGCAGTTGCTGGAGGACTCGAGGCGGGCCACCACCACCGAGGATTTGAAGAAGGCGGGCCACCGTTTCGGCCGGGTGCTGGGGGACAACGGCATGCGCGTGCTATTGCTGCTGGCGACGGCGGCACTGGGGGGCAAGGAGGGGTTCGTGAGCAAAGGGCCGGGGTTGCCCGGCTTCGCGCGAGCGGCGCTGGCCTCCCCGGCACGCACGGGGGTGATGCTGGAGGCAGCGGGGCAGGTGAGGAGCGTGGCGCTGGGCGTCAAGCAATTGACGGTGGCGCTGGCGCCCACGGCGGTGGCCTCCATGGCCACGGGATCTGGCGGAGGGGCTCCGCCCTATAAGGGCCGTCTCACCGGAACGCCCAAGCAACCCCGCCTCAATGATGATCCAGAAACGACACGAGGGCGCATCCGCGAGAACGAGTCCGCCCGTACCCTCGCCGAGCACGGTTACGATGTGGAACAGAACCCACCCCGCAGGAGCAACGGCAAGGAGCCAGACTACAAGCTCAATGGGGAGTACGCGGACTGCTACGCTCCAAGAACCGATAAGCCCCTCAACATCCTGGACACCGTCGCATCGAAAGTGAACGACGATCAAGCGGCTCGCATCGTCCTCAATCTCGATGACAGCCAGGTGACGCTCGATGCCCTCAGGAAAGCGCTCTTGGAGAACCCATCACGAATGAGAGCTCCCAATGGCGATTGAGTATGATCTCCACTTGTCGACCCAAACAAAACCACGACAAGCGTTGGAGGAACTGGCAAGCCAGATTTCTGGCTTGACTTGGAGTCAAGACAGAACGTTCTTGTTCGATGCCTCAGCACAGATCTCGCCATCGGAATCGCGCACGCTCACACAAAAAATCATCAAGGATGCATTCCATTTTACCCCAACGCTAAGGGTTGGGTTCCGCCGCCTGGCCGATGCGGACTGGGACCGGTTCAGGGATGTCTTGCTGGACGCATCCCTGCTCCTGCTGGACGAGGCACAAGACGCGGTCCTCCTCTTCAATGGAGAGCGCATCGAGTTCCAGCGCCTGGGTGGGCAGCTCGTCTTCAATGCGGAGTCGGGCTATTGGCGTGACGAGGGCTGGTTGAGGAGCAGACTCCCCCGCCCTTTCGACTGGCGCCCCCTGTCGTCACCCATGCTTTAAGCCGCGAGAAGAGCAGGGCGCCTCTGGATGGGCCACCAAAGACGGCTTCACTCAGCCCTGCAACTCCCGCAGCGTCACCGAGGGGGGCGCGTCCAGTACCCGCCGGGTGGCGAACATCCCCGCGCTCACCGCCGCCAGGACTCCCAGCCCGCCACCCACGCCCACCATCCGCCAGTCCGCCTGCCAGGGCAGATTGAACACCTGCGTGGCGATGACTCCGGCCAGGAGTGATGCTGCGATCGCCGCGGTGAGGCCCGACAGCAGGCCGATGGCCGCGAACTCCGAGGCCTGCGCGAGCCGCAACTGCCGGCGGCTTCCACCCAGCACCCGCATCACGCCCCCTTCCAGCAGGCGCTCGTCCTGACTGGCGCTCACCGCGGCCATCAGCACCAGCAGGCCCGCGAGCAGCGAGAAGTAGAACACCACCTCCACCACGGTGGAGACCTGGTCCGCGGTGCTGCGCGCCTGCTTGAGCAGTGCGTCCACATCCAGCACCGTGAGGTTGGGGAAGCGGGCCACCAGCTCCGCGGTGAAGCGCGTGCGCTCGGGAGGCACGTGCATCGCCGTGATGTAGCTGGCCGCATAGCCCGCGAGCGCGCCCGGCGACACCAGCACGATGAAGTTCGGCCGGAAGCTCTCCCACTCCACCTTGCGCAGGCTGGTGACGGTCCCCTCGAGCCGCTGGCCCGCGATGTCGAAAGCCACGCGGTCCCCGAGCTTCCAACCCATGGATTTGGCGAAGCCCTCCTCCACGGAGAGCTCCGGCTTCTCCGGGCGCTGCGGTCCCCAGAACGTGCCCGCGGTGATGCGGTTGTCGTCGCGAAGCGTGGCGGCGCTGGAGAGGTTGTACTCGCGCTCCCTCCGCCGCCGTCCCTGACGTTCCTCCTCGGTGTTGGCGGTGGCCTCGGCGGGCGGGGCCTTCACCGGCTCGCCGTTGTGCTCCACCAGACGGCCACGCACCATGGGGAAGAGGTCCGGCGCGGGCAGCCCCTGCTCGGCCATGAAGGCACGCACCGGCTCCTGCTGATCCTCCTGCACGTTGACGATGAAGCGGTTGGGGGCCTCCTTGGCGAGCGCCACCTGCCAGCGGTCCAGCAGGTCGGTGCGCACGAAGGTGAGCAGCAGCAGCGCCATCAGCCCCAGGCCCAGCGCCGACACCTGCGCGACGCTGGTGGCCGCGCGCCGGCTCACATTGGCCAGCCCGTAGCGCAGGCTCCCGCGCAGCCGCGAGCGCAGCCGCCGCACGACGGAGATGAGCCCCCACGCCAGCGCGGCCAGCACGCCCAGCGTGGCGACGATGCCGAGCAGCATCGCGGACGCCAGCCCCGCCGAGCCCGCCTTCCACCACAGCAGCGCGGCCAGCCCCGCCACGCCCGCGAGCCCCACCAGCCAGGAGCTCGGCTCGGTGCGGTCGAGGTCCCTGCGCAACACGCGCAGCGCGGGCACCCGGCGCAGCGCGAGGATGGGGGGCGCACCGAAGGTCAGCAGCACCACCAGGCCCACCCCATACCCCTGCACCGCGGGCACCCAGCCGGCCGCCGGGATGTCCAGCTTCAGCGCCCCGGAGAGCCACCGGCCCACCAGCCACTGCGACAGGAAGGCGAGCACGACGCCCACCGTGCTCGCGATGAGCCCGGCCAGCAGCAGCTCGCCCCCGTGGGTGGCCACCAGCGTGCGCTGGCTCGCGCCCAGACACCGCATCACCGCGGTGCTCGACAGGTGCCGCTCGCTGTGCCGGCGCGCCGCCATGGCCACGGCCACCGCCGCCAGCACCACCGACACCAACGCCGCCAGGCTCAGGAAGCGGCCGGCCCGGTCGAGCGCGGAGCGCATCTCCGGACGCGCGTCCTTCACCGTCTCCAGCCGCTGGCCCCGTGAGAGCCCCTCGCGCGCGGTGCGGATGAAGCGCTCCACCGCGTCCGGCTCTCCGGCCACCACCAGGCGGTAGCGGAGCCGGCTGCCCTCCTGCACCAGCCCCGTCGCGGGCAGGTCCGCGAGGTTGAGGAACACCCGGGGCGCGATGTTGAAGTAGTCGATGGAGGCGTCCGGCTCCTGCACCACCAGCGCGGAGAGCCGCAGCTGCGACTCGCCCATGCCAATCATGTCCCCCAGCTTCGCGTCCAGCGCGTCCGCGCCCGCGCGGCTCAGCCACACGCTGCCCCGCTCGGGAACGCCCGCGGCGTCGTGCTCGGCGCCGTCCACCGCGTCCACGACGCGGAAGCGGCCGCGCAGGGGAAAGCCCTCGCCGAGCGCCCGGAGCTCGCCGAGCTTGAGCCGCTCATCGTCCGCGTCGCCGACGCGAATCATGCTGGGCATCTCTTGCGTCTCGGTGCTTCGCAGCCCGGGCGCCTTCGCGGCCTCGCGCACCACCCCGTCCAGGGGCGTGTCGCCGAGCACCACCGCGTCACCGCCGAGCAGCCGGTTGGCCTCGAGGGCGAGGGCGCGCTCGGCGCGGTCGGTGACGAAGCCGATGGCCGTCACGGCCAGCACGGCGAGCACCAGGGCGGAGAGGAGGATGCGGAGCTCTCCGGCGGCGAAGTCACGGCGCAGCTGGCGCCAGGCCATCTGGAGCAGTCTCATGACGCCTGCCGCTCCTCGTTGACGAGGCGTCCGCTGTCGAGCCGCAGCCGCCGTCCGCAGCGGGCCGCGAGGTGCTCGTCATGGGTGACGAGTACCAGGGTGGTGCCGGCCTCCGCGTTGAGGGAGAAGAGCAGCTCGACGATGGCCTGGCCGGTGCGGGTGTCGAGGTTGCCGGTGGGCTCGTCGGCGAAGAGCACCGCGGGCCGGGTGACGAAGGCGCGCGCCAGGGCGACGCGCTGCTGCTCTCCGCCGGACAGCTGGCGCGGGTAGTGGCCCAGGCGCTCGCCCAGCCCCACCTTGCCGAGGATGGCGCGGGCGGGCGTCTCCACGTCCGCGTCTCCGCGCAGCTCGAGCGGCAGCATCACGTTCTCCAGCGCCGTCAGCGAGGGCAGCAGCTGGAAGCTCTGGAAGACGAAGCCCACCTTCTCGCCGCGCACGCGCGCACGGCCGTCCTCGTCCAGGGCGGACAGCGGCTCGCCGTCCAGCAGCACGCTCCCGGAGCTGGGCGTGTCCAGCCCGGCCATCAGCGACAGCAGCGTGCTCTTCCCCGAGCCGGAGGCGCCGACGATGGCCACGGTGTCGCCATGGGAGATGGAGAAGCCCACCCCGTCGAGGATGGTGAGCGCGCCGGAGGGCAGGGGCACGCGTTTGCCCAGTTCCGTCACCTGGAGGGCCACCCGCTGGGGGCCGGGCTGGACTTTGGTGTGCATCGCGAGGTCGTGGGGCATATTGGGTTCTTCGTCAGGCGAGGGTCTGCTCGCGGAGCAGGCTTGTAACGGCGGCCCGGAGGAGTTGCAGCGGATGAGCCAAGGATACATGAGGGAGCGCACCCGGAATGCCGGTGTGCTCGGTTTCCTGGTGGTGACACTGGCCGTGGGGCTGGCCATGTGGGGGCCGCCGGCCGGGGCGGCCGCGCCCGCGCGGACGGTGCTGGTGATGGGGGACTCGCTGTCCGCCGCCTACGGGCTCGCGCCGGAGGAGGGCTGGGTGGCGCTGACGGCCGAGCGGATGGCCAAGGAGGCGCCTGGCTGGCGGGTGGTGAACGCCAGCGTCAGCGGTGAGACCACCGCGGGGGGCGCGGCGCGAATCGAGGGAGAGCTCGCGCGCAACCGGCCGGCGGTGGTGGTCATCGCCCTGGGCGGCAACGACGGGCTGCGGGGCCTGCCGCTCAAGCAGACGCGGGCCCACCTGGAGAAGATGGTGGGCGCGGCCAAGGCCGCGGGGGCCCGGGTGTTGCTGGTGGGCATGCGCATGCCGCCCAACCTGGGGAAGGCCTACACGGAGGGCTTCGCGGCCAACTACCGGACCGTGGCCGAGGCGCACAAGGTGTCCCTGCTCCCGTTCCTGCTGGAGCCCATCGCCATGGAGCGCGCCTCCTTCCAGGCCGACAACATCCACCCCATCGCCGCCGTGCAGCCCAAGCTGCGCGACCATGTCTGGCCCGCGCTGGCGCCGCTGTTGAAGTAGTCAGGCCTTGCCTTCGTCGACGATCGCCTGGGTGGCGTCCTCCAGCCAGCGGCGGGTCGCGGCCGACGAGCGCCGAGTTCACCCCGGCCAATTCCGCCACCTCGCGCACCCCGGTCTGCGCGAAGCCCCGCGTGGAGAACAGCGTTCGTGCGGCGCCGAGGATCGCGGCACGCGTCCGCTCGGCATCTCGCTGGCGCGCCGGCCTCTTGGGCTCCGAGGAGCCGGGGATGTACACGGCCGTTTACTTGGGACAACAATCGGGTTGTGTCCAGGATGTACACGGACGTGTACATGCGCCGCGGCCGCCGGGTCGAAAGGAGGAGAAGTACGCCAAGGCGCCGGAGATCTTCGCCCACTGCCAGCGCATCGGCCGCCAGTTCGACCTCTACAAGGCGGCGCTGTTCCAGACGCAGATCGCGAAGATGGACTGGGACGAGAACACCCGGCGCTGGAACGTCACGACCACCCGGGATGACAAGCTCGCGGCGCGGTTCGTGATCATCGCCGGTGGCATCATGCACAAGGCGAAGCTGCCCGGCATCCCGGGCATCGAGACCTTCCAGGGCCACGGCTTCCACACGAGCCGGTGGGACTATTCCTATACCGGCGGTGGCCCCACGGGCGGCATGACCCGGCTGGCGGACAAGCCCCGAGAGCGGGGGCTTCCCGCCCGGGTACATCCCCACGGGGGTGGCCGTGGGCCAGTCGGGGACCCTCTACCTGTCGTCCGACATGGAGAGCGCCCTCTACCGGTTCGTCCCCGAGTCCGCGCCCGTGACAGGGAAGGCACGGCCATGAAGCTCCAGAAGAAGATCGTCGTCGTGACGGGCGGTGGAAGTGGCCTGGGCCGGGAGCTCGTCCTCGCGCTGCTGTCGAGGGGCGCGAGCGTCGCCGCCGTGGACATCAACGCGGCTGCGCTCGAGGAGACCGTCAAGCTGGCGGGGATGAACGGCGCCAACCTGGCCACCTACACGGTGAACGTCGCGGACCGGGCCCAGGTGGAGGCGCTCCCGGAGCGGGTCATCTCCCGCTTCGGGGCGGTGGACGGCATCATCAACAACGCGGGGGTGATTCAACCCTTCGTCAAGTTGAAGGACCTGGACTACGCGGCGATCGACCGGGTGATGAACGTCAACCTGTTCGGAACGCTCTACATGACGAAGTCGTTCCTGCCGCACCTGCTCGCGCGCCCGGAGGCGCACATCACGAACATCTCCAGCATGGGCGGCTTCCTGCCCGTGCCGGGGCAGACCATCTACGGTGCCTCCAAGGCGGCCGTGAAGCTGCAGATGCGGGGTTTGCTGTCGCAATAGCGGCGGCTGAAGGCGGCGTACCAGCGGGGCCGCGCGTCCAAGCTGTTCCTCGACGTCTGGTACGAGCACCGCGGCGCAGCTGAACTGACGGGGCGGGGAAGGGTGTCAGGGCCTTCGCGGCGTCTGCCACCCTTCCGGGTGCCTACGGGCCCATGCCCGTCCCGCCGGAGACCTTCGGCATGAAGTCCGCGGCGGGGGCGGCGGCGGGCTCACGCAGGGGCGGCAGGCCCACGCCCGTGGGCAGCCACGTCTCCTGGAAGGAGGCCCTCCCGAGGTCCGAGGCGCGAACGACGAGCGCCGTGGACACCTCGGCCAGGACGTGGTCCTCCACCTTCAGCAGCTCGGCCCGGGCGCGGATCGCCTGCTCCTTGCCGAGCACCTCCTGGGCCCGGGCGTCATCCAGCACGTAGACGAAGGTGCGGAAGGGGCTCGGGCGCTCGCTCAGTCCGGGGCCCAGCAGCGCCCCCTTGCTCTCCAGCCGCGCCGAGGGCATCGCCGCGCCGGGGCACCCGAGCTGCACGCGCACCGGTGCCTGGCCGAAGCCCGACTTCTCCCAGAGCGGGTGGCGCTCCCTCAGCAGCGCCAGGTCCGACTTCAAGGCGCCCAGCAGCTCGCCGCTCCGCTCCTTCAGGGCCGGCGCCAGCTCCACGCAGACCTGCAGGCCGGTGCGCTCGCCCACCAGCAACGCATTGTCGAGCATCAGGTGGGGGTGCTCGGACTCCACCTCCTCCATTCCCGCGCACCGGACGCCGAGGAACAGCATGCCCACCATGGCCACCACGTGGGCCACTTCCCGCCGTGCGAACATCTTCATGGCTTGCATTCCTCTCACCACGTGTTGGCGCGGTCCGCGATGCGCGTGACCGAGTTCTTGTCATTGGCCGTCGGGTACCAGACCGGGTCGGTGCACCCCATGCTCGAGTACAAGTCATTGTGCATGACGCTGTTCAAGCAGTGCCCGTAGTAGTCCGGGTCCTTGAGGCCGAGGATGTGGCCCGTCTCGTGGTTGATGAACTTGCGCGCGCGGGTGTCGTAGCCGTTGACGTGCTCCGTCTGGAGATAGGAATACCCCCACTTGTAGTGGGTGTGGTACCCGTCATAGACGGCGTTATCGAACACCACGCAGCTGTAATAGGTGCCGCAGAGCGGCACCTCGGTCCAGTCGTCCTTGATGTGGTACTCGTACTCGATGGTGGCGCGCGTGGCCGAGTCGTAGTCGAAGCAGAACCTGGAGGCGCGCCACAGGTCCACGCGCCAGTTGGCGGTGCCGTCCCAGAGGGTGCTCAGCTTGGCGAGCGTCTCCTCGATGAAGTTGGCCATCCGCGTGCCGTCGATGCTCGCGGTGCGCGACTGGACGCAGTACTGCTCGTCCTGGTCTCCCGGGCTGGTGCTCGTCCCGTTGTTGCCGTGAATGGTGGCGATGTGCAGCTGGGTTCCACCCGTGTGGGTGTGATTGGCGTGGGCCCTGGGGATGTGGTGCCACGCCACCACGGACAGCACGGCCACCCAGCCCAGGCCAATCCAGCCGGGCGTCCTTCGAGAGCGGGGGGGAACTTCCGCTGGGGGGGGTAGAGACATGAGGCGGCTCCTGGTACATCGAGGCGGATCCGCATCTTCTCATAAATCGTGAATTGCCGGGTGGTTTGGGCTTCACGATTTGTGTCGTTTGGAGCACAAGACGCCGAAGCGCTACGGGGCGGGGCACCTTCACCTGACTGGGTGAGGCGCCGCACTCGCCCCCCTGGCTCCACGACGTGCCGGGTGTCTCTCGTCAGGGGCTGAGACCCACCGTCCGCACCGGCGAGAAGCGGTGGGTGGTCGTCCCGTCCCCCACCTGGCCGTAGGTGTTGTGGCCCCAGACCCAGACAGTGCCGTCCGGCCTGAGCGTCGCGACGTGATAACCGCCGCCGTCCAGGAGGGTGACGTCGGCGAGGCCCGGCACCTGCACGGGCGTCAGGCGATCGGTGGTCGTCCCATCCGCGAGCTGGCCGTAGGCGTTGTCGCCCCAGATCCAGACGCTGCCATCCTGCTTCAGCGCCACCGTGTGACCGATGCCCGCCCCGAGGGCGGTGACGTTGGTGAGGCCCGGCACCTGCACGGGCGTCAGGCGGTCGGTGGTCGTCCCGTTCCCGACCTGGCCGTAGTAGTTGTAGCCCCAGGCCCAGACGGTGCCATCCTTCTTCGCCACCACGGTGTGCGCCTCGCCGGTGGACAGGGCGGCGACGTTGGTGATGCCCGGCACCTGCACGGGTGTCAGGCGCCTGGTGGTCGTCCCATCCCCGATCTGGCCGTTGGTGTTGTCGCCCCAGATCCAGACGGTGCCGTCCCGCTTCAGCGCCGCGGTGTGATAGATTCCAGTGGACAAGGCGATGACGTTGGTGAGGCCCGGCACCTGCCCGGGGGTCGGGCGGTAGGTGGGAGTGGCCGTCCCATGCCCGAGCTGGCCGTGGACGTTGTAACCCCAGGACCAGACGGTGCCGTCCTTCTTCAACACCACCGTGTGATAGGCATAGGTCGCGATGGCGATGATGTTGCTGAGGCCTGGCACCTGGATGGGAGTCAGGCGGTCGGTGGTCGTCCCATCCCCGAGCTGGCCGAAGAGGTTGTTGCCCCAGGCCCAGAGGGTGCCGTCCTTCTTCAACGCCACCGTGTGGTAGTAGCCGGCGCTGATGGCCGCGACATTGCCGAGGCCGGACACCTGCAACGGCGTGGTGCGATGGGTTTTCGTCCCATCTCCGAGCTGGCCATACATGTTGTTGCCCCAGATCCGCACCGTGCCATCTTCCTTCAGCAGCGCCGTGTGGTAGAGGCCCGCGGCGACGGTGGTGCAGGTGGGGACGACGACCCGGGACAGCGTGCTGAGGTTGGCGGAGCAGAGGGTGCGGTTGCCATTGCTGTCCACCACCATCGGCCAGGCCCTGACCTCGAAGGTGCGCGTGGTGCAGGAGAGCCCCGACTGGCTGAAGTACCAGTTGCCCGAGGTGCCGGTGCGCTCCTCGGCGCTGAAGAGGGCACCATCCACGTAGTACTCCAGTCGCACCGAGTTGGCGCCGCTGGAGACCGCCCAGTTGCCGCTGCCCGCCATCTCGCCCTGATACGTGCTGATGCCCTGCAAGCCGAGGCTGGTGACGTTCAGGCCGGAGCACAGCTGCGCTTCCAGGGTGCCTGAAGGCTCCTCCAGCGGAGCCGGCGCGGCCTCGGGGGCGCCATCACAGGCCACCAGCAGCAGCCCGCACAACAGGGCCAGGAAGGGCGCACGGCTCAGGTCTCGCTTCATCGAGGATTCCTCCACTTCAGGACGCACACCATCCTGATGGGCATGAACGGCCAGAGCAGATAATACGAGAAAACACTTATTTCAAGGAATCTTTGCTTCGAGCCGGGCAAGGCCGTCATGCACTCTGGAGCAGTCTCCTCTTGGAGGCTTGTGCCCCTCACCGGCCGGAGCGCCCGCCCACTCCTGGGAGCGGCCACAGGCGGACCAGCAGGGCCGCCAACGCCGAGGCGATCGCCAGCAGCGTCACCGCGGCCCATCCCCACCGGGCCAGCAGGAGGCTGCCGCTCGCCGCGCCGAGGGACATGCCGGTGAGCACGCCGGCGAACAGCACGGTGTTGAGCCGGCTGCGCGCGGAGGGCTCGAGGCCGAAGACGACCGTCTGATGCGCCACGAGGGTCATCTGGACGCCGAGGTCGAAGCCGATGGCGCTGGCGGCGATGAGCCACAGGCGGGTGCCCGGTTCGAGCCACGGCGACGCGAGCATCGTGGCGAACGAGGCGGCGGTCAGTCCGGCGCCCAGGCGGGTGACGACCTCGGGGCCGAAGCGATCCGCGATGCGGCCCGCCACGGGGGCGCCGAGGGCTCCGGCCGCGCCCGCCAGACCGAAGGCACCGGCGGCCGCGCTGCCCAGGTGGAACGGGGCGCCATGGAGCATCACGGCGAGGGTGGACCAGAAGGCGCTGAAGCCCACCGAGAGCAGGCCCTGCGCCAACGCGGCCCGGCGCAGGGCGCCGTGGGTGCGCCACAGGGTGGAGAGCGAGCCGAGGAGGGCGCCGTACGTGAGCGTGCTGGCCGGGCGGAAGCGGGGCAGGCCGCGCCAGGCCACCAGTCCGATCAGGGCCACGCTGGCGGCGGCGAGCATGTACATGACGCGCCAGCCGAAGTGCTCGGCGACCACGCCGCTGATGACGCGGGACAGGAGGATGCCGAGCAGCAGGCCGGTCATCACCGTGCCCACCACCTTGCCGCGGTGCTTCTCGGGCGCCAGGGTCGCGGCGGCCGGCACGATGTCCTGCGCCAGGGTCGCCGTGAGGCCGACGGCGAAGCTCACCGCCAGCAGCGGGCGGATGTCCGGGGCGAGGCTGCCCAGCAGCAGCGCCACGCTCAGGAGGGCGGCCTTGAGGAGGATGATGCGGCGCCGGTCGAAGCGGTCGCCGAGGGGCGTCAGCAGCAGGATGCCCAGCGCGTAGCCCAGCTGGGTGAGCGTGGGCACGAAGCCCACCGCGGTGTCGGAGGCGCCGAGGTGGGTTCCGATGACCCCCAGCATGGGCTGGCTGTAATAGAGCGACGCCACCGACAGCCCGGCGCCCGCGGCCAGCAGCAGGCAGAGGCGGCTCGACAGAGGCTCGCTGCCCTGGCTGGCGGTGGAGGTCACGCCGCCGTGTCCGGCGGTGCTATGTACGGTGCGAATGAGAGACATGGTGTTCATCCCTGGCGATGCGAGACGAAGCAACAGTGCGCCAGAGAGGGAAGCCTCGGTAGTAGCGTGCTCCGCACAGTGGATATACGCTCCGCGTATAACCCATGCCTCCTCCTTCGAAGCCGCCCCGGTCCCGTGTCTCCCCGATGCGGAGGTCCCCACCCGCCGCGCCGGCCACCGCGGATCGGCTCGAGTTGATGCAGACCTTCCTCCGCATCGTGGACGCTGGCAGCCTGTCTTCCGCCGCCGCGCAGCTGGGTACCACGCAGCCGACGGTGAGCCGCCGGCTGCAGGCGCTGGAGCGCTCGCTGGGGCTGCGGCTGCTCCAGCGCTCCACCCATGCCATGAAGCTCACCGAGGACGGCGCGCGTTGCTATGAACGCGCGAAGGAGCTGCTGGCCAGCTGGGACATGCTCGAGGCGGACCTGCGCGGCGCGGGCGACGAACCAGAGGGCCGGCTGCGCGTCGTGGTGCCGCACGCGTTCGGACAACAGTTGCTGGTGGGGCCGCTGACGGAGTTCCTGAATCGCCACGCGCGGATGTCGGTCGAGTGGCTGTTGTACGACCGGGTGGCGGACTTCATCGCGGACGGCATCGACTGTGCGATCCACGTCGGCGAGGTGCATGACCCAAGCGTGGTGGCGATCCGCGTGGCCGAGGTGCCGCGCATCGTCGTGGCCGCGCCGTCCGTGGTGGCGGGCGTGCCCATGCCCACCCATCCCGACGAGCTCGCACGGCTGCCCTGGCTGTCGCTGCGCACGTTCTATCGCAACGAGGTCTCGCTGACGCACGTGGACACGGGCGAGGTCCAGCCCATCACCTTCCACCCGCGCCTGAGCACGGACAGCCTCTATGCCATCCGCAGCGCCGCGGTGAATGGCCTCGGCGTCTGCGTAGCCTCGGCCTGGGTGCTCCACGAAGACATCCAGCGGGGCCGGCTGCTGCACCTGGTGCCGCGCTGGCAGGCCGCGCCCCTGCCCATGTCCCTGCTCTATCCGTATGCGCGGTTCCACCCGGCGAGGTTGCGCGCTTTCGTGGAGTGGATGCGGGAGATGATTCCCACGGCCGTGGCGGCGGCAACCGGGGCAGGGGAGAAGAAGAAGCCCGTCCCGGAGCGGTAGCCCGTGGTGTTACCGGTCGAAGAACGACACCGGAATCTACTTGGAAGCTTCAAATTCAAAGAGATCTCCAAACCAATCATCAGCCGGGGTTGACGTGTATCCCTCTCCCCTGTATTCGGAAAAACAAGCGTCGTGTGATTGTTTGGAGCCTGAGCTACGCAGGCATGCTTGCAGTTTCTGGCAAGCGTCGTTGCTTGTGTCGGGATTGGCCTGGTCTGGGGCGGCATCTCCCTTCTTCCCGAGGTGTTTCCGCCAATCCTTCAGGTTGAAGCAACCGATATCGGTCCAGAGCTTCTCCACGATCTTCCGTTGAACCTGCTCCATGCAGCCGCTGGGCTCCTCGCTGCTCGGGCCATCCTGTTTGAAGCTGGCCCGGCATGCGGGCTGAGCCTCGATCTCCACCACCACCTGCTCCTCTGCCTCCAGGGAGAAAACGCAGCGCCAGCCGCCAGGGTCTTCCTTGTTGGAATCAGTCCCGCCTCCCTCGGGTTTCGGGGTGCAGATGGGGACGGTCGCGAGCCAACCGGGAATCCGCCACGCTTTCTCGGATTCGACCTCTCTCAAGAAGCTGCTCGCTGCTTCCGGATTGACCGCCTTCAGTTGCATGGCGATGAGGACACGTGCGAGATCGCCTCTTTGCTTTCGAGAATCGTCCAGAACCACGCTCAGCACAAGACCAAAGGCGCAGAGAATGAGGATGATGGCTACGGCAAGCGCCACCCGCACCCTGACCAACCACAGAAGGATTCGCCTATTCAGGGCCTTCGAGCGGCTTTTCTTGATCAGCGCCTTCTCGTCCTCGCCGACTTCGTCGGAGTGTTGCTTTGCAATGTATTTCGCTTCATCGAGACGGCGCCCGCTCAAGAGCGTCTCGGAACTCTTCCAATCCTTCACCCAGCTCTTGAGCTTCTCCAACTGCGCGAGTTTCTCGCGGTCTGTCTGCAACCATTCCTGGAGGGGCTTCCACTTCCGGATCAACGCTTCGTGGGCAACCTCCACGGCGGTCGTCTCGCCCTCGCCCGAGCTTACCAGCAACCGCTCATCGACGAGCCGGCCGAGAATCTGATCGAAATATCTCCGGTGGTCCTCTGGATGGCGCGGCCGGATTTCCTCAAGGAGCGCCTGCCGCCGTGTGTCTTTCGCGGTGTTGTCATCCCGCGTGCTCACCAGCCGGACCAGGAGGCGGCGTGCGAGCTTCTTTTTCGTTTCGTCGAGCTTCTTCATCTCGGCATCGGCCCGGCGTTGGAGCGCGCCCGTGACGCATCCTACCTTGTCATAGGCGGCCTGCGTGAGCTGACGGCCCTCGCGGTGCTGCCAGAGTATGTCCAGCGTGTCCTGGAGCAGGGGGAGCGCGCCTGGTTCACCATCGATGTCTTCCAGCATCCGGCGCGCCAGGCCCGGCTCGAGCGTGAGCCCCACCAACTGCGCCGGCTTGGAGATGATCTCCTCGAGCTGCGGCCGGGTCATGTACCGCACGAAGATCCGGTGCGCCTCATCATAGGCGATCTTGTCGAGCCGTGTGTCCTGGTCATCGATCGGGATTTCTCCGCAGCGGCCGATGAAGTCCACGCGCAGGGTGACGATCACCGACACACCGGAGTCGGCCTGGCCGGCCAACGCCCAGAGCCGGCGGACGAACGCATCGCGCTCCTCCTTCGACTCCGTCTGGGTGAAGACCTCCTCGAACTGATCGACCACGAGCAGCAGCGGCCTGTCCCGCTCCGACCACTTCGAGAGGGCGGCGTCGAGAGCGGTCAGTGGCCTCGTGCCGGGGCGCATCTGTTTGAACACCCACGTGGACCCGGGCGCCTCGCACATGCGCGGCACCGCACCGGCGAGCACCACCGAGGACTTGCCGTGGCCCGACTCGCCCGCGATGACGAGGAAGCGCGGCGCTCCGGCCTTCGTGAGCGAGCCCAGGTCGTTGATGATCTCGTTGATCTCCGCGTCGCGACCGAAGAGGAAGCGCCTATGCTCGGGTTGGAAGGTGAGCAGACCGCGGTAGGGGCGCAGGACGATGGGGCGGTGATCCTGGCCATCGGCGCCGCACGCGTAGAGCTGCATGCTCGCCCAGTCCAGCTGGGCGGTGTCCCGCACGAGTTCCTGACGCGCCGCGAGAAACGCGCTCTCCACGGATGAAGGGCCGCCGAGCAGCACCCGGTAGAAGGTCTTGGAGAACCGGTTGGAGCCGACAATGGACAAGGGAAAGCGCGAGGCGATGACCGCCTCAATCCCCATCATGTGGAGCTTCTGCGCGATACTCCACAACTGGTTGTCGGGCTTGCCGAAGTTGCCGCCATTGCAGGCGGCGATGACCACCAGCCGCACCATGTGCTTGTAGGGGTGGAGTACCCTGCCAAGGTTGTCGGCGTGGACGATGGTGGGCTCGCCCGCGTCGCCGCTGTTGAGCACGAGGCCGTGCTTCTGTTCTTCGGTGCTACCGTGGCAGAGCAGGTGGAGCACCGAGATGGGCGTGCCCCCCGGGTCGTTGGCCGCCTTGAGCACCTTCTGCAGACTTTCGCAGGTGGCGTGCTGGAGGACGTCACCCTCGGGGTCGAAGGAATGATGGCCCGCTTGCGCGCCCTGCTTGATGGCGCTGAGGTGCTCGGAGACGGGAACGTATCCGCCGGCCGCTGACCAGGCGAAGAGGATACGTCCTCCCTCGGGCCGGGGTGAGGGCGACTCGGGCTCGGTCGTGGCGTTGGCCCGCTCGTAGCGCACCAGCACGGAGGGCAGCTCGCCCAGGTGCTGCCCGCTCGCCCCGATGGGGAGCAGCTCCCAGGGCAGTATGTACAGCTCGTCGGCGACGGAGCGGATGGTGACGACCACCGGCTGCTCGCGTGACACCGCATCCAGAAGCCGCGCCTCCTGGCGTGCCCAGTCGTCCGACTTCAGGAAGGCGCGAAGCGTCCGGCCGACGCGCTGGACAATGGCCGGATCGCACTTCTTATTCTGGAGGGCGACGAGATCGTGGAGCAGCGTCGCGTTCCACTGCAACTCGAGGGTCTCGACGTCTCCGTTGGCACACTGGACGTCTCCGTTGGCACACTGAAGGACATACTGCGTCCACCCGTGGTGGAGGCGAGGGGAACGCTTCTCCGCGTTCTCAGTAGGAATGAAATCCAGCTGTAGGGACATGACTGTATTCATCGCGTGAGGGCTCCATCGCTTGACTTTACGCCTCTGCAGGGTGCCTGGGAAAGGTGTCAGAGGGTTGTGCGCGAGTTCACCCAGATGAAGTGACGCGCCTCACGGCGGGGCCATCGCGGAGGGGTCGAGGTGGACAAGTACGAGCGACGTATCCGCGCCACCAACCCGCTGCACGGCCTCCTTCAGTTCCTGCACCTGGTGCCGCGCTGGCAGGCCCCGCCCCTGCCCATGTCCCTGCTCTATCCGTATGCGCGGTTCTACCCGGCGAGGCTGCGCGCTTTCGTGGAGTGGATGCGGGAGACGATCCCCGCGGCCGTTGCGGCGGCAACCGGGGCAGGGGAGAAGAAGAAGCCCGTCCCGGAGCGGTAGCGCGTGGTGCTACCGGTCGAAGAACGACACCTGCTGGAAGCGCAGGCCGGCGAGGATCTGCTCCACCCGCGCATCGGACAGTGCGCCGATGCGTTCACCCAGGCGGGACTTCTCGACCGAGGAGATCTGCGACACGACCACGACGCTCTGCTTGGGAAGGTTGCCCTCGCCCGGCTCGAGCAGGACGTTGCCCGGCTCGCTGGCCCGGTGCAGGTTCGACGTCAGGGCACAGACGACCACGGTGGTGATGCGCGAGTGGTTGAAGACGTCGTCCTGAACCACCACGTGGGGATGGGAGTAGCCCGGGGCAGGCCCTCGTGAATCATCGGGCGCGATCCAGAACACGTCACCGCGGTTGATCCTCACGGGAGGCGTGCCCGTGGATTCTCCTGTGTTCGTCGTCATATGTGCTCGCGCATGTGGCCCGGAGCGCGCATCATGACAGAGCGGCTTGGCCGTGATCAGCGCTGACTCATCCCTCTCGTGACTGCTCGTGGCGTGGGGCTGGAAAATTGCTGGACGGACTACTGTGTCCTGACAGGGATGTCACGGTGTGTAGTTTGGGAGCCGCCTCCAGGGCGTGGAACCTCGCGGAATGTCTGAGATTGGCTTCTGGCCTGCCCATTGCTGCAGGATGCGCGACCCCATCCCGTATCAGGAGGCGACTGAATGAAGATGAAATTCTGGGTGACTGGAACCGTGGCACTCGCGCTGGGCGCCGTGGGCTGCCAACCGCCGGATCCCGAGCCCGAGGAGGTAGCCGAGGTGACCGCCAGGCGTTCTGGCGATCTGGTCCGCAACATGGGCACGAGCATGCGGACGCTGAGCAACTTCTCGGCGCTCGAGATGCTGACGGAGGTGGCGTCCAGCGTCGGCGGTCTGGGCAACATGAGCGGCGGCGTCCAGGGCATGTCCATCACCGGCATGGCGGAGGAGGCCCCGCTGCCGGTGCCGGGCGTCCCGGATGAGACCACCTCGCAGGCGCAGGCCGCGCTGGTGGAGAAGTACCTGCGTGAGCGCATCTTCATCGAGGCCAACGTGGAGGAGACCAAGGGGAGCTCCACCACGTTCCGCATCACGGGCGAGGATCTGTGCTCGGATGGCTCGACGCCGGCGGACCCCGCGTGCGTGGCCGAGGTGGACAGGTACGAGCTGCGCATCCGTGCCACCAACAAGGGAGACAAGGGCCTGGACCTGGAGCTGCTCTTTGGCCCCAACCGCGCCGAGCCCCTCTCCCTGTCCTTCTCGGACGTGCGGGTCGGCATGATCGTGGACCTGGGTGGCGTCAAGGACACGGTGACGCTCCTGAGCCCCGAGACGAAGCTGCCTCGGGTGATGGTGGGCCGCGTGGAGCTGGCCCTGACGAGCAGGGGACCGCGGGATGTGGAGCTCCAGACGTCCATTCTGGATGTGCTGAGCCTCGAGTGGGATGCGGCGGCGGGCGCGTATGCCTTCAGCACCGCGAAGGCCTCGCCCCTGTTCGAGACGAAGGTGTGGCAGAAGGATGGGGCGAACCAGGCCCGCATGGCCCTGAACCTGGGCACCACCGAGATTCGCGCTCCGTACAGCGGCGCCAAGGCCGAGTTCGCTGGCAAGCCGTATGTGTTCTCGCTGTCCGGTCTGTCGTACGAGATGGAGGCCCAGGAAGGCAGTGAGGCGCTCACCGTCGCGCACCTCGGCCTGGGCGAGGCGCAGAGCTATCTGGCCCTGGGGGAGCACACGCTCACCACCGTGGACCTCAACGCGCTGTCCGGCCGGCATTTCGACCTGCACGTCGAGAAGGGGGCGGATGGACTGGCGGTGCTGAGCGTGCGGCCCGAGTTCGACCTCTCCGTGTTCACCGATATGGGGCCGTTGAGCGCGGAGGCGGACGGCGGAGCGTCCAGCGGCGGCTCCGGGCAGAGCTTCCATGTGCGGCTGAGCGGCGGCGAGGCCCCGAGCGTGCGCTCGGTGCCCGCCAACACGTCGACGGGTTTCCCCGGCGGACTGCAGGTGGTGTCGGGTGAGCTGTCGGTGGCGGTCAACGAGTCGCGGGTGACCGTACCGGCCACGAAGTGCCTGGTGAGGGAGCGCACCACCACCACCGAGCCCACCACGGGCGTTGGCTTCGCGGCGCGCGATTGCCAGTAGACCACCCGTAGGAAGTGAGTCGCGCACGGGCGGGTGGGGGAGCGGCGGCTCCCCGCCCGCCCGGATGCGTTTTCACGTCCTCCCAGGCTCCGTCCGTTGCACGGCCTCCTTCAAGAGAGAGGGCACATCCAGGACGAGCCCCACGCGCCCATCGTCCAGCAGGGTGGAGCCGGACACACCGGGCAGGGAGCGCAGGAGCCGGTCCAGCGGTTTGAGGACGCGCTGGCCCTCGCCATACAGCTCGTCCACCACCAGCCCGGCGAGGCCCTCGCCGTGAGCCACCACGACCACGCTCTCCCGCTCCGAGCGAGCGCCCTGCACTCCGAGCACCTCGCTCAGCCGCAGGTAGGGCAGTGCCTGGCCACGCAGATTCAGCACGCCGCCGCCGGGCTGCCCGTGCAGCTCCGCTGGCAGCTCCAGGCACTCCCGCACCGTCTCCAGCGGCAGCACGTAGGTCTCCTCGCCTATACCGACGGCGAAGCCCTGGATGCTGGCCAGCGTCAGCGGTACCCGCAGCGTCACCGTGGTGCCTCTTCCCTCCTCGCTGAGCAGCGTCACCGTGCCCCGCAGCGCCTCCACGCCGCGGCGCACCACGTCCATGCCCATCCCGCGTCCGGACACCTCCGTCACCGCTTCCGCGGTGGACAGCCCCGGCAGGAAGACGAGCTCCGCCAGCTCCTCCGCTGTCATCCGCTCGGCCTCCCGCCCCAGCGCGCGCGCCTTCTCCCGCAGCCGCTCGTACCGCAGGCCCCGGCCGTCGTCGGAGAGCTGCACCACCAGCATCCCCGGCTCGTGCGAGGCACGCAGCACCAGCCTCCCTGAGGCCTCCTTGCCCGCCTCGCGCCGCGCCTCCGGCGCTTCCAGCCCGTGGTCCACCGCGTTGCGCACCAGGTGCAGCAGCGGCTCGCGCAACCCCTCCACCAGGGTGGTGTCCACCTCCACGTCCTCTCCCTCCAACACCAGCCGCGCCCGCTTGTGCTGGGCTCTCAGCAGCTCCCTCACCGCACGCAGTTTCTGCCGGAAGAGGGGACCCACTGGAACCATCCGCACCCGGTTCACCTCCTCCTGCAGCTCCAGGTGCAGCCGCTCCGCCTCGAGGTGTACCCCCAGTGCCTCCGCGGCCGAGCCCTTCGCCAGCACCTGCGTCAGCTGCCCTCGGGCGATGCTCAGCTCGCCGGTGAGGTTGGCGATGCGGTCCAGCTTCTCCACGTCCACCCGGAGTGTGCGCACGCGCCGGACCTCCTCCGGCGCTCCCGCGGCTCCCACCGGTACCGGCCCCGTCAGTCCTGGCGCTCGCAGCTGCTCCAGCAACCGCTGGGCGTCCGTTGGCATCCGCTCCTGTGCGGAGCCGGAGCTCGCGGCCGCCGTCAGTGCGCGCAGGTGGTCCACCGCGCTCAGCAGCAGCGTCACCAGCTCCCCGGTCGCCAGCCTCCGCCGCTCCAGCAGCGCCTCCAGCACGTCCTCCACGCCATGAACGAAGTCGGTGAGGGCCGGGAACCTCAGTGACATCGCCAGGCCCTTCAGCGTGTGCGCTCCGCGGAAGACGGTCCGCAGCACCTCTTCCCGCGGGTGGGCCTCGAAGGCGAGCAGTCCCGCCTCCATCTCGGCGAACAGCTCCTCCGTCTCCGTCCTGAAGGATTCGAGGATCAGCTCATGATCGATCTTCATGTGACCCTCGGGAGCCCCTCGTCAGCGGCCCCCCGCCCGCCGGGCAACGGGCGCAGTGCAGGGCCATGCCCCCTTGCGTCTCCAGCAGCTCGAAGAGCACATGGTCCGTCGCCTCGAAGGACGGTCATCCGCGTTTCCATCCGTTGCCGCTCGGTGCTCAGGCGGCGCACCCGCGTGTGCAGTGCCTCGTTCTCCTGTTGGAGCTCCCGCACGCGCCGGGTGAGGTGCTCCGGGTGCTCGGGCGTGGTGGGAGCGTCCCTCTGCTCGTCTCGTTGCATCGCGCTCTTCCTCTCTACTCGCCCAGATACCGCTCGAGCTTGTCCAGCAGCTCATTCACATTGAAAGGCTTGGTGATGTAGTCGGAGCAGCCACTGGCGAAGCCCCGCTGCACGTTCTGGGGCTCGCCGCGGGTCGTGACCATGATGATGGGAATGTCGCGTGTCCGCTCGTGCGCGCGCAGCGTCTGGCAGGCGGTGAAGCCATCCACGTGCGGCATGAGGACATCCATGAAGATGATGTCCGGGTGCTCGGCCAGGGCCGTCTCCACGGCATCCTCCCCGTCCCGCGCGGTGAGCAACTCGTAGCCCCGGTCCGCCAGCAGCAGCTGGTGCATCAGCAGGACTGTCTGTGAATCGTCGACGAGGAGGATCTTCTTCTTGTGAGACATGGTTGCTCCGGCAATGACTCGCCCTGGCTGCTGAGCACCCTGGCGTGGAAGAAGCTGAGGGACTGCGTGGACGCGGCGGGGGTGTTCTCGCCCAGGCTTCACACCCGGAAGCGCCTGAACTCATGGTCCTCGCCCGGGAGCGGGGCCTGGGCGGCGGGACGCGGACCCGGAGCCCCGGGGCCGTGGGCGTCCGCCGCGGCCTTGAGCGCGTGCGCCGGGGACGGAGCCTGCCCGCGGGGGGTTCCCCCCACCCGGGGACGGGGCCGCGGGCGATCGCCGCGCTCGTGGCCGCCCTCCACGCGGAAGTAGGACACCCGCTGGGTGAGCGCCTCCGCCTGGGCGGAGAGCTCCTCGGCGGTGCTGGCCAGCTCCTCGGAGGAGGAGGCGTTGCGCTGCGTCACCTGGTCCACGTGCTGCATCGCCTTGTTCATCTGAACCACCCCTTCGGACTGCTCGATGGAGGTGGCCACCACCTCCTGCACCAGGTCCGCTGTCTTGCGGATGGCGGGGACCAGCTCCTCCAGCAGTTGTCCCGAGCGCGTGGCCACCTTCACGCTGCTCGTCGCCAGCCCGGAAATCTCCTTCGCCGCCGTCCGGCTCCTCTCCGCCAGCTTACGCACCTCGGTGGCCACCACCGCGAAGCCCTTGCCGTGCTCTCCCGCCCTGGCCGCTTCGATCGCCGCGTTGAGCGCCAGCAGGTTCGTCTGGTAGGCGATCTCCTCGATGATGGAGACCTTCTCCGCGATGGAGCTCATCGCCTCCACCGTCTCCTTCACCGCCCGGCCACTCTCCTCGGCGTCCCGGGCGCCCTTCACGGCCATCTGCTCCATCTGCAGGCTGTGGTCCCGGTTCTGGGTGATCCGCGCCGTCATCTGCTCCAGGCTGGAGGTGGTCTCCTCCACGCTGCTGGCCTGCTCGCCGGTGCCCTGCGAGAGACTCTGCGAGGACGCCGACACCTGCACGGAGGCCGCGCTGAGCGTGGTGGCCCCCATCCGGACCTCCGCTATCGTCTCGGAGAGCTTCCTCACCATCTCCTTCAGGGCGAAGAGGAGGCTCGTCCGGTCGTTCGTCTTCGTCTCCACGTGCACGGAGAGGTCTCCGTCCGCCACCTTGTGCACCATCTCCGCCGCGTATCCCGGCTCCCCGCCGAGCTGCCCGGCGATCACCCACGTGGTGAGCAGGCCGAGCCCGAGGGCGAGGGGGACGGCGGCGAAGAGGAAGCCCAGGACGAACCGCCTGAACCCCTCGTACGACGCGGTCGACTGCTCCGAGAACCGCTCCATCTCCGCGAACTTGTGCGTCTCGAGCTCCTTGATGACCGCTTCGATCTGGTTCTCGACCGTCCGGGCCTCCTTCACGCCCGCGTCGATGTAGAGATCCTTGCTCGCCGCGATCAGCGCGGGCAGCCGCCCGCTCGTCGCGAGCTGCAGGACGTCCTGCTGCTCGTTGCGCAGCTGCGTCATGAGCTGCTCCACCTCCGCGGCCTTGAGCTGCTGGACCGGCTCCGAGCCGGAGATCGTCTGCTGGTAGGCCGCGAACGCCTTCCCGAACTTCTCCCGGCTCGCCTCGAGCTCCGCGGTCCGTTCCGCGAACCGCTCCGTGCCCACGTCCAGCACCACGTTTCGAAGGGTGCGGGACATGTGGAGCATGTGCACGTCCGCCTCGAGCAGCTTCACGAGGGCGAGGGCGTGGTGCTCGTGTATCTCCTTGAGGCTCTCGTCCGTCTGCGCCATGCCACGCAGGCCCTGCACGCCGACGAACACGGCCAGCACCGTGAGCAGCCCGAACCCGAGCGCGAGCTTCGTGACGACCTTCAAGTTGCGAAACCAGTTCACTGTGCGTTCATCCTTTGCTGGGCGCGCAGGGTCTGCGTGACAGGGGGGCCAACGCAGTCGGCACCGGCCCGAGGATTCTTCCTGCGGTCCTCGCTCATGCCGCGGCCAGCATCACACGAGCCTCAACCGATGAGAATTCTTCGGGCTGGCGGGGCTACCTGCACCCCCGCACACCGGCCGCTCCTGGCGCCGCGCGGGCACCTCCCGGGAGTGGGGCTCCGGCAGGTGGCCGTCGGACAAGAGGACCGGGCCCTCGGACCGGCACCTGGAAGGGAGCCCACCCGCCAGGGGGCCGGGCCCTTCCACCGCTCCTCCGGGCGTTTTCTTCGCAAGTCCGCTGGGTTGGAGAAATATCCGGCCATGAGCGTGCGGCGATTCGACATCGTGGTGATTGGCTCGGGCCCGGGCGGTGAGGGGGCCGCCATGAAGGCCGCCAAGTCCGGCAAGCGGGTGTGCATGGTGGAGCGGCTCCCCCTGGTGGGCGGTGCCTGCACCCATACCGCCACCATCCCCTCCAAGGCCCTGCGCCACGCCATCCAGCGCCTGGTGGACGTGCAGGTGGACCACCCGGACCTGCGCATCGAGCTGGCCAAGAGCTGGAAGTTCAAGGACATGATGCGGACGGCCTCGTCCGTGGTGTCGCGCCAGGTGCGGCTGCGCACCACCTTCTACGAGCGCAACCGGGTGGAGCTGGTGGTGGGCCAGGCCCGCTTCCTGGATGCCACCACCGTGGAGGTCAGCGAGCCCCGGGGGGCCAGCGAGCTGCTGTCCGCCAAGGCCTTCGTGGTGGCCACGGGCTCGCGTCCCTACCGCCCGCCGGACCTGGACTTCAACCACCCGCGCATCTTCGACTCGGACACCATCCTCACGCTGGGCGAGACGCCGCTGACGATGATCATCTACGGCGCGGGCGTCATCGGCTGCGAGTACGCCTCCATGTTCCGCATGCTGGGCGTGAAGGTGGACCTCATCAACACGCGCGGGCGGCTGCTGTCCTTCCTGGACGATGAAATCTCCGACGCGCTCTCCTACCACCTGCGCGAGCAGGGGGTGCTCATCCGCCACGAGGAGCAGATGGAGCGGGTGGAGACGCGGGACGACGGGGTGGTGCTGCACCTCAAGAGCGGCAAGCGGCTGAAGGCGGACATCTTCCTGTGGGCCAACGGGCGCACGGGCAACACGCAGAACCTGGGGCTCGAGGCGCTGGGCATCCAGACGGACTCGCGCGGCAACATCCCCATCAACGACGCGTACCAGACATCCGTGCCCCATATCTACGCGGTGGGAGACGTGGTGGGCAGTCCCTCGTTGGCCAGCGCCTCGTATGACCAGGGGCGTTTCGCCGCCACGCACATCGTCGAGGGGCGGCTGGAGAGCAAGCTGGTGAAGGACATCCCCACCGGCATCTACACCAGCCCGGAGATCAGCAGCCTGGGGCGCACCGAGCAGGAGCTCACGCGCGATGGCGTGCCCTACGAGGTGGGCCACGCCTTCTTCAAGAGCCTGGCGCGCGCGCAGATTACGGGCCGCACGGTGGGGATGCTCAAGATGCTCTTCCACCGCGAGACGCGGGAGATCCTCGGCATCCACTGCTTCGGGGACAACGCCTCGGAGATCATCCACATCGGCCAGGCCATCATGGCGCAGGAGGGGCCGGGCAACAGCATCGACTACTTCATCAACACCACGTTCAACTACCCCACCATGGCCGAGGCGTACCGGGTGGCCGCGCTCAACGGGCTCAACCGCCTGTTCTGACGGGTGCCCCTGACGGCACTCACCCGGGTGCCCCTGACAGCATTCACCCCTCCCACTCCGTCGCCCGAGCGGCGGCTTCGATTCCCGCCGCCTCCACTAGAAGTTACCCGCCGCTGTGAGCCGCGCCCCACTCCTGTCGAGGGGGCGCGGTTTGCTTTGTGCGCCCGGCATGGGCATCGACTTGGAGGTGGAAGTCCTCCCGGAAGCAGGTCACCGCGAACGAAGGGAACCGCAGAGCGCCGGACCGAGAGGCCGACGTGAAGGAAGCGGGGAACGAAGCTGCGGGGCGACGAACAGGAACCGGCTATGAGGCGGCACCGAGCGGGGCGAGCGGGCAAAGCTTCGCGAAGCCCCGGTGACCAAGGCGAGGTGACGTAAAGCCGGCGCTCGTGCGGTGAAGGTCGATGTTCTTACCCGGGGAGAGCTCGCCTCATGCCTGAAAGGGCGACGCCGAAGAGGCGGAGCGAGCAGTCAGCAGAGGCCGTAGTGTGCGCTGGGCAGCGCACTGGTCAGGAGGGTTGAAGTCCCTCCGGCGCTCGGATGAGGAGCGCCGTATCCAAAGGCGGGGGTAACGCCTCGCCGGCCGGAGAGAGTG
>NZ_DASUNC010000069.1:0-19787 GCF_036277355.1 Archangium sp.
AGACGTGCGGAACCGCAAGAGTGCATCGGGCTCGAGCGCGCCTCTGTTTGGGAAGAGGTGGGGGTGGAGGAACGCCTTCTCGACACCTTCATGGGACGGCCCAACGCCACGGCGGAGCGGCACAAAGTCCGCCTGAAGTAGCGCCACTCGGCCTGGGCGCATGGGCAGCAGACCCTCCCGCTCACGGCGCACGCGCATGCCGGCGATCTTCGCGGAGCTCAGCCTCCTCCCCGCGCCGCCGGGCAGCGATGACCTCCAGGAGGTAGTCCGCCAACTGCTCGTGCGGATCCCACCCCAGCACCTTCATCGGATTGGCCACGAAGTTGGACAGACCGTTGATGTCATAGAAGCGGCGCGTACCGTCGCGGTCGTCGATCATGAACTCGATGCCGCACAGCTCCATGTTCGCCGCGCGCGAGAGGGTCTCCACCGCCTGGATCGTCTCGGCGTCGATCTGCGTCTGCTCGATGGTGATCTTCGGCTTGCCCACCAGGCACGCATCGGCGGGACACAGGTCGAAGGAGCCGCCGTCCGTGGTCAGGGAGATGGCGTAGAGGAAGCGCCCGGCCAGCGTCTCCGCGCGCACGATGCGGCCGCCGCGCGTGGGGATGTACTCCTGCACGAGCAGAACGCTGTCGATGCTGGTGGGCGTGGTGCCGTCCGCAACGGCCTGGGCGAGTTGCTCCATGCTGTCGTAGCGCACGACACCGGCGCCCGAGCCCCCGATGTTGACCTTGACCACGATGGGGAAGCGCAGGCCCTGGGCGGCTCGGGGCAGGTCCGCCCGGCGATGCACCACGCGCGTGGCCGGGGTCGCATAGCCCAGCGAATCGATGAGCGAGAGCTGGCGGGCCTTGGACGTGTCCACCGCGAGCGCCGGATTGCCGTTGATGATGCGGGCGCCGCACTGCTCCCAGTGTGAATAGAGCGACTGGGCGTAGAAGATACCGTGCTCGTCCTGGCGCAGGAACGAGCTCATCGCCACGCGGCTGAAGATGACCGGCGCGGGCGGCGTGCGGTCACCCAGATCGAAGAAGTGCTCGTCGAGGCGCAACGGCACGTAGGAAATGCCACGCCGGTCGAGCGTGGCGAACAGGGGTTTGAACCACTCGGGGTGCTCGTAGAAGACAGCGATCTGGGGCTGCGTGCTCATGGGACTGGATGCTACGCGAATCAGCCCGCGGTGGCGGAGACCGGACGCGCGGCGGCCTGAGGCGCGGCGACCACGCCCGTGCGCACGGTGAAGTCACCAAATCCTTCCCCCGGCTGCCGGTCGCGCGCGAACGCGGCGAACAGGGGCTCGAGCGCGGACAGGAGGCCGGCCTCGTCCAGGTTCTCGCGGTACAGACGGTTGAGCCGCTGCCCCCGCTGATCTCCCCCGAGGAAGAGGTTGTAACGGCCGGGCCCCTTCCCCACCAGGGCGATCTCCGCCAGGTACGGCCGGGCGCAGCCATTGGGGCAGCCAGTGATGCGCAGCAGGATGTTCTCCTTCTCCAGCCCGTGCGCCGCCAGCCGCTCCTCCAGCAGCCCCGCCACGCGAGGCATGTAACGCTCGGCCTCGGCCATGGCCAGGGCGCACGTCGGCAGCGCCACGCAGGCCAGCGCGTTGCGCCTCAGCGGGCTCGCGCTCCGGAAGCTCGTGATGCCGTATTCCTCGACCCGCTTCTCGATGGTCCGCCGCTCCTCCGGCGGGATACCCGCGATGATCAGGTTCTGGTTGGGCGTGAGCCGGAAGTCTCCCTTGTGCACCCGGGCGATCTCCCGCAGGCCCGTCAGGAACCGCTGGCCCTCCGTGTCCGCCACCCGGCCGCTGTCGATGTGCAGCGTCAGGTTCCACCGGCCGTCATGGCCCTGGATCCACCCGAAGCGGTCCCCGTTGTGCTCGAACGCGAACGGCCGCGCGGGCTCCAGCGGGTAGCCCAGCCGCTTCTGCAGCTCGGCGACGAACCAGGCGATGCCACGGTCCTCGATGGTGTACTTCAGGCGCGCGTGCTTGCGGTTGGTGCGGTCGCCGTAGTCGCGCTGCACCATCACCACGTTCTCCGCCACGTGCAGCATCTGCTCCGGGCGGATGAAGCCGATGACGTCCGCGAGCCGCGGGAACGTCGCCGCCTCACCGTGCGTGGCACCCATGCCGCCGCCCACCAGCACGTTGAAGCCCACCAGCTCCCCGCCCTCGATGATGGCGATGAAGCCCAGGTCCTGCGAGAAGACGTCCACGTCGTTCAGCGGCGGCACCGTGATGCCCGCCTTGAACTTCCGGGGCAGGTAGGTGGGCCCGTACATGGGCTCCTCCTCGCCGCCGGCCACCTTCTCCTTGTCCAGCCAGATCTCGTAGTACGCCCGCGTCTTCGGCAGCAGGTGCTCGGAGAGGCGGACGGCCCACTGGTGCACCACCTCGTGCGCGCGCGAGTCCACCGGGTTGGGGTTGCACATCACGTTGCGGTTCACGTCTCCGCACGCGGCGATGCTGTCCAGCAGCACCGCCTCCATCCCCTTCATGGTGCTCTTCATGTCCCCCTTGAGCACCCCATGCAGCTGGAAGGCCTGACGCGTAGTGATGCGCAGCGTGCCGTTGGCGTACGTGCGCGCCAGCTCGTCCAGGGCGAGCCACTGCTTCGGGGTGCACACCCCGCCCGGCAGGCGGGTGCGGATCATGAAGCTGTAGGCCGGCTCCAGCTTCTGCTGCCGGCGCTCCTCGCGGATGTCCCGGTCGTCCTGCTGGTAGCTGCCGTGGAACTTGATGAGCTGGGTGTCGGCCGGAGCGATGGCGCCGGTGAGCGGGTCCGCGAGGCTCTCGGCCAGCGTGCCTCGCAGGTTCCGGCTGCGCGCCTTGATGTGCTCCACCTCGGAGAGGGCCGGAGTCGTCGGATTCTTGCTGCTCATGGTGTCTCTCGCTCAGTAGACGTCGCGCAGGTAGCGCTGCTGCTCGCGCAGCGAATCAAGCCAGGCCTTCGCGTCCTCACGGCTCTTGCTCCCGTGGGTCGCGATGATGTCGACGAGGGCTTCCTCCACGTCCGGCGCCATGCGCTTCGCATCGCCGCAGACGTAGAAGGACGCACCGCCCTCCAACCACGCGTAGACGTCGCTCCCCTTCTCGCGCAGGCGGTTCTGGACGTAGACCTTCTGGCCCTGGTCCCGCGAGAACGCCAGGTCGATCCGGTGCAGCGCGCCCTGCTTCACCGCCTCCTGCCACTCCACCTGGTAGAGGAACTGGCTGCGGAAGTGCTGCTCGCCGAAGAAGAGCCAGTTGCGGCCGCTCGCGCCCGTCTCGGCGCGCTCCTGCACGAAGGCGCGGAACGGCGCCACGCCCGTGCCGGGGCCCACCATGATGATGTCGCGGCTCGGATCCTTCGGGAGCCGGAAGCGCTCGTTGGTCTCGATGAAGACGTCCACCGTGTCCTGGCCCGCCTCGCGCGTCGCCAGGTAGTTCGAGGCGGCGCCCACGTGGCGCGTCCCGAAGGCCTCGTACTCCACCAGGCCCAGCGTCAGGTGGACCTCCTCCCCTACCCGCTTCTGACTGGAGGCGATCGAGTAGAGCCGCGGCGTCAGGCGGCGCAGCGCGCCCACCAGCTCCTCGGCGCTCCACTTGCCGGGATACTGGCGGAGCAGATCGATCACCTGATGGCTGTTGAACAGCGCGCGCAGGGTCTCACCGCCCTCCGGCGTGAGCAGGCGCCGCAGCTCCGCGTGGCTGGAGCGCTCGGCGTGGCTCGCCAGGAACGGACGGCTCAGACGGGTGATCTCCAGCTCCTCCGAGAGCCAGCGCTTCAGCGGCAGGCCGCGCCCCTCGCGCTTCACCTCGGTGGCGCCATCGAGCCGCAGCTCGGAGAGCACCGCCTCGACCAGCTCCGGCGGATTCCGGGGAATCACACCGAGCGCATCGCCCGGCTCGTACGTCAGGCCCGAGCCCTCCAGCGAGAGCTCAAGGTGACGGACGTCCTTGAGGGCCCCGCGCCCGGTGATGCGCTGGTTGCACAGCACCTGGGACGGATAGGGATTCTCCTTGCTGAAGGTGGGCGGCACCTGCACGGTGCGCAGCGGCGTGACGGTCGCCAGCGAGGCCTCGGGCGCCAGCTCCTTCTTCGCGTGCTCCAGGGCCTGGCCCAGCCAGGGCTCGGCCACGGGCTCGAAGTCCACGTCGCACTCGGCCCGCGCGAACAGCCGCGTGCCCCCGAGCTCCGCGAAGCGCTCGTCCAGGACGCGGCCGATCTCGCAGAACTTCGGATAGCTCGAATCGCCCAGCCCCAGCACCGCGAACCGCAGCTGCCCGAGCGCCGGAGCGCGCTTGCTCCGGATGAAGTCGAAGAAGCCGCGCGCGTCATCCGGCGGATCTCCATCGCCCTGGGTGCTGATGACCACGTACAGGAGCCGCTCGTTCTTCAGCTCGCGCACGGGGTAGTCGCTGGCGCGGAAGCTGCGCACGGAGAGCCCGGCGGCCTCGGCCCGCTGCTTCAGGCGATCGGCCAGCTGCCGGCTGTTGCCCGTCTGGGTGCCGTAGACGATGGTGAGCGTCCCCTGGGGCGCGGCCTGCACCGCCGCCGCGGGCGGGGCCACCGGGAGCGCGCCCGGGAGCTGCCGGGCCGCGAGCCCGGCGAAGTAGCCGCTCAGCCACGTGAGCGACGGCGCATCGAGCCCCTCGACGAGGCGCTGCAACTGCGCGCTCTTCTCCGCGCCGAGCGGTGTGGCCAGCGCGGGGATGGAGGCATTCACGGAAGAGGTCACGACCGGTTCTCCTGGGCGTCCAGGATCTGCTTCACCTGGCGCTCCAGCTCGTGGGTGGGATCCAGCTCCAGCCAGGGGACACCGGCGCCGCGGAGCTGATCCCGCAGCCCCTGCCGCGCCTGCGGAACGGGGGTGTAGAGGATGGCGAGCAGCCCGGCCTCGGCCAGCGCGAGCGCGTTCTCCGCGTCGCCCCGGACGGTGACCACGTGCCGGCCCTGGTCGAACAGGGCCCGCTCCAGCCGGGGCGCCAGCGTCTGCACCTCGGGAGTGCCCGCCAGGAGGATGACCGCGCCCGACTGGCCCAGGCGCGCGAGCCGCTCCCCGGCGGAGATGAGCGAGCGCGCTTCCTGATCGCCCGCCTCTCCCGCCGCGCCGAGGATCATGCCCGCCGCGACCGTGTCGTTGGTGAGCGGATCCACGACGATGAAGGCGCCCGTCTTCCGGTTCTCCGTGTACGGGTCGCAGACGAGCGGCCGCTTGCAGACGAGCCGGACCTTGCCGATGTCATTGAGCGCCAGGGACTCGGCGGGCACCTCGGAGAGGGCCTCCAGATCCTTGCGCCAGAGCACCTGCTCGACGTGGGCCGGCACGTACTTGGACGTGTGCTTCACGAGGTAGCGGCGCGAGGTGTCCAGGCGCTCCTCGCCGAACCACACCAGCATGGCCTCCAGGTACTGGAGCGCCACCGGTGCCTTCCCGGCATGGGCGATGAGGTCTCCGCGGCTGACATCCACCTCGTCCGCCAGACGCAGCGTCACCGAGGCCGGCGCGCTGGCCTCCCCGAGGCTCCCATCGAAGGTGTCGATGGCGGCGATGTGCGTGCGCCGCTTCGAGGGGAAGACGACGACCTCGTCCCCCACGCGCACCGTGCCGGAGGCGATCTGCCCGGCGAACCCGCGGTAGTCCAGGTTGGGCCGCAGCACGTACTGCACGGGGAAGCGGAAGGGCGCTCCGTCCAGCCGACGCTGGTGCGGCAGCGACTCCAGCCACCCGAGCAGCGTCTCGCCGTCATGCCAGGGCGTGCGGGCGCTCGGCTGGGTGATGTTGTCACCACCGCGCGCGCTGATGGGGAAGTAGCGCACCTGCTCGAAGCCGAGCGTGGAGGCGAACGCGTCGAACTCCTTCGACAGCCGCTCGTAGACGGCCGGGTCGAAGTCCATCAGGTCCATCTTGTTGATGGACACCGCCAGGTACGGAATGCCCAGCAGCGAGGCGATGTACGCATGGCGCCGCGTCTGCGGGAGGATGCCCAGGCGCGCGTCCACCAGGATGACGGCCGCGTCGGCCGTGGAGGCCCCGGTGGCCATGTTGCGCGTGTACTGGATGTGTCCCGGCGTGTCGGCGACGATCACCTTGCGCCGCCGCGTGGAGAAGTAGCGGTACGCCACGTCGATGGTGATGCCCTGCTCGCGCTCGGCGCGCAGTCCATCCGTGAAGAGCGAGAAGTCGATCTCCCCGCCCGCGCTGGCGCGCTTCACCGCCGCCACCTGATCCTCGAACAGGCCGTTGCACTCGTACAGGAGCCGGCCGATCAGCGTGGACTTGCCGTCGTCCACCGAGCCCACCACCACCAGGCGCAGCAGCTCCTTCTCGTAGTGCTCGGCGAGGAAGCGCTGGAGGTCACCCTTGTCGTTCAGCTGCAGTGCGGCGGTCATTAGAAGTACCCCTCGCGCTTCTTGAGCTCCATCGAGCCTTCTTCGTCGTGGTCGATGAGGCGGCCCTGCCGCTCGGACACGCGGGCCTCCATCATCTCGGTGATGATCTCCTCGACGTTGGACGCCGAGGACTCGATCGCACCGCTCAGCGGGTAACAGCCCAGCGTGCGGAAGCGCACGCGTTTCATCGTGGCCTTCTCGCCCGGATGCAGCCGCATCCGCTCGTCATCCACCATGATCCACTGGCCCTTGCGGTCCACCACCGGGCGCTCGGCGGCGAAGTACAGCGGCACCACGGGGATGCGCTCCTTGAGGATGTAGTGCCACACATCCAGCTCGGTCCAATTGGAGAGCGGGAAGACGCGCATGCTCTCGCCCGCGTCGATGCGGCCGTTGTAGAGGTTCCACAGCTCGGGCCGCTGCTTGCGCGGCTCCCACTGGCCGTGACGGTCGCGGAACGAGTAGACGCGCTCCTTCGCGCGGGACTTCTCCTCGTCGCGCCGGGCGCCACCGAAGGCCGCGTCGAAGCCGTGCAGCGCGAGCGCCTCCAGCAGCGTCTGCGTCTTCATGGCGTGCGTGTACTTCTGGCTGCCATGATCGAAGGGGTTCATGCCCTCGGCGAGCGCCTTCTTGTTCTGGTGCACCAGGAGCTTCAGCCCGAGCTTCGCCGTGAAGCTGTCGCGGAACTGGTACATCTCCCGGAACTTCCACGTGGTGTCCACGTGCAGCAGCGGGAACGGCAGCGGCGCCGGGTGGAACGCCTTGCGCGCCAGGTGCAGCAGCACCTGCGAGTCCTTGCCAATGCTGTAGAGCATCACCGGGTTGGCGAACTCGGCCGCCGTCTCCCGGATGATGTGGATGCTCTCCGCCTCGAGCACCGCCAGATGCGAGAGCCGCGCGGACGGGATTTCACTCATGACCAGCCTCCACCTTCAGGAACTGCTCGCGCTCGGATGCCACGGACCGCGACTCGACCAGCGAGCGAAGCTGGGAGCGCAGGGAAACGACTTCGCCCACCACCAACATGGCGGGAGAGCCCACGGATGCCTCACGGGCCCTGGCGGCGATGGACGAGAGCGGAGCTTCGATCACCCGCTGGTGCTCCCAGGTGCCCGCCTCGACGATGGCCGTGGGGGTATTCGGAGAACGGCCCGCGGCGATGAGCCCCAGGGCCGCCTCCTCCAGGCGGCTGCCCGTCATGAACAGCACGAGCGTCTCCGACCCGGCCAGGTGCGCCCAGTCCGGCGACTTCCCGGCCCGGTACGCGGTGGCGAACGTCACCGAGCCCGACACGCCCCGGTGGGTGATGGGAATCCCCGCCGCCGCCGGAGCCGCCACGCCGCTGGAGACTCCCGGCACCACCTCGTAGGCGATGCCCGCCTCCTCCAGCGCGAGGGCCTCCTCCCCGCCCCGGCCGAAGACGAACGGGTCGCCCCCCTTCAGCCGCACCACCGAGCGGCCGAGCCGCGCCTGGGCGATGAGCAGCGCGTTGATCTCCTCCTGCCGCACCGACTCGCCCCCACCCTCCTTGCCGACGAACAGCAGCCGCGCCCGAGGCCGGGCGTGCTTCAACACGCCGGGGTGGATCAGCCGGTCGTAGACCACCGCGTCCGCGCCCGCGAGCAGCTGGGCCGCTCGCAGCGTCAGCAGACCGGGATCTCCGGGCCCCGCGCCCACCAGGTAGACCTTGCCGTTGACCTGCTTGCTCATGGCTTCTCTCCAAAAGTCTCCAGCGCGGCGCGCACCCGAACCCAGGCGGCCTTGCGCTCACCGCGCGTCAGCAGCTCCCCCGCCTCGCCCTCCACCAGCTGCTTCAGCAACTTCATCCGCCCGGCGCCCGCGGGCAGCCGCTTGCGGAGCCATCCCGTCAGCCGGGCCAGTTGCACGTGCCCGGGCGTCACCTGCGCCACGAACTGCTTGCGCAGCCGCCGGGCCAGCGCCGGGGCCTGCCCGGAGGTGGAGACCGCCACCACGATGGGGCCGCGCCGGCCCACCGAGGGCAGCGTGAAGTCGCACAGCTCCGGGATGTCCGCCGCGTTCACCCAGATGCCCAGGGCCCGCGCCTCGTCCGCCACCGCCTCGCTCACCCGCCGATCATCCGTGGCCACGAACACGACGTGGTGCCCGCGCACGTCTCCGGCCGCGTAGGCACGCTCGGCCAGCTCCAACCGGCCCGCTTCCGCGAGGCGGCGGATGACCGGACCCACGGAGGGCGCCACCACGCGCAGCACCGCGCCCGCGTCCACGAGCTGCTGGCTCCGCTCCTCGGCGATGGTGCCGGCTCCCACCAGGAGCACCCGCTTGCCGTTCAACCGGAGGCAGACGGGGAAGTCCACGTGCGTGCTCACGACGCCACCTGACTCTTGCGCAGCAGGAGGAACCGCTGCCAGGCGGAGCCCACGAGGAAGCCGCCAATGGCCGCCGGCACCGCGTGGCCCACCGCGCGATCCACGAACAGGGCGAGCTCCGCTGGAGTGAAGGAAGGCATGGGCTCTCCTCGGGCCTGGGATCAGCGGCGGACGTGCAGCCCGCACTCACGGTTCTCGGGGGACTCCCACCACCAGCGGCCGGCGCGCTCGTCCTCGTAGGGCTTCACCGCGCGCGTGCACGGCGCGCACCCGATGGACGGGTAGCCCCGGTCGTGCAGCGCGTTGTAGGGCACGCCGTTCGCCTTGACGTACGCCCACACGTCCTTGCTGCTCCACCGCACCAGCGGATTCACCTTGATGAGGCCATGGCCGGCATCCGCCGCCACCGCCTGGACCTCCGTGCGGGTGACGGACTGCTCGCGGCGCAGCCCCGTCACCCACGCCTCCCGGCCCGCCAGCGCGCGCCGCAGCGGCTCCACCTTGCGGATGCCGCAGCACTCCTTGCGCGCCTCGATGCTCTGCTTGAACGAGAAGTACCCCTTGGCCGACTCCAGCGCCTCCACCCGCTCCCGCTCCGGGAAGTACGTCTCGATCTCCACGCCGTAGCGGCGGCGCACCACGTCCATCACCTCGTACGTCTCTGGCGGCAGCCGGCCCGTATCCAGCGTGAACAGGCGCACGCTCGGAGCGTGCGTGCGGGCCAGGTCGATGAGGACCATGTCCTCCACACCGAAGCTGGAGGCGATGGCCGCGCGCGCGCCGAACCGCTGCTCCACCCAGGCGAGCACCACCTCGGCGGGCGCCTCGAGGAACTGCTCCGTCGTGGCGCGCAGCTCTTCCTGGGACAGGGCGAGGGACAGGGCTGATGACTGGGACATGGCGATTCCCTGCAACGAAAACAGCCCGTCACCTCTCACGAGGGCGGGCCACACCAACGAGGGGGTGGAGAGGCAATTCGCCCGGCACCGCCCTGGGGCCCAGGGGGTGGAGCTTCATTGTGTGGACACTAGTAACGCCGATGACTTCCATCCGTCAAGGTGGACAGTGTGCCAATATGACGGATGCCACCCGGGCCCGCCTCCCTGGATGCTTTTCGAGCCAGGAGTCCGGCAGCCGCGGATGCAGTCCGGGTCCGGATGGGGCAGAACGGGCCTCGTGCCGACCCTGACCTCCATCAACATCCATCCCCTCAAGTCGTGCGCGGGGCTGCCGTTGACCCGCGCCACCGTGGAGCCGCTCGGGCTCCAGCATGATCGCCGGTGGATGGCGGTCCGCCCGGATGGCTCCTTCATGACCGGACGCGAGCTGCCCGCCCTGGTGCGCGTGCGCGCCGTGCCCGGGCCCTCGGGGCTGCACCTGTCCGCCCCGGGCATGCCGGAGCTCGAGGTGCCCCTGCCGCCCGCCGGAGCGCCCCGCCTCGACGTCACCGTCTGGGATGACACCTGCTCGGCCGCCCGCGCCCATGAGGACGCGGACCGGTGGCTCTCCGAGTACCTCCGTGAGCCCACGCGGCTCGTGTACGTGGACGAGCGGATGCAGCGCCCGGTGGATCCGAAGTACGCCGCCCCGGAGGATCGCGTCGGCTTCGCCGATGGCTTCCCGCTGCTGCTCATCTCCGAGGCGTCGCTGGCGGACCTCAACCAGCGCCTGGCTCAGCCCGTGCCGATGAGCCGCTTCCGTCCCAACCTCGTGGTGAGCGGCTGCGCCCCCTTCGCCGAGGACGGCTGGAAGCGGCTGCGCATCGGCACCGTGGAGCTGGCCGGGGTCAAGCCGTGCGCCCGCTGCGTCTTCACCACGGTGGATCCGGAGACGGCGCGCGCCGATCCCCAGCAGGAGCCCCTGCGCACGCTCTCCACCTACCGGCGCCTGGGTCCCAAGAGCGGCGTGATGTTCGGCCAGAACGTCATCGTGCGGCGCCCGGGGGAGATTCGCGTGGGGGACGCGGTGGAGCTCCTGGAGTAGACCGGAGCGAGCCGAGCAGGGCCCGGGCCGCCTGGAGCTCCGGTACCTCGAGGTCCGGCTCGAACCGGCCGCACAGGCGCTCCAGCCCACGCCGTGCCCTGTCCGGGTGTCCCGTGTCACGGAGCTGGCGAGCCAGGGCCACGCGTGCACGCAGCTCGAAGAGCCAGGCCCGCTGCCGGTGGGCGATGACCACGGCTCGGAGCAGGCTGCGCCTGGCGTCCTCCTCCTTCCCGGCCGCCCGGAGCAGTTCTCCCTGAAGCCGGTTCATCTCGGACTTGAACAGGCGCGCCCTCGTCTCCCCCTCGAGCCCCAACGCCTCTCTCACCTGGGCCAGCCCTTCCTCCACCTGCCCCAGCAGCAGGGACACATCCGAGAGAAGATAGAGGTAGTAGGGCATCAGGACCCTGGCGCCCAGTTTCCGCATCATCCCAATGCCAGCCCGCAGCGCTTCGAGCCCTTCCCGTGTCCGCCCGAGCCTGCACAATGCCCACCCCTGAAGCCCCTTGGCGAAGGCCAGGAGAGGAGGGAAGACGCCCCGGGTGGCAACCGCCGCGCAGGCCTCCGCCCACTCCAGGGTGCCCGGTACCTCGCCACGGAACTGACAGGCCGCGGACAGATAGACCAGCGCCGTCCCCCGGGATGCATGGGCCTGCCCACGGACCACCTCGATCAGCTTGTGACTGAAACGCTGGGACTCTCGAGGCCGGACCTGTAACAGGTGGACGAGACAGTGGATCACCAGATCCGCCACCCACTCGTCCACCCAGCTGTCCTCGAGGAGGGCCTGTCCCATCTCGAGCCGGGGACCCAACCGCACCGCCTGTTCACTGTACTCCCGCGCCCTGTCGAGCCCTCCTTCGTAGAAACAGAGGCTCGCCAGCAGCCGGTAGCCCTGAGACACCAGCCTCGGGTTGCGCCGCTGCTGGCCCAGCACGAGGAGCTGTCCGGCCAGCTCGTGCGCCTTCTCGAACCTCGCGCCCATGACGAGGTAGGAACCCAACCCCATACAGAGCAGATCGAGCTCCGGAAGTGCCTCTCCCCTCAGGCGGAGCAGTTCCTGCGCGCGGCCATAGGTCTGCTCCACCTCGGGTGAGCCGTAGCCCTGGGTGTTGAGCAAGATGAGACCGAGACCACTCAGCAAGCGCATCTCGTCCACGGCCCGCTGCGCGCCATCCGGGAGGCTGCGCACCAAGGTCAGCGCCTGTTTGAAGTGGGAGCTGGCCTCCAGGCTGGCGGAGCGGGCGAGGGCGAGCTTTCCGGCGAGCTCCCACTGGTGGATGGCCAGCACTTTCTCCGCTGCTTCCGTGTAGTGGTAGGCGAGCACCTCGGGCCGTGTCTCCACCACGTCCTGGAAGCCCTCCAGCAGGGCCTGGGCAACGCGCCGGTGATGCTCCCGCCGCAAGCCACGCGGGAGTGACTGATAGGCGGCCTCCTGGATGAGGGCGTGGCGGAACTGGTACTCCTCCACGCCGGGCTCATTCCCCAGGTGTTGCAGCAGCCCCGCCGAGACGAGCCCCAGGAGGTCCGCCCGTACCGTGGCCTCGTCCCGGGCCAGGAGCCGCACGAGCAGGGGCTGGAGGAAGTCACGTCCGACCACGGCGCACAGCTGTGCCAGCGTCTTCTGCCGGGGCGGCAGCGTATCCAGCCGGGCCAGCAACAGCTCATGCAAGGTGACGGGGATGGAGGACAGGCTGCCCGCGAAGGATTGCTCGAGCACCATGCGTGTCATCTCCTCCACGAAGAGCGGGATGCCGTCCGTCTTCGCCACGAGCCGCTGGACCGTCTCCTCGGGCAGGCTCGCGCCATGAGCGGCCTCCCGCACCAGGGCCGTCGCGGACGCCGCCGACAGCCGGTCGAGCACGAGCAGGTGGAAACCCGGGGATGGCGGCCAGGCCGGCTGGAACCCGGGGCGGGCAGTGAAGAGGAGGAGGAGCCTGGCCGTCGCGATGTCCTGGATGAGAAGGCCGAGCAGCTCCAGCGAGGAGGGATCGGCCCAGTGCAGATCCTCGATGACGAGCAGCACCGGCCGCTCCTCCGCCACCCGCACGAGCAGGAGCCGCAGGGCCTCGAACACCTTCCGCTTGCGCTCCTTCTGGTGCTCCAGCGCGGCCAGCAGGGCGGAAGGCTCCGTGGCATCGGGTGAGGCGAGCAGCGCGACGAGCTGCCGTCCGTGCTCCAGAGACACCCCCAGTTCTTCCAGCCGCGCCTCCACCGCGCGCGCACCGGGTGGCGAGCGCCCCTCCGGTCCGAGCAGGAAGAAGCGCCGCAGCAGCTCGAGGATCGGATGGAAGGCGCTGTTGCGGAACGGCTCCCAGCACTGGCAGAGCGGAAGGTGGCTCGACTCCGGAGACACCCGCTCGCGCAGCTCCTGGATGAGGCGGGACTTGCCAATACCGGCCTCGCCGCTGAGCAGGACACAGGCCCCCTGCCCCCGCCGCGCCCGCTCCCAGAGGCCCATCAACCGCTCCAGCTCGTGCTCCCGCCCCACCAGCGGGGTGAGCGCCCCGGCCACGAGCGTCCGCTCGAAGCGGGAGACCGCTCTTCTCTCCCGCCCCACGCGGTATGCCTCGGAGGAGGGGGAGCCGGAGGGTTCGGTCTCGAAGGCGCCCCTCACGAGCTTCCACGTGGTCGCGCTGAGCTCCACCCCCCCGGGCCCTGCCCTCCGCGCCAATGCGGCCGCCACCCGCGGAGCTTCACCCTGGATGGTGGGCATCCGTCCCAACCCCTCCGAGGGGAGCGCATCGAACACCACCGCATCCGTGTGGATGCCCACCTCCACCGCGAGCCCGGGGTGAGACAGCCACGGACCTTCGCAGGGGAGCTCCCGTGTCAGGTGGAGCCCCGCGCGCACCGCCCGTTGCGAGTCATCCTCCCGGGCCGTGGGGTAGCCGAAGCAGGCCAGCACCTCGTCACCCACGGACAGGGCGATGGCGCCGTCGTACCGCTGGAAGACGTCCGCACACCACCGCTGGAAGGCCGCCTGCAGCTCGCTGGCATCCTCGGGATCGAGCCGCTCCCGGGTGTCGGAGGAAACCACGAGCCCGCAGGACACCAGGGTGATCCGCCGGCGCTGGGGGACCTGAAGCACCGGGGTCTCGCGCCAGGGCCCGAGCGCTTCCTCCAACCGGAGCAGCCGCTCCCGCAGCTCGGACGCGCTGCCCAGACGCCGCTCGGGCGCCTTGGCCAGCAGAGCGGCCACGAGCCGCTCCACCTCCTCGGGCACCTGCGGAACGCGCTCGCGCACGGAGGGGACCGGCTCGGAAGACAGGATGTTCTCGCGCAGCTCCTGGAACGAGGCGAACGGATAGGGCAGCTCGCCGGTGAGCAGCTCGTACAGCATGATGCCCGCCGCCCAGAGATCGGTCCGCGCGTCCTGCTTCTCTCCCCGCCACTGTTCCGGTGCCATGTACGCGGGCGTTCCGGCCGTGGGCAGATGGGGAACGAGCGGGGCGTTGCCGGACATGAGGTGCGCCAGCCCGAAGTCGAGCAGCTTCACGCTGCCCTCGCGAGTGACGAGCACGTTGCTCGGCTTGAGGTCGCGGTGGACGATGCCGTGCGCATGGGCATGCGCCAGACCCGCGGCCACGCCGCCCAGCAACTCCAGCGCCCGCCGCAGCCCCGGCTTCTCACGCCGCAGCAGTGAGGCCAGGGACTCGCCCTCGAGGAGCTCCATCACCAGGAAGGGAACCCAGGGCTCCCAGGGCGCACCACTCCACTCGGAGACATCGAAGAGACGGACGATGTTCTCGTGATCGAGCCGGGCGATGGCCCGGGCCTCCTCCCACAGCTGCGAGTCCGGCGGTTGCCCGGCCCGCGTGCTCCGGGCCAGCAGGAACTTGAGGGCCACCTCGCGCCGCAGCTCGCAATCCCGGGCGCGGAAGACCTGTCCCATCGCGCCCCCACCCAGCTCCCCGAGAATCTCGAACCGGTGCCCTTCCCTGCCCCCCATCCGCGTGCCGGGCCGAGGAACCCGGAGCGGCGCCTCTACCCGGGCCACCTCGCTCAGGAAGGGGTCCTCGAAGTCCTCGGGCTCCGAGGGAACGCGGCCCTCTGAAGGAGGCACGCTCCCTTGCTCCCCCTCCTGGCTGTTTCCCTGGTGCATCACGCGCTCCCCGGGGGCCCTCGCCAGAGCCCTCCTCATGGGTAACCCTGGCGCGAGGGCCTGGAATCAGTGACCTCGGGGCAATGGAGTGCTCGCTCCCCCGAGAGGGCTGAAAGAATTACGCCCAATCACCAAGCCGGAGCTGTCACCGGGTGCCCGTTTCCCTCGGATTCGAGGCCAGCAAGCAGGGCCGGAGCGCTGGCACGGCGCGTGCCGTGCTCATGCGCCATGACCGTTGCGCTGCGTGCTCGAAGCACCTTCCAGCTCTTCAAGAAGGCCTTCTCGGAGTGGAACGAGGACAAGGCCCCGACGTTCGCCGCCTCGCTCTCCTACTACACGATGTTCTCGATCGCCCCGGTGCTCGTCATCGCCGTGAGCGTGGCCGGCATGGTCTTCGGCGAGGAGGCGGCGCGGGGTCGGCATCGGCCTGTACCTGGGCCGGAGCACCGTGTCCTCGAGCTATGGCGCCGCGGGCTCGCTGGCGGTGGTGCTCATCTGGGTCTACTACTCCGCGCAGATCCTCTTCCTGGGCGCGGAGTTCACCCAGGTCTATGCCCGGAACCACGGCAGCCGGGCGCGGCAGCCGGCGTGAAAGGCGCAGACGCTGCTCAAGGAGTCCGTGCTCCAGGCGGCCCCGCGGCAGCAGCAGGGCCGGCGATGACCTTCCCGGGGAGCGGCTCCCCTCCCCCCGCCTCGCGCCGCGGCTCCGGCGCCGTGTCGCGTGGCAGCAGGATGAGCCGCGTGGACTCCTGGGCCCGGACGTGCAGGGGCCGCTCCAGCTCCAGCAGCATCGAGCCGCGCGCCGTCACCCACAGGCCCTCGTGCTCGATCTCCAGCACGCCCGACAGCACGAACACGTGGGTGCCCGCCTCCAGGGCGAGCGTCTCCCGTGCCGCCAGGTCGCGGTGCTCGCCCCGCCGCACCCAGGAGAGCCGGCCCTTGCGCCCCAGGTGACCGTAGCGATCCATCCCACGCACCAGGTCATCGAAGCGCCGCTCGGCGAACTTCCGCCACACGCCCTGCCGGAGGCTCGCGTTGGCCTCCATCATCGGCAGCAGCGCCGAGCGCGGAATGCGCACCAGCATCGACGAGGTGGCCGTGCGGATGGACGCCGAGCGCCGCTCTCCCGCGAGCATGGCGATCTCCCCGAACAGCGAGCCGCTGCCGAGCTCGTCCACCACCTTCTCGCGCTCCCCGCCCTCGGCCAGCACGTAGACCGCGCCGCTGGCGAGCAGGTACATCTCATCGCTGGCGTCTCCCCGGTGGAAGACGTACCTGCCGCCCGGAATCGTGACGATCTCCGAGCGCCGGGCCAGCTCGCGCAGCGTGGCCTCGTCGAAGTGCGAGAAGAGCGACGCCCGGCGCAGCTGGCGGAGCACCTCGGGGCGGAGCAGGCGGGCGCCCACGGCCGTCTTCTGCATCAGCGCCGCCAGGGCCTGCAGGGGCTGGCGCAGCCGGCGCTGGAGCATGGCACGGAGCATGTGGCCCAGATTGGCCACGGTGATGGGCACCACCGTCACCAGGCCGTGGCCCTCGGCGTAACCCGGGTTCGCCTCGACGAAGAAGCGCGCCGCGGGCTTGTCGCAGTGCAGCCAGTACTCGCGCTCCATCTCCGTCTCGCGCGTGCGCCAGCCCACGTGCCGCACCAGGGGATGGGCCGGGTCCACCCTCTCCAGGCCGAACTCCGTGGCCAGCTCGTCCATGAAGGCCAGCAGCTCCGCAGGCACCTCCGTCTGGCGCCGGGGCCACATCTCGCCGAAGTGGTTCGCGAACAGCAGGTAGCTGGACGGGTGCACCAGCGAGCCCAGGAAGAACACCCGCCGGCCCGGGTTCTTCAGCACGTAGCGCAGCGCCGTCTTCAGCCAGAAATACGTGCTCGCGTTGACGCCACGGTAGGCCCGCAGCGAGCCCGCCTCCGAACGGAACACGGACGTGGGCACGCCCCTGAACCGCTTGTCGAAGATGTGCAGGGCGAAGTACCCGACGATCTCCCCCTCCTCGTTCCTGTGGATGTTGATCCACGTGTGCTCGGCCTTCGACTCGACCACGTACCTGGCGAAGGTGTCCCGCTCCACCCCATCGAAGATCTGCCGGTGCACCTCGTAGAGCGAGTCGATGAGCCTGGCGCGCGCCTCGGGGGCCAGGGACTGGGGGACGACGGCCTCGCTGCGGGCGATCCGGGACATGGATGCATCCTGTATCCCAATTTTCTACTTCACACCGGCCGCGCGGCGGATGAGCGCTCCCTTCACCCGGTGGAGCCGCTTGCTGGTGGTGATGGTCAGCGAGGTGAGATCCGTGGGGGCGTGGGTGAGACACTCGTACCCGTCCCGCGTCACCCGCACGGTCTGTCCTCACTCGAGACCAGGAAGGCCTCGAGCCCGGTCATGTCCGGCCTCTGTTCGAAAAAAGGAACGCCCGGCAAGCCGCATGGGCCCCCGGGCGTCTTCACTTCAGCGGATGCTCCGGCGCGGTGCCACTACGCCTTCGGAGCCTCCTGCTGCGACTGCTGCTCCGGCTTCTTGGGGGAGACCAGCGAGTCGATCTTCCGCGTCAGCCGATCCAGCTCGCGGTTGATGGCCTCCACCTGCGACTGGCTCGCCACGCCGCCCACCACCTTCACCATCCGGTCCTGCAGCCCGGTGAGGCGCTGGCGGACCTCGCCGCCCACCCACGTCGCCTTCTTCTCCAGCTCCTTCACGGCCGGCTTCTCGCGCAGCTCGTTCACGTGCAGCCGCTGCAGCACCTCGCGGCTGGAGTCGCGGCCGCGCGACACCAGCGTCTGCAGCGCCTTCTGCGCCTCCGTCTCGAGCTGGCCGAACTGCTTCTGCGCCTGCTCCAGCCGGCCCTTCACGAAGGACGACACCTGGCCCGCGGCCTCCGTCACCACCGTCTCCACCTTCGCCGCCTCGGCCTTCACCGCCTCGGCCACCTTCTCCACCACCGGCGTCTCGGCCTTCACCGCCTCGGCCTTCACCGCCTCGGCCACCACCGTCTCCGCCGTCACCGTCTCGGCCTGCTGCTCGGCCACGGGCGCGGCCTCCTGGGCCACGGGCGCGGCCTCCTGGGCCACCGCCTCGGTGCTCACCTGCTCCGTCGTCTGGGCCACGGACTCCTTGGCGGCCCCCTCGGTCTTCGCCGTCTTGTTCTTCGCCATGTGTGCTCGTCTCCTGGACTCCGACTGACGGGTCTACAGGTAACGCATCGCGTCAACGGCGTCAATAGGTTTTTGACGCGATGCGACATTTGTCCCGTACCCGAGGGAGGGGCGGGCGAGCGAGCGTACAGTGCGCGCGCCATGTTCAACGCTTTTCGCTCCATCCTCACCTGCGGCCTGCTGGGACTGTCCACTGTCGTACAGGCCCAGGCCCCCCAGTCCTCCCGGCGCGACGTCGCCGGCATCTATGCCTCGCTCTGCGCCAACTGCCACGGCCCCAAGATGGAGGGGGCGCTGGGGCCGAGCCTGGCCGACGACATCTGGAAGTCCGGCGCCGACGACGAGGGCATCGCACGGACCATCCGCGAGGGGCAGATTGCTTCGGGGATGCCCGCGTTCTCGGGCGCGCTGTCGTCCCGGGACATCCGCGCGCTCGTCATCTACATCCGCGAGCAGGGCGCGCAGCGGCGGAACGCGGCCGTCTCCATCGCGAAGCCGGTGGCCGGCGCGCCCGTGAGCAGCGAGCTGCACGCGTTCAAGCTCGAGACGGTGGCCGAGGGGCTCGACACTCCATGGTCCGTGGCGTTCCTGCCCGACGGGCGCATGCTGGTGACGGAGAAGGAGGGGCGGCTGCGCGTGGTGGAGAAGGGCCGCCTCCTGCCCGAGCCCATCGCCGGCACGCCGGAGGTCTGGTCCAGGGGCCAGGGCGGGCTGCTGGATGTCGCCGTGCATCCCGACTACGCGAAGAATGGGTGGATCTACCTCTCCTACAGCGACCCGGGCGCGAATGGCTCCGCCATGACGGCGATCGTCCGCGGCAAGCTGCGCGAGGGCCGGTTCGTGGAGCAGCAGACGCTCTTCCGCGCCCCGCCCGGGCTGTACCGCACCGGGAACGTGCACTTCGGCTCGCGCTTCGTCTTCGACGGCAAGGGGTACCTGTTCTTCTCCATCGGCGAGCGGGGCCAGAAGGAGGACGCGCAGGACGTGACGCGGCCCAACGGCAAGGTGCACCGCATCCACGACGACGGGCGCATTCCGAAGGACAACCCATTCGCCGGCCGCGAGGGCGCCATCGCGAGCATCTGGAGTTACGGCAACCGCAACCCGCAGGGGCTGGCGCGGCACCCGGTGACGGGGGAGCTCTGGGAGACGGAGCACGGCCCCCGGGGCGGGGACGAGCTGAACCGGATCGAACCGGGCCGCAACTATGGCTGGCCGGTCATCACCCACGGCATGAACTACGACGGCACGCCGATGACGGATCGCACCGCGCAGGAGGGCATGCAGCAGCCGGTGTTGCACTGGACGCCGTCCATCGCCGTGTGCGCGGCGGACTTCTACACGGGCAGCCGCTTCCCCCAGTGGAAGAACGATCTGTTCGTGGGCGCGCTGGCGCAGCAGGAGGTGCGGCGGCTGAGGCTCGAGGGCGGCAAGGTGGTGCACCAGGAGGTGCTGTTCAAGGACGTGGGCCGCGTGCGCGACGTCGTGAGCGGACCCGATGGCTACCTCTATGTCGCCTTCAACGGGCCCGATCGCATCGCGCGGCTCGTCCCGGCGCCCGCGAGCGAGCCCTCCTCCGGCAAGACAAGAAACACAAGGCAGTAAGGCCATTTAATGCCTAACAATTTTTCAGCAGGACCATTCAACCCATCATATTCATGACAACTGGCCCAACGCATGCATGAGAGCAGGAACCAGGGGCTCTTGTGAGCGATTTCGAGCACAGAACAGACGTCGGCCCTCCCGGGGGCGCGGGTAGCAAGCAGGACGGTTGGAAAGGGTGCGACGAACGATTCGACGGATGAGCGGCAATGGCC
>NZ_DASUNC010000070.1:0-14846 GCF_036277355.1 Archangium sp.
CTCGAGGGCGACGAGGTCGACGCTCGGGTCAGCGAGGGCTTGAAGCTGCTCACGGTGCCTTGCGGCTTCTTGCTCCTCATCCTCGCGTCGGTGAAACAGCTTGTGCGCGATCTTCTCGAAGCCCTCAAAGCACAGGAAGGCTCCGCCAAACATCAGCAGGGGGAGGATCGCCCAGGGAGCGACGGCGCTTATCCCCAGTGCAGCTGGCACCAGGATCGCTTTGTTGACCATGGAGCCCTTGGCCACGGCCCACACCACCGGCAGCTCGCGATCGGCGTTGACGCCAGCGACCTGCTCGGCATTGAGCGCCAGGTCATCACCCAGCACGCCAGCGGTCTTCTGCGCGGCCACCTTGGTCATCACCGACACGTCGTCGAGCAGGGTGGCGATGTCGTCGAGCAGTGCGAGCAGGCTGGATCCGGCCAAGTGTGGGCTCCTTCGTTGAGGGGCTGGAACATAGAGAAGAACGAGGGGACTGTGGACTCTCCTGAAAAAATAAGATGAAAAAACCTACATTTCGTGCAATCATGCGCTTCCTGGTTTTCCAAGGCGTCCCTGCCATGCCGGTGGAGTGAAGGGTCGTGGGACGTGCCTGCCTTCCCCGCAGTCCCCCCCTGGATGGAGGGTCGTATGAGCTCCCGGAGCATGAGCGGTCATTCCTTGAAGTGTCTGGCGGTCCTGGCAGTGCTGGCGGTGGGCTGCGGCGGCGGCCAGTCGTCCGTGGAGAGCGTGGAGCTGACGGGCGTGGACGAGAGCGTGGGCAGCAGCGAGAACGCGATCACCTCCTGCGTCACCGCGGGCGCCAGCCTCCAGACGACCACGGACCTGAACCTGCGCAGCGGGCCGGGGACGACGTACAGCATCCTCCTGACGATGCCGGGCGGTGCCATCGTCAAGGAGGCGGGCGGAGGTTGCCCCACCAGCGGCTGGTACAAGGTCACCTACAGCGGCGTGACGGGCTGGGCCTCGGGCAGCTACCTCACCCTGGTGACCACCTCCACCTCGACGCGTGACACCGCCATCTCCAAGGCGAAGAGCGGGATGGGCTTCTCGTACTGGTGGGGCCACGGCGCCTGGAGCCCGGGCGCCGCCGTGGGCGCGTGCTCGGGGAGCTGCCCCAGCTGCACGCACACCGGCTCGTACGGCGCGGACTGCTCCGGCTTCCTCGCCAAGGTGTGGGTGGTGCCCAGCACCAACACCAACACGGCCACCGACTCGCACCCCTACAGCACCGTCAGCTTCAACTCGGACACCAGCCAGTGGACGACCATCTCCCGCGACGCCCTGCTGAAGGCCGACGCGCTCGTGTACAACGTGGACGGCGCCGGCCACACCTTCCTCTACGAGTCGGGTGATGGCTGGGGCAGCATGTGGGCCTACGAGTGCAAGGGCTGCGCGGCCGGCTGCGTGTACAACCTCCGCACCGCCACCACCACGTACCACGCCATCCGTCACTTCTAGTCCCTCCGCCGCGAGGGGGCGGCCGGGTGCGTGGGGCCCGGCCGCCGTTCGTTGGGGCGTGGTTGTCTCTCGAGGATGTGATGCGCGTACGACCGGGCCTGCTCGCCCTGCTGGTGTTGGTGCTGAGTCCCCTGGCCGCGGGAGCCGCGCCCGGGAAGGCGGTGCTCCTGTTCACCGGAGACAACGGGGGCGAGGTGTCCCACTGTGGCTGCGGGCAGCTCCCGGCGGGAGGACTGGCCCGGCGCAAGACGGTCCTCTCGCGCGAGCGTGCCAGGGGCGAGCCGGTGCTGGTGCTGGACGCGGGCAATGCGCTCTTCAAGTCGCTCGAGTCGGAGGGCGAGCCGGGCGCACGGGCGCGCGCGGAGTTGTTGCTCGAGCAGATGGAGGCGTTGGGCACCGCGGCCATGGCCGTGGGGGCGCGCGACCTGGTGCTCGGCACGGACTTCCTGAAGCAGGACACCCGGAAGTCGAAGATGAAGGTGCTGTCGGCCAACCTCGTGGATGCGAAGGGCAAGCCGCTCTTCACGGCGTCCACGGTGGTGAGGGTGGGGCCGCTGGCGTTCGGCGTGGTGGGGCTCTCGCCCGAGGGCGAGGTGCGGCCGGGCGTGACGGGCCGGCCTCCCGGGCCCGCGGTGCTCGCCGAGGCCCGCCGTCTGCGTGAGAAGGAGAAGGTGGACGTGGTGGTGGTGCTGGCCGCCATGCCCCTGGCGTCCGCCCAGGCGCTCGCGCGGGAGGCGGGGGACGCGGTGGACTTCGTCGTGCAGTCCCACGAGAGCCGCCTTCCGGGGACGGCCCAGCGCCTCGGTCACGCCACCCTGGTGCCCTCGGGCGAGCGCGGCAGGCAGCTGGGCCGGCTGGAGCTCACCGTCACGGGGGCGGGCCCGTTCGTGGACCTCGCCGAGGGGGTGAGGGCCCGGGACGGGCTGAAGCTCCTGGACGAGAACATCCAGCGGGCCCGCGAGCGTCTGGCCACGGCGAAGGACGAGGCGGCCCGGAAGCCGCTCGAGGAGGCACTGGCCGGCTTCCTGTCCCGGCGGCAACGCCTGGAGGAGCAGGCCCGGGAGCGCCCGGACGCGGAGGGCCGCACCCAGCTGCTCTCGTTCATCCTGCTCGGGCCGGACGTGCCGGATGACCCGGAGCTGAAGGCGCGGGTCGAGCGGCTCGTGCCGCCGGGCTCCCCGTCGCATTGAGCCGTGTTCGCTGAAGCTGAAGCTGAAAAGGAAGAGGTCATGAAGTCGAGCAAGCGCGGTGTCGTCATCTTCGTGGGGCTCACGGTGCTCGCGCTCGGCATCGCGCTCGTGATGGTCCGCTCGGGCAGGGAGGACGGAGCGGGCTCCGCCTCGTCCACGCAGGGGCCAGCGGCCCCGGCATCGGCCCAGGGCGGTACGGCTCCCATGGCTCCGTCGGGCGCCAGTCAGGGCAGGGCGGGGGAGGGTGCATCTCCTTCGGCCCCGTCCAACAAGGCTCCGGGCGTGATCGCCGAGCTGGGGTGGGGCAGTGGTCCCTCCCAGCTCGGGCGCGACCGTCCCCAGGAGGCCAACCCCGAGGCGCCCATGTCGCTCGCGGTGACGCCGCTCGGGGACGTGGTGGTGCTGGATCAGCTCAATGGGCGGCTCGTGCGCATCGGCCAGGACGGCAAGGTGCTCGGGACCACGCCGCTCACCCAGCAGACGCCCCAGGACGTCACCGTGGCGAAGGACGGCACCCTGCTGGTGATGGACCGGCTGCGGGACAAGTCCGTGGCCATCATCGACCCCGAGACGGGCACGTTGCGCGGAGAGCTGCCGCTGCAGGGCCAGGGCATCCCCGAGACGGGCGGCATCACCGGCACCTTCGTGGACGGGGACTCGGTGTACGTCGAGCGCGAGCACGGCGCGCTGGTGCGCATCGGCGATCTCTCGGGCACGGCCGACACCACGCGCCCGGAGATCCCCGGCCGCCCCACCCGGGATGGCCGCTCGTACATCCTCGCCAGCATCATCGACAGGCCGGGTGGGCGCCTGCTGGTCAACGCCGTCGATCGCCAGACGAACGCGCGGCGCTATACGCGTGAGTACCGGGTGCAGTTCCCGCTGATGACCCTCACGCTGCTCGACTCGGACCGCTCGGGTGTCATCTACCTGGGCGTGGCCGGTGAGCTGCCCACGGGCAAGGCGAGCCCGCCCACCGAGCCCGGCGTGCGGCTCTTCTGTCTGGATCCACTCGACGGCAAGGTGCTGGGCCAGGCGGACCTGCCGCTCAACACCCTGCCCGAGGAGACCTTCCGGGACTACGCCGTCCTGGACGAGGGCGGCGTCGTCTACCAGTACCGCACCGAGGCCGGTGTCTCGCTGCGGCGCGCGGACTGCCGTTAATCCCGGGGCGCGTGACTACTCGCGCTTCAGGACGACGGTGACGGCGTCCGCCGAGGACTTCGGCTCGAAGGCCTTCACCGTCAACGTGGGCGGGCTGTTGTTCTCGTTGGTGTAGAAGACGCCCGAGCCCGTGCCGCGGATGTACACCCGGTAGTTCCCCGGCTCGAGGTAGTTGTAGAGGATGGGCGCGCCCGTGCAGGGCTGCGAGTCACCGGCCGTGCCGTAGACGAGCTCCCCGGTGGCCAGGTTCTGCAGGTTGATGCTCACCGTGGTGACGCCCGCCTGGGCGCACGTCTTGGTCACGGTGCCGTCGAGCAGCTCCCACCGCACCGCCAGGCCGCCCACCGGCTTCAGCTGGTACGAGACGGAGACGGGCGAGCCCGCCCGGGTCTCCAGCGTGCCATGCGTGTAGTAGTAGTGCTGGCCGCCGGAGCCCACGCCGATGAACGCGATGGTGTGCGAGCCCGGCGCGAGATAGGGCGAGCGGATCTGGTTGCTCCCCTGGCCGTCCAGGCAGTTCAGGCGCGTCCACGCGCCTCCATCGATGCTCACGTCCACCGAGACCACGCCCGCCTGGGCGCAGGTGGGGTTCGGGCTGGTGGTGTTGGGCGGGAAGCTCCAGGAGACATAGGCATAGGAGCTCCCGCTGCCGGCCGGGGTCAGGGTGTAGATGATCCGGATGTCGCCGTTCACCGTGAAGCTACCGCTGCCCGTGTAGAGCACCGTGTTCGAGTAGCTGAGGGCCTCGAGGGTGAAGCTGTAGGCGCCGGGGCGGAAGTCATGCAGGACGATGCCGTCCACGCCCGCGGTGTTGCAGGGATAGATGCCGCCATTGGCGAGCGTCTCACCAGGGATGGTGATGCGGATGGACTTCACGTCCGGCAGGTCCGCGCACCAGCCATCGGGGAAGCGCCAGAGGAAGGTCACGTCACCCGGGGCGGGCGGAGGCGTGACCGGATCCAGGAGGACGTTCACCTGCTTGTTCCCGTTCACCGTGAAGGAGCCACTGGCCGAGTAGCGGACCTCGTTCGAATAGCCGAGGGCGTCGACGGTGTAGCCGTAGGAGCCGGAGGCGAAATTGCGCAGGATGATGCCGTCCACGCCCGCGGTGGTGCAGGAATAGATGCCGCCGTTGAGCAGCGTCTGGCCGGGGATGGTGATGCGGATGGACTTCACCTCCGGCACGTCCGCGCAGAAGCGGGGGGAGGTGCCGCCAGCGAAGGCCCACAGGAAGGTCACGTCACCGGGCTGGGGCGGCCGGGTGACGGGGGCGAGCGTGGTGCTCACCTGTTCGTTCCCGTCCACCGTGAAGGAGCCGCTGCCCGTGTAGAGAACCTCGTTCGAGTAGCCGAGGGCCTCGAGGGTGTAGTTGTAGGTGCCGGGGGCGAAGTCGCGCACGACGACGCCGTCCACGCCTCCGTTGGTGCAGGGCTGGACGCCGCCGTTGGTGAGCGTCTGTCCGGGGATGACGAGGCGGACCGACTTCACGTCCGGCACGTCCGCGCACCGGCCCACGGCGGAGCCGCCCGAGAAGTTCCAGAAGAACGACACGTCTCCGGGCTGGGGATCCGTGTCGTGGTCGTCGTCGTGATTGTTGATGATGCAGCCCGTGCTCACGAAGAGGCACAGGAGCGCGGCGAGGAGTCGGATGTGCATACGGCGTGCTTACCCTTCGCCCGGGAGCACATGCAACAGCAGGGGAGCTCAGCCCGTGGCGGCGAGCGTGTCCACGTAGAGCGCCCGCACCTGCTCGGCGAGCGTCACCGCGTCCGGGGCGAACGACTCGGGAGCCAGCGGCGGCAGGACGCGCACACGCATGGAGGCGCGCGGGCTCATCCAGAGGCCATCGCCCTCGAGGAGCTGGGTGGTGCCCTCGATGACCACCGGCACCACGGGCACGTGCTCCTCCAGCGCGAGCTGGAAGGCCCCCCGCTTGAAGCGCAGCAGTCCCTCTTGCGAGTAGGTGCCCTCGGGGAAGATGAGCACCGGCATGCCCCGGCGCAGCCAGTACCGGCACTGCTCGAGCATCCTCCCCATGGAGTTGGTGCTGCCGCGCTTCACGGGCACGTAGCCCAGCAGGCTCATCATCCACCCCACGACGGGGATGGAGAACAGCGACGCCTTGGCCACGAACTTGTAGGGATGGAACAGGCCCATGGCGGCCAGGATGTCCGCGGCGGACTGGTGGTTGGCCACCAGCACGCAGGCCCCGGACGGCAGCAGCTCCCGCCCCTCCACCCGCGTGCGCCACCCCGGCGACGCGTGCAGCCACAGCAGGTGGCACCAGCGGCACACCAGCGCGTGCAGCCACCGCCGGTCCGGATCCACCGGGTACGCGACGAGGAACAGCACCAGCCCCAGCACGAAGAGCACCGGGGCGGTGGTGAGGAAGAGCAGCCAGAACCAGGCGGTCACGGCGTACTTCATGAGGCGGTCACCTGCGCCACGACGAGCTCCCGGCTCTCGGGGGCACCGGAGAGCCGCCGGGAGAGCCGCCGGCGCACCACGTCGATGTGCTCGCGGAAGAAGTAGAGGTTCTCGGCGTAGGCCAGCGGCACGGGGATGCGGTTCACCGCGCGCTCCGCCTCCTCGAGCCGCTTCATCATGTCCTCGAGCATCTCGCGTCCGGGGTTCTCCTCCAGCTGGAGCTCGATCTCCTTCAGGCGGGCGTACCAGCGGAAGATGCGCGAGCGCACCCGCCACAGGTACAGCGCCGGCACGGCCCGCCCCAGCGGCACCACCACGGCGATGATCGGCACCAGCATCACCCAGAGCCGGTCCACCAGGTTCGCGGCCCAGAAGGGCAGGTAGCGCTGCAACAGCGGGATTCCGGCCTGGTAGTAGCGGCGGGCCTCGCTGCTCAGGGGGAAGCCCGTCTCGAGCGGCGCGGGGAACTCGCCGGAGCGGTCCAGCAGCCCGGCGCTGCCGTGGATCTCGCTCGCGGTGCGCATGAGCAGGTAGGCGAGCGCCGGGTGCAGCGAGTCGCGCGCGACGAGGTTCGCGGTGGGCGCGAGCAGCACCACGTCGCGCTCGGGGATGTCCGCGGCGAAGTTGAACACCCCCCGGGGCAGCACGAGCTTCGACAGGTAGGGGTAGCGGCGCACGTAGGCCTCACCGCGGGCGAAGCTCATCAGCCGCACTCCGGGCTCGACGGCGAGCTTCTGGATGGCGGGAGCCTCCGCGGGCGCGACGATGAACACCGCGTCGAGCTGGCCCTTCTTGAGCTGCTCGATGGCCGCGTCACGCCCCAGGGGCAGGAGCTCGGTCGGGGCCTGGTCCGCGCCGTTGACGGACAGCAGCGTGCGGGCGAGCGCGTGCGTCCCGCTCTCGGCGTCCCCGATGGCGATGCGCTTGCCCTTCAGCCCGAGCACGTCGTCGATGGGCTCGCCCCGGTAGAAGACCCAGAGGGGCACGTACGAGAGGCTGCCGAGCGAGACGATGCCCGGCGCCTTCTTCTCGTCGGCGGTGCCGCTCTGCACGAAGGCGACGTCGGCCTGCTCCCCGGACAGGTGCTCCACGCTGGTGACGGAGCCCTTCGTCTGCTGGATCTCCACCGTGACGCCATGCCGGGCGAGGCTCTCCTGGTACTTCTTGGCGAAGTAGCGGAACCCGCCCTCGTCCTGCGCGGTGGCGAGCACCAGCTTCATGGGGGGCGCGGGCTTGACGAAGTAGAACGTGACGGCGAACGCGATGCCGATGATGAGGGCCGCGGGGGCGACCGTGAGCCACAGGTCGCGGCGCGTCGTGCGCCGGAGCTGCTCCTTGAGCGAGTCCGTCTTCATGATGGGCGCGCAGTATAGACGCCGCGCGGAGAATGTCCGCCAGGCAGGCGAGGAGGCGCGTTCCGCCGCTCGGCCGGATGGCATATCCTGCCCGCCATGGATTGGTCGTGGATGCGTCCGAGGTGGAAGCTGAGCAAGACGGAGGAGGCGCGCCTGGTGGCGGCCATCCGCCGCGCGGAAGAGGGGCACCGGGGCGAGGTGGTCGTCCGCCTCGAGCGGAGCTGCCGCGGGGGAGAGCCGCTGGCCCGGGCCGCTCAGCTCTTCGAGGAGCTCGGGATGCGCCGCACGGCCGCGGACACCGGGGTGCTGCTCTATGTCGCGGTGGCGGACCGCAAGGCCGCCGTCTACGCGGGCCAGGGCGTCCACGGGGCCGCCCAGCCGGGCTTCTGGCAGGAGGTGGTGGATGGGCTCGCCCAGGGCTTCCGCGCGGGCACGCCCGTGGCGGGGTTGGAGACGGCCATCGAGCGCATTGGCGGACTGCTTCGCACCGCCGTTCCCGGTGAGGACACCCGGGGCAACGAGCTTCCGGACGTGGTGAGCCAGGCATGAGTGACGTGACGCGGAACCGTTCCCCCCAGGGGCAGCAGGTCGCCGTCGATGACGTGGACGACCTCATCCACACCGCCACCCGGCTGATGCAGAAGGACTCGGCGCCGGAGACGCTCACCACCGAGGACGTCAAGCGCATCGGGCAGGAGCTGGACATCCCCGCCGAGTACATCGATCAGGCGATGCAGGTGCTGGAGCAGCGCCGCCGGGAGCAGGAGCAGGCGAAGCTCGAGGCGGAGCGGGCGCGGCGGGCCCGGCGCGAGCAACTGCGCAAGGGCGCGTGGGTCGCCGCGGGCGTGGCGGTGGTGCTCGCGCTGAGCGGACTCTTCGTGCGCAATGGCCTCAACTCGACGCTGCAGGAGGTGACGCGCCAGCGCGCGCAGGTGCGCAACGTGGTGGAGCGGCGGGCGAGGGAGCAGGCGCGCTACGCCACCGCCACCCCCGGCCCGGAGCGGGACGCGCAGCTGTCCGGCGCGGAGAACCGGGTGAGCGTGGAGCAGCGGCGCTACGATCTCCTGGCCACCGAGTACAACGCCTCCGCGTCCTCCTTCCCGAAGTCCTGGGTGGTGCGGCTCTCGGGGCTGCCCGGCTCCGTTCCCCTGTCCACCGAGGTGACCTCGTGGTGAAGATCTCGGCCCTGGTGCTGCTGTTGCCGGCGCTCCTGCTCGGGAGCACGCCCGTCATCGATCGGCCCGTGGTGGACGAGCGCGGGGTGCTGTCGGCCTCGGAGAAGGAGGACGTGGCCCGCGAGCTGGTGCGCCTGCGCGACCAGACGGGCACGCAGATGGCGATGCTCCTCGTGGACTCCACCGGGGGCGAGCCCATCGAGGACTACGCGATGCGGGCCGCCGAGGCGTGGAAGGGCGGCACCGCGGGCGTGGACAATGGGCTCCTCTTCGTGCTCGCGGTGGACGACCGGCGCGCGCGCCTGGAGGTGGGCTATGGGATGGAGGAGTACCTGCCGGACGACGCGGTGAGGCGCATCCTCGACGAGCAGGGTCCGCTGCTGCGCGAGCGGGACTACCGCGGGGCCCTGCTGGGCGTCATCCAGGGCGTGCGCGCGCGCCTGCCGGGTGCCGGGGACATGCCGGAGCTCGCCGGGGCCGCGCCGGTGAGCGCCGCGCGGGTGAGCAACATCATGTTGGGGTTGGTCGGCATGGGAATCCTCGCGGGCGTGCTGCTCGGCTGCTGCCTGGGCGTCTGGAGGGAGCAGCTCGGCACCTCCGGGCTGGCCGGGAGCATCGGCGGGCTCGTCCTCGTTTCCGTGGCCCTCACCGCCCTGATGGTGAGCTCGATCCGGATCCCCACCTTCCACTTCCTGCTGGCCTGGGCCACCTTCACCGTGATGTTCCTGGCGGTCACCCTGTCGGCCCACCACCTGTCCTTGCGGATCACCTTCATCCTGGGGCTGAGCGCCGTGGTGGGCAGCCTGATGTCCCTCTCGGACTACCACTCCACCCATGTGCTGGCGATGCTCCTCGAGGGCTGGAAGACCTTCGGCTTGCTCGCCGTCGTGCTGGTGGTCGTCACCTATCCGCCCGTCTTCCGGGTGCTGATCGAGATCCTGTTCCTCTTCCTCAACAGCTCCGGCTCCACGGTCAGCTCCTCGTCGTGGGGCTCCTCGTCCTCGGGTGGCTCCTCGGGCGGGTCCTCGGGTGGCTCCAGCTCGGGCAGCTCCTGGGGTGGGGGAGGGGGCGGTTTCGGCGGAGGGGGAGCCAGCTCCTCCTGGTAGCCCCCTCGTACCGGGGGGCAGGTGCGCACCTTTCCCCAGGTCCGGCCCCTTGATGCCGGCGCCCCTCGTGACGACTTTCGGCGCTTCGATGGGGGCTGGCGAGCGGGGGGGCGGGGTGACGCGAGGCGCGGGTGGCGAGGGTCGCTTCAAGGGCGCGTGTGGAGTGTTCACCTGTCTGCTCCTGCTCGCCTGTGAGCCGGAGGTTCCAGCGCACGACAGTGCCGAGGAGGCGCAGGCGCCCCAGGTGGTGCGGCCCGCCCCGGAGGAGCCCCAGCCCTCGCCCCCGGTGCCGTCGTCACCGCAGCCACCGCCGACCCCCGTGCCAGTGCCCGTGCCCGTGCCGGCCGAGCCCGTGGGCCGGAGTTGGTACGTGAGCACGAAGGGCTCGGATGGGGGAGCGGGCACACTCGAGGCTCCGTTGCGGACCATCGGCCGGGCGGCGGCGCTCGCGAAGCCAGGAGAGGTCATCCGGGTGCTTCCGGGCGTGTACGCGGAAGAGCTCGTGCTCGAGTCACGGGGCTCGGGTGTGGCTCCCATCACCCTGCGCGGCGAGGGCGCGGAGCGGCCCAGGCTCGTTCCGAAGGACAGGGTGCGCGGGGCGATCCTCCGTGTGCAGGGGCGCTGGAACCTGGAGAACCTGCACTTCGACGTCGCGGGGGCGAGCATGTTCGCCGTGCTCTTCGACGCCAACGCGGTGCAGTCCGTCCTCTCCGGGAGCGAGCTGAACGGAGGAACCGCGGGCGCGGGCGTGTGCGTGGAGGGGGCGCGGGACATCACGGTGCGGAACAATCACATCCACCACTTCATCAAGCCGGGAGATGACTCCCATGGCGTGGCGGTGGTGGGCCCGGCGCGGAACATCGTCATCCGGGACAATGACATCCATCACAACTCGGGTGACTCCATTCAATGTCAACCGGGTTCCGGCCCCGCGGACGGCGTGCTCATCGAGGGCAATACGTTGCACGACGAGGGCGAGAACGGGGTGGACATCAAGCAGTGTCTGCGCGTCACCGTGCGTGACAATGTTCTCTCCGGCTTTCCCAACACGGCCATCCGTCCTGCGGGCTCGTCGGCCGGGGAGGCCGTGGTCATCCACGATTCCGCGCGGGACATCCTCATCCAGGGCAATGCCATCTCCCGCGCCGGGCGAGGTGTCTCCGTGCTCGACGGCAGCACGCCTCCCGAGAACATCGCGGTGGAGGACAATCTCTTGCAGGACATCCGCGACGTTCCCGCGGGCAACGGGCAGGGCATCCGTATCGAGGGCGCGAGGACCGTGCGGGTGGTGGGCAACACCGTCGAGGGCACGGCCAGCTACGGGCTGATGCTGGCGGCGGATGGCCGGAGCGTCACCGGGCTCGAGGTCCGGAACAATGTCCTGCGGGGCGGCTCGCAATCGTTGCTGCTTCGACTGGGTGCCGCCGGTTATCGCCCGGGGCTGCTGATGAGGGAAAACCAGTACGCCAGCGGTGGTGTCTTGAAAGGCGATGGCGCGAATTTTCCAGGTGAGCAACTCATCCTCTCGTCACCTGAGAAGCTCGAGGTGTGGAGACAGGTGCTCGGGGTGGATACGGGTTCTTCCGTACTACAGTGAAATCCGTGCGTTTCTTGCTTCGAATTCCCTAGAGTCCGCGGCCCCTTCCCCCAAGGAGGCCGTACCCGTGCGTCTGTTTGGAACGATTGCCATTGGAATTGTCGCGTTGCTTGGTTCATCGGCTCAGGCCCAGCTGCCCGTCGTCAAGGAGGCGCGGGCCGACTGGCAGGGCTGCGCTTATTCGATCAAGGTCCTGCAGGGCTCTGATCCGTATGCTCCCTGGCAGGTCCTCTACAGGGTCACCGTCCAGAGCGAGGTGGTCTCGTCCGGCACCTGCGCGCTGACGCCCCGGACCGTCGAGCTGGGGACCTCGAAGAACACGCCGGAGGTCGCGATCGCCGTGAATGCCGATGGGCTCGCGGCGGCCTGGACCTACGGAGAGTACATCCGGGGTTACGGGACCTGGGGTCGCGCCCGCATCCACCGTCTGGACCCGAGCACGTTGAGCACGGTGAGGACGGTGGGTCTGCAGTCGAGCTACGTGCCGTCGAATGGTGGAGCCGGAATGCCGGGCGTGATCACGCTGACCGGGCTCACCGTGAACGCCGTCAACGTCGAGGCCGCCGGCACCTTCACCGGGAACTCGATCACGGAGGATCCCGCGACCATTGCCTGGCCGTACCCGATCCTGCAGGGAAACCACTTCGTCGCCACCTACGCTGACTTCTTCACCGCCGCGCCGCAGTCCCCCAGCATCGTCACGTACTGAGAGGGGTTGAGTGGGGGGCGGCGGGTTCGATTTCCGCCGCTTCCATGCCACGGTGGCTCGCGGCGAAAGCGCTCGTGAGAGGATGGCTGCCATGCTCTCCAAGATGCCGGTGTCGGCCCTCCCCGTGACCTTCACGCGCGGGCTCCTGTGTTGCGCATGGCTGGGGCTCGGGGCCCTGGTGGGGACGAGCTGTCGGCCTCGCCTCGCGGCCTGTGCCGATGACGTGCGGGAAGAAGATGACACGCGGGAACAAGCGCTGGCCGCCCCTCCGCTGTCGCACGTCTTCGGCCATGGACCGTTGAAGCTCGACGGCCAGGTGGCCTGTCCGGGGGATACGGACTGGCTGTACGCCTATGGGGACTGCTGCTACCCGGCCGGGGTGCGTGTGCGCTGGGAGGCGGCCCGGGGAGCGCTGGAGGTCGACCTTCTGGACGTGGAGGGCGCCCCCCTGTCCCTGGACGCGCCCGGAGACCTCGCTCAACGCACGCCGGGCGAGGTGCTCCTCATGCGGGCCAGCCACGGCGGCCCGTTCCTCGTGCGGCTCCGGGCCGTGGGCGCGGCGGCGGTGCCCTACACCGTTGAGCTGTCCGCCCCCGTGTTCGTCCGCTAAGAGCGCATCTCAGACATTGGGCTTGCCCCGGTTACGTGGCCAGTAGGATGGAGATGCCAACGTCTGCGGTGAAGTAGGGTCTGACCTCGCTTCCGGAGTCGTCGAACAGGGACGCGTCGAGGGCCTTCTCGCGCTCTCATCCTTTGATTCCGTGCCAAATTTGTAACGAAGATACAAAAGCATCTTCATCTTGATCTTTGCGTAAATGCCGAGTAGTCATGAGTTGCGTTTTTGCCTGATTTGCAGGCTTGTTCATGACAAGGAGAGACGGATGATGCGTATCAAGAACGTCGTGTCTGTGATTCCGCTGGTGCTCGGTCTCGCCGCTCCCCTCCAGGCCCGGGCCGCGTGCCCGGCCCCGCTCTGGGAGCAGGTCGTGGAGAACGATGAGAGCTCGGGTGGCTCCAACTACACGGCGCCCAGCTATTACTACACGACCACCACGGGAATCTGTGACAACGACCCGGACACCGACTACGTCTTCGTCTTCAAGGGGAACTTCTACAGCTGCAATCCGGATGGGCTTCGGTACACCAACGGTGGCTATCTGAACTCGGACAGCTTGCGGATCCTCCGGCGGGCGCTGACCGATGATGACGTCCACGTCTGCATGGGCGACAACACGGTGAACTTCTGGTACGGCGGCGTCAACAACGTCTGGAACAGCCTGCGGCTGTACTACCGATAGTCCATGCGCCAATCCCGGATGTTCGCCGTAGCGATGCTGTTGGGAGGGCTGGTTGCCTGAACCGAGAGCCTGGGGCCCAAGGGAGACACGGGCCCCAGGGTCCCGTCGGCACCGTATGAGGTCCAGGGCGTGCCGCTGGCGGACACCCTGCCCGCGATGCCCATCGTCAAGCCCACTCTCCACTTCGTGGGCCCCTCCGCCTCGGTGAGCTGTAACCGGTTCCGACCCTCAAGGGGTGGAGCGCCCGCCGATCTCCGGGAAGCGCTCGTAGGCTTGTTCAAGCACATCCAGGTGGGCGGGGTTGTCCAGGTCGAGCGGTGCATCCGTGAGTCTGACCACCCACCCGCCCGTCGCGGTGCGCCGTGCCCGTGAGAGCGGCTCGGCGTCGCGGGCCGGGTCCGGGAAGCCGATGGTCCGTGCGGCGGCGTCTGACCAGTAGTTCAGCCACCCGAGGCGATGCGGAATCTCAGGCGAGCGCATGGCACCAGGGGACTTGAGCACCGGCAGCCCACGGGGAGGCGGCTCCAGGTCGTCTGGCCGATTCTTCGTCTGGCGTGCGATGTCCACCCCCGCGCTGAACGGCGTCGCGTGCCCCCAGAACGCGCGTGCGTTCTCCCCCACGGCCTCTAGCAAAGCCGCCGCAGCCGCGATGCCGTCCGCGGACAGAGGCACTGGCCGTACGTGGGCCAGGGCGGCAACGTCTTCGTGGAGTATACCCCCGACTGGAGTGGCACGGGCCCCCAGGGGGTGCTGGCCGACTTCCGGGGCTACCTGGTGGTGGACGGCTACAAGGGCTACGAGGCCCTCTTCGGCCCCGACTCTCCCCGCCTCGAGGTGGGCTGTTGGATGCATGCCCGGCGTGGCTTCGAGCGCGCCTATGTGGCCGGAGACGCTCGCGGCGGCATGGTGCTGACGCTCGTGCAGAAGCTGTACGCCGTGGAGCGGCAGGCCCAGGAGGAGGGGCTCTCCCCCGAGGCTCGCCTCGGCCTGCGCCTTTCGCACAGCCTGCCCGTCTACGAGGAGCTCTTCGGCTTGCTGGAGGAGTGGGCCCCGCATGTGCCCGCCAAGACGCCCCTGGGCAAGGCCATTGCCTACGCACGCAACCGTGCTGTCCCCCTGGGCCGCTTCCTCGAGGACGGACGCGTGCCGGTGGACAACGGCGAGGTGGAGCGCCTCATCAAGCTCATTGTCCTCGGACGCAAGAACTGGCTCTTCCTGGGCAGCGACGCGGCCGGCCACCGGGCCGCCAACGTCTACTCCCTCGTGCTCAGCTGCTACCGCCTGGGCATGGACCCGTGGGCCTACTTCCGCGACGTGCTGCCCAAGCTCGGCGATACCCGCTTCCCCGCCTCCCGCCTCGCGGA
>NZ_DASUNC010000071.1:0-72319 GCF_036277355.1 Archangium sp.
CTCGACGCCAGCTGGCCCGAGTACAACCGCCTCTACGCCCACCCCTTCACCTGGTCCTGGACTCGCGCCAAGATGCACTCGTGGGTGGACCGGCACCTGTCCTGACTATGTTGAAAAACTTGTCGGACAGTCCACTAGGGCCGGTACTCGTGAATCCACACGCGCTCGAGGCCCCAGGTGAAGAGGACCCGGTGGCTCGACAGGCGCACGAAGTCCTCCGCCTCGATGGGGTGCAGCACCGTGAGCACGCGCGTGCCGGGCGCACAGGTGCGCAAGCGCGCCACCAGCCGGGCCTTCGTCTCCGGGGTGAGCGCCAGCCAGTTGGTGAAGACGTGGGTGGCCTCCGACACGTCCGCCTGGGCCGCGTCCCCCTGCTCCAGCGTGATGCCGGCGGGCGCCAGCCAGTGCGCCATGCGCGTCACATGCTCGGCCAGCAACTCCACGCCCCTCGCCTCCGCCCCGAGCCACCGCGCCGCGAGCAGCACCCTCCCCCTCCCCGCCCCCAGGTCCACCAGTCGGCTGCCCGGGCCCACGCCCGCGCGCCGGAACACCCAGAGGGCCGACATGAGGGGCGTCTCCCCGTAGATGAGCTCGCGCATGCGCTGGCCCGTGGCCCGCAGCGCGAGCACCACCTCGAAGGAACGCCGGGCCCGGTAGGGCGAGCGCAACCGCTCGGAAAGCCACAGGCCCACATAGGGCCGCACCAGCGCGGGACGCCCCACCAGCAACACCGCGTCCGTCAGCCGGGTGATGAGCCCGAGCACCATCGCCCACAGCTGCACGGCGAGGCGCTGGAAGAACGGAAGCTCGAACGCCGCCAGGTCCTCCTCATCCTCCTTCTGGCTGGGGCGTGCGGGGGCCACGCATGCCATTCAACCCCATCCCCGCCAGCGGTGGAACCGCTGGCCTCCGCGCTCGATCGGATGGAGCACAACGCCGAGGCCCGCGCCCACAAGACCCGCGAGCCCCTGGGTGCCGGGGAGCGGTGGCTCCGGCCGGGGTACTGCTTCCTGGGTTGCCTGGCGTGGAGGAGATCCGGCCAGCCCTTCCATCGCATGCCCATCCCGTTCGGCCTTCCCATTGCCAGACACCCGCGGAGTCTCCAATCGTAGGGAGTGGCGGGGAGGCCATCATGAAGACAGACACCCTTCTCATCCTGGGGGGCTATGGCAACACGGGCCAGTCCATCGCGCGGCTGCTGCTGAAGGAGACGGATTGCCATGTGGTGCTCGCCGGCCGCGACCTGGCCAGGGCCGAGGCCATGGCCCGGGCGCTTGCTTCCAAGCATGGAAGCGAGCGCGTCTCCGCCGTGAGAGCCGATGCGGCGGATCCCTCCAGCCTGCGTCAGGCCATGGAGGGCTGCCGTCTGGCCGTCGTGGCCTCCAGCACGCCGGCATACGCCGGGCAGGTGGCCCGGGCCGCGCTCGACACGGGGACGGACTACCTGGACGTGCAGGTCTCGACGGCCAAGCTCGGCGCCTTGAGCGCCCTGGAGGAAGACATCCGCCGGGCGGGCCGCTGCTTCATCACCGATGGCGGCTTCCATCCCGGCCTGCCCGCCGTCCTCGTGCGCTACGCCGGCTCGCGCTTCGAGCACCTCACGCGGGCGGAGGTGGGCAGCGTCATCCGGGTCGAATGGGCCCGGCTGGATATCGGCGCGACCGCCATCGAGGAGCTCGTGGGGCTGGCGGGTTCCCAGATACTGGAGTTCCAGAAGGGCACCTGGCGGCCGGCACGCTGGACGGCCATGTGGACGCCGCGCACCATGGACTTCGGCCCGGTATTCGGCCGCCAGTACTGCGTGCCCATGTTCCTGGAGGAGATGCGCTCGCTGCCCGAGCTGTACCCGGGCCTGCGGCGGGTCGGTTTCTACGTCGGCGGCTTGAACTGGTTCGTGGACTGGGTGGTCTTCCCGCTGGCATGGCTGGCGATGCGCGTGTGGCCGCGGCGTGCGCTCCGCCCCATGGCCAGGCTGATGCATTGGGGGCTGTGCCGCTTCTCCAGGCCCCCCTATGGCACGCTGCTCAAGTTGGAGGCGGACGGCCTCGTACGGGGCACGGCGCGGCACCTCGAGCTCACGCTCTCCCATGCCGATGCCTACGAGCTCACGGCCATTCCCGTGGTGGCGTGCCTGCTGCAATACCTGGACGGCACCGCCCGCCGGCCGGGGCTCTGGCTGCAAGCGCACGTGGCCGAGCCGGAGCGGATGCTCCGGGACATGGAACGGATGGGAGTGGCCATCTCGTTGGTGGAGCCGGTCCCCGGCCGCGAGCGGACCGCCGAGGAGCACTGGGCGCAGACGCCCGCGCATTCCGTCACCCCCTCGGGCCCGGCCTGAGAGGCCTCGGACCGGGCCGCTGGGGGACTGACTAGAGCTTGCCCCCGGCAGAAAGCCCGCGTCACACACGAAGGGCCTCCGCGCCCAGGCACGCAAGGGCAGGCCCGTCTTCCGGTTGTCCCAGCTCCCCCAGCAGGCGGCCCAGACTCATCACCGCGCGCAACTCGAAGAGGCCCGCCCCCTGCTTCGCGGCGACGACGATGGCGCGCATGAGGGAAATCCTCGCCTGACGGTGCTTCCCCTGCGCTCGCAGCAGCTCTCCCCGCAGGCGGAGCAGCTCCGCCTCGAAGAAGCGCTCGCCCATGGACCGCAGCTCCCTCAGGCCCTCGCCCCGTAGCCGGGCCCGCAGTGTCTCCAGGCGCCGGGACGGAGACTCCTCCGGGCTGAAGTGAGCCACCTCCTGGAGCAGCTCGACCATGGGGTGGAGGACGCGGATGCTGGCGCGGAACCAGCACTGCACCCGCAGCAGGCGGACCGGCTCCCGGGACACCCGCTCGCACAGCTCCTGGATGAGGCGGGACTTGCCGATGCCCGCCTCGCCGCTCAGCAGGAAGAAGGCCCCCTGCCCGCGCCGGGCCCGCGCCCAGTAGTCCAGCAACCGCCCCAGCGCCCGCTCCCGTCCCACCAGCGGCGAGAGACGCCCGGCCACGCGCGTCCGCTCGAAGCGCGAGCCCACCTTCCTCTCGCGGCCCACGCGGTGGACGTGCATGTGGACGCTCCCCGACAACCCCTCGAAGGTACGGGACCCGAGCGGCTCGGTCTCGAAGGCGGTGCGCACCCGCTTGTAGACCGTGTCGCCGATGACCACTTCACCGGCCCGGGCCTGTCTGGCGAGACACACGGCCACCTTCGGGGCGTCGCCCTGAACCACCGGCCCACCTGCCCGCGATTCCGGCGAACGCAGGCCCACCGCCATCTGGCCGGTGTGGATGCCCGCCCTCACGGACAGCCCGGAGAGGGACAGCTGCGGCAGCTTGCGCGGGAGGGTGTCGCGCAACGTCCGGGTGAGCTGGAGCCCCACGCGCACCGCACGCTCCGAGTCGTCCTCTCGGGCCCGAGGACAGCCGAACCACGCCAGCACCGAGCCGCCCATGGACAGGGCCATGGTGCCTCCGTGCTGCTCGATGGTTTCCGCGCAGGTCTCCTGGAAGGCCGCTTCCAGCTCACCCAGCGCCTCCACCTCTCGAGGCACCTCCGGCCGGCGCGCGCGCACCGGAGGAACGGGCTCCGGGGAGGGCACCCAGGCCCGCAGCTCGGCCACGGTGGTGCCCGGGAAGGGCAGCCTGCCGGTGAGCAGCTCGTGGAGCACCACCCCGGCCGCCCACACATCGGTGCGCGCATCCTGGGGCTCGCCCCGCCACTGCTCCGGTGCCATGTAGGCGGGCGTTCCAGAGATGTCCAACCCTGGCCCGCGCTCGAGGCTGGCCGGCGCGAGGTGCGACAGCCCGAAGTCCAGCAGCTTCACCACCCCCTGCCGGGTGAGGAAGACATTCCGGGGCTTGAGGTCACGGTGGATGAGGTGGCGCTCATGCGCGTGCGCCAGGCCCGCGGTGATGCCGTCCAGGAGCTCCAGCGCGCGCCCGACGTCCACGGGCCCCCGCCTCAGCAGCGTGGCGAGTGATTCGCCCTCCAGGCACTCCATCACCAGGAAGGGGCGGCGTGGCTCCCCGGGGCCTCTGGCCCATTCGGTGACATCGAAGATCCGGATGATGTTCTCGTGGTCCAGCCGGGCGACCGCGCGAGCCTCCCGCAGCACCTCCTGCTCGACCCCCGCCCCGGCCAGGAGGAACTTGAGCGCCACCTCCCGGTGTAGCAGCTCGTCCCGGGCGCGGAACACCTGGCCCATCCCCCCTCCCCCCATCCACGTGAGGATGACGTACCGGCGGCCATCCAGGCCTCCCAGCCTGTCCCCGGGAACCGGCATCAGCGGTGGCGGCGGCGCGGGCGCGAGCAGCTCCACGAGGAATGAGTCCGTGCACCCGGCTTCCTCGAGAAGGGACCCATCTCCGCTCGTGGGAGGGCTTCCATGCCCGTCCGGCCAGGAGCCATCCTTGCTCATCGCCGTGCCTCCTCTCCTTTCTGCAGCATGACCCCCCCTGTGGGAGGTGGAAGGAGTTGCACGGAGTTGTGATGGGGAGGCCCGCCCAGGGAGGAAGCTCGAACGCCGCCAGGCCCTCCGCATGCCATTCAACCCCATCCCCCCAGCGGCGGAACTGTGAGCAGTTCGATGACTCGAGCCCACCGCCTGGATGGGAGGGGGCGCGTCTGGCATCCTCGGGGGATGAATCCATCGGCTCGTCGGTATCGACTCACGCTCGTGTCGCTGGTCCTCGCGGGGACGGTGGGCTGCGATCAGGCCACCAAGCAACTGGCCATCTCGCAGCTCCGAGACGAATCCACCCGGAGCTTCCTGGGCGGGCTCCTGCGGCTCACCTTCGCCGAGAATCCCGGCGCCTTCCTGAGCCTCGGCGGCAATCTTTCTCACTCCCTGCGATTCTGGCTGTTCATCGCGACGGTGGGCGTGCTCCTCCTCGGTACGCTGGTCTACCTCGTGATGAGCCGCCGGCTCGGACCGCTCCAGTCCGCGGCGCTCGCCCTGATCGTCGGAGGTGGACTGAGCAACTGGTTCGACCGTCTGGTGAACGACGGACGCGTCGTGGACTTCATGAACCTCGGCATCGGCTCCCTGCGCACGGGCATCTTCAACGTGGCGGACGTGGCCCTCATGCTCGGCGCTGGACTGCTGATCCTGGCCGGGCGGCGAGCCAACCTCCCTGGCGAACGCCAGGGGGATTTGGGCCGGGGATGACACGAAGCGCGAGGCCCTCGGCCGGGATTCGAACCCGGGTACTTCCGATACCCTCACCCCGTCCCTCTCCCGGGGGGAGAGGGGACATTGGGCGAAGTGATGCGCCCCCGTTCAATTCGTGGCTTCGGGGAGACGCACCTCTCCGGTGGCCACGGGCCTCGGGCTGAGCAGCTTCATGATGAAGACGTAGAAGACCGGCACGAAGATCACCGCGAGCACCGTGGCGGACAGCATTCCCCCGAGCACTCCCGTGCCAATGGCTCGCTGGCTGGCGGCGCCGGGCCCGGTCGCGATGGCGAGCGGAACCACGCCCAGCGTGAAGGCCAGCGACGTCATGAGGATGGGACGGAAGCGCAGCTGCGCGGCCTCGATCGCCGCGTCCAGCAGCGGCCTGCCCTGCTCCCGCAGCTCCTTGGCGAACTCGATGATCAGGATGGCGTTCTTCGCCGACAGGCCGATGATCGTGATGAGTCCCACCTTGAAATACACATCGTTGTCCATGCCCCGGAGCATGACGGCCAGCACCGACCCGAGCACTCCCAGGGGAACGACGAGCAACACGGCCAGGGGAATGGACCAGCTCTCGTAGAGGGCGGCCAGGCACAGGAACACGAACAACATGGACAGGGCGATCAGGAACGGCGCCTGCGAGCCCGACTGGATCTCCTGCAGGGATTGCCCCGTCCAGTCGTAACCGAACCCGCGCGGGAGCTGGCTCGCCAGGCGCTCCATCTCCTGGAGGGCTTCACCGCTCGAACGGCCGGGCGCCGCGTTGCCGCCGATGCGGGCCGAGGGGTAGCCGTTGTAGCCGATGACCTGCGAGGGCCCCATCCGCCAGTCCACCGTGGCGAAGGCGGAGAGTGGCACCAGGCTCCCCTCGCGGTTGCGCACGTCGAGCGCGAGGAGATCCTCCGTCTGCATGCGCCGGCTCCCCTCCGCCTGGATGATCACCCGCTGCATCCGGCCCGCGTTGGGAAAGTCATTGGAGTAGGCCGAGCCCAGGTTGGTGGACAGGGTCTCGTTGATCTCCGCGAACGTGATTCCGAGCGCACTGGCCTTCTCGCGATCGATGCGCAGCTCCACCTGCGGCGAGCTCTCCAGCCCCTCGAACGCCACGCCGGAGAGGATGGGGCTCTGGGCGGCGGCCGCCACCAGTTGATTCCTCGCGGCGGTGAGCGCCTCATGCCCCAGACCCGCCCGGTCTTCCAGCCGGAAGGCGAAGCCCCCCGTGGTTCCCAGTCCCTCGATGGGGGGAGGCGCGAACGCGAAGATGAAGGCATCCCGCACCGCCGAGAGCGCCCCGTTCACCCGCGCGGCGATGGCACCGGCGCTGTCCTTCGCTCCTCGCTCCGACCAGGGCTTCAGCGTCGCGAAGCTCAAGGCCGCGTTCTGTCCCTGGCCGTAGAAGCTGAATCCCAGGATGGCCACGACCCGCTCCACGCCCGGCTCCGCCAGCAGCGTCTTCTCCATCTGGACCACCGCGTCCAGCGTCCGGTTGACCGTGGCCTCCGCGGGCCCCTGCACCCCGAGGATGATGAAGCCCTTGTCCTCGCTCGGAATGAAGGACGAGGGGAGCTGGACGAACAGCCAGCCGAGGGCCGCGAACACCGCGGCGTAGACGACCATGAACCGGCCGGCGCGATGCAGGGTGCGGCCCACGAACCCACGGTAGGCCTGGGACGTGCGCTCGAAGCCGCGGTTGAACCAGCCGAAGAACCCCGTGCTCGCGTGCACGTGCCCCCGGGTGACGGGCTTCAGGAAGCTCGCGCAGAGCGCCGGCGTCAGCGACAGGGCGAGCAGCGCCGAGAACAGGATGGACACCACCATGGTCAGCGAGAACTGCTTGTAGATGACGCCGACGGAGCCGGGGAAGAAGCCCATGGGCACGAAGACGGCGCTGAGCACCAGCGTGATGCCGATGACGGCGCCGGTGATCTGCTTCATGGCCTTCTGCGTGGCCTCGCGCGGAGACAGGCCCTCCTCGCTCATGATGCGCTCCACGTTCTCGATCACCACGATGGCGTCATCCACGAGGATGCCGATCGCGAGCACCATGGCGAACATGGTGAGCACGTTGATGGAGAAGCCCATGGCGAACAGCACCGCGCAGGTGCCGAGCAGGGCGATGGGAACGACGAGCGTGGGAATGAGCGTGTAGCGGATGTTCTGGAGGAACAGGAACATCACCAGGAAGACCAGCAGCACCGCCTCGGCGAGCGTCTGGAGGACCTTCTGGATGGACACGCCCACGAACGGGGCCGTGTCATAGGGAATGTCGTAGGCGATGCCCGGTGGGAAGAACCGGGACAGCTCCTCCATCTTCGCGCGGATCGCCGTCGAGGTCTCGAGGGCATTGCCCGTGGGAGACAACTGGATGCCGATGGCCGCGCTCGGCTGGCCATTGAGCCGGGAGGAGAGGGTATAGCTCTGCCCGCCCAGCTCCACACGGGCCACGTCCCGCAGGCGCACGGAGGAGCCATCCGTGTTCGCGCGAAGCACGATGGCGCCGAACTCCTCCGGCGAGGTCAACTGGCCCCTCACCAGCACGGTCGCCGCGACCTTCTGGGTCGCCGGTCCGGGGGGAGCGCCGAGCGAGCCCGCCGCGACCTGGGCGTTCTGCGCGCGAATGGCGTTCATCACGTCCTGGGTGGTGAGGCCCACGCCCCGCAGCCGGAGGGGATCCACCCAGATGCGCATGGCGCGCTCGAAGGAGAAGGGCTGCGCCCGGCCCACGCCCGGGATGCGCCGCAACTCATTGACCACGTTGCGCGAGACGTAATCCCCCAGGCCGAGCTCGTCGATGGCGCCGTCCGTGGAGCGCAACGTCACCAGCATGAGGAAGCCACTGCCCGCTTCCTCGATCTGCAGGCCCTGCTGCGTCACGACGAGCGGCAACCGGGGCTCGACCCGTTTGACCCGGTTCTGGAGCTCCACGGCGGCCAGGGCGGGATCCGTCCCCGGCTCGAAGGTCGCGGTGATGGTGACCGCGCCCGTCGCCTCACTGGTCGACTCGAAGTAGAGCAACGACTTCGTGCCGTTGAGCTCCTCCTCGATGATGCGCGTGACGCTCTGGTAGAGGTCCTCGGGCGACGCACCCGGATAGTAGGTGGAGATGGTGAGCTGCGGCGGCGCCACGGTGGGGTACTGCGACACCGGCAGGTTGGGGATGGCGAGCACGCCCGCCATGATGATGAACAGCGCGATGACCCAGGCGAAGATGGGCCTGTCGATGAAGAAACGAGGCATGGCGGTGGGCCCTATCGAGGCTGGGTGGGGTGGAGGCCGGCGCCAGGCACGCTCCAGGCCACGGGCTTGACCGGCGAGCCCGCGCCGAACTTCTGGAAGCCCTCGACGATGACCTGATCTCCCGCCTTCAGGCCTTCCTGGACCACCGCCTGCTCCTGGTAGACGCGCGAGACGCGCACCGGACGCACCTCGGCGGTGCCGTTGCCCGCGACCACGAAGACCTGGGACTTGCCCGAGGTGTCGCGCTGGATGGCCTGCTGGGGCACCACGAGCGCCTCGCCCTGGGTGCCCTGCTCGACGCGTCCCCGCACGTACATGCCAGGAAGGAGCTCGCCCTCCGGATTGGGGAACTCACCGCGCAGCGTCACCTGGCCGCTGCCAGGGTCCACCGCCACGTCCGAGAAGAGCAGCCGCCCCGGCTTCTCATAGAGGGAGCCATCGTCGAGGACCAGCTGGACGTTCGCCTGCTCGGGCGTGCTGCCCTGGATGCGCCCGTCCTTGACGGCCTGGCGCAGGCGGCGCAGCTCCATCGCCGGCTGGGTGAAGTCCACGTAGACCGGATCCAACTGCTGGATGAGCGCGAGCGCCGTGGGATCTCCCGCGCTCACGAGCGCGCCTTCCGTCACCAGCGCCCGGCCGATCCGTCCCGCGATGGGCGCGCGGATCGTCGAGTACTCCAGGTGGAGCTCCGCGCGGCGCACCGCCGCCTTGGCCGCCGCCACATCGGCCTCGGCACGCCGGAGGGCCGCCTGGAGCGTCTCGTGCTGCTCCTGGGTGACGACACCGTTGGCCAGCAGCTTCTCGCCCCGCTCCGCCTGCTGGAGCGCCTCCGCGGCCGTCACCTCGGCCTTCGCCAACACGGCCTTCGCGCTGGCACGCTCGACCTCGTACATGGATGCGTCGAGCTTGAAGAGCACATCCCCCGCCTTCACGCTGCCTCCCTGCCGGAAGACGCGCTCGACGATGATGCCGGACACGCGCGGACGCACCTCGGCGCTCCGCGTCGGAGCGATTCGCCCCGGCAATTCATCGAGCACCGGAATGCTCGAGGGTTGCACCGTGACAGTGCCCACCTCCACGGCCGGAGGCGCGGCGGACGGAGGAGGCGCTTCGGATGGCTTGTCGCAGGCCGCGCCCCCCAGGAAAGACACGAGGGCGAGGGCGGAGAAGAGGGGCGTCCGGTTTCGAGCGGGGTGCATGAAGACGTTCCTGGACCGGCCACTCAGCGGCTCGCGGTCAGGCGGGAAGGTTCGGTATTTGGAAGGGGACCCCTTCGTACTACAGAGGTCACTTCGGAAGGAACCTCCACGCTTGGAACACAAAGGGCTCCCGGATTCGAACCCGGCTCAGGCCACGTCGAGCGCCTGCTTCAGGTCATCCACCAGGTCCTGCGCGTCCTCGATGCCCACCGACAGCCGGATGAGCCCGTCCGAGATGCCCAGCAGCTCGCGCGTCTCCTTGGGCACCGACGCGTGCGTCATGATCGCCGGGTGCTCGATGAGCGACTCCACGCCACCGAGCGACTCGGCGCACGCGAAGATCTTCACCGTCTTGAGGAACTTGCGCGCCGCCTCCAGCCCGCCCTTGATGTCGAAGGTCATCATCCCGCCGAAGCCCTTCATCTGCTTGCGCGCCAGCGCGTGCTGGGGATGGCTCTCCAGGCCCGGGTAGGTCACCTTCTGCACCTTCGGGTGCGTGGCCAGGAACTGCGCCACCTTCAGCGCGTTCTGCGCGTGGCGCTCCATGCGCACGCCCAGCGTCTTCACGCCGCGCAGCACCAGGAAGCAGTCCATCGGGCCCGGCACGCCGCCCACCGCGTTCTGCAGGAAGTACATCTTCTGCGCCAGCTCGTCGTTGCTGGTGCACACGAAGCCACCCACCACGTCGCTGTGGCCGTTGATGTACTTCGTCGTCGAGTGCGTCACCACGTCGAACCCCAGGTCCATCGGACGCTGGAAGTACGGCGTCATGAACGTGTTGTCGCACACCGACAGGATGTTCCGCTTCTTCGCCGTCTCCGCGATGCGCGCCAGATCGATCAGCTTGAGCATCGGGTTGGTGGGCGACTCCACCCACACCATCTTCGTCTTCGGGGTGATGGCCTTCTCGAAGTTGTCCGGGTTGGACAGGTCCACCCACGAGAAGCTCAGCCCGTGGCGGCGGAAGACCTTGTCGAAGATGCGGAAGGTGCCGCCGTACACGTCGTCGGACACCACCACGTGGTCCCCGGACTCCAGCATGTGCATCAACATGTCCGAGCCCGCCAGACCCGAGGCGAACGCGAGGCCATGCTTCGCCCCCTCGAGCGCCGCCAGACAGTCCTGGAGCGCGTTGCGGGTGGGGTTCTGGGTCCGGCTGTACTCGAAGCCCTTGTGCTCCCCGGGGCCCGCCTGGACGTAGGTGGAGGTCAGGTAGACCGGCGTCATGATGGCGCCCGTCGTGGGATCCGGCTCCTGGCCGGCATGAATCGCGAGGGTGTCGAAGCGCATGGCCGGGGGCCTATCACACTCCCCTTCCCCCCGGGAATGTCGGCCCGGGCCCGTCCGCCCGTCCGGAAGACTTGCTCCCCGGCGGGGACTCGGAGAAGAGAGGGCCGCGGTCGTACCGGAGAGGACAGGCAGTCATGACGCAGGGCAGCGGAACGGCGGTGGGGATGTTCGAGAACCGCCTGCGCAAGAACGTGAAGCACTTCCGCAAGTGGGCCAAGGCCCGCGGGCTCACCGCCTTCCGCGTGTACGACCGGGACGTCCCCGAGTACACCTACGCGGTGGACCTCTACGCGGACCATGTGCACCTGGTGGAGTACCCCCGCCGCCGGGCCCTCAAGAGCCTGGAGGAGCAGCGGGCCGAGGTGCTCGCCGCCGTGACGGCGGTGCTCGAGGTGCCCCCCGAGCGCGTCCACGTGAAGACGCACCTGCCCCAGCCCTGGGGCCGCTCGCAGTACGGCCGGGTCGGCGAGGGCACCGAGCGCCTCGTGGTGGAGGAGCAGGGGCTGAAGTTCTGGGTGAACCTCGGCGACTACCTCGACACCGGCCTCTTCATGGACCACCGGCTCACGCGCGCCCGCGTGCGCGACGAGGCCAAGGGGAAGAGCTTCCTCAACCTCTTCTGCTACACCGGCGCCTTCACCGTGTACGCCGCCGCGGGCGGAGCCTCGCGCACCCTGAGTGTGGATTTGTCCAACACCTACCTGGACTGGGCCGAGGAGAACCTCGCGCTCAACGGGCTGTCGGCTCCGCGCCACACCCTGCTGCGCGCCGATGCCATGGCCTGGGTGCAGGACCAGCGCCAGGACCCCGAGCAGACCTTCGATCTGGTGGTGTGTGATCCGCCCTCATTCTCCACCTCGAAGAAGATGCAGGGCTCGTTCAACGTGCAGCGCGACCACGTGCGCCTGCTGGAGGGCATCCGCGAGCTGCTCAACCCCGGCGGCGTCCTCTACTTCTCCACCAACTTCCTGGGCTTCGAGCTGAAGGACTCCGCCGTCCGCGGCTACGAGGGAGTGGAGGAGCTCACCCCCGGCTCCATCCCCGAGGACTTCCAGCGCCAGGAGATCCACCGCTGCTGGCGCATGGTGGCGCCTCCCCGGGTGGGATAGATCGGAGCCATGCTCGCCGCCCTCTCCGTGCTCGCCCTGCTGCTCTCAGCGACCCCTCCCGTCCAGGTGACCGCGCTCGCCGTGGACGTGGACTTCGTCTGCCGCTCCCCGAGCACCCAGAGCCTCATCCTCCCTCCCAAGGCCCAGGCCCAGCTCGAGGTCCCCAAGGACTGTCCCGATGCCCGCGCCGACTGGCGCATCTCCGTCGACTGCGCCGGCGAGAAGCGCTGCTCCGGCGACATCCGCACCCGGGAGGCCGTCATCGCTCGCATCGAGGGCTCGCGGAAGCTGCTCACCGTCACCCCCGTCTCCGAGCAGCACCCCCAGACCCTGGACTTCCTGGCCGTGCGCATCACCGGCCAGCACTCGCTCGCGCTGGAGGCTCCCCTCGAGCACCAACCCCCCGTGCAGCTGTTGCTCCAGCTTCCCGCGGTCACCGGCGTCTACTCCCTCTCGCCCTCCAAGCCGGAGCCGCTCCTGCTGGATTTCGAGCACCGCGGCAAGCGCCTGCGGCTGTACGCCAGCGCCACCCGCACGGATGCCACCCATGTCCGGCTCCAGCTGTGGAACGCTCGGAAGGAGCTGCTGCTGGATGCGAATCTCGAGATGGACAAGCCCCGCGAGCTCGAGTGCCAGCGGCTCGAGGACATCTGCGAGGGCGTCATGAAGTTCTGGGTCCGCGAGTACCAGCGCGTCCTCTGAGGGGAAATTCACTCCTCGGTGAACTCCGCGTCCGTTTCAGCTCCCGGTCTCCGGTCGATCCGGGGCTGTGAGACTCGAGGCTCGAAGGGATTTGCTCCCGGGAAGGATTCCGACTGGAAGGTCGTGACGCGCAGCGTGCCTTCCGCCATGCGGCGCTCGAGTCTCCGGCGTACCACCGCGGCCACGAGCCGGCGCGTCGGCGGGAACAGCAGGAAGAGCCCCACCACGTCGGTGAGCACCCCCGGCGACACCAGCAGCACCCCACCCACCAGCACCAGCACTCCGCCGACCAGGCCCTCCTCCGGCATGCGGCCCTGCGCGAGCGACTCCTGCCAGCGGCGGAGCACACGCAAGCCCTCCTTCTTGGCCAGCCAGGCCCCCACCACCCCCGTGAGCAGCACCCCGCCTACCGTGGGCCAGAAGCCCACCTCGCGGCCAATGGCCAGCAGCAGGTACAGCTCGATGAAGGGAACGACCGTGAACGCCAGGAGAAGGTACTTGAACACCTGCCCAGCCTAACGCCCGGAGGCCGCCAGCGCCTGGAGGAACGCATGGATGCGCGCGGCGTTGGCTCCCAGGTCGCCCCGCCCCACCCTCGACTTCGAGCGCATGTCCACCCGCGAGCCCCCTCCCTCCTCCGGCCGCACCCGCACCACGAAGTCGTCCCGGAAACGGAACAGCCGCGTCTCGGCGAAGCCCTCCAGCGTGCGTCCCTGGGCGTCCACGTGCGTCACCGTCCACCCCGGCTGCGCCCGCGCCAGCTCCACCGCTCGCGCGAACACCACGTCCGGCGGCTCGGCCTGCTTCAGCGACTTCAGGTCCGGGTAATACGCCCGCACCACGCCCTTGAAGTCCTCGGGGTACTCCAGGTTCCTCCCCGCGTTCTCCGGCAGCGTCCCCGCGTGCGTGAAGACGGGCACGTCCTGGAGGTCCGTGCTGATGTCGTTGATGGGCGGCTTGCCTCCCCCCGCGAAGGCCGGCGTCAGCACCGACACCAGCGCCAGCGTCCCGAGCGCCACCGCCGTCATCCCCGGTGCCACCCTCCCCCTCACCGCGGAGACGATCCCCGCCACGATGCCCACCAGGCCCACCGGCGCCGCGCTCGCGAACAGCAGCAGCGCCTTCATCCCAGGCACGAGCCCCACCAGGGCCAGCAACGGCCCGAGGACGAGCAGCAACACCGCCAACAACGAGATGCGGACGGACCAGGAGCGGAACATGCCGCAGCCATGCGTCAGCGCCGCCGCGAAATCCAGCCTTTTTCAGCCGCCGAGCTGCTCATTCATCCAGCTGACCACCAGGTACAGCAGCGTGAAGAAGGCCAACGCCCCGAGCACGAACTTCGTCGTCGGCTGGAAGCCCTCGTCCGTGGACGTGTCGATGGGCATGGCCGAGGCCAACCCCAGCATCTCCCCCGCGTAGCGCGCCGTCCGCTCGTACTGGTCCGCCACCAGGCCCTCGTCGTGGGCGCCGAGCTCGCGTCCCAGCTGCGGATCGAAGAGCCGGACCTCGGCCTCCCGCGCCAGCTCCGCCCCCTTGGAGACCACCTCGCGGATGAGCTCGGTCCGGTGCTCCAGCGGGATGCGCACCTCGGTGGCCACCCACTGGCCCCCCTCGCGCAGCGGGTGCACCTCCACCGAGCCGTGTTCTAGCAGCCAGGTCCGCCCACCGCTCGGCCGGGCCTTCGCCCCCCGGGCTTCCAGGAGGGCCTCCACCCGGGCGCTGTCGAAAGGCGTCCCCGGGACCATGGATTGAAGGAGCAGGTCGTATCTCACGCTGTTTGGAGTATACGCCGCACCAGCCATGCCCAAGCCAACCCCAGGACCCCGTCACGATCGCCGCCCCGGTGGCCCCCCCGGCCGCAACAAGCGTCCCCCGCAGCGCCCGGAGAAGCCCGCCCAGGACCGGACCACTCCGGACATCGGCCAGGACGGTCTCCCCCAGGTCTCGCTCGTCCGCCGGGGGGTCGAGCGCTGGCAGGCCGGCCACCCGTGGATCTACCGCGCCGACCTCAACGGCGACCCCGCCCTCCAGGGCGGTGAGGTGGTGCGCGTCGTCGACGCCCGCGGCTGGTTCCTCGGCAAGGCCTTCTATTCGAAGCACTCCAAGATTTCGCTGCGCTGGCTCTCCTACGAGGACGTGCCGGTGGACACCGACTTCTTCCGCCAGCGCCTGGCCCAGGCTGACGCGATGCGCCGTCGCGCCCTGCCCGGGGAGAACACCTACCGCGTGATACACGGTGAGGCCGACTTGATCCCCGGCCTCGTGGTGGACCGCTACGGCGACTATCTGAGCGTGCAGTTCCTCATCGCCGGCACCGAGCAGCGCAAGCAGCTCCTCACCGACCTGCTCGTGGAGCTGTTCAAGCCGCGCGCCATCGTCAACCGCTCGGACGTGGGCGTGCGCGCGCTGGAGGGCCTGCCCCAGGAGAAGGGCGTGCTGTACGGCACCCAGCCCGGGCCCGTGCCCTATGACGAGGGCCTGGTGCGCGTGCGCGCGGACCTGCTCGAGGGCCAGAAGACGGGCTCGTTCCTGGACCAGCGCGAGAACCACGTCATGGCCTCGCAGTACGCCTTCGGCGAGGCGCTCGACTGCTTCTCGTACGTGGGGGGCTTCGCGCTCCAGCTCGCCACCCGGGCCGAGAAGGTCACCGCCGTGGAGATCTCCGAGCAGGCCGCCGCCCAGCTGCGCGAGAACGCCGCCGCCAACAAGCTGCCCAACGTGGACGTGGTGGTGGCCAACGCCTTCGACTTCCTCCGCGACGCCGTGGACGAGGGCCGGCGCTTCGACACCATCGTCCTGGACCCGCCCTCCTTCGCGAAGAACAAGGACGCCATCGAGGGCGCCCTGCGCGGGTACAAGGAGATCAACCTGCGCGCCATGCAGCTGCTGCGGCCGGGCGGCTACCTCATCTCCGCCAGCTGCACGTACCACATCGACGAGCAGGGCTTCGAGGACATGCTCGCCTCGGCGGCGGCGGACGCGAAGCGGCGGGTGCAGATCATCGAGAAGCGCGGGGCGGGCAAGGACCACCCGGTGCTGCTCAGCCTGCGCGAGACGCGCTACCTGAAGTGCTTCGTCCTGCGCGTGTTGTGAGCCGGCCCCTCCCGGTGGGATGATCCCCGTCGCGAGGTCATGCGACACACCGACTGGGAAGACGACACGGACGAGGCCCCCACGGCCACGGGCTCGCGCGAGGAGGCGCGGGCCCTGCAGGAGCTGCGCGCCATCTACCGGCAAGCGGATGCGGCGTACGCGCCCTTCTCGTGCCCGGCGAGCGGCGAGTGCTGCCAGCTCTCCACGACGAAGCGGCAGCCCTGGCTGTGGTACCCCGAGTGGCTGATGCTGGCCCGCCACCATCCGCTGCCGCCCCCGAGGGAGGACGGCGGCTGTCCCTACCTGGACGCCGCGGGCAAGCGCTGCACCGTGTACGCGGAGCGCCCGTTCGGCTGCCGCACCTTCTTCTGCGAGCGCATCCGGGGCCCCGCCCGTCAGCCAGCGGACACGGTGACCGCCCTGCTGGTGCGGCTGGAGCGCGTCTCGCAGCGCCTGCTGCCATCGTTGACCGGACCCCGTCCCATTCTCGAGTGGCACGCGGAGGCCATCCGCGAGGAGGAATCATGAGCCCCATGCCGTGGCGCAGTGCCGAGTCCGGGGAGCGCATGGCGGAACCCACGCCGTGACCCGCTGGCTCGTCGCGCCGCAGGAGTTCAAGGGAACCCTCACGGCCGCCGAGGCCGCCACCGCCCTGGCCGAGGGATTGCGCCAGGGCGCGCCCGGCGTGGAGCTGGACGTGGCGCCGCTCGCGGACGGCGGGCCGGGCACGGTGGACGCGCTGCTCGCGGGCCTGGGTGGCGAACGGGTGACGAGCACCGTCCCGGGGCCGCTCGGCGCTCCCGTGCGAGCCACCTATGGGCTGCTGGACTCGGGGCGCACGGCGGTCATCGAGATGGCCGCGGCCTCCGGGCTGTCCCTGCTCGCGCCCGGTGAGCGAGACCCCCGGCGTGCCTCCACCGAAGGCACCGGCGAGCTGATGCGCGCGGCGCTGGAGCGGGGTTGTGAGCGGCTCATCCTCGGGCTCGGAGGCAGCGCCACCAATGATGGGGGCACGGGGGCACTCACGGCGCTCGGGTTCCGGTTCCTTGATGCACAGGGGGCGCCCCTGCCTCCGGGTGGGGCCGCGTTGAAGCGGCTCGCCCGGGTGGACACGAGCGGACGTCACCCGCGGCTCGCGGCGGTGGAGCTGCTGGTGGCCACGGATGTCACCGCGCCGCTGCTCGGGCCAGACGGAGCCTCGCACCTCTTCGGCCCGCAGAAGGGCGCGGACGAGGCCGCGGTCGCCGAGCTGGAGTCGGCCCTGGCCCGGCTCGCCGAGGTCGTCGCCCCCGGACTCGCTGGCACGCCGGGCGCGGGGGCGGCGGGAGGTTTCGGTTACGGGCTGCTGGCCCTGGCCGGAGGGAAGATCGTCTCCGGGTACGAGCTGGTGGCGCGGACGCTCCGGTTGTCCGAGCGGCTCGCCGCCGCGCAGGCCGTGCTCACGGGAGAGGGCCGCTTCGACCGGCAGACGGCGCTCGGAAAGGGTCCCGGCTCGCTGGCGAGGGAGGCACGGGCACTCGGCAAATACACTGTGATGTTCGCGGGAGCCGTCGCGCCCGGCACGGACGGTGGGCCCTTCGACGAGGTGGTCGAGGTGTCCGCGCTCGCCCCGCCCGGAGCCTCCCATGCCGAGGCCCTGCGCCACGCCGGTACGGGGTGGGCCGCCCGGCGGCGGTAGAACGAACCACGGCTCACGGCGTGTACTTCACCGTGCGCTCCACCCAGGACATGCCGCCGCGCCCGTCACGCGCCACCATCCAGAAGCGCACCTCCTGGGCCTGCGCGTTGCGCGCAGGCGTCCACTCCACCCGGTGCCGCGCCACGCCGCCACCGAAGTCCGCCCCGCCCGTCTGGTTGGGCGAGAAGCTCCCCAGCGTGGTGTGCCACGCCACCTCCCACGCCTCCTGGAGGTTCAACGGCTTCAGCTCGAAGGAGGGCACCACGTACGCCTCCTCCCGGCCGGTGAGATCCGGCACGTTCATCTCGAAGGGCCCCGGGCCGGACAGCTCGCGCGGCACGCCCGCAACCCACGGCTCGCCCTCCAGCAACAGGTCCGGCAGCTCCGGCTGCACGTTGGGCTGCATCTCCGGGAAGAAGCGGCAGCCGTACACCATCAGCTTCTGCGCGTAGACCTGCTCGCTCCCGCCGCGCACCCACAGCACCAGCGGCATCCGCACGCCGCCCAGGCCGTTGTAGAGGTCCTTCTCGAGCACCCGCTGCACCAGGAAGGTGCCGTCCCCCAGCCGAGACGTGCCCGGCCCCGGGAACAGGTCCACCACCAGCTCGCCGCCCTTCGTCACCCCGCGCGCCAGCTCCACGCGGTCCTCGCGGCAGGTGTCATCGTCCTGCGAGGCGCAGGCCCACAGGGTGTAGTCCAGCTCGCGGCCCTCGCCGGCCGGGTCCGGGATGAGCGCGGTGAGCCGCACCGGGCGCACCAGCGTGTCGGCGAGCACGGCGGGATCGGTGGAGCACGTGTCGGCGAGCAGCTCGGGCGGATCCAACCGCATCGCGAGCACGCGCAGGTCCTTCACGTTCGACGGAGTGTCCTCGGGCCCCACACAGGCGGCGCACAGGAGCAGGCCCAGCAGGGCGGACAGGTGGCGCATGGCTCAGAAGCTCCCCTTGACGCCGACGACCGGGAGGATCGGGATGCCGGGCACCTCGAACTGGTCGCGGTAGCGGTAGTCGTAGAAGGTCGCCTCCACGTTGGAGGCGTTGTAGACGTTCTGCACGTCGATGTAGGCGTTGAGCGTCCAGCTCTGGAAGATCCAGTTCTTGTCCAGCCGGAGATCCAACTGGTGGAAGGGCTGGAAGCGGGTGGAGTTGGACGGGCCGAAGGTGCCGGTGAAGTTGTTGCGGTCCACGTCGTAGCGGTCGAACGTGTGCTGCAGCGGCGTGGTGGGCCGGCCGGTGACGTAGCGCATGCGCGCGCCCAGTTCGAAGCCATGGGGCAACCGGTAGCTGGCCACCGCGGTGAGGATGTGCGTCTGATCGAACGTGGTCAGGCGGTAGTCATTGCTGCCCACGCGCCGCTGCTCGGAGCGGTTGAGGGTGTAGGCCAGCCAGCCGAAGAAGTCGCGCGTCACCGCGTGCCGCACCATGATCTCCATGCCGTAGGCGCGCCCCAGGCCGCGGTTGGAGTACTGGTAGCGCGTGAGCGTGCCGTCCTCGTTGCGCACCGTATCGCCCGGGGAGACGACCAGGTCATAGCGCCGGTTGAAGTAGCCGGTGACGTCCACGCTGATGGCGTCGGTGAGCTGCTGCTCCACGCCCGCGCTCGTCTGGAAGGAGCGCTCGTGGGTGAGGGCCGGGTTGCCCAGCGGCGCCGGCTCCAGGTTGAAGGCCTCCGGCGGCTGGCTGTAGAGGCCGAGGCTGCCCTTGAAGGCCGTCTTCTCCGTGGGCTGCACGCGCACCCAGAGCCGAGGGTCATAGGCGAAGCGATCCTGCCCGTAGATGCGGGCATACGAGGCGCGCAGACCGGGCGTCACCGTCACGGGCCCGGCCTTCAGATCCACCTCGGCGTAGAGCGCGCCGTCGAAGGTGTTGGCCACGCGCCGGATGTCCTGCAGCTCCACCTTGGGCTCGGCGCCGGGGAAGGACGGGTACTGGATGCCGCCGATGAACGGAACCTTCCCCTCGCCCACCAGGTGCTCGAACTTCACGTCCGCGCCACCGCGCGCGGTGAGCCAGGGCAGCACCTCCAGGGCCAGGTCCTGGCGCGCGCCGAGCGACCAGACGTTCGCATCCAGCTTCGTCTCGCCGAAGCCGAAGCTGGCCAGGTCGTAGCCGGCGTAGGGGGTGAAGACGGAGGTGAAGCGGCCGTTGCGGTACGTCCAGTCACCCTTGATGCGGTGGAAGAGCGTGCGCGCGTCCACGGTGATATCGCGGTTGCGTCCGCCGCCCGAGGCCACCACGTTGAGCAGGTCATCCGAGCCGAAGGCCATGATGTACCCGGAGTGGCGTCCGCCAGTCCCGGGCTCGCTGCCCCGCTTCGCGCCGAAGTCCACGCGCACCTGGTAGTCCCAGTAACGCGGCAGCACGAGCAGGGTGCCCCCCTGGGGATCCTCGGGGAGGACCGCCGGCAGGAGCACGTCCACGTACGAGCGGCGCGCGGCACCGGCCACGGAGATGCCCTCGGTGACGGGGGCCTCGAGGAAGAAGCCCGAGTCCAGCAGGTCCACCTTCGCCGAGCCATGCAGCGTATCGGTGGAGCCCTTGCGCGTGGCCACGTCCACCGCGCCGCCCACGGCCCGGCCGTAGCGGGCCCCGAAGCCACCCGGGTAGAAGTCCACGCGGTCGATGAACTCGGCGTTGAGCACCGAGGGTCCACCGCCCAGGTGGTAGAGGAGCGGCACCTCCACGCCGTCGAAGAAGGTGAGCGTCTGGTCCGGCGCCGCGCCGCGCACGATGAGCTGGCCGGAGATGAAGGGCGCCCGCGCCACGCCGGGCAGGTTCTGCAGCACGCGGATGGGGTCGCCGAAGGAGCCCGGCACCTTCTGCAACTCCTGACGCTCGAGGGTGCGGCGCACCACTTCCTTCTTCTCGCGCGCGCCGCGCACCACCGTCTCGTAACCCGGGGCCTTGGGCATCAGGTAGAAGATGACCTCCGTCGTCTCGTTGGGGGCGAGCTCCTCCTTGGTGGTGAAGAGGTGGAAGTCATTGGCCACCACGCGCACGTCACAGGTGCCGGGCGTCACCTTGAGGGTGAAGCGGCCGTCCTCGTCCGAGAGCGCCTCGGGGGCCTCGGGGTCGTCTCCACAGCGCACGGTGGCACCGCCCACGCGCGAGCGGCTGCCACGCGCCAGGAGCTGTCCGGTGAGGGTGGCCTCGGGCGGGGGTGGCGGCGGAGCGGACTCGTCCACCTTCGGCGGCTGGAGGACGAAGTTGTAGACGTACTGGATTTGAATGGGGGCCGGCGCTCCGTCTACCTCGGCCGGTGAGAACTGGAACTGCCGCACCGCCGCGAGCGCCGCCTCGTCGAAGCCATCGCCCACGGGCGTCACCACCTGCGCGTCGGACACCTGGCCCTTCTCGTCGATGGTGACGAGCATCTCCACGGCGGCCGTCTTCCCGGCCGCGGCGGCCTCGGCGGGGTAGACGGCTTCCACGGTTTGAATGAGCTCGGGTGCCTTCGTCAGCACCGGAGTATGGACACCGGCGTCCACCTCCTCCCGGCGTGCGCCGTCATAGGCCTGGGCCCACGCGCGCACGGAGGAAAGGGAGAGGACTGCGAGCAGCAACCAGAGGACGGAGCGATTCGAGGCCACGGTGGGGGGCATTTAAGAGGGACTTCCTCGCCGGACAACCAGGAATTCTACCGGCATTCGCGCCGGAGACGATGGGCCCTGCTCGGAGTCATGGGAAGACGCCGCCCGGTGGCTTCCAGAGCAGATAACCGCGCTCGAGCAGCCATGCGTCCGTGACAATTCCCTGAACCCGAGAAACCAGCCGGAGGACGGAGTGCCGGAAGGCGTCGGGGGGCGCGGTGTGGCCCGCCTCGCGCGCGTCCTGCCACGCGGCCGTCCAGTCGGCGAAGAAGGTGTGGATGGGCTCTCCGGGCTTCACCCGGCGGCGGAAGTCCCGGGGCATCCAATCGCGGAAGAGCACGGGCGCGAAGCCGCGGCTGAAGTCGGTGTGGAACAGCAGGGCCTCGCGCGCGAGCCCCTCGGGGATGCGCCGCAGCAGGTGCGCCACCAGCACGGCCCCGGGTGTGTCCGTGCTGCCCTCGACGAGCAGCCCTCCTTCGAGCAGCGCCCCACCCAACGTCTGGTGGATGCCGGGCACATCCTCGGGGCGGTAGCCGCGCAACAGGTTCATGGCGCGGATGAGGCGGACGCTCTCTCCCGGGTGCAGGGGCAGCTCGAAGCCACCCTGCCGGAAGCCGGTGAGCGCATCGGCATGGACCTGGGCGGCCTCCACGCGGGAGTCCTCCAGCTCCACGCCCACGACGGGAAGCCCCGGGTGGAGCTCGCGGAAGACCTCGGCGCTCTCGAGGGTGGTCCACGGGTGCTCGCCGAAACCGACGTCCACGAAGGCGGCCCGGGCCCAGGGGCCCTCGGTCCGGAGGAGCAGCTCGCGCTCGTGGTGGACCAGGTACTCGTCGAGTGCGCGCAGGCGCCCGTGTGAGGTGCGTCCTCGGGTCTTCTTGTCCAGGGAGGTCATGGGCCGGGCCCGGGACTATATTCCGGCTATGCCCGCCACGACGCCGCCGTCTCCGTGGACGCATTGGATGCCCGCCCCCGCCTCGCTGGAGGAGCGGGTGGAGTTCCTGATGTGGGTGCCGCCGGAGGCCTCCGTCACCCACGTGCACGAGGTGGTGCCCGACGCCAACGTGGACCTGCTCCTCGAGCTGTCGGACGAGCGTTGCCGGGCCGTGCTCTACGGGCCACTGACGCGCAGCATCCACGTCCGCTCGCGCGCGGGCCATGGCTACCTGGTGGTGCACTTTCGCCCGGGGGCGATGCCCGGGCTCGTGGATGCCAGTCCCTCGGAGCTGGTCAACGAGTCCGTGGAGCTGCGCGAGGTGGCGGGCCTCTCCGTGGACGCGCTCGGAGAACGGCTGCTGGCCGCGGGCTCACCGGAGCGGATGCGCGAGGCGCTCACTCCGCTGTTGAGCCGGACGCCCTACCCGCCCGGAGACAGCTTCGACCGGGCACTGCGCCACCTGCTCGCCCGGCCGGAGCCGCTGCGCCCGGGCGCCCTGGCGGACGCGCTCCACCTGAGCACGCGCACGTTGCAGAGGGCCTTCAAGGAGCGCGTGGGCTTCTCACCGAGGACATACACGCGCATCGTGCGGCTCCAGGAGGCCCTGTCCGAGCTGCGTGAGCACCCCACCCGCTCGCTGTCCGAGGTGGCGTACCGGATCGGCTACGCCGACCACGCGCACATGACGAGGGACTTCCGGGAGCTGACGGGCCGGACGCCGAGCGACTTCCGGACTCCCTCTCCCTCTGGGAGAGGGCTGGGGTGAGGGTCTTCGAGCGAGGCAACACGTGTCGCATCCGTTCAAGCGAGGCCCGGCCCCACGGCGTACCTTGCGCCCCATGACGACGCAGACGCTTCGGGTCATCGAGTGCCGTGGGACGCCGCGACAGATAGGCCAACAGTGGGGAGAGGCATGCCGCGAGAGCCTGCGCGCCTCGGCGGACAACCTCTTCCTCACCCTGTCCATGAGCCCCCTCGCGGCCTCGCGGGAGGACGTGGTGCGCACGGCGCTGAAGCTGGAGACCAACGTACGCGCCTTCGACCCGGAGGCGCTCGAGCTCATCCGGGGACAGGCCGAGGGCACTGGCCTCCCCTACGGAGAGACCTTCGCACTGCACTGCATGCTGGAACTGGCGATCAATTACGCGCAGATCGGCGGCATGTGCACGTCCATGGCCCTCACCGGCGAGGCCACGAAGGATGGCCAGGCGCTGCTCGGACAGACAATCGACTGGAACCCGGGAGCGCGGATGGACCTGCTCCGCATCCGCCACGCGGACGGACGAGAGCAGCTCTCACTGTGCCTGGACGGCTCGCCGTACTACCACCTCAACAGTGACGGGGTGGGCAACTGCGCCAACCTCACGCTGGTGGAGCCGCGGCCCTGTGCCTCGCTGGTGCCGCTGTCCGTGTACGTCCCCAAGGCAATGCGCCAGCCGAGCCTGTCCGCGGCGCTGGAGGTGCTCGTCACGGCGGCGAGGGGCTTCGGCTACTACCACCTGGCGGACGCGCAGGGGCACGTGGTGGGAATCGAGAGCACGTACGACGATCACGTCCTGCTGCGGCCGGAGCGAGGAGTGCTCGTCCACGCCAACCACTACCAGTCCGAGCGCTTCCGGGAGCGGGACGTCACCCACCGCTACGTCCCCTGCACCTTCGGGCGCCGGGAGCGCATCGCTAAGCTCGTGGCCGCCGGACACGGCCAACACACGCCCGAGACGGTGAAGCAGATGCTCACGGACCACGGCACGCCCGAGGGCCGCATCTGCCTGCACGACACGCAGCCCGCCCCCGGGGCCATGCCGCGCGAGACGGCGGCCACGGTGGTGATGGCACCGGCGCGCCGCACGATGTGGATCGCGGTGGGGCCCGCGTGCCGGCGGCCCTTCGCCGAGTTCAGCCTCTGAGCAGCGGCTTGAACATTCTTGAGCCTCGGATTCTCTCCCAGGACGTTCCCTGCATTACACCCGGAGTGATTGCCGCATACCCGGGATGGGGGGACTCACGTGATTGCAACCGCTGAGCTCCAGCCCAACAAGGCTGAGTTCGAATTCTAGGTAGGTCCCCATGCCGTGAGAGAACTAGCCGTCGTGGGTGTTGACGCCAAGGAGACCCTCCCCCAGCACGACTCGACGTCCTCCCGGCGCCACCACCCGACGAGAGGCGTAGACGAGAAGACCCAGCTGAATCAGGAGGCGCTGCTGACGGTCCAGCTCGGAAATGGGACGGCACGATTCTTCAACAGCATCATGTCGCGCGTAGTGCGCTGGGATGCAAGGGGTCGGCTCGTCAGCGCATCCGCGCCACGGTGATGCCCTCGAATCGGGCATGAGATGGCGGTGGAACCACTCAAGGGCAACCCCGACCGGGCCCATCGTCACCCGTAGCGTCTACAACTGCCAGAATCCGGTTCCCACCTCGCTGCCCGACAACAAGACGAAGAGCGCGCTGCGCTCCAGCCCCGATAGCAACGGATTCAACGACCCACGTTGACGGCAAGCGGGTCGTCATTAAGAGCAAGGACGAGTCTGTCCTCCAAGTCCCACCTCATCGGCCCCCCAGCGCATTATGAGTAGCTCGATACAGCTCAACAGACAAGAGCACATTGGATTGCGAGCAGGTATGACGCGGCCCTTATTGGAGCAAGTGTTGCCATTTAGTCCTCTAGCTTTGCACCCGGGAAGGTCAGGGGGGCGAACGGCGCGTACTGCGTGCGCCGCACGAAACCCGGACAGAACTTGTATTCGGACTCCAACTTCAGCCCCAGCACCTCGGCCACTTGCAGGATCGCCAGTCCCTCGACCATGATATGGCGATTTGGCTCGAAGGTGTACTCACGCGCCAGCACCGAGTCCCGCTGCGGATCCGCAATCCTCTTCATTTTGTGCTCATGGTCATCCAACAAGCCTTCGAATGCGGACTCAAAGGCATCCTGGTTTTTGTCCAACAAAGCCCGGGCCAGCTCCAAGCGGACATCTGAACCGCCCTCAAGCGCACGCTCGAACTGATCCAACAAATGCTGGGCCACAGCTCGCTCAGCCTGTTCAAAATCGAGCAACCTGTGCAGGAAGCGCGCATACGCGAAGTCGTCCTCGTACTCCTCCCCTTGGCGCCAAGCATCGGCAGAAAGCGCTGCAATCTGCTTGGCTAGTTTCCACTGGCCAGCCGCTACTGCATCGAGAAAGGGGGCGCTCAGGCTTACGCGGCGGTAAGACGAGTCACTAACCCCTTCCAACTGGCAGCGTTCCAAAAAGAACTTCCAGGTAAGCGCAGACTGAATGAGCCCGTGGAAGAAACCATCCACATTTACGTCTGTCAGCAAGACGCAGATGCCAAAGGCACGGTGATGCCTTGCCAAGTCATAGTAGACCTTGCCGATGGCTGAGGCTTGGCGCTGCTGTGCGGCAGTCCTGGCAAGCCCGTCCAAGTACAACACGATGCTTCCTTTCAATTCCTCTAGGGACACGAGCACTCCTTTCGGCTCAATCCGAGAAAGCATCTGGCTGGATGAACTTGAGCCCTGTCAGACCTGCGGCCTTGATCTTGCCTACCAAGTCGTCCCTGAAGACGGGGTAGTCTGGGATGCGCCTCATGCGAAAGAGACCCACCTCAGGATCAATCCGCTGCTCGTCCAGACCCAGTTTGCTGACACTTATGAAAAGCTCAGGGTTGATGGGGTTCTCCTTCGCCACGGTCTTTCCTGAATCAACACAGTCCTGGAGCAAAACTTGATGAAGTATGAAGAACGGTCCCTTCTCCTTCCTATCCTTGTGGTTGATGATGCTCACGGGCAGGAACTCGTTATTCTTCAGCGACTGCCCCTCCAAGATCTCTCGAGCCCGTGCTGAAACAACCAGCAGACCGTCCATGTTCTTGATAAAGTCCTCTGTCTTGATGTCGCTGGGGAACTCATCGCTCATACGCAAGCGTGCATCCAATGGGAAGCCGTTCACGCGAGATATCCCGTCGAGCAATTCATAAGTCCGCTCGACCCCCAGCAGCACCCCTACGCGGCACGCGCCTCGCCCTACTTTGGGCATTCCAATCATATATCCCATTTTCATCCTCTTGACTTCTCAGCCCCTCAGCGGATCGTTGGTGTCTGCCATGGTATAGGGTTCGTACCAGTCGGTTTCGGCGGAGTCGTTGCGCTTGTCCCACTGCTGGAGACTGGTCGCTCTGTCCTTCAGATGCTTGCGAAATTTGCTTTCGAGTTCCGTCAGAGCACTCTGGATAGCGTCGAAACTCTCCTTCTTTATTTTGTGCTTGTCTTTCTCGCTATCCAGCACCCGCCAGACTCTACGCCTCAACTCATCAGCCACCATATAGTTGTATTCGATGTGTCCGAAGGACACAGGCAAGTGGATTGCCAGATGTTCGGGGCTCATATTCGCCAAACCAGAGGTCAGTTTCTGTAGCCAGCGCTTGCGCCATTCCTCCTTGTAGCTATTGAAAGTGGCTACATAGCCTTTGGCCACACCTGAGGAATGCTGATTCTCATCCAGTGTGTGCTGCTTCTGGTAGTGCAAATCGTAAACAGAGAAGGTGGGCAACCCGAGCATGTTCGACTGGCGATTGATGTGATACGGAATAACTTCCATCACATTTTCGATATATTCTCTATTCGGATGTCCCTCGATGGACATGAAGAACGAAGTCTGAGGCAACAAATGGTGTGCGCCAGAGTGCGGCCCCAGATAGCCATCCTTCCCTGCCTTGCAAGACTTAGCGTATTTTTTGGGCTCCGGCATGCCCTCCTCTACCTTCCGGAACCAGCCTCTGCGGGGTCGTAGTTTCTCGATATCGAGATGTTCTTCATCAGACATCACATCCTCCCGTGGCAACGTATCTCACAAGGGATTACAAGGCCTGAATCATTCACCCTCCCGGCGGTCGCAGCAGGAACGAACCCCGTGCACCAGATTCGTCCAGCAGCCAAACCAAGCCGTTGCCGTGAGGCGCAACACCCCGTCCGAAAGCATGCGCAACCAGGCAGAGGGCTGCCGGACCAGTCGCCGCTCCAATCTCTCCAAAGGAAAGCGCCGGGTGCCACTCGAATGGAGCGTCCAACAAGCCGCGGGCACGCAGCCATGGGAGCGCGTGGCCCCACGTGTAGGCCGTCCGCTCATCACCATTGATACAGCCAGAGAGGAGCGCCACCTGAATCCCCTCCGCCGAGCCACCCCCAAGCGTTAAGGCGAGGGTCTGCCCTAGCGCACATCCGGCTTCGGACACCGAACTGGCGCCCCGCTCTCCCTCTCCCCTGGAAAAACTCAGCCCGTCGATGATGCAGAGCACATTCCCATCGCGCGTGGCTGACGCACGACCCTTGTCCACGAGCACGAAAGCTGCACACTCGCCCGGGACAACTCCGACCGGCTGGCTGGGCGCTTTCAAGCGATTGAGGTGCTTGAGCGCCTCCAACACGGGTCTATCCACCAAGCTATCAATCCCTCCAATGATGCAACGATCCAGTTTGCCACACTCCAGCGCATCGTTGGCCTCCTCCAAAGCCAAGGCGAAGCCAGCCCGGCCCTGCCAGAAGAGCCGCAGGTGAGCTTGGGAGAGAGAGGGTTCGACATGCTTGGCCAGGGTCAACAGCAGACTCTGCCCGCAGCTTCGCCGCAGCGTGCTGACAAGTTCTCCGGGCAACGACTCCGGTTCCACGCCCTCGATCTCTGCATCCCTCCGCAGCGCCTCCTCGTGGTCCAACAAGTGCTGACCATCGGGCAGGACCAGGAACAGGCCTGTCCGCCTCCAGTCGGGTACCTGGGTGCGACCCAGCAAATCCTTCAAACCCGCAGCGCCCAAACGTGCTAGGCGCCCGAATCCCGTGAACCCCTCGGCGAGCCCCGGAATGTAGCAACCAGCGGCCGGCTGCATCCGCTCGCCGTCCGGATCCCATACATCAAGGGCATCGAGCGCTGCGATGCACGGAATGCCCGCCCTGCTAGCCGCACAACTCATGACCACGTCCTCACCAAGCGGCGAGACCATGCCCAGCCCGCGAACAACTAGCGCCCGTGCGCCTAGCGAGACCGAGCGCCTGCCCTGCGCGGAGGACACACGGGTGGCCACATGAGCACCCAGCACACTTGCTGGCGCAGGAGTCCACTGCCTCATGGGCAGGCGTTCGAAAGACGGGCACATCACCTCTTCTGGTCTATGTGCACGTGACAACTCGCGCTGCTGCAGTTCAGCGAAAGCTCCGAGCGATATCCGATGCTCACCCCGACTCCGGATGAGCAGTTCGAGGGCATGCACCGGACGCCTGCGCATGGGGCCATGCTCAAGTTGCTCCAGCAACATGCGCCAAGAGAAAGGCCGGCCTCTTAGGTAACGCCCCTTCAGTTCGAACGATCCACGAGCATGTGCCCACCACTGCTCCACTGCATCGGGAGAGGGCAAAGGCAGCGCCTGCTCTGGTACAGGCGTGAGATTGGCGTCGAGATCTTCCTCCTCCAGCGGGGGCAGCGATTCCTCCTCAGGTGACTCCCTGGCGACATATCCATTCTTGAGTTCCAGCCCGGTTATGGAGCTGAAGGCCTCACCCGCCAGACGTGCGAGGAGAGAATCCTCGTTACGCATCATCGTTAGACAAGCGTCCGCAGCCTGTACCCGTCCGCTGAACCCCAACGCCCACAGGGCATCGCGCCGCAAAGCGGGTATGGACAGCGCATCGAGAAGCAGCTCCTGCTCCTTGACACCGCCCCCCATGGCTACCAGCAGCATGGGAAGCTGCGAGGCCGGAGCACGAGCCCCAACCACAGCCAGACAGGCAGCCCATGCCTCTTTGTAACCGAGGACCAATCCCGTTTGGATGGCGGCATTCCGTACACCAGGAACACGGGAAGCCAGCCCATGCTTGAGGGTCTCAAGGGCTATAGGTGCCGGTACCTGTGCCGCCAGTTGGAAGGCAGCAGCCTGTACCTGCGGCTCACTGGAAACGAGGAACTGCTGGAGAACAGGGCCTGGGGAGGTACGCCAGTGTCCGAGCAACCCAAGCACGAGTACCCGCAGTTCTGGCTCGTCATCCCCCAGACATGGCAACAGCTGTAGCACCAAGCCACTATCCTCGCAGGCAAACAAGGCACTGGCGACTCCAAGCCGTTGGGCAGGCCCTCCCTTCCGGAGATGCTCCAGTACCATGGATAGCCCACTGGATCCCTGACCCAAGAGCGCGAGCGCAGCCACTGCGACACGCTGCGCCTCCTCATCCAACAAGGCATTTCGTAGCACGCGCTGTGCTGCTGGAGTCCCCGCCAGCACCAACGCATCCACATGGGCACAAAGACGTGCCTCAAGTTCAGCCACCTCAGGTAGAGCATAATCGGATGCGGACCAACTCGACTCCCGCCGTCCCCAGAGGAACGCAGCCTCATCCAAGTGCTCTTCGATAATGTCCCATCTCATGAGGTTCCCCGACCTGGGCTTGAGTACGGTTTGGCGCACAACCCCACGCGAAAACAACAACCCATTTACGAAGGCACCAAGCCCATCAAGCAGGAATGGCCACTGTGCTATTTTGCCGGTTAAAACTCTTTCTCACAGTTCAAACAAACCGGCTTCCCTGGTGGCGTCCCAATGGCGACGACTGGTCCCTGAATGAGCGGCGAAGGTGGAGTATTCTTATCGTTGTGAAGCATCGGGTCGAGCGCCCGCGCAACATTCTTACCCTCGAACTTCACATCGACAGAGTAGTTGACAAACTCGGCTTTGCCTTTGGTCTTGCTAGAAGCAACGCCGCCACCAGCATTACCTGCTTCATCACCAGTACTGGTACTGAAGCAGGAGTCCTTCAAACAAACGGGATTGCCGTCGACCAGCACAGTCTTGCTACCTTTGGCGGTGTCCGAGGACTTCGCGATGTTGGGATAAGGAATGGGTACGGGACCTCCTGGACTCGGCGTCTTGCATACATCTGGGAAGACCACCGTGATGCCCTTACTGTCTTTCGTCACCACGGACATCTTGTTCACACCAACCGTGTTCGCCATAACGCCCCCATCAATCACCTACGGAGTGTCCTCCAGTGTAGCACCTTCGCCAAGTTCCGTGCTCACGGAAGGCTCCCCTCCGCCGTCAGCACAACGCTCCGCACGTCATGGGGTCCATCCCGTAGGGAGACACTTCCCCGCCACAGCAGGAAAGCGCGGTGCTCGTCCATATCCAGGATGACAGTGTCCAGGTTCAACGCCGGATGGACATCCTCATTTCCCGTGAGTTCCACGATGGCCTTCGGCACCACACGCGGCAGTGCGAACGAGAGCCGACCCATTGAGGAGACATCGACGAGCGTGACGGGCTCTCCGCCTTGCAGGAAGCCAGGAGCAACCGAGCCCGGTGACGCGGCATTGAAGTAGCGCCGGTTGAAATCCTTCGGTAGCAGCGGCTTGCGCTTCTGGTTCCAGGCCTCGTCGTAGGTACCGGCGAGGGAAGCGCGTGGCTGCCAATGCGGAGACACGAAGCCGAAACCCGCGGGCGCAATCACTTGGCCAAAGCGCTGCAACGGTTGCTCGGGGGCTTCCAGGTTCGGCAGCCGCAGCCCCTCCTCGAAGTGCTGGGCGCTGGTGCGGAAGCCCACTCCCACCGGGTTGCGCGGCTCGAAGCCGTGCTTCGCCGTGTCCGGGTCCGTCTTGTCCCATCCACCGAAGGCCCGCTCGTAGCGCAGGGGCATGCGCTCGAAAGGTTGGGGCTTCGTCATGGAGATGCTGCCCATGCTCTTGAACCACACCCGCTCCCCCACCACCCGCACCATCCTGCGCACCGGCCCTACTTGAAACCCGGCCAGCACCTCCGTCGTACCCCGTGCAGGCGCGTGCGCATGGCCCACCAACACCACGTCCGTGGCCGGCTTGATGAAGGCGCACTCGGGCTCGTAGCGGTAGCTGGACTCTTCCGGCACGCCCCAGTACTCGCCGGCCACGTTCACCGGCACCTGCTGCTCGGCCAGCGTCAGCCCGTCCCGGCCGATGACGTAGGTGGCCTTCACCACCAACGTCAGCAGCGGGCGCATCTCCTCATCTGCGAGGAACAGCGGCTCCAGCACGAGCGGCGTCTTGTTCTCGATGGAAGCGTGGCCCATTCGGAGCGCCCCTTACACGTCCAGCAGGTCGGTGGTCCGGACAATCTTCATGCCGGCCTCGCGGAAGGCCCGCATCGCCTCGTTGGCCACGCGCGGGAAGTCCAGCCCGGGAGGCAGGGGATCCAGCGGAGGCGCGGGCACGGGGCTCATCGCGTCCTCGAGGATGTGGATGCGCCCCATCTTCGAGCGGTCCGTGGCCTCGATGTGCTTCCGCAGGTCCATCAGCGTCGACAGCACGCAGTGCGACCTGGCCTGCCCGAAGACGTACACGCGGTCGTAGGTCAGCAGGTGGTCGAAGAGGTCCTGGTTGAACTCGCCCACCTTGCGCCCGGGCAGCTCCGTCACCTCGGGAGACAGCACCGAGTAGTTCTCCGTGAGCGGCTCCTCGCCCTTCACCTCGAAGCGCGTCTGCGTGTCGCGCGCCACCGAGTGGAAGAGGCTCGCCTCCATCATCGCGGGCAGCAGCGCGTGGCTCAGTCCGCCGAGCAGCGCGTGGTACGGCCACACCGTCAGCACGTACTTGCCCGTGGCCTCCAGGCGCTCGCAGTAGGCGAGGCTCTCCTCCGAGTAACGCGTGGGCCGCCACTTCCCCGAGCGGATGTCCGCCGAGGTAATCACCGTCATCGGCGGGGGATTGCGGCCCTCGGCGTCCTGCCACCACGCGGGGTGGAACACCTGGAAGACACGGTGGGTGTCCAGGGAGAACACCAGCCCGGTGATGCGGTCCAGGTTCGCGTACAGCCAGCGCAGCGTGCGCTGCGAGTCCTCCACCGCGCCCGGGACGAAGAGGCTCGCCTCGGGCTGGCAGAAGGCCACCTGCACGTCGATGCCGAAGGCGGCGATGCGCAGCCGGTCCTCGCGCGCGGGCTTCACCTGGTGGGCGAGCGCGTAGCGGCGGGCCTCGTCGGTCACCAGGGCGGCACGCTCCAGGTACAGCGAGCCCACGCGCTTGTCGTCATGGAACTCGGGAAGGGGCAACGGCATGACGTTCTCCAGGGAAGCTCAAGAATGGTGCGCGGGGCCCTGCGGGAAGTGACGGTGGCGCAGCTCCTCCACGAGCTTCTGCGTGGCCGCCGTGTACGCGACGCGCTGCTCCCCCTCGCCGGGCGCGGGGATGGAGGCGGCGGTCTCGGACGTGGCACCGGAGAGCAGCTCGTAGCCCTCGGGCACGGGCTCGCCCTCCTGTCCGATGAGGCCGATGGGCCCCGAGCCACTCCGGCGCCGGAACACCACCGGAACACCCGGGATGCTCTGCTTGCCCTCGGCCAGCTCGTTGCCGAACTTCATCGTGGGCACGTGGCCCGTGCGCGACAGCTTGTACACCGCCGCCACCCGGTCGCGCGTGTACGGGCACGCCATGGTGCGCGCCACGATGAAGCCGCCGTAACCGTAGAACTGCTTCGAGGACTCCCAGCCATACTGGGTGCGCAGCTCCTCGAACTCGCGCGTGGCCTGCGCGTCCAGCCCGTCCTCGAGGATGAACACCGGCTTGATGCCCTCCTCCTTGGCCCGGGACACCGCGAACACGTACTGCTTCTTCTTGTCACCCGAGTCGAAGCGGATGGAGTCCCCCGCGTTGGGATCCTCGTGGACGAGGCGGAAGGCCGTGGGCAGGCCCGAGGTCACCGTGTCGTAGGTGTCCAGCAGGTAGCTGGAGCGCTCCGGGCGCCGCTCGCGGATGGCGCGGAAGGCAGCCTCGTCCGAGCCGTAGCGCTGCACATGCTCGTGGCCCATGGTGCCCACCGGAATCATCCCGAGCTTCCGCGCCAGATACACGTTGCTGGTGCGCATCACCCCGGCCTCCTTGCAGGCGCGCAGGGCGATCTCATGCTGCTCCATGCACGTGGCCGCGCGCAGGCCCACCTCGAAGATGCGGCTCGGGTCCTGCACCGCGTGCACCAGCTCGCGCACCACCGCCACCACGCGCGCGTGATAGCCCTCGGAGTCCACGGTGATGGGCACCGGCTTCACGCCCACCGCGTCCAACGTCTCCAGGGCGATGCGCTTCTCCTCCTCGCACGACAGGACGGCGAGCGCCTTCGCCAGCGCCTCGCGGTCGGCCAGCGCCTGGGTGGCGATCTGGATGCGGAAGTTGAGTTGCAGGAGCAGCGGCTCCAGCCACGACACCAGCGCCGAGGTCCCCGTCACGGTGAACACGGGCTCGCGCGAGTAGAAGCGAGCCCCCTTGGGCAGGGCGCGGATGACCAGCTTGTCCTTGCGCTGGATGGCGGCCTTGAAACCGGCACCCATCTCGTAGCTGTTGCGGGCGAGGTAGGAGTAGTCGCTCTCGGTCGGCTCCGGGAGCAGGTTGCGCACATAGGACTCGAGATCCAACGGCACCACCTGCTGTCCGCCCTTGCGGTGCGAGTAGTAGAAAGTCTCCCGGCGAAGCGGCCAGCCAGCCTCCGCCATGCTGAACTTGTAGCCGTCCGTCGCGAGCAGCGAGCGCCCCATGGTGTTGCCTCCAAGGCGCACACTCTAACCAAATGGGGGTCGGCGGTGGTTGAATCGGCCCAGGAATGCCGGACTCCCGCCGCAGACTGTTGCTCGCGCTCCTCCTCAGCCTCGGCCTGCACGCCGGGGTGTGGCTGTGGATGGAGGTCCGGCGTTCCCCGCTCGCGGAGCCGCGTCCCCTGCCGCCCGCTCCGGCGACGCTCCAGTTCGTCGAGGTGGAGGTGGCCCCGCCTCCGGAGCCTCCGAAGCCCGCCCCACCGAGCCCTCCACCACCGAGGCCGCCCCGCCGTCCACCACCGGCCGTCGCGCAAGCCCCGAAACCACCCGCCGAGCCTGCGCCCACCCCGGCCGAGCCTCCTCCCACCGTCACCGAGACACCTACCGGGAGTGACATTCCTCGCGCGGACGCGCCGCGAGCCGAGGGTCCACGCCTGGGTGCCTCACGGCTGCTGCCCTCGCCCTCGCTGTCGTGGAGTCAGGACCGAGGGGTCGACGTACCGGATGCGGGCGTGCCCGTTCCCGCCACGCCGGAGGAGAAGGTGGCCGACATGGTGATGGAGGGCGTGCGCCGGGGGAAGGTGGACCGGGGGCTCGTGCACCCCTACTTCTCCGAGCTGGGCAAATCGCTGCTGAAGAACTGGGATGCCGAGCGCGCCGTCAGCGCCAAGGGCCTCAAGGGATTCCTCGACCAGACGCGCGGCAACTCCGCGGAGTGGATGCGAGTCTGGTCGGACAGGGCCGCGGCCTACGCGAACACGGGCTCGGCGCTCGACGCCGACACGCCGGAGGCCTACGACCGGCTACCGCCTGGGGGAGATCCATCGCTCGAAGCGCGCCGCACGCTGCGCCGGCAGATGAAGGAGCAGTTCCGAGCCACCCGCCGCGCCACGGTGCGCGTGGTGCAGGACACGGAGGGACGGCTGCTCAGCGTGGAACTCATCACGCCCAGCAATGACATGCAGATAGACCGGGAGGCGGTGGCCGACATCCGTGCCGCCGCCGCGAGCCTCCCCGTTCCGCCACCCGAGGCCCTCCAGGGCCGCACGCAACTGGTGAGCCTGTGGCAGATCGAGCTCATCATCTCCATCAGCCCGCCGGTGCCCACCCTCAGCATCGAGTTCGACGCGGAGATGAAGCTCACGGACATTCGGATGCCGCTCGACCGCCGGCTCTACAAACGCGTGCGGCTGCTCGAGGTGCGCTGAGCAGTCCGGCCTTGAGGGATCACCCCTCAGTTCCGCCCCGTTCGCGTGCTCTCCGCAAGGGAGAGGTCCAAGCGCAGCGGCTCGAGAGGCTGTCCCGCCAACGCAGCTCGAACCTTTTCCGGCCGAACACACACGTCCCGCAGCAGCGTGAGAGGGGCAAACCGATTTCCAGACTGTACGGAAACCCTGTCCGTGTCCGCACCGTTCGAGACAACGGCATACGGGCCAGCAAGCGTGGCCCAGCCCTGCGGCAAACGAACAAGTTCCGCCAGGGAGTTCCACGTCTCCGTATCCCAGAGCCGTGTAGCACCGTCCCATGAAGTCGTCATCGCGCGATGGCCGTCCCGAGAGAACGCCACGTGATCCAACTCCTCTCGATGCGCATCTAGTCGCTTGAGGAGAGCGCCCGCCCGGAGGTCCCAGACACAAATCGACCCGACACTTGAGCCTGTCAGGAGCCGGCTTCCATCCGGGGAAAACGATATGTCGAAAATGGTCTCATCGGGGCTCTTCAACATATGGGTCAACCCGCGCGACTGAAGGTCCCAGACACGGATCTCACCATTATCTCCTGCGCTCGCCAGCCACCTTCCATCTGGAGAGAAGGAGACACAACTCGGCTCGTGCGAAAAACCCTTCATGGGTCGTACCGCCGCTCCGGTTTTGCCATCCCACAGTCGCACAGACTCATCGTCAAAAGTGGCCAGCCACTTCCCGTCCGGGGAGAAAACTCCTCCTAAAACCAGTCCTTCATGTCCTTCCAATGCAAAAGCCACTTGCGGCCGGGGTGAGGTCAAGTCCCAGACCAATGCATACTGCCCTACTCCTGCGAGGTACTTTCCATCTGGAGAGAATGACAGGAACAGGAGGCGCTCCAAATTCGAGATGACACCCAGCATCTCGCCTGTCTCAAGGCTCCACATCTGAACAGCGCCATAAATCGCAGCGGTCACCAACCGCTTTCCATCTGGGGATACCGCCAGCCCGATCATATCGTCATGGCCAGTTTGAACGGAGAGCCGACACTCTCCAGTCCGTGTATCCCAGATCCAGATCGTTCCATCCTCACACCCGATGACCGCATTTCCATCCGGCATGAACACGGTATCAAGTACCCAGGGAATGGAGACTCTCAACGCCCCCACTCCGGAACCATCGAGGTGCTCGATGGAAAGTGTTCCGCTCGCCGCAAAGACAATGCCCGAGACACTCCCTGGCAAAAAGGTCACAACTCCCTCTTGCGATTGAAGGGCAATATTGCGCACCACAGTGCTCGTTTCGCTGTTCCAAACCAACAACCGGTCCCGAGCCGTGACAGCAGCCAGGTACGTACCATTGAACGCCATACTGTTGACAGCGCCCTGATTAGTGTCGAAGTGAGTGGTTTCGATTCCATCACTCACATTCCAGATGCGCAGCGTCCCATCCTCGGAGCCGCTCGCCAGTTGCTGCGAAGATCGCGGATTAAATGCCAACCAGATGACCGAACTTCTATGCCCTCTCAGGGTGCGAATAAGCGTGCCCTGTGTAATTTCCCAGATGATGATCACCGCATCTTCCGATCCAGTAGCAAGCAGCAATCCGTCAGGGGAGAATGCGACTGTCATCACCGCCTTCCCATGACCATCCAAGGTTCTCAGCAGTGTGTCGGCGTGCGCGTCCCACAAGCGAGCGGTACCGTCATCGGAAGCTGTGGCAAGCATTCTGCCATCCGGTGAGAACATCACCTCGATAATCTCATCCTCATGAGCCTGAGTGCTCCGGAGCAGTTTCCCAGATGCGAGTTCCCAAAGGATCACCTTGCCATCGGCACAGCCCCCCGCGACCCTCTCTCCGTCAGGGGAAATGGCTACCCAGTTCACCGCTGACTCGTTACCCTCCAGCGTCGTCAAGGGACGACCAGAAGTAGCATCCACGACACAGGGGTTTCGGCCGGAGTTGATCACGAGGAGCGAGCCATCAGGTGAAATGGCGATGGAACGGATTTTCCCTTGAAGTACCGGAACCAGGGAAGCGTCTTGGGGTCCTTGTTCCACCATCCGCGGAGCACTCCACCGCGCAAGACCCAGATCGGTGCTCTTGAGAAAAGCCTCGTGCAAATCGGGCATCTGCCATGCGGTTCCTCGCAGACGTACATCGCGGAGCATGGCCTTTTCAAACAAAGGAGGCCGCTGAACGGCACTGCTCCCGGAGAAGTCCGCCGCCTCCAGGTCCGCGCCTGCGAAGTCCGCCCCATCCAGTACACTACCGCGAGCCTTGAGCCCTGTCCCAACGACCCGCCGGAAGTTGGCGCCCGTGAGATCAGCTCCATCCAGTTGCGCCCCTTCGAGATGAGCACCCTCGAGCCAAGCAAAGGCCAGCCGGGCATTGCGAAGGTCCGCGCCCTGCAACCGGACCCCAGGAGGAACAATTCGAGACATCTCCTCCTGACTCCGAGAACCCGCCTGCCCTGCCGTATTGCAGGACCATTCATAGGCAAGTCTGAGGGCATTTTCACTGACCCGCGAACGATAAGGGGAATCGAGCACTGCCCTCAGAGCCATCTGGAGTTCGTCCCGTCCACCCTCAATCGCGCTGAGGTCGACCAAAAAGGAGACACACTCCGCCGTCAGTGGAGGTGTATCCAGCGCGCTCGTCAGGGTCCGTCCCCGTGCCGCACGAAGCAGGTACCGGGCAAAGAAGAACTCCTCGAAGCTCTTGAATGAGAACTGGTAGGTACCAGCGGGCTCCGTTCGCGTGAGGAATGGGGAACTCCGTAGCTCCGCGCTCAAGCGCTCGGACTCCGCGAGAGAAAGCCGCTCATCCGACTCTCTCACCAGACTGACGAGCTGGCGCAAGTGCAACCTGCCCTGCGGACGTCCTCTCAGCTCTCGGGCGATGTGCTCGAAGATCTGGGGCTGGACCATTGCCGCATCGGGACTCCGCAGGGACTCTGTCTTGAACCAGCGGTCGGTGAAATGCTGGAAGAGGGAACCCAGACTCAAGGGTCCCTTCTGGGCGGAAAGGTCAGGAGCCGCATATAGCAGCATCTCCACGAGTAACGGGCGGGACATCACCAGCTCCGCCTTTTCCTCCAACCTGCTCAGGAGCATGCGCCACTGCTCCGCCCGCTCATCACCAAAGGAGCGCGTGAGGAACCGGAGGAGCTGCTCCTGATTCCACCCCGCCAGTTCGTCAACCTCCGCCCCGAACGCCAGAGCGACCTGGCCCAGCGACGTCAGCTGGGGTTGCCCCACCTCGGGAGAACGGGAACCGACCGGCCGCGGCTCGCGGAACAGACCCGTCCTGGCGGTCAGCAGAACCCGATTGCCGCGACGCCGTTCAGGTTCGAGCGCCGTTGGCCGGACCAGATTGCGAAATTGATCCTCCAGCGCGGATAGGTTGGCCGCCGCGTTCCCCATCTCATCCAAACCATCCAGCAACAAGACCACACGGCCCAGAGAGAGCAGGTGGAGCAGGACGGCGGGGTCTCCGCGCCAGCCCACAGCCGTGGCCATGTGTTCCTGGAGCAGCATTTCCAGTGTCAGGGCACCCGACAACTCCCTCAACGGAATATAGAGAGGAATGGGCGTTTCCGCGTCACGCTCGGCGGCAGTCGCCAACTCGTAGGCAAGCCTCCGAACGAAGCTGGTCTTCCCTGTCCCCGCCTCCCCCAGCACGACCCAGAGGCGCGAGCCCTTCCCGCGAGCCCATGCCTTGCCCCGTTCCAGTACGGGTATGGATTTGGGCTCGTGAGACCTCGGAACGAAACGCGAATCCACATAGGCGCGCGCGAGGGTGCTCTCCTCGTAATTCCTCCGGAGACGAGTGAGGTAGGGCTTGAAGTCGAACAGCTCCCCTTCCAGCTCGCTCAGGGTCAAGGCCACTCCCGGCCAATTCCGGAAGTAATCGCGGGCAGCCTCCGAAAACGCGGACGCCACCAACATGGGCTTTGTCCCAGGGAGCTGCTCGATTGCCGCTCGCAAAGAGTCCGCGAGGTCCGCCACCGCAGCCGCACTCAAGGAGCTACGAGACTCCTTGCATGCAACGAGATAGCGTTCTTGCTGGAAGCCGCTCTTTCGCTGGGCGATGAGGCCGGTTGTTTCGCCACGGCTCACCGAGTAACCCAACAGCTGTAGCAACCGCTCGACCCGTTGTTCGAAGGAGGGGCCACGCACTTCCTTTTGCCTGGGGCCTGGCCGGTTCGAGGAAGGATTCGAAGAGAGGTCGCGGTAGAGCACGGACTCGAGCTCGGCAGACTCCTGCTTCCGGAGAAGCGCCTTGCGCAGGTCGAGAAGCTGTTGAGCCACTCGCTTGTAGGCGCGCGCCACGGGAGAGTCGGGCTCCGTCTCCACGAGTAGTTCCTCGCTGAAGAGAAGCCGGGCCACGAAGGGCACCTCCACGCGGGTTTCGTCGGGCGGCAGTTCAAATTGACCATCCCAGACAGCACGGCGGCGGGCGAGGCTGCTCGGATCCTCATCAAGGGGCACGGGCGATGCGACGAGGATGCGCTGGAGTGCTCCCTGGGTGCGCACGGAAAGCTTGTCGTCCACTGCCTTCTGGAGCGCGCGGTAGACACTCAACAGGCCCACCGTGTTCTGCGCCGAGTAGTTGCCCACCAATACCGTCGCATGGGGCAACACGGCGGTGAGCAGCCCTCCCAGATCCGTAATGCCCGTGCGCGAGTCCAGCAGAACGTGGTCGTACTGAAACTTCGCGGAGAGCGCATCCAGGAGGCGTTGAAACAGCTTCAGACCGAGCTCTGGATTCCGAGCGGTGAAGGCGTGCCAGTCAATCTGTTGGTACAGACGAGCGAAGTTGCCGCGTTCTCCGAACGCAGGCAGGACAAACAATCCCGGGATGTTGGGGACGGCATAGGCCAGCGACAGGAAGGACTCAAGCAGGTGTCCCTCCGGAATCAGAGAGCCCGCCTGCTGCCAATCCACGAGCCACTCCAGGAAGCCGCGGGCCGGCAACTTCTGCGCTCGCAACCCCGAGATGTAATGCATTCCCGGTGCTTCCATGTCGAGGTCCCAGAGCAGGACCTTTTGCGAGCTGCGCGCGAGACTGACGCCGACATTGGCGAGCAAGAGAGAGCGTCCAACGCCACCCTTGAAGCTATAGAAAGTAGAGATGTGGGTCGTCATCGTCACATCGGGGGAGAAGGCGAATCATCGTCCGCCATGAGCGAAGAAAAGCGCGCCATCGTCCCAGGCTTCTCGACGGTGGGCGTTGGGGGCTGCGGGGCGGTAGCCGATGCCAGCTCCAGCTCGCGGCCACGGAATCCCAGACTGATGAGATTGCTGCCCCCCTTGCCAGGAAGCTTCTCGATGAGTTCGTGGGCTTCCAGTCGGCTCAGGATGCGCGACAGGTTGGCCTTTCGGAGATCCAGCTCCCGCATAAGGTCCTGCTGGCTCACGGGCCCACGGGCCCGGGAGAGGTACTCCAGTATGGAGGACACGTGCTCCCGCGCCAGCAACTGCTGAGGCAGCTCACCGCGCAGCGACTCGATGCGCCGCTCCAGGAGCTCACGCAACAGGGACCAGCGCTGGTAGTAGCGTAGGCTCAGGCCGTCCAGATCCTCCTGTCGCAGGGGATGCACCACCTGGACTAGGTGCTCGTTGAACTCCTCGAGCTGTTCTCTCGGTGCGTTCGTCCGGATCAGCTTCAGCAGCCGCTCGCAATAGACGTAGTCCAACACCGCCGCCTTCCGGTCGCTCCAGCGCGAGATGGCTTCGACGGCTTCCAGCAACTCGGGCAACGTGGAGTAGACCGCCACATCTTCGGGGGCACACTCCTCAAGATCGAGCGGCATGAGTAAACTCCTGGCAATAAGCCTGTTTACTCTAGTTTACCAGTCCCGGGCCACTCTTGTTTCCCCCCGACGTCTCGTCGGACCAGATCCACAGGCTCTCTACCTGAAAGGCGTCCGCCTGTTCCGCAGTCTGCTCCTCGGGACTCAGGGCCAGGGACTCCGAGGACGGATCCCCGATGAATCCAGGAGCCGACTGCTCCCCCTGGCGATGCTGGTTGGCGAGCACCGTCCGGCTTCCGTGGGAAGTCCGAAGATCCTTCGCCGCAGCGCGATGGGCGTTCACGCTCGACTGGTTGCCGTACGCTGGAACGAGCAACCACTCCGGACCGAGTACCTTCCAGAGTTCGCGAATGGGGTGGGCGGACTGACAGAAGTCCAGGCAGATGGGGGTGGCCATCAATCCGATGGGTAGCGGCAGGAGCCTGATGCGGCTTCCGGTGAGGATGCTCTCGAATGCCCCCCCCTGACTGAATCGGGTGAGCTTGGTGTGCTCCATCACGACCTGACCGGCGCTGTCCAGCAACTGCGTCCTGTTGAAGGCCTTGCCCTGCTGGGCGGGGTCGGGCTCGTGGAAACTGCCCGGCAGCACCAGGAGGAGCGAGTGGCGGCTGAGGTTCTTCTTCAACCAGCCTTGGATCCGGCGGCGCAGGTCCGGTGTGATGGTGAGTTCGGGGAGGACCAGAACGTGGACCTGCGCCTGGAGGGCACGCTCCAGCAGGCGCTCCACCCGGGACCATCGCGTCTCCGGCGCCTTGAGGTCAACGGCCTGCCAATGGGGAAGCAGGTGCTCGTGCCAGACGATCTCCACGCCATCCTCGAAGTGGTAGATGGCCACTCGCAACGGCTCACGGCGCCCCCGGAGGGCTTCGAGCTTCGTGATGAGGAACTGGGGAGGCCTGACGATTTCGACGCTATAGTCCAGGAACGTCTCCGGGATGACCCAGTGGTGCTTCACCCAGGCGCGCAGGTGCCCGCTGATCTGGCGTTCGACGGAAGACCGGCGTGGGCCCACCGGACGCCGGTAGACCTGGAAGCGCCGTTTCCCGTCCAATGTCACCTGAGCCAGCACCCCTGTGGGTTGGAACCCACTGTTCTCGTTCAGGAATCGGTCCACGACCCTGAGCTTTACGAGGGGCCACATGTCCGCGGGCAACTCCTTGCCCGCATCCAGGAGCGCGATGCCCCGCTCGATCTCCGCCTCAAGCTTGTTTGCCAAGTCCACTACGGTCCGGTACTCCTCATCGTGGAACCAAGCGTGCTTCTCTCCGAGCTGGACGAAGAGTTCGACGAGCAGCCGACGCGCGTAGTTGTTGATCTGCTGATCCGTCATCGTTGCTCGACCGGTTAGACTCGCAGCACACCTAACAGCAGTGATCTCAGGAACTGTTCACGCTCTGGCGTTCAACGTCCTGCCGGGGTAATACGGCGGAGCCAAGCCCCTACGTGGGCAGGAGCGCATCCAGGGGCTACCCCTTGCGGCCGCGCGGCTTGCGCGCGGGCGTGGCCTGGCCGTACACGCGCTGGTAGTCCTTCATGCTGCGCATGATGACCTCGTGCGCCTCGCTGCGATCGTACATCTCGACGATCTCCACCGCGCGCTTGGCCTGGCTGGGAATCTGCTTGTACGTGAGGAAGTAGTGCTTGAGCCGCTCGACGAGCGCGGTCGGCAGCTGCGCCACGTGCTGCAGTGCCCCGTACACCAGGTCCGACTCCAGCACGGCGATGATCTTGTCGTCCGCCTCGTTGCCGTCGACCATGCGGAAGCCGCCCACCGGCACGGCGTGCACCAGCAGCGCGCCGCTCGGAATCACCTTCTCCGTCAGCACGCAGATGTCGAGCGGGTCTCCATCGCCCTTGATGCCCTTGTTCCCGGTGCGCTCGGCGCAGCGCTTCGCCACCAGCTCGTCGCAGTACGTCTGCGGAATGAAGCCGTAGAGCGTGGGGCACTGGCTGGAGAACTGCTGCGGCCGGTCCAGCCGCAGGATGCCCGTCTCCTTGTCGAGCTCGTACTTCACCGTGTCGGTGGGCACCATCTCGATGTACGCGGTGACGGTCTCGGGAGACTCGTCACCCGGGGAAATGCCGTGCCAGGGATGGGCCTGGAAACTGTGGGTCTGCGGCTTCTTGTTGGCCATGTCACTTCTCAAACGAACTCATGGGCCGGGAACAGGAGGACATCCGAGATGGACTCCACGCCCAGCAACAGCATCAGGATACGGTCCAGCCCCACGGCGATGCCCGCCGAGGGCGGCATGTGGCCTACCGCGTCAAGGAACCGCTCGTCCAGTGGATACACGGCCCGGCCCGCATTGCGCCGGAACTCCTGTTCCTCGACCAGGCGGGCGCGCTGCTCCACCGCGTCCGTCAGCTCGGAGAAGCCGTTGGCCAGCTCCAGCCCCCGGGCGTACAGCTCCGTACGCTCGGCCACCGCCGGGTCCCCCGGCTTGAGCCGCGCCAGCGAGGCCATGGAGGCCGGGTACTCCGTCAGGTAGGTCGGCCGCTCCCACCCCAGCTTCCCCTCCACCTTCTGCAGGAACAGGTGGAAGAAGACATCGTCGAAGCTGGTGGCATCTCCCGTGCGAACCCCCGCCGCCTCCGCCGCCCGCTTCAGCGAGGGCCCATCCGCGCAGGCCCGCAGGTCCACGCCCGTCTCCCGGAGCACCGCGTCCCTCACGGACAGCCGCTCGTAGGGCGTGCGGCGGAAGAAGCCATCGCCCCCCACCGCCTGGTCCGCCTCCGCCAGCGCCCCCTCCAGGTCCGCCATGATGGCGTGGTAGTCCGCCCGGGGCCGGTAGAACTCCAGCAGGGTGAACTCGGGGTTGTGGGTCCGAGACACCTCTCCGTTTCTGAATACCTTGCAAATCTGGAAGATGGGACCCGCGCCATCGGCGAGCAGGCGCTTCATGGCGTACTCGGGGCTGGTGTGCAGGTAGAGGGTGCGGCGCTGGCCCACGTCCGTCTCGGGGACGAAGGGCGCCTCGAAGGCGGTGATGTGGGGCTCCATCCCCGGGGCGGGGATGAGGAGGGGGGTCTCCACCTCGAGGTAGCCGAGCTGGGTGAAGAAACGGCGGAGGGCTCCGTAGAGCGCCTGCCGGCCGGCGGCCGAGCGCCACTGGACTGGATTGGGCATGAGCGCGGCGGAAGTTACATTGCGCGTCCCATGCGCCCAAGGCTTCCCGCACTCCTCCTGACCCTCAGCCTCAGCACCCTCGGTGGGTGCGTCACCACGCCCAAGGCGCCTCCCCCTCTCACCGAGGAGCAGCAGCTCGCCGCCGAGGTGGCGCGGCTCGCCTCCGACGCGGCGGACCTGCTCAAGGCGCAGGACCTGCTCGTGTGGAGCTACTGGTCCGAGGGGGCCCGCGCCGACGTCGCCTCCACGTACGTGGGCAGGGAGACGCTGTTCAGCCTCGACAACATCCGGAAGATCGACCGGCTGCGCCAGCGCACCACGGAGCCGCGCGAGCTGCGCGCCCTCACGGCGCTCCAGTCGCACTTCGCGGGCGAGTACCTGTCGCAGCAGCTCGCCGAGGTGAACGACGCCATCGCCAACCTGGAGGCGTCGTTGACCTTCCAGGTGGACGGCCGCGAGGTGCGCTGGAGCGAGCTGGAGCGGTTGCTCGCCAACGAGCGCAGCGCGCCCAGGCGCAAGGCCCTCTACACCGCGGCCACGCCGGCCCTGGAGCGGCTCAACCCGCTCATCCAGCGGCGCGAGCAGCGCACGGAGGAGCTGGTGCGCGAGCTGGGCTACCCCTCGTACGAGGCCTTTGGCGGGGAGCTGCGGCAAGCGGACCTGGGCCGGCTGGCCCTGCTGGCCGAGGAGGTGCTGCAGGCCACCGAGGCGCCCTACAAGGACGTGATGGAGCGGCTGGCCCAGCGCGAGCTGGGGATGCCCTTCACGAACCTCACCCGGGCGGACCTGCCGCGGCTGTTCCGCCCGCGCGAGGTGGATGGCTTCTTCCCCAAGACCGAGCTGCTGCTGCGCGCGCACGGCACGCTGTCGGGGATGGGCATCGACCTGGGCGGCATGAAGAACGTGCGCATCGACGCGCGCGAGGGCGTGAAGCGCAAGAATCCGCGCCCGTTGTCGCTGGGCATCGAGGTGCCCGGGGACGTGCGGCTGTCGGTGCGGCCCGTGGACGGGGCGCTGGAGCAGTCGCGGCTGTTGCACGAGTTCGGCCACACGCTGCACTACGCGTACACGAAGGAGCCGCGCTTCGAGCTGGCCAAGCTGGGCAACCCCACCGTCACCGAGGCGTACGCGGCCCTCTTCGAGGACCTGACGGAGGACCCGGTGTGGCTGGAGGAGCACGCGGGGCTGACGGGGAAGGACCGGGCCACGTACCTGGCGGCCACGAGCGCCCACAAGCTGTTCCTCATCCGCCGCGCCGCGGGCCGGCTGCTGTACCAGCTCGCGCTGCACCGGCAGGAGGAGGGCGTGGACGCCCGCGAGCTGTACAAGGCCATGCTCGAGCGCGTGGACGAGATGCCCGCGACGAAGGACGACGTGGCGCGCTACCTCGTGGAGCAGGAGGACTTCTTCCAGTCGGCGGACCACTTCCGCGCGTGGTTCCTCGCGGGCCAGTTGCAGGGCCAGCTCAAGGCGCGCTTCGGCCCGTCCTGGTGGCACGAGCCGGATGCCGGGAAGTTCCTCCAGGGGCTGTGGGCGCACGGCAACGCGCTCTCCGCGCGCGAGGTGGCCGACAGCATGGGGGAGAACGGCATCGCCCCGGACGTGCTGCTGCTGCGGCTGGGCACCACCCTGGGCGTCCCCATCAAGCTGGATGCCCGGGATGAGAGTGTCGCTCCGTCCGAGGCCCCCGCGGGCCCCACCGCCCCCGAGCCCACCGCCCCGGCCACTCCCGAGAACACCCCGGCGGCCCCCGAGCAGGCTCCGGCCGCCGAGCCCCCTCCGGCCACGCCCGTGACTCCCGCCCCCGCGCCCCCGCCCACCTCGGCGGCCACGTGCCCGGCGAAGAAGCCCCTTCAGGCCCGTGCCTCGAAGTCGAAGGCCTCGAAGGTCCGCAAGGCCGAGTCCCGCCAGGCCCGCGCCTCGAAGCCCGGCAAGGCCTCGGCCCCCAGGAAGAAGGACGGACTCCGCCCGGGACACGGACACAAGACCCGGCGGTAGGAACACGAAGGCCCCCGCCCGGAATCACGGACGGAGGCCTCGGGGGACAACTCGGGAGCCCAGATACCCTCACCCCGTCCCTCTCCCGGGGGGAGAGGGGAAATGGGGGCAGTTGGGGCACCTCGAGGCGGACGGCTACAGCAGCTTCATCAGCTCCGCGCGCTTGGCGTTGTACTCCTCATCCGACAGCACGCCCGCGTCCTTCAGCTCCTTCAGCTCCTTCAGCCGCTGCGCCGGGGTGCGCGTGTCCGCGGGTGCCGCCGCGGGAGCCGGCTGCTGCGGCTGCTGCTGGTGCTGCTGCTGATTCTGCTGCTGCTGGTTCGTGAACATCTGGGCCATGCCGAAGCCCATGCCCATGCCCATGCCCTGCAGCCCCGCGCCAGCGCCGCTGCCGTCGCCGCCCTTGGCCATGCCCTCGGCCGCGCCCAGCATCGCCTGGCCCTGCGCGTACTGCTGGAAGCCGCCCGCCAGCCGCGAGTACGCCACGTCCTTCGACAGCTTCTTCAGCGTCGCCTCGTCCTCCTCCTTGATGCTGACGTGGAAGTTCCCCATCCGCACCACGGTCATGCCGTACGTGTCCACGTGCGGCTTCAGGCCGGCGATCACCTCGGTCTCGATCTCCTCGGTGTACGCGCCGCTCGTCACGTCCAGCAGCGGCCAGCGCTTCTTCACCAGCAGCTCGGCGATGCGGTCCCGCGTCACCTTGAGCACCTGGTTCTTGAACCAGCCCAGGAACTCCGCGTTGCTGGTGCGGCCCATGCCCACCAGGCCCACCACGAGCTTCTCCGGCTCCGTCACCCGGACGGAGAAGTCGCCGTACACCATGGTGCCGATGCCCAGCCCCGTCTCCGGGTCGCGCACGTCACCGATGGGGCCTCCGAACTTCACGCCCGTGAACTCGCGCGTGGAGACGAAGAAGACCTCGGCGATGAACAGGTTGCCGCCGGTGAAGCCCTCCACGAAGCGCGACAGGAACGGGATGTTGCTGGTGTCCAGCTGGTGCCGCCCCGGCCCCAGCTTGCCCTCCACCTTCCCGTCCTTGACGAAGAGGGCGACCTCGTCCGCATCGACGGTGAGCTGGGTGAGCATCCGGATGTTCTTCTCCGGATACTTGTAGACAATCTCGCCCTTCGCCTCGTCGGCGCGCGCGATGAAGTTCCGCTTCGCCTCGTCCTTGATCGTACCGAAGAATCCCATCGTGCTTTCGTCGCCTCCAGAGACCGCGTCGACTACCGGGAGCCACGCCGCCTACCCCTGCTAAACGCATAGCGACCGGGCCCATTGCATGCCCGCCGATCGCACCACCCCCGGCCTGTCCAGGGAACATGCCAGAGGTTCCGCACCCTTGGCCAGTCAACCCGGCATTCCCCCGTCCGCCCGGCTACCCCCACCGGCTGATCAGCCGCTCCCGGTCCAGCAGGCGGACACTCGCCCACAGCAGGGCCACGTCGAGCAGCAGCACCACCGCGCCCTGCACCGCGTAGTACACCAGCCCGGCATTCAAGAAACCCGCCACCTGGCCGGCCACCAGCCCCACGAGCGGGAGCACGATGAGCGCGGAGAGCTGCTGGGCGGTGCGGGCCTCGGCGACGCGCGCGGAGATGAGCACCGCCACGCCGTTGCCGAAGAAGGCGAAGAGCGGCGCCAGCACGAGGACGCCGAAGAGCCACAGGGTGTTGGGCAGCATCGGCCCCTGGCCCAGCGGCCACGCCACCACGTCCACGCCCACGCACAGCAGCGCGAAGGCCGTCCAGGTGATCAGCAGCGCCGGCACCAGCGAGGCCAGGCTCTTGCCCGCCACCAGCTCCATCGCCGTCACCGGCGAGGCCAGCAGCGGCTCCAGGGTGCGCCGCTCCTTCTCCCCCGCCACGCTCTGCGAGGAGATGAGGATGGGGACGAACACCGGCATCACCAGGAACATGCCGAACCAGTCCAGCAGCGTGCGCTCCACCAGGAAGCGCCCCGCGTTGGCGTTCAGGGGCAGCGTCGGATCGTAGTAGAGGGCGAGCACCCGGAGGTTGCCGTCGTGCGGATCGCGCACGTACGTCCAGACGACGATCATCGGAACCACGACCAGCACCAGGGGCAGCGCCGCCATGCCCAGCAACAGCACCGGGTTCCTGCGCAGATCCAGGAAGTCCTTCCAGAAGACGGCCAGTGCGCGGCGGGAACGGAACGCCATGCTCACACCTTCCCCTCGCGAATGAGCTCCAGGTAGACCTCCTCGAGCGGACGCTGGGCCGGCACCGCGCTGTGCACGCGGGCTCCCGAGCCCACCAGGCATGCCACCACGTCCGGGGCCTGCGCCTCGTCCGCCAGCATCACCCGCAGCCGCGCGCCCTCGGCGAGCACGTTGGGCGCGAAGGGCAGCGCGGACAGGGCCTGGACGTAGCGCTCGGCCTCGCCCTCCACCTTCACCTCCAGCGCGCTGCCCGTGCGCCGCAGCTCGTTCACCGGGGCCATGGCCAGCAGCCGCCCCTTCACCACCGCCACCCGCGTGCACAACCGCTCCACCTCGGCCAGGTTGTGCGAGCACAGGACGATGGTGCGTCCCTCCGCCGCCAGCTCCGCCACCGCGTCGCGCACGGTGCGCGCCGACTCGGGGTCCAGGCCGCTCGTGGGCTCGTCCAGGAAGATGACCTTGGGGTCGTGCACCAGCGTGCGCACGATGGCCAGCTTCTGCCGCATGCCCTTGGAGAAGCCGCCGCAGGGGTCGTTCTCGCGGCCCGCCAGCCCGAAGCGCTCCAGGTACGATTGGGCCCGAGGCCACACCTGGCGCTCGTCCAGCTCGTGCAGCTTCATGAAGAAGCGCAGGTTGTCGCGCGCGCTCAGCCGCTCATAGAGCCCGGGCTGCTCGGTGAGCAGGCCCACCACGCGCCGCAGGGCCTCGCCGTCCGTGCGCACCGAGTGCCCCCAGACGCGGGCCTCCCCCTCCGAGGGCTGGAGGAGGCCGGTGAGCATGCGCACCGTGGTCGTCTTCCCGGCGCCGTTGGGCCCGAGCAGACCGAACACCTCGCCGGGGCGGACGTCGAAGTCCAGCCCCTCCACGGCGGTGCGAGAGCCAAAGCGCTTGGCCAGTCCCTGGACGGAGATGCCGCTCAATCGATGGTCACCAGGATGAACTTGTTGTTGATGTCACGGTCGATGACGGTGACGGTCTTGTCGGCGCCCGCGGCCTGCTTGAGCAGGGGGAGGCGGTTGTGCTCCACCAGGGCCCACTCGCGGCCGGGCTGGTCCACGAAGGGCTTGAGCTTGGGCGCCTCGCGGATCTGCTTCACCTGGTTGCGCGAGTAGAACGTCTCGCCGCGCCAGTTCATCAGGAAGGCGGTGATGGGCTCGTCCGGCTTGCGCTGGGCGTAGTAGCGCCAGAACAGGTCGCGCTGCGTCCAGTGGTGGGACAGGTCCACCCAGTGGCCCCAGTTGAACCAGAGGGCGAAGCCGGCCGCGAGCGCCCAGAAGGTGCCGTACAGCATCACCCGCGCGCGCTGCATCGCCGCCACCACCGCCAGGCCCCCGGCCACCGTGAAGACGAAGCCCATGGCCATCTTCACGTTGACGGGCTCGGACAGGGACTTGAGGAGCGAGTCGCCCGCGGGCGGCACGCGGACGGTGCGCACGAGGCCCAGGGCGCCGCCCAGCAGCAGGGCCGCGGCGAGCACCCACAGCCCGGTACGGGACTCCTCGCCGGCCCGGTACGCCTGCCAGGCCACCCAGCCGCCCACGAGGAACAGGGCCCCGCCCATCAGGGGGCTGGCGGACACCGCGCCGCGCAGGGCCATGGGCACGAGGAAGGCGAGCCCCAGCGCCAGGCACAGCAGCGCCACGCCGCGCTCGTACACCGAGGACTTGCCCTTGTCGGAGAACGCGCCCACCGCGAGCCAGGCACCCACCGAGAGCAGCACCAGCGTCAGCAGGTCGCCCATCCACAGCGGGCGGGAGACGAACATGGCGATGGGCCGGGTGACGAGCTCGTTGGGGTAGGGCCGGTCGTAGTTGTAGACGAAGAGGTCGGTGAAGTTCTTCGGGTTGTTGGCCAGGTCATGGCCCACGAGGATGAAGAGGATGAGCCCGAAGACGAGGCTCATCGCATGGGCGGAGATGCCCTCCTCCCAGAGCCGGTCCACGAAGAGGGCGATGAGGACGGCCATGCCCGGGAGCACCGGGAAGACGTAGTGGTGGAACTTGGTGGCCGAGGAGGCCAGCAGGGTGAAGGAGAAGGCCACCCACAGCGCGGCCATGAGGGCCAGCTGGTCCGCCTTGTCGCGCGAGCGCGGCCGCAACCGCGACACCAGCGCGAAGGCACCGGGCACCAGCGCCACCCAGGGGAACATGCCGAAGCCGCCCTGCTCGATGAAGTAGATGAAGGTGCCGCCGGGCGTGGTGGTGTGCACGCCCGCGCTCAGGCGGTTGAGGTGGTCGTGGATGAAGAAGCGGTACCAGAAGAGCTTGCCCTCGTCGTCCACGCCGTCGAAGAGGCACAGCACGAGGTACCAGGGCACGGCCACCGCGCAGAACACGAGGATGCCGGTGCCCAGCTTCATCTTGTACATCTGCGCCCACAGCACCGGCATGGGGCGCTTGCCCTCGCGCACCTCGGCGCGGAAGGGGGCCTCCAGCAGCCAGCGCAGGTGCGCGTTGAGGCTCGCCGCGTCATAGGGGATGACGGCGAAGAGGGCGTAGAGCACGAGGATGACGGCCGGCAGGCCCACGCCCAGCAGGCCCTTGGCCAGGGTGGACAGGCCCGCGAAGACGTAGAAGGCGTACCACCACGCGGCGCGGTGCTTCGTGATGTCGTCGTCCAGCTGGCCGATCATCGCGCACGCCATGGCGCACACCAGCGTGGTGACGAAGGGCGTGTCCGTCACCGTCTGCCGGGTGAGCAGGAAGTAGAGCGGCATGGTGGCCAGCACGAAGCCGGTGGCCAGGCCCGCGCGCCGGTTCACCACCCGCGCCACGGCCAGCGACAGCAGCGACACCGCGGCGATGCTCAGCAGGGCGAAGGGCATCCGCATGCCCCACTCGGTGTAGAGGCCCAGGGCGCCCTCGGTGCGCATCGTGCCCACCACCTGCATGCCCAGCGCCTGCATCCACATGGTGAGCGGCGGCTTGGAGAAGAACCACGCGTTCTCCCAGAAGGGGTACACGTAGTCCCGGCGCTGGACCATCTCGCGGCCCACCTCGCCGTAGTGCGTCTCCCAGGGGTCCCACAGGCCCACCGCCCCCAGGTAGGGGATGAAGAGCAGCGCCGCGAAGGCGGCTGTCGCCAACGCCACGCGCAGCGTCGGCTCCAGCGCCATCCAGCGCTTCGCCCACGACTCCTGGTGGATGCCCTTGCCGAGGATGGCCTCGGTGAAGGTCCGCGGCTCCTGCTGCTGCTCTCCGTTGCTCGACACGGGGAAAGACGCCTCCGTCCGCATGGGCCCACGCTCCGGGCGTGGGTCGCGGCCTTATATCCCCCCCTCCCGCCCCGGTCGACCTCCGCCAGAGCCTGATATCGTGCACTCCGTCGCGCCCCACCTCTTGCCAGGCCGGTCCCCAGGCGGGGGCATGCGGCTTGAATCCACCCCCTCGGAGGCCTGCCCATGATGACGGCCGTGCTCCTCGCCCTCCTGCTCTCGCAGTCCGGAGGCCCCGAGGCTCCCTCGGAGACAGCCCCCCCGGGACAGACCATGAGGTTCGCTCCTCCGGAGTCTCCTCTGCCCTCCCTGGTCCATGGGAAGGCCATCTCGTGTGCCTCGATCGGGCCCTCGCCCCAGGTGCCCTCGGGCCGCTACCGGCTGCAGTGCGACGAGTCCACCCGGCGCTGCCTCGCCGCGCCCGCGAACGAGCTGGAGGCGGACGGTACGGAGAGTGCCCGCCCCCTCGAGCGCACGGCGCCCTGCCATGAGCTGGCCCCGGGCCTCCTCCAGCGGCTCGCCGAGGGCTACACCTTCGTGCCCGCCATCGCCGAGGCGCCTCCCGGGTGGTACCGCGACGAGCGCGGCCGGGTGATGCAGTTCAACTTCGACCTGCACCGGCGCGTGTGGTTGGGAGGCGCGTGGGCGCCGCTGTGGCGCACGGGCGAGCCGCGCGCCCTGTCCCGGGGCCGGGTGGACTTCGGCATCATCACCGAGGTCCCCGACGGCGAGCGGATGATGCGCCGCTTCACCGTACTGGACACCGAGCTGGTGCTGGGGGAGCAGTCGTCGCTGGATGCCACGCTGCTGCGCTACGACACCAACGTCCGGCAAGACAAGCCGCCCATCCGGGTGACCACCTTCCTCGGCAAGCCGCGCCGCTGGGACTTCACCTTCGACATGGGCGGATGGCTGGAGGTGCTGCGCCTGGAGCTGCTCCGCCGCGGTGGCGTCGACCACGTCTTCTACACCTTCATCTCCGGGCACCTGACGCTGGACCTGTGGCACTCGAGGGACCTGGCCTCGTACGTGCGCGTGCGGGCCGGCCCCTCGCTGGAGTACGACCGCACCCACGGCTTCTTCACGCTCGTCCCCGGCGCCGTGGCCGAGGGGAACCTCACGCTCGACCCGAACGGCTTCCACCACCTCACCTTTGGCGCCGAGGTGGAGAAGCTCCTCCTGGACCAGCAGGTGGAGGGACGGACGCACCACCCGGAGCGGCTGAGGGTGCGTGCCGGCTACGAGCTCATCCTCCTGGCCATCAACGACCAGCCCTTGAGCCTGGTGCTCGAGGGGCGGGGCCAGTGGCGCACGGACCTCGTGGACGAGCGTCCCGTCTGGGAGTGGTCCGCGAACACGGGCCTGCGCTTCTCGCTGTGGGCGCCCGCCCGCCGCTCCGCGCCCCTGGCGGCCTCTCGCTGAGGAACGGCCGGGATGCTCGCGCTCACGCTCGCGCTGCTGCTCGCCAGTGCCTCCGGGCAGGGAGAGGACTGTGCACGCGCGGACGAGGCCGGGGACCGTTTTCCCATCTGCTTCGACCCGGGCAACGGGCTGCTCCTCGGAGCCGGGCCCGCCGTGCAGGGGGGCGCGGTCACGCCCGAGCTCCATGCCGGCATCCTGTTGCGCACCGAGCGGACGAGCCGCAGCAAGGGCACGCCCTGGCTCAACACGCACCGGCTGTTCGTCACCCGGGCCCGGAGCGGCACCGCGCGCCTGGGACTGACGGCCACGCTCTACGAGGGCAACCTCCGCCGCCACCTGGAGGAGGGCTTCATCCTCGTGCCCACCGCGCGCCCGGTGCGCATCCCCTTCCCGTTCGACCTCACCCTGGCGATGCGGCTGGGGCACTACGAGCGGCGCGTCTGGGAGGGGCCGGGCTGGACGTTGGAGACGGGGCGCGCCGCGCTGTTGCTGGATCCGGTGCGTGCGAGCACGGCGCGGGTGTGGCTCGGCGTGGGGCCGGCGGCGAGTCACATGCTGCGCAGCTCGCGCGCGGGCATGGAGCATGAGTTGTCTCCGTTCACCACGCTGTTGCTCGACGCGGGTTATGAGACGGAGGACGGGTGGTGGACGGCGCGCATCACGGCACTCGCCGGGTGGACGGTGGGCCTCGATGGCGGGATGCGCTTCCGGACGCGCGAGGAGGTGGGCCTGGAGCGGCTCCTCATCGCCGTGAATGATCAGCCGGTGTGGCTGCGGCTCTCCGCGGCGCATGCACACGCGGATGCGGGGGTCGCCCGGGTGGACGAGTGGTCCGCTGGATTGGGGCTTACCGTGAGGGTCTGGAGCGCACGGTAAGGTCCACTACAGCGCCAGCCGCACCGAGGCGAGCACCTGGTCGTTGCGGTTGAAGTAGCCGAATGCACTGAAGGACGGACCCCCGTACACCTCGGCCGCGAGCCCCACGTGCACATGCTCGCTCACGCGCCAGCCCACCCGTGGCGCCACGAGAAAGGAGCGCTGGATGGGCTCGAAGGCCCCACGCATCCCCACCTGCAGCCGTCCCTCCAGCAGCGAATACCCGACGTCCGCCACCAGCAGGTGGAAGAAGGCCGTGCGCTCCCGTCCACGCGCCGTGCCCGGCTCCAGCAGGAAGAGCACCTCCTGCGCACCCACGTTCGGCACCGCGAGCCCGGTATAGGTGACGGAGTAGACGAGGTCCGACTCCTCCGCCTGTGACGCGCCCACCACCCAAGACACCGCGGGCTTGCGCAGTGGCCGCAGCCGGTCGCCGTAGAACGTCCGCGAGGGACTGAAGCCCACGTCCACATCGAGCTGCGTGGGCCCCACCAGCGTGCTCGCCTCGGCGGCCAGCACGTGCTGGCGCGCATACCGGCCGGTGGCGAGCGACTCGCCCGCGCTCAATCGGTCCTGCAAGGAGAGCAGCAGCGCCGCATCCACCGGCTCGCCGCGCTCCCGGGAGCGCAGCAGCGTCTCCAGCTCGGGGTCGAGCGTCACCTGGGGCTGCTTCTCGTTGGCCCATACCCACGAGCCCCCCAGCTTCACCCGGCTCACGTCACCGGTGACGCGCAGGCCCACGTCGCCCGGCAGGCCCGGCCGCTGCGTCTCCAGCAGGCGCGGCTGCAGTCCGTCCTCCACGGAGGCATCCACGGAGACGGGCACCGGCACACCCAGCGGTGGCTGCAGCAGCGCCACGTCCTGGCCGAACACGTCGTAGCGGTCCGCGAAGAAGAAGGGCACCCACACAGCGGTGACGGACAGCGGCCCCACCGAGGCGAGCGCCCGCGCGGCGAAGACGGGCAGCTTCAAGTCCTCCGGCTCGAGCTGCACGAAGCTCTGGCGCAGCTCGCGCGGGTTGAGCACGTCCGAGGGCGCGAAGAAGGGGTTGGCCCCGAAGGCCAGCGTCTGCTGCCCCACCCGCACGTCCACCCACCGGGTGTACACGTCGAGGAAGGCCTCGCCCAGGAAGGGCTCGAAGGAGGACTTCTCGCGCTCGAAGCCCTTCTGGGCCCCGCCGCGCCACAACGCCCGCCCCTCCACCACCAGCCGCAACGCGGGGCTCAGCTTCACGTCCGTGGCGAGCGACGCCCTCCCCCACCCATCCACCACGTGCTCGCCGAGGCCGTCCTCCCGGGCGGGCTCGAAGCCGGTGTCCACGCCCCCCAGCAGCCGCACGTCCCCCCGCACCGTCACCGTGGGCGACACGGGCGCATCCGAGGAGAACTCCTCCAGCGGCTCGGCTTGCTGTGGGGCCGCCAGTGCGAGCGCGGGCACCAGGGCCAGCAGCGAGGGCAACCCGTGTCTCACCCGCGCTCCAGGGCCCGCTCGGTGAAGGCCTCGTCGCCGAGCTGCACCTCTTCCAGCTTCAGCACCTCGAGCGTCGTGCGCGAGCCCGTCTGCAGGTTCTCCATCACCGCCTCCGCGGCGACGAACCGGTCCTTGAACTTCTTGAGCCGCACGGCGCGGTACACCTTGAGCGGCTTGCCCTCGCGGTCCGAGTACTCGGCCTTCACCGGCACATCGGTCTCCTTGTCCACGTAGAGCCTCACCTCGCCGTAGGGGGAGTCCGGCCCGGCCTTCCCGCGCAGCACGTGGGCGAGCCGATCCAGCACCTTCGTCTCCCCCACCAACCGGAGCGACTCGTCGCGCTCGCCGCCCGAGCCCCCCAGGTCCGCGTAGTTGAAGTCCGTCTCCATGAAGGACTGGCCCCGCTGCCCCTTGGCCACCTTGCGCACCCGCTTCAGCTTGGGCAGGTACAGGGAGATATCCGCCGGCTCGCCCGGGGCGCCCTCCACGGTGAGCACCGCCACGCCCGCCACCCCCGCCGGCTGCGAGAAGCGCGCGAGCGAGTGCAGGCGCCCCCCCACCCGCTTCGCCGTGGAGGTGAGCACCTGCTCCTTGCGCCGGCCGTCCTTCAGCACCGTGGTGAGCTTCAACTCCGCGCGCAGGCCCAGCAGGTTGAGGGCTCCCCGCTCCCGGCTCCGGCGGGCGATGTCCGCCGCGGAGTCCTCGGCCATCACCGGGGGAGCCAGCAGGAGCGCCACCGCCACGGCGCACAGGAGGGGGGCGAGCTTGTTCCGCATGGCGCGGACTCTAATCCCCTGCTCCCCTCCCGCCAGCCCCTCGGGTGCCCGGCCCCTCATCCCCCCGCTTCCGCCTCCTTATATGCGGGAGGCCTGATCCCGGCTCGCGGCCATCTGTCCGATAGACAACCGACCCACCCAGGCCCCTTCCTGCGGGAAAAGCCCTGTCGTTTGGGGAGGATGCCCTCCTTGAGCTACCCATGGGCATTCTGCTATAGCTGTAAGGGGACCCGACCCGTGCTGAAGCTCATCATCGAAGACGACGAGGGGCGAAAGACCGTAGTCCCCTTCGTGCGCGACGAAATTACGATCGGCCGCCAGGAGGGGAATACGATCCGCCTGACGGAGCGAAACGTATCTCGCCGCCACGCACGCCTGGTGCGCCAGAACGGGCACGTGCTGGTGGAAGATCTGGGTAGCTATAACGGGGTGCGCATCAACGGCGAGCGCATCCAGGGACAGACCCAGGTCGCCGACGGGGACCTCATCCAGATCGGCGACTACGATCTGGCGCTCCAGAAAGAGGCCGCCGCGCAGCCTCCGGCCCCGCCTCCTTCCCAGGTGGGTGCGCCCACCATCCGCATGCCTTCCTCGGCCCTCCAGGCCGCCCTGGACGAAGCCCAGACCAAGGCCCTCCAGGCCGCCCAGGCCAAGACGGAGCTGGACGTTCCCGCCCACCAGGACGAGGAAGAGGAGCAGCAGGAGGAGCACGACGACGCTCCCACGCCGTCCCCGGCCGAGCAGCGCCGCCACTCCACCGCGGTGATCCGCATGGATCAGGTGGAGATGAACCGGCCCCGCAAGGTGGCGGCGGTGGAGGCCGACGAGGCCCCGCACCTGCTGGTGGTGAGCGCCGAGCTCAAGGGCCAGGAGTTCGCCTGCATCCGCACGGAGATGCGGATCGGCCGCACCGACGACAACGACATCGCCATCGACCACCGCTCGCTGTCGCGCACGCACGCCAAGCTCGTCCGCGAGGACTCCGGCGAGTGGCGCATCATCGACATGCAGTCGGCCAACGGCATGGCCGTCAACGGCGAGAGCTACGCGCAGGCCTCGCTCGCGCACGGTGACCTCATCGAGCTGGGCCACGTGAAGCTGCGCTTCATCGGCCCCGGCCAGAGCACCGACGGGCTGACGCACGATGGCACCGCCCGGGGCTCGAAGAAGGGGCTCGTGCTGGCCCTCGCGGGCGTGCTGGTGCTCGGCGCGGTGGGCGGCGGCGCCTGGTTCGTGTTCGGCCAGCAGCCGGCCACTCCCGTCACCCCGCCCGCGCCCGTCGCGGTGGACACCCGTCCGCCCGAGCCGCAGCAGCCGGCCAACCCGCAGCCGCAGAACCCGGCCCCGGCGCCCACCGAGAACGGCCCCGGGCTCGCCGAGCAGCTCAAGAGCGCCCGGGCCGCCATCGACGCGCGGGACTTCGACGCGGCGGTGAAGACGCTCGAGTCCATCCAGGACGCCAACGGCCAGCGCCCCACCGAGGCCCAGGAGCTGCTCGACCAGGCCAAGGCGGAGCAGGAGTCCAAGCAGAACCTCGACCAGGCCCAGAAGTCCTTCGACGAGGGCCGCCACCAGGAGGCCCTGCCCTTCCTGGAGGCCGCCGAGGGCACGCTCGCCTTCGCCGAGGAGCACGCCGCCCTGAAGGAGAAGGTGGAGGCAGCCATCGCCGCCGCCAAGGGGGGCACCCCGGGCAAGACGCAGGTCGCGGGTGGCAAGACGCCGCCGCGCCCCACGCCTCCGGGCCCCACCACGGAGCAGCAGGCCAAGCAGCTCTTCGACGACGGCTACATGCTGTTGCGCAAGGCGCAGCTGCCCGAGGCCGAGTCCGTCCTCCGCAAGTGCATCAACCTCGATCCCACCTATGCCCAGTGCTACCTCGCGCTCGGAACGGTGATGGCCCGGCGCAACCGCCCGGACGAAGGCGCGCAGTACTACCGCGAGTTCCTACGGCTCGCGCCCAATCACGAGATGGCTCCCAACGTCAGGAAGCTCGTCGCTGACTACGACAAGAGCCAGAAACAACCGGGAGGCGGCAAGTAGGCCGACGGCTCCCGCGTACGCCGCTCCCCCGCGGCGTGTGCGGAGTCCCGGCCTTCGGGCTTCCCCCCTCACACGAGGAGAAGGTTCGTGCAGATTCGTATCCTGGTGGTCGATGATGAGCAGGACAACTGCGACTACCTCAAGCTCGTCCTGATGCGCGAGGGCTATGACGTCGTCACCACGACGGACCCCACCAAGACGGTGGAGATCCTCCGCAGCGCCGACTTCCACCTCGTCATCCTGGACATGATGATGCCGGTCATGTCCGGCACCGAGGTGCTGGAGCAGATCCGCAAGCACGACACGGACGTCGCCGTCATCGTGGCCACCGCCTACCCGACGGTGGACACGGCCGTGGCCTCGCTGAAGAACCAGGCCAGCGACTACGTGAAGAAGCCCATGGAGCCGGACCAGTTCCTCGGCGCCGTGCGCAACGCGCTGGCCAAGAAGGGTCTGTCCCAGGACCCCGAGGCGGACCTGCACCGCGCCATCGGCCGCACCATCCGCGACGCGCGCAAGACGCAGGACCTCACGCTCAAGCAGCTCGCTCGCCGCACCGGCCTGTCCGTCTCGCTGCTCTCGCAGATCGAGCGCGCCGAGTCCTCGGCCTCCATCTCGTCGCTCTACAAGATCGCCTCCGCGCTCCAGCTGCGCATGGGCGAGCTCTTCGGCGACACCTGAGCCGCGGGCGGGCGGCCCGCCTCACTGGCCGCGGAACCGGGGCGTGCGTTTCTCCAGGAACGCCGCCTTGCCCTCCCGGGCATCCTCGCTGGCGAAGGCGCGGGCCCGCACCTCGCGCAGGTGCGCCCGCTCCTCGTCGGACAGGGCCGCCCGCGTGAGCAGGCGGAACGTCTCCTTCATCCCCGACACCGCCAGCGGAGCCTGGCCGGCGAGCGTCCGGCACAGCTCCAGTGCCCGCTTCTCGGCGTCGGCCGCCGGCAGGCACTCATCCAACAGGCCCCAGGCGAGCGCGTCCTTCGCGTCCAGCCGGCGGCCGGTGAGGAAGAGGTTCTTGGCACGCGCCACGCCCACCAGCCGGGCCGCGCGCATCAGCCCGTCCGGTGAGTAGACGATGCCCAGCCGCGCCGGAGGCATGCTGAAGAGCGCGTCCTCCGCGCCGATCCGGAAGTCGCACGAGGCCGACAGATCGAAGCCCGCCCCGAAAGCCGGCCCCCGCACCAGCGCCACGCTGGGCAGCGGCAGGGCCTCCAGCCTCGCCAGGCACGCCATCAGCGCGTCGTCCGGCAGGCGGTCCCCCGAGGGCGCCGCCAGCAGATTCAGGTCATAGCCCGAGCAGAAGGCACCGCCCTCGCCCTGGATGAGGACGGCGCGCGCCCTGCCGGCAGCCGAGGCCAGCGCCTCGTCCAGGCGGGCCACCTGGCTGTCGTCGAGCGCGTTGCGCCGCGCCGGGTTGGACAGCGTGAGGACGCGGACACCGTCGTCCCGGTCCTCCACATGCAGGGCGGACGGCTGCACCGCGCGCGCCCGCTACTCGAGCACCACGAGGACGTCACCCTCGTTGACCGGCTGCGACTCCTTGCAGCGGATCTCCTTCACCGTGCCGTCCTCGGTGGCCTCCACGGGCATCTCCATCTTCATGGACTCCAGGATGACGAGCGTGTCACCCGAGGAGACCTTCTGCCCGACCTTGACCTCGATCTTCCACACCGTCCCGGTGATGTGCGCCGCCACGTCCGCCATCGCTGTGTCCTCCGCAAGGGTACTGCGTGTGCTCTGGGTGCTGCGAGGTAGGGGTCCCGCCCCGGCTACGGCTTCGCGTAGTTGTCCAGGAAGCGCGTGTTCAGGTCTCCCGCGCGGAAGACCGGCTCCTGGAGGATGCGCAGGTGCAGGGGGATGTTCGTCTTGATGCCCTCGATGCGGAAGTTCTGCAGCGCCGCGATGGAGCGCTCGATGGCCTCAGCGCGCGTGGCGCCCGAGACGATGAGCTTGGCGATCATGGGATCGTAGTTCGGCGTGACGGTGTTGCCCTCGGCGTAGCCCGAGTCCAGGCGCACGCCCTCGCCCGTGGGCGGCTGGTACACCTTGAGCGGGCCCGGCGAGGGGAAGAACTTCACGGGGTCCTCCGCGTAGATGCGGAACTCGAGCGCCGCCCCGCGCCGCTTCACGTCCTCCTGCTTCACGGTGAGCTTCTCGCCGGCGGCGATGCGCAGCTGCCAGCCGATGAGATCCAACCCCGTGGTCAGCTCCGTCACCGGATGCTCCACCTGGAGCCGGGCGTTCATCTCGATGAAGTAGATGCCGCCATCCGAGTACAGGAACTCCACCGTGCCGGCATTGGCGTAGCCGAAGGCCTTGGCCGCGGCGATGGCCGCCGCGAAGAGCTTCTGGGACAGCTCCGCGTTGCGCCCGTCCGCGAACAGCGGCGAGGGAGCCTCCTCCACCACCTTCTGGTGACGGCGCTGGATGGAGCACTCGCGCTCCAGGCAGTGGATGAGGTTGCCGTGGTGGTCACCGAGAATCTGCACCTCGATGTGGCGCGGCGCCGGGAAGTAGCGCTCGATGTACACGCCCTCGCGGCCGAAGGCGGCCTTCGCGCGATCCGTGCACTGGCGGAAGACCTTCTCCAGCTCGGCCGGGCTGTTGGCCGCGGCCATGCCGATGCCACCGCCACCCCCGGCGGCCTTGCAGAGCACCGGGTAGCCGATGCTCTCGGCGGCGGCCAGCGCGGCCTGCACGTCCGGGAGCACGTCCTCGGTGCCGGGCACCACGGGCACGCCCGCGGCGGCCACCAGCTTGCGCGCCTGGCTCTTGTCCTTCATCCGCAGCATGGCCTCGGGCGGCGGACCCACGAAGGTGATGCCAGCGGCCTTGCACGCGGTGGCGAACTCGGCGTTCTCCGACACGAAGCCGTAGCCCGGGTGCACCGCATCCGCGCCCGTGGACTTCGCCGCGTCAAGGATGGCGGCGATGTTCAGGTAGCTGTCCTTGGCGGGAGCGGGCCCGATGCGCACCGCCTCGTCCGCTTCCCGCACGAACGGCAGCTCCGCGTCCGCGTCCGAGTACACGGCCACGGTGGCAATCCCCATCCCCTTCGCCACGGCGTTGATCCGGCGGGAAATCTCACCCCGGTTCGCGATGAGCAGCTTCTTGAACATGGCCCGTGTCCCCTCCACTAGAGGCGCGCGAACCTAAACCCCGACCCGCGACGTGACAAGGAGACAACGAGCCATCCGCCGGGAAGTTGCGGGCATGTAGGTAAATGGCGTAGCGTCCTTGCCCGTGAAGCCCTCCACGACAGGAACAGTGGTGGATCTCCAGGGCGCGCGCCATGAGCGGCGGCTGGAGATGTACCGGGCGCGAGTCACCGAGCGCCTTCGCACCAACCGCATAGCCGTCGAGACCCTCTACCAGGGCGGCACCCTCTTCTCGCCCCAGGGCACTCGGGCGGGACGGGCGCTGCTCCGGGCGCATCAGCTGCTCCAGCGGGCCAGCTCCCTGCTGGAGCAGTTGTCCGGCGACGGAGTGGTCCCCGCCCCGCGGCTGCCCGAGCGCATCGACGAACTCTACCGAGAGGTGGACACGCTGCTGTCTCGCAGCGACGCGCTCTCCGGGCGCAACCACCGGGCGGCGAGCGTGGCCCGCCTCCCGGGGCGCTAGCTCACCCTACGGCATCTCCGTCTGGCCCTGGCGGCGCAGGAATGTGGGGATGTCGAACTGATCCTCGTCCAGCGGCAGCGCCGCGTCCTTCACCACCGCGGTGCGGTTGGAGAGCGTGCGGGTGTCCACGGTGGGCATGGAGCGGGAACCAGCCTTGGCGGGCACCAGGCTGGCCACCTCCTCGCGCGGCATGTTCAGCGACACGGGCGAGGGCCGGGTGACGATGGGCACCTGCACCACCTGAGGCGGCTGGCGCACCTTCGCATCGCGCGATACGAAGCCCGTGGCGATGATGGTGATCTTCACCTCGTCGCGGATGTTGTCGTCGATGAGCGAGCCGAAGATGATCTCCGCGTCCGGGTCCGCCGCGTCGTGCACCAGCGTGAGGGCCTCGTTGACCTCCTGCAGGGTCATGTCGCGACCGCCGGTGATGTTGATGAGCAGGCCGGTGGCGCCGTCGATGGAGACGTCCTCGAGCAGCGGGCTGGAGATGGCCTGCTGCATGGCGTTGAGCGCGCGCTTGTCGCCGGAGGAGTGACCGGTGCCCATGAGCGCCAGGCCCTTGTCGCTCATGATGGTCTTCACGTCGGCGAAGTCCACGTTGATGTAGCCGTGGTACTGGATGAGGTCCGAGATGCCCTGGACGGCGTTGAGGAGCACCTCGTCGGCGCGCTTGAAGGTCTCCAGCAGCGGCATGGGCTCGTTGCTGAGCGTGAGCAGGCGCTGGTTGGGGATGGTGATGAGGGTGTCCACCGCGGCCTTGAGCTCCACCAGGCCCTGCTCCGCCTGCTTGCGGCGCTTGTTGCCCTCGAAGAGGAAGGGCTTGGTGACCACGCCCACCGTGAGGCAGCCGAGGCTCTTGGCGATGTCGGCGATGATGGGCGCCGCGCCCGTGCCGGTGCCACCGCCCATGCCGGCGGTGACGAACACCATGTCCGCGCCCTCGAGCATGGCGGCGATCTGATCGCGCGACTCGAGCGCGGCCTCGCGGCCCATCTCCGGGTTGGCGCCAGCGCCCAGGCCCTTGGTCAGGGTCTGGCCGATCTGCAACCGGACGGGCGCCTTGTTCGCCGCGAGCGCCTGCACATCGGTGTTGGCGGCAATGAAGTCGACCCGCTCAAGCTTCGCCATGATCATCGTGTTGACGGCGTTACAGCCGGCGCCACCGACGCCGACGACACGAATCTTTGCGGCCTGCTTGTTCTGGTCGAACTGGTCCATGAGTTCCTTCTTTCGGCGCAGGTCGCGCGTGCCCGCGCGCGCCCCTGCACCCAACATCTTCAGCAAGTCGCGCCCTTTGGCAAGTTCTCAGCTACGAACATGTAGCGCTACGTCGCGGTACCAAGTCGTCACAGGCACTTACGCGGAAGCCCCACCGCGCTTCAGTGCGGCGCGGTGGGTGCATCACGCCTCTTGACTCGCGCGATGAGGTCTCGTCACTCGCCCCGGGACGCCTTGTCCTCGCGCCACCAGTGGCTCATGCGCTCGTGGATCTCCGCCTCGTGGCCCTCCTTGCTCGGCCGGTAGAAGACGGAGCGCTCCAGCGACTCGGGGAGGTACGTCTGCCCGGGCACGTAGTGGTCCTTGTGGTTCCAAGGAGCCTCGTAGCCCTTCTTGTAGCCCAGCTCCTTCATGAGCTCGGTGGGGGCGTTGCGCAGGTGGAGCGGCGGGGCCGCGTTGGGGTGGGCCTCCACGGCCGCCAGCGCCGCGTCCATCGCCTGGTAGCCCCGGTTGCTCTTCTTCGCCGTGGCCAGCAGCAGGGTCGCCTGGGCCACGAAGATGCGCCCCTCGGGCATTCCCACGGAGTGGAAGCCCTCCTCGCACGCGCGCACGATGCTGATGGCCTCGGGCATGGCCAGCCCCACGTCCTCCACCGCGATGACCTTGAGCCGGCGCCACAGCGCCACGTGGTCGCCCGTCTGCAGCAGCCGTGCCGCCCAGAAGATGGCCCCCTGCGGGTTGGAGCCCCGGCACGACTTCTGGAGGGCGCTCAAGAGATCGAAGTGCTCGTCCCCATCCTTGTTGTGCCGCGCCAGCCGGGTCCCGGTGGCCTGGAGGGCCGTCTCCCGGGAGATCTCCGCGCCATCCGCGGTGAGCTGGGCCGCGAGCTCCAGCCCGCCCAGCGCCTTGCGCACGTCTCCCCCACTCCCCTCCACCAGGACGGAGAGCGCCTCGTCACTCACGGTCAGCCGCCGGGCCCCGAGCCCCCGCTTCTCGTCGGAGAGCGCCCGCTGGAGCGCGGTCCGGAGGTCCGCGGGGGTGAGCTCGCGCAGCAGGAAGACGCGGCACCGGCTGACGAGCGCGGGCCTCACCTCGAAGCTGATGTTCTCCGTCGTCGCCCCGAGCAGGATGAGGAGGCCGCTCTCCACATGGGGCAGGGCCTGCTCCTGGACGTTCTTGGCCCAGCGGTGGATCTCATCCACGAAGACGACGGTGCGCCGGTGGTACTGGTTGCGCAGGCGCTCGGCCTCGGCCACCACCTCGCGGATGCGGGGGATGCCATCGGAGACGGCCGAGAGGATGACGAACTCCGCGTCCACGCTGGCCGCCAGCATGCGCGCGAGCGTGGTCTTCCCCACCCCTGGAGGCCCCCCGAAGAGGCAGGAGACGATGGCCTTGCGCTCGATGAGCTGGCGCAGGGGCGCGCCAGGGCCGAGCAGGTGCGCCTGCCCGATGAACTCCTCGGGGGTGCGCGGGCGCATGCGCTCGGCCAGCGGCGCGAAGCGGTTCACATCGACGGAAGCGGCGAACAGGTCGGGTCCAGCGGGGGGCATCGGGAGGCGGCACCCTACCATTTCACGACCCGCGGAAGGCGATGCTTCCCCCCGCCCTGTTCCGGGAGCACGCGGTCCTGTATAGGGACCCATGCCGTCGGCACGTGCATGATGCAGGACTCCTTCTCCGGTCGCGCCACGCAGGGCAGTTTCTTCGAGGGATTGTTCGTCCACTCGCTCCAGGCGAGTGGGCCCTTCGCGGACGCGCTCCGCGAGTGTGGCTACGACCCGAACCAGCCCAAGGCCATCTACCCCATCGAGGTGTGGAACGCGGCGCTCGAGGTGGCCTGGCGCCATTGCTACAGCGGGTGGACCCGCGAGGCCGCCTACCGTGAACTGGGCCGCCAGCTCGGACGGGGCTTCCTGCGGACATGGATGGGCAAGGTGGTGGACATGGGCCTGCCCATGCTCGGCCCGGATCGCCTCATGGCGCGTATTCCCAGCCTCCTGGCGCTCGACACCTTCCGCTATGAGGTCAAGGTGCAGCCGCTCGGCTCGCACCAGTACCGTGTCTCCATCCGGAACGATCCGGACGCCAAGCCCGAGCTCATCGCCGGTCTCCTGGAGATGGGCCTGGGCAGGACGGGCGTCAAGGCCACCACCACGGTGGTGGTGCACCGCGAGCAGGACTTCGACATCGACGTCATCTGGTGAGTCCCCCATGTCCCCTTCCCCCTCCCCTGGCTCGCCCGCCGACGCCATCCTCCACGCCACCCGGCGATACCTCCGTGCGTACCCCTCGGCCGCGCTGTGCGTGGGCATCACGCATCACGGCGCGCACCACGTACGGGCCCTCCGCGCTGACGGGCCGCCTCCCGCGGCGGACTCGCTGTACGAGCTGGGGGCACTCACCCAGGTCTTCACCGGCAGCCTGCTCGCGCTGTTGGTGGACCGGGGTGAGGTGAGGCTCGACACGCCGCTGAAGGAGCTGATTCCCCTGCCGCTGCTCCCGGATGAGACCGCCGGCCGCATCACCCTCGAGCAGCTGGCGACGCACACCTCCGGCATGCCGCGTGTCCCGCCCAACCTGCGGACTCCCCAGCAGAACCCGGCCGATCCCTACGGCCACTACACCGCGGAGCTCTTCGGCGCATTCATGAGGAGCTATCACCCTCGTCACCCGCCACCGCGAAAGTACGCCGAGTCCGTCATCGGCCTGGGCGTGCTCGGTCATGCCCTCTCGCGGCGCATGAGGCTCAACTATGGCCATGCCGTGCGGGACCTCCTCTGCACGCCGCTGGGGTTGAGCAACACCACCGCCGTCCGCCTCTCCGAGGAGCAGGAGCGGCGTCTGATTCCCGGCCACTCCGCCCGGGGCGAGACGATGCCGGGTTGGACCTTCCCGGCACTGCCTGGAGCGGGGGCCGTCCGCTCGACGGTGCCCGACCTGCTGCGCTTCCTGGACGCGAACCTCGGCCACGAGGAGGCCGGGCTCGGCCGGGCCTTGCGGCTCACGCACGAGCCGCGCGCGAAAGCCCTCGGCGGGCACACGGGCCTGGGGTGGAAGATCTCCCAGGTGCGTGGCGGGACCATGGTGTGGCGCTCCGCGGTGACGGGCGGCTACGCCGGCTTCATCGGCTTCTCGGCGGAGGCGGACGCGGGAGCCGTCGTCCTGTCGGACCACGCGAGCTCCCGCCTCGCCTCGCTCCTCGGGCGCGTGCCCGTCGAGGAGCCCGGTTTCGAGCTCCTCACGGGATACCTGCGTGAGCGTGGCCCGGCAGCCTCCTGAAGTACCGGGCAGGCATCCGAGCTGCGGGCTGTCACGCGGACGAGCTAGATGGCGCCCAGTTGCGAGTCGTGCGAGACGGCCGGAAGGGCTCCGGGCTGCGTCAGCTCGCTCACTCCCCGAACGAGCTCATCGCCCAGGCGCGCGAGGTGCTCGGCGGAGAGGAGCCGCCGCACCTGTGGGAAGAGGACGGACCGCTCCTCGGCCACGTGCGCCTCCACGGATTCGCGGAGGCTGATCAGGGCGGGCTCGAACTGCATGTCGCTGACCTCCAGGTGCAGCAACTGGGAGATCAGCGCCTTGGCCTCGGCATGATCGTCGTAGGAGTGCTGGATCAAATCACTCGTCTCGGCCAGCTTGACCTCCGGGTAGAAGAAGCGCTCTTCGAGCTGCGTATGCAGGGTGAGCAGGTAGGCGAGACGGCGGAACAGGTGGGTCTTCTCATCCCCGCTCGCCACCGCCACCTGCTGGAAGAGACGCTCTGCTTCCTCATGCTGCTGTGTCAGGAGTTCGATCGGATCCATGAGGAGGACGCTCGGCATTGACGCGTCCGGGAGCAAGCCGCTTCATCCCCGAACGCCGGGCAGCCGGGCACCATGGCCTGCAACTTGCTGCGTTGGGCGCCCGCTTTCCTGGAGGAACCGTGCGGGTCCGAGCCGCCCGCGGAAGCGCCTCCGAGGAGCTGAAGAACGCCGCCACGGATGTCCTGGGTGTGGAGGGTGTCGGGACGCTCGAACTCCCGAGCCGGACGGGACTCAGCCCGGGCTCGCGGTCCGGCTAGACTCGGGCATATGACACGCCTCTTCTCGTTCCACAGCCGCTCCTGGCACCTGACGTACCACCTGAGCCGTACCCTGCTCGTCCTCGCACTCGGGTCCCTGTGCCTCGAAGCGAGGGCAGCCCCCGCGCCGTCCGAGACCTCCGCCCAGGCCCCCTCTCCCTCCGTCCTCTTCACGCGCGCCTGCGATGCGCTCGAAACCGGAGACCTGGATGGCGCGGCCAGCCATATCCTCACGCTGCGCCAGACGCTTCCCGAGAGCCCCGAGCCGCGCCTGCTGGAGTCACTCCTCGCCCTCAGGCGCACCAAACCCGCCCTGGGCTGGCGTGACGCCTTCATCCAGGCCTGGAATGACATCGGCAGGCCCGACTTCAGAGAGTCCTCCGTGCTGCCGGAAGACACGGAGCCACACGCCACGGGCCCCAGCCCCGAGGACGTCTGGAAGCAGGAGCTCTCGGCCGAGCAGCGCTTCCTGGTCGCCCTCACCATGAAGCTCGATACCGAGCGGGCCCACGCCCTCATCCAACAGCTCCCCGTGCTCGCGCCCGCCGAGCTGATCGTCCCCATCGCCGAGTACATCGAGCGCGACGAGCCGCCAGCCCCTGTGCGCGCCCGGCTCCGAGCCGCCCTGCGCGCCCGCCTCGCCGCGCTCTCCGCCGACTACCCGAAGGCCATGCAGCTTCGCGCCCTGCTCCTCCTGGAGGGGACGGACACCCAGGCGCCCTTCACGGCCCGGGAGATTCAAGAGCTCGAGGCACTCTCGCAACTGCCCGACTGGCGCCAGAGCGATTTCCTCTCGATCAACCGGTACGCGCTGCGCCACTTCGAAGCCACGGGGATTTCCCTGCCGGAGAACCACGCGTACACCGTCGCCGTGATGGCGCTGGTCAGCCCCGTGCCCTGGGTGCTCCAGAAGCGCACCGATGCCTCACGGGACACGCTCACGCCCGCCGAGCGCCAGCGCCTGGGCGAGGCCCTGTGGCGCATCGGCTCGCGCCTCTCCGCGGAGTCCTCCATCGTCGAGCTGCTCGTGGGGCTCAACCTCATGAAGAAGGCCGCCACGGAGTTGGGGGACACCGAGCGCCTGCGGCAGGCCACGGAACGCAGTGACGACGCTCGGGCCAGCTACAGGGCCGTGGATCGCGCGGCGCCCTTCCGCTGGCCCCTGCCCTCCCTGCGCAAGGCGATGATCGAAGCCTCCATGAGCGACGAGGTGGCCCACATGCACGCCTTCCGCGAACCCGAGGCCGGTGCGCGGTAGGCTTCGGAGATGAATCCTCCCGGCCCGGAGCAGGCGCGGAACAAGCCTATGATGCGCGGATGAGTCAGTCGCGACGCAGACGGAAGAACCCCACCCCGCCGCCCCCGAAGCGCGCCTCCGCCATCTCCATCTGGGCGGTTGTCGCGCTGGTGGCGGGGGGCGTGCTCGTCGGGGTCCTCATCAACGACCTCCGGCAGGACGGGCAGCCCGCTCGGCCCGCCGCCACGTCAAGAGCACAGGCCCAGGGACCCTTCCAGCTCGAAGGGGAGCTGGCGGAATACTGGAAGGCCGCCACGGCGAGGTGGTGTCCGCGCATGGCCACGCTCCAGGGGGGCGACGCCGGACAGCTGGGTGAGCTCACCGTGGAGCTGACGAGCATTCAGTGTATCGCCCGGATGTGCGAGCACTCCGAGAAGCTCGAGGGAGTGGACCCGGCGGCGCTCGGCAAGGTGAAGCGGATGTGCGGTCAGGTGGAGTTGATGTTCGAAGGACAGCTGGCGGCGCTGACGGAACACTACGGCCGCATATGCCCCGAGCTCATCCAGACGTGGAGCGGACGCCCCTGGAGCCCGAACAACCACCTCGGGCTCTACGCGGACGTGCGCCAGTGCATGGAGCGCCATTGCGAGGAAGTCGATGGTGGAATGGGCTCGGAGGCGCGTTGCGAGATCGCCGCGGACCTCGCCGAGGTCTTCGGGGACGCCCAGGCCGCCGCGAGGCTGAGGGGGCGGGCCCGGCTCGCGAAGGCGCGCGAGAATCAGTTGTGGGGACCGCTCTCGGAGGAGGAGAAGAAGGAGGAGCGCGAGGACGCGGGCATGAAGGTGATCGCCAGACGCCTGCTCGCGCTCTGCCGCCAGGGGAACCCGCGCTACTGCGCATCCCTGGCGAGGTACTGCGAGATCGAAGGCAATCCTCCGGACGTATGCCCTGCGCCGGGAACCTCGGACGCGGGCTCCCGGTAGCACCACCCACCGCGAGCCACGACCTTGGGAAAGACGTCACCGCTTGGAGCGAGGACTCCGCTTCGGACGCTTCTCCGGCTTCTCGATGACGATGTCGTATTCAGTCTCGCGCTCGGGAAAGCGAACGAACCCGGCGCCTTCCGTCGCCAGGAATTCATCCAGGAGACGGACGATGGCTTGGAGGGTGCGCTCCAGGTCTCGCTCATTGGCTTCGTAGACCTGCTGAGCCCACCAGGTGGGCAGATGCCGCCACTTGGGGTGCCGCTTGTACATCCACTCCCTGAATTGTTCGTGCTGGCCCTTCTGCCCCAAATCTCCGAGGGCATCATCATAGCCCGTGATGTAGAGGGCGAGATGGTCGAGCGTGAAGTCAGGGGCGAACATCCTCGGGCGCAAGCAGATGTGGCGCATGTGCTCGAACAGACTTCCCGCATTGAGTCGTACAGGGCTCATGGCAGTGTCTTTCTCTGTATTGGCTCGCCTTGAAGCGTAGCGCCTTCACCCCGGTCGTGTGCCCTTACGCACGCCACGTCGTCACCATTTGTTCCTCCAGGCCGCAGTCTCATCCCTGGACCCCTCGTGAAGTCACTGCTGGGACGCCTGACTCAAAGACACTGGAGTTTTGGACGAACCGGTGCTGTAGCGCGCATCCCCATGACACGCACCACGCGCTCCCTGGTTCTCGCGGCCCTCCTTCCCACCCTCTGCGCCTGCTCCACGCCCACGGCCTCGCGAGGCGCCCCGCGGCAAGCCGTCACGCTGCGCTTCGCCTGGCCCGAGCAGCTCTCCGCCCGCGTCACCCACTCCGTCACGATGAACAGCCCCCTGGGCAACACCCAGGTCCAGCGCAGCTATTGGCTGACCGTGGCGCCGGCAGAGGAGGAGGGCCACCGCCAGCTCGTCCCGAGTGACATCGAGGTGTCTCCGCCCCAGTTCGCCGCCATGGTGGATCCGGTGCCCACGGTGCACTTCGACGACGATGGCTGCTTCCAGGGCATCGACCTCCAGGAAATGCCAGGCCAGCAGATGCTGGAGGTGCTGCCCATGGAGCCGGAGAAGAAGGCGGAGCTCCTCGAGAACCTGGTGGCCGTACAGGAGGAAGCCGCACTGGAGTACTGGGATCGGCTGGTGGCGAGCTGGCGCGGCGTCACCCTGACGCCCGGCGAACCGGTGCGGTTCGAGACACAGATGGTGGTGGGCACGGGCTTCATGGAGAAGAAGGAAGTGGCCGCGGAAGAGCGCACCTCCATCGAGGTGGACGTCCCCTGCACGCCGGACGCCCAGGAGCGGCGCTGTGTGCGATTGACGGTGGATCTGCAGCCGGTTGGCCAGTCCGAGGCGGAGACGGGTCCCATGGCGCGCAAGCGCTTCGAGCTGGTGACGGACCCGGACACGCTGGTGCCCTACTCCACTCGACTCACGCGCATGGACAGGGTGGACTGGGGCAAGGACGGCGGCGAGCAACCGCTCAAGGAGTTCCTGCAGGTGGAGGAGTACGTCTACACCTACGGAGCCCAGCGCGTGCCTGCCGGCTCGACGCAACTCTGAGCCCTTCGAGGCGCCCTGCTTCCGCGTCGAAGGATTCACTCGGGGTTTCCACCGCCTCGGCGATTCCGCGGGACGAGCCGGAGCGGCACGCGGCGGGGGAAGCGGGTGTTGAACACCACCTTCGGTTCCACGGGCCTGATGTCGGCCGCTTCGAGCCGGTAGCGCTGCAGAAGGCGCACGACGAAGAGCTGCATCTCCATGAGCGCGAACCGGGCGCCGATGCAGACGCGCGGGCCCGCCCCGAAGGGCAGCCATGCGTACGGGTGGCGGGAGCCCTTCTCCCCGCCCTCCTGGACGAAGCGCTCGGGAAGGAACTCGTCGGGCCGCTCCCAGAAGACCTCGTGATGGTGGGTCGCGAACGGGCTCACCCAGACCGTGGTGCCACGCCTCACCCTGTGTCCACCGAGCACGGTGTCCTCCGCCGCCTTTCGCGGAAAGAGGAGCCAGACCGGCGGATTGGCTCGCAGGTTCTCCTGCAGGACGGCCTCGAGATAGCGCAGCTCCGGCAGATCCTCGGCCCGCGGCTCCCGGTCCCCGATCACCCGCTCCATCTCCTCGACGAGCCGGTGGGTGATGTCGGGCCGCCGCGGCAGCAGCGCGAGGAGCCACGAGAGCGAGACCGCCGAGGTCTCCTTGCCGCCAATGAAGAGGCCGCTCAACTCGAAGCGGATGCTCGAGTCATCGAGCCCTCCGCCTTGCGCGTCCCGCATCTCGAGCAGATCCGTCAACAGGTCGCGTGGCCGCGCCTCGGGCGGCAACTCCCGGCGCTCCCGGACGATGCGCAGGGAGACCTCCTCGAAGGCCCGCGCCGCGCGCCAGGCGAGGCGCTGCTTGCCGAGCTCGAGGGGAGCGAAGGTCACCGCCTTCATCGTGAGGTCGACCGCCTCGCCCGCGCGCCGGAGGTCCTGCGCGTCGAGCCGGGTGCCGAAGAGCGAGCGGATGAGAATGCTCAGGGTGAGCGCGTGCATCTCCGGCAGCGCGTCGAACGGCCGGCCGTCCCGGATGAAACGCGCCTCGAGCGACTCGAGCTGCTGGTCGATCGCCCCCAGCATGAGGGGGACCAGCTCCGCGAGCCGCTGGCGGCGGAAGCTCGGCTGCATCAGGCCGCGCCGCTCGGCCCATGCGGTTCCCGTGCGTCCGATGAGCCCGTCGCCCGTGATGGGCGTGAGCACACCCCGCATGTGCGGCGGAAACTCCGCGCGGACAACCCCCCTGCTCTCGGCGAGGGCGAGGCGCACGTCATCCGGGTGCGTGACCATCACCCCGCCGTTGCCCCCCGGCAGCTCGAACGAGAAGACATCACCGAGGCGCTCCCGCGTGGCGCGCGCCCAGTGTGGGCCAAACCTCAGCGCGACGCCGAGGAGTGGAAGGCCCGAGGCTTTCGGTATGGCGGACTCACTCATGGGGAGTTTCTGGCACGGTGTGGAGGTTGTTGTCTGCTACGGAGCCCAGCGCGTGCATCCGGCATCAGTCGAGGAAGCGGCGCTCCCACCGGCGCATGTCTTCGTCGGAGAAGCCACCCCAGTTGCCACGATCCATGTACAGCCAGGGTTCCATCACGTGTGCCAGCTCGCGGTACTCGGGCAACGTGCGGCCCTGCTCCGTGTCACCGGCCTCCGGCCAGTTCCCCAGCGTCACCACGGCCCGCTCGCCATCGAGTTCCTGCACGGTGGTGCCGGGCGAGCGCAGGCGCGCGCGCAGGCCCGCGGCGCCCCCGAGCTCGCCCAACACGGGCGGGCCCAGGAAGTTCAACCAGTGCACCCCATTCACCCGGGTGCCAATGGAGAATGAGTCGAAATTCACGCCTGGGATGTCCAGGCCGGGATGGCGAAAGGCCATGTCGCGGATGGCATCGGTCGTGCCAACGACGCTCTCCGGGTAGTTGAAGCACAAGCCCCCATGTCCGGAGCAGAAGGGCAACGCCGCCGCCAGTTCCAGCGCCAGTTCCCGCACGTGCCCCGGCCCGTGTGCTTCCAGGTACTCCGTGGGAAGGATGAAGGACAGCGCGCTTGT
>NZ_DASUNC010000072.1:0-40046 GCF_036277355.1 Archangium sp.
TTCCACGTAGCTCTTCACGATCGCCAGCCCCAACCCCGCTCCGCCGTACTCGCGCGTCGGGCTGTCGTCCACCTGGTAGAAGCTCTGGAAGATGCGCTCGCGCTGATCCAGCGGAATCCCCACCCCCGTGTCCTCCACCTCAATGCGGTAGCCCTCCACGCCCAGGTCCTTCTGCTGGCCGTGCGCCGACAACCGCACCTCCACCTGCCCACCGCCCGGCGTGAACTTCACCGCGTTGGCCAGCAGGTTCACCACCACCTGGCTCAGCTTCTCCCGGTCCGCCACCACCCGCGGCTGCGCCACCTCCGGCAGCTGCACCTTCACCGTCAGGCCCTTGCGCTGCGCCTGCGGCATCACGCTCGTCAGCGCCCCCTCCACCAGCTCCTGCACGTCCACCCACTCGAAGGCGAGCCGCACCTTGCCCGCCTCGATTTGACTCATGTCCAGGATGGAGGAGATGAGCTTGAGCAGCGTGTTGCCCTTCTCGATGATGGTGCGCACGAACTGCATCTGCTCCGGATTCAGCCCGCCCACCAGCCCCTCGGCCAGCATCTCCGAGTAGCCGATGATGGACGACAGCGGCGTGCGCAGCTCGTGGCTCACCGTCCCCAGGAAGCTCGACTTGATGCGGTCCGCCTCCTTCAACCGCTGGTTGAGCCTCATCAGCTGCGCGTTCTGCGACTCCAGGTCCCGCTGCGTCTCCAGCATCGCCTCGAGGTGCAGCTGCCCCGTCAGGTACGACTTCTGCCCGGCCGCGATCAGCGCCGCCAGCACCTGGGCCACGTGCGCCAGCATCTTCGCCACCCGGTGCTCGCTCTGCCGCCCCACGTGCGCCAGCAGCTCGCGCGCCCGCTCCAGCTCCAGCCCCTCCAGCTCGGTCAGCGACGCCGGCACGTCCGCCAGCTCCTCCGGCGCGAACGGCCCGAACACCACCCGGCCCAGCAGATCCCCCTCCCACTGCACCGGCATCACCACGTAGCGCAGGCCGGTGAAGCACGGCACGCCCAGCAGCTCGCCGCCCAGCGGGCTCGTCCCGGGGAGCACCTGCGCGCCCTGCGTGGGCGTCAGCGGCCCCTCGCTCAACCGCGCCACCAGCGCCGTGCAGCGCGCACGGCCCTGCGCGTGGGTGTTCACGAAGCCGCAGAAATCCCCGTTGCCGCCCTTGGCGTCCGCCAGCGTCCGGCCCCGCTCGTCCAGCACCCGGATTCCCACCCGGTACAGCTCCCCGAGGCTCTCCACCACGTCCCCGAAGCTGAGCGGGTCCAACATGTCCACCAACGAGGCCTTCCGCTGGAGCACCGAGCCGGCGTGCTCTGGCGCGCTGCCCGCGGCGCCTGGTTTGTCGGCGCTCATCGCGGCCTCCCGGGTGAAGACGGATACTGGGACTCGAGGCCGGTTCCCGTCAGGTCCATCTGCTGGAAGATGTGGGTGAGGAACTCCTTCTCCGTCAGGCCGATGTTGCGCGACAGCCGCGCGCGCTCGTCCAGGTTGCGCCACGCCGACTGCAACAGCACGTGCAGCGTCTCCATCACGCCCTCCCCCCTCAGCGCCACCGCCCCCACCACCGGCTCCCCCCCCTTCTTGCGCGCCTCGTCCAGCTCCGCGTCCGTCTGCGCGTCCGGCAGATCCCTCTTGTTGAACTGGATGACCACCGGCACCTGTGTCGCGTCCAGACCGATCTCCCTCATGTTGGCCCGGAGCTTGCGCCAGTAGGCGTTGTTCTCCGCGGAGGCGCTGCGGCGGCTGTCGGCGATGAAGGCCACCGCGTCCGCGTTCTGCAGCACCACCCGCCGCGTGGCGTCATGCACCACCTGTCCCGGCACGGTGAAGAGCTTGAGCTTCACCTTGAAGCCCGAGCTGCTGGTGAAGAACACCGGAAGCAGATCGAAGAAGAGCGTACGATCCTCGTGCGTCTCCACGCTGAGCAACCGGCCGCGCGCCTCCGGCCGGGCCCGCGCGTGGATGGCACGCAGGTTCGTCGTCTTCCCACTCAGCCCTGGGCCGTAGTAGACGATCTTCAGGGTGAGTTCGCGCTGGGCGTGGTTGAGTTGCACGTGCGGAGCTCAGGCTGCCGAGAGGGAGAGGGAAGGGGGGGCCAACCCGCCCCAGGCGGACGGTTTTTTATAGTGAAAGGTGTTCAGCATTGAAAGCCGCCCCCCACCCTACCCGTGCGAAAACCCCCGGATGAGGCGGGAGCGGGCGGCCTTGGAATGCCGGGAGCCCATGCGCAGTTTGGAAAAGTCCGGCTCCCCCTCATGGGGGGAAATGTGCGCCGCACCCAGAGCGTGCATGGGCACCGGTGAAGCGGTTAGGATCGTAGCGCAATGGAGGAGCAAGGCATGACGATGAAGCGGGTGGACCCGGGCGTGGAGGTGGCCGCGATGCCAGTGCCGGACATGGCCAACCTGCCCAACGACCTGGCGCCGGCGGTGAAGTTTTCCGCCCCGACCGATGAGGACATGGCGTCCGTGGCCGCCCTGCGCTCCAGCTCGGAGCCCTGGAAGAGCCGCGGAGAGACGGTGGAGGACAGCCTCAAGGCGCTGACGGCGCTCAAGCCCTTCATCCACGTGGCCAAGGTGCACAACCAGGTGGTGGGCTATGTGACGGTGGAGCGGGACGGTCCGGTGCCCGGCGCCGCCTACATGCGCAACATCGTGATCCGGCCGGAGCTGCGCCGGCGCGGCCTGGGCCAGGCGGTGCTCAACCAGGCCCTGCAGGTGGCGCGGGACATGTTCCGCAAGACGATCGCCCTGCGGGTGGATCCGGCCAACGCCCCGGCGGTGAGCTTCTACCGCAACGCGGGCTTCACCACCGTGGCCACGGTGGTGTCCAAGAAGTCCGGCAAGTTGCGCCTCCTCATGTCTCGCGAGCTGTGAGCTGAGGAGCCTCGGGAAGGGAAGCCCGGCCGCGTCCTCCAGGGCCGCTTCCCTCTCCTGAAAGCGCCCGGTCTGGACCCTCTCCGAGGGCCGAGCCGGGCGCTTCTTTTTCCGGCCGCTCCCCCGCCCGCCCCCGGGCCCGGCGGCGCGCCGGCCGTCCTCTTTCCAGAATTCGTGGCAATTCGCGGCTATGCTGGACGCGCTCTCCCGGGGCCGGCATGGCTCCGGGGCTGGAAGAAGGATGAGCCGGGCATGAAGACCCTCACGGAGTTGCTGCGCCACCTGGCCCGCCCGGGCGCGGTGGAGCTCGCCCTCATCTCCGGGCGCACCCCCATGGTGAAGATGGCGACCGGCGCCTTCGAGGCGTTGGACCCGGCCCTCCTCACCCCCGAGGGGCTGCAGGGGATGCTCCACACCCTGGTGGGAGAGGCCCGCGCCGCCACCGTCTCCGACAAGCCGAGCCAGTGGGCCATGCGCATGGAGGGCCTCGGACCCGTCGTCGTCGGCGCCCTGCGCCGGGGAGACGTCCTCAACGTGCGCGTCATGCGCACCGAGCCCGCCCAGGCCGGCGCCGCCGCGCCCACGCCCCGGCCTCCCGCGCCCGCCGCCACGCCGGCTCCCGCCGCCCAGCGCCCCGCCGGGACGGGCGCGCCTCCGGCTCCGGCCGCCGCCTCGCGTCCGGCGCCCCCCGCGGGCGGACTGTCCCCCCGGCCGGCCAAGGGCGTGCAGATCCTCCCCACCGAGAAGCCCACGGCCGAGCCGCCTCCGCCCGCCGAGCCGCCTCCGCCCGCCGCCGCCGAGCCCGTGGCCGAGGTGCCCCAGGGGCCGCGCCTCGTGGTGCGCCCGGAGTCCGCGCGCAACCTGACGATGCTGCTGGAGGACGCACGCACCGTGGGCGCGAGCGACCTGCACGTCGTCGCCGGCCGCCCTCCCCTCTTCCGCGTCGTTGGCGAGCTGCTGCCCCACGGTGAGCCGCTGCCGCCCGAGATGGTGGAGTCGATGCTGCTGCCGCACGTGCCCGCGCGCCTGCGCCCGGTGCTGGACCGCGAGGGCAGCGCCGACTTCTCGCTGGACCTGGGGCAGTCCGGCCGCTTCCGCGTCAACGTCTCGCGCCAGCGCACCGGCTACAAGGGCTGCTTCCGCCTCATCCCCCGCGAGATTCCCACCCTCGAGTCGCTCGGCCTGCCCGTCGACATCGCCAAGGCCACCCACCACCACCAGGGCCTCATCGTCGTCACCGGCCCCTCCGGCCACGGCAAGACGAGCACCCTGGCGGCCATCGTCAACCGCATCAACTGCGAGACGACCCACCACGTGCTCACCGTGGAGGATCCGGTGGAGTACCTCCACCCGCGCCGGCGGGCGCTGCTGAGCCAGCGCGAGGTGGGCACGCACACCAAGACGTTCGCCACCGCCCTCAAGGGCAGCCTGCGCGAGGACCCGGACGTCATCCTCGTGGGCGAGCTGCGCGACACGGAAACGGTGCGCATGGCGCTGTCCGCCAGCGAGACGGGCCACCTGCTCGTCTCCACGATGAACACGCCCAGCGCGGCGAAAACCATCGACCGGCTCATCGACCTCTTCCCGCCGGGGGACCAGGCGCAGGTGCGCATGACGCTCGCCAGCAGCCTGCGCCTCATCGTCAGCCAGCGGCTGCTGCCTGGCGCGGACCGCCAGAGCCTGGTGGTCGCCGCCGAGCTGCTCCCCGGCTCGGTGGCCCTGGGCAACCTCATCCGCGACAACAAGACGTACCAGATTCCCTCCCTGCAGCAGCGTGGCAAGTCGCTCGGCATCATCCGCTTCGACGACTCGCTCGCCGAGCTGGTGCGCTCCGGGAAGACGACGCTGGAGATCGCCAGGGCCTACGCCGAGAGCCCCGACGAGCTGGAGGCCATGGTGACGGGCAAGCGGCCCGGCGCTCCTCCCGAGCCCCCGTCGCCGGATGGCGGCAAGCTGCTGTCCAAGATGGGCAACCTCCTCAACCGGAAGAGCGCCTGACCATGAGCTCCTCGCCGCGCATCGCCGCCCTCTTCGACAAGCTCCTGGAGAACAAGGGGAGCGATCTGCACCTGAGCATCGGCCACCCGCCCCTGGGACGCATCCGCGGCGAGCTCACGCCCCTGCGCGAGGCCCTCCTCACCCAGCCGGAGCTGGAGGCGATGCTCTTCGAGCTCACCAGCCCCGAGCAGAAGCGGCAGATAACCGAGGACCTGGACCTCGACTTCGCCTACAGCTACGGCACCAAGGCGCGCTTCCGCGCCAACTACTTCTACAAGACGACGGGCGTGGCGGCCGTCTTCCGCACCATCCCCAGCAAGGTGCTGTCCCTGGCGGAGCTCAACGCCCCCGAGGTGGTGCGCAAGCTGGCCGAGCGCCGCAGCGGACTGGTGCTCGTCACCGGCCCCACCGGCAGCGGCAAGTCCACCACGCTGGCGGGGATGATCCACCACATCAACCACACCCGCCCGGCGCACATCCTCACCATCGAGGATCCGGTGGAGTTCGTGCACGAGTCGGCGAAGTCGCAGGTGACGCACCGCGAGGTGGGCATCCACGCCGCCAACTTCACCACCGCCATCCGCTCGGCGGGCCGCGAGGACCCCAACGTCATCCTCATCGGCGAGCTGCGCACCAACGAGACGATGAAGCTCGCGCTCCAGCTGGCGAGCTTCGGCGTGCTGGTGCTGGCCACGGTGCACACCAACAGCGCGCCGGCCACCATCGATCGCATCATCAACTCGTTCCCCGCGGAGGAGCAGCCGCAGGTGCGCGGCATGCTCGCCGAGGGCCTCGCCGGCATCGTCGCCCAGCAGCTCATCCGCACCGCGGACGGCAAGGGCCGCGTGGCCGCCCTGGAGATCCTCATCGGCACCAGCGCCATCGCGTCGATGATTCGCGAGGGGAAGGTGTTTCAAATCGCGAGCAAGATGCAGGCGAGCCAGAACCTGGGCATGCAGACGCTCGACATGCACCTGGAGAAGCTGGTGGCCGCCAACACCATCACCCCGGAGGCCGCCATGGAGAAGGCCCAGGACAAGGAGGCCTTCGCCAAGGTGCTCCAGCGCCTCAAGCCGGAGTTCGAGGTGCCCGAGTTCGACCTCGGGGAGGCCGGTGGTTCGCACTGAGGTCCCCTCTCCCTCTGGGAGAGGGTGCATGCGCAACCCTAGTGGTCTCCGGTGTGCACTGGCAGGTACACCTGGAAGGTGGTGCCTCGCCCCGGCTCGCTCTCCACCGACAGTTCCCCTCCGTGCGCCGTGATGATGCGCCGGCACACCGAGAGCCCCAGCCCACTCCCCACCCCCACCGGCTTCGTCGTGAAGAACGGGTCGAACACCCGCTCCAGCAGCTCCGGCGGAATCCCGCAGCCCGTATCACTCACCTCGACGCGCACGCGCTCGCCCTCCACCTCCCGCGCGGACACCTGGATGCGGTTGTGCTCCGGCTGCCCCGGTGAGATGGCGTGCGCCGCGTTCAACAGCAGGTTCAGGAACACCTGGCACAGCCGCGCCTCGTTGCCCCGCACCCGCGGCACCTCGTCCAGCGACTCGACCACGTGCGCCCGGTTGCGGATCTCGTGCGCCGCCAGCTTCACCGCGCTGCGCACCACCTTCCCCACCTCCACCGGGCCGCGCTCCATCTCGTCCGGGCTGGAGAGCAGCTTCAGGTCCTGCACGATCTGCCGCACCCGCTCGGCGCCCTCGTTCGCGTCCGCGAGTGCCTGCGTCACCTCCGGCGGCCTCGCCTGCCCCATCACCCGCTTCACGTGCGCCAGGTTGTTGAGCAGGAAGGACAGCGGGTTGTTGATCTCATGCACCACGCCCGCCGCCAACTGGCCGATGGTCGCCAGCCGGTCCGCGAAGAGCAGCTGGCTCTGCGCCTCCTGCAGCTGCTCCAGGCTCTCGGAGAGCCGGTCGTTGGACACCGCCACCCGCTGGCGCTGCAGGGCATTCACCAGCACGCCGCCGGAGACGGCCATCAGGCGCAGCGACTCCTCCGGCCAGGCGCCCGGTCTCCCCACCGCATCGCACCCCAGCCACCCGAGCAGCCGGCCCCCGAGGAACAGCGGCATGTGCACGTAGGAGCGGGTGCCCAGCGTCTCGCAGAGCCGCTTCTCGGCCGCGGCCTCAGGAGGCAGCAGCGCCGTGTCCCTCACGAGCACGGTCCGTCCCGTCAGCAGCTGGCGCATGGACCAGGACAGGGCGTCCACCGGCACACTGCGCGCGCCGTCCACGTCATGAGGCGCCACGCCCTCCGCGCACCACGCGTAGACCTCGGCCACCTGGCGCCGGTCCTCGGCCAGCAGGAAGACGTAGGCACGCTGGGCTCCGAACCATTCGCCGAGCACCGCCAGCGTGGCGCGCAGCCCCGGCTCCATCTCCTCCAGCGGCAGGTTCAACAGGCGATGCGACAGCTCCGCCACCAGGGCCCAGTTCCCCAGCAGCGACTGGAGCTGGTTGCGCAGCCCCTGGAGGGACTCGGCCTCGCGCCGCAGCGCCGAGACCATCGCCACCGGCTCTCCCTCTCCGAGCGCCTCGGAGAGCTGGAGCAGCGTGCGCTCCGATTGTTTGAGACGCGTCAGCAGCGGGTCCGCTCCCGCCCTCTCCCCAGCGACATCCCACTCCATCTCGGGTGCAAGCATGGACGCCTCCGATCCCCCGGTCGAGGCACTGCGACCTTCACGACCTTCACGTCGCGGAGAATAACGGGCGCGTCGCGGATACGTCATGGACGCGAAGACTCCCCTGCCCGCAATGCGCAACAGCCAACGCAACGGCGTTTCCACGGGGAGCCGCCGATTGAAAACTTCCGTCAGAAGTCGACGTCGTCCTCGCGCTCGAGGGCGAGCGTGCCTTCGAACCAGGCGCTCAGCTCATCGAGCTTGTTGAGGCGCCGGGCCGGCGGGAGGCTCGTGAGGAAGGCGCGCCCGTAACTCTTGGTGACGATGCGCCGGTCCAGCATCGCGACGATGCCCCGGTCCGCCCGCGTGCGGATGAGCCGGCCGAAGCCCTGCCGCAACGCCAGCGCCGCCTGCGGAAGCTGGTAGCCCCCAAAGGCCTCCTCGCCCCGGGCCTCGAGCTGGCGGATGCGCGCCGCCACCACCGGGTCTCCCGGCGAGGCGAATGGCAGCCGGTCGATGATGACCAGGCTCAGCGCGTCCCCCGGCACGTCCACGCCCTCCCAGAAGCTGTGCGCCGCGAAGAGCACGCTGGGCACCTCGCGGAAGGCCTCCAGCAACTGCTGCTTGGGCCGCTCGCCCTGCAACAACACCTGGTAGGGCAGCCGGCTGCGCGCCAGCGCGTGCGCCCGCTCCATGTTGCGCAAGGAGGTGAAGAGCACGAAGGCCCGGCCTCCCGTCACCTCGCACAGCCGGATGATCTCCTCCGCCGCCGCCTCGATGAAGCCGGGGGCCGCCGGGTCCGGCAGGTGCGTGGGCAGGTACAGCGCCGACTGCTGCTCGAAGTCGAACGGGCTGGGCACCGACACCGTGCGCACGCTCGCCACCGGCACGCCCTCCTCGTCGTACAGCCCCATGCGCCGCGCGAAGAAGTCGAAGCGCCCCTCCGCCGCCAGCGTCGCCGAGGTGAACACCACCGTGTCCACCCCTCCGTAGAGCCGCTCCTGCAGCTCCCTGGCAATCTCGATGGGGCTCGCGCGCAGGAAGACGCCCCGCCCGCGCGCCTCCGCCCAGTACACGTGGTCGTTCGACTCCACCTTCTCCAGGAAGGACAGGTCCGCCACCAGCTCCGCGCACCGCCGCGTCAGCAGCGTCAGCTCCGGCTCGCGCTCGGTCGTGGTGAAGGCCCCCAACGCCGAGAGCGCCTCCTTCACCTGCTCGATGGAGCCCGACAGCAGCGCCAGCCGCTCGGGATTGAGCGCCACCGCGCCCTCGTGCTCCTTGAGGCCCAGCACCCGTGGCGCCTGCGAGAAGAGCGCCTCCGAATGCGTGCGCAGGCGCACCACCAGCGAGGACAGCATCCCGAAGCGCGAGTCCGTGGGCGCCAGGACGGCCAGCGCGTCCCGCACCAGGTCCTCCAGCCGGAAGCTCGACACCGAGTGCCCGAAGTGGCTCCCCGCCGCGTCCTCCAGCGCGTGCGCCTCGTCGAAGATGACGGCGTCGTACTGCGGCAACACGCCCTCGCCCCGCTGGCCCCGGCCCCTCAGCGCCAGGTCCGCGAAGAAGAGGTGGTGGTTCACCACCAGCAGGTCCGCCGCCTCCGCCGCCCTCCGCACCCGCGTCACGTGGCAGCTCTCGTACACCGGGCACTTCGAGCCCAGGCACGTGTCCGACGTCGTCGACAGCCGGCTCCACGCACTGAAGGACTCGGGCAGCTCCAGCTCGCTCCGGTCCCCCGTCTCCGTCCGGCTCGCCCACGCCTGCAGGTGCTTCCAGTACCGCCCCTCTTCCCGCGAGGCGAACTGCGGATCCTTGCTGAAGGCGTCGTAGCGGTGCAGGCACAGGTAGTTGCTGCGCCCCTTGAGGTACGCCGCCTCGAAGCTGAGCCCCATGCGCTCGCGCAGGAGGGGCAGGTCCTTGAAGAAGATCTGCTCCTGCAGCGTCTTCGTCGCCGTGGACACCACCACCCGCCGGCCCGAGAGCAACGCCGGCACCAGGTAGGCGAGCGTCTTGCCCGTGCCCGTGCCCGCCTCGGCCAGCAGGTAGCCCCGCTCGCCGAAGGCCTTCTCCACCGAGCGCGCCATCTGCAGCTGCTCCGGGCGGTACTCGTATGCGTCCAGCGCGGCCTGGAGCGCGCCACCAGGGCCGAGCAGCGTGTCGACGGAGAGCCGGTGCGAGGAGGCGGGCAGGGACATGGACGGGGGAGCGGCGGGAGGAAGGGGCACAAGAGGATAACAGTGCGCCGCTCGCTCGTCGGGTTTTGTACAGGAGCGGCTCGGCTGCCTGGCCGGTGGGGCTGGCGCCAGGGCTTTCCGCTCCCCCGCTCCCCCGCTCCCCTCCCGGGAGGGTGGGGGTTTCGTCCAGAAGTGGCCCTCCGCGCGCCCCTGGTTCCCCGCTTCTGCCGGGCAGACGACGGACACGGGGTCCGCCGTCAGCTCCATACGAGCGAGCACATCGACATCCACCTGGAGCCCGAGGGGTGGCTCCATGCCGACTGGAAGGGCTACCAGTCCGTGGACATGGTGAAGGCCGGGTGCGAGGAGATCCTCCGTCACCTCGAGGCGCAGCGGCTGTCGAAGGTGCTGAACGACAACAGCCACGTGACGGGCATCTGGGTGGAAGCCGCCTACTGGGTGGCGAGCAACTGGTTTCCCCGCATGAGGAAGGCAGGGCTGCGCCAATTCGCCTGGGTGCAGTCCCCTTCACGGCTCAGCCAGCTCTCCGCGAACACCACCCTGGAGCACACGGCGCCGGGCACGGCCGTGTTCTTCGACGACGTCTCCTCCGCCGCCAGGTGGCTCCGCGAGGCCTGCCAGCCCTGAGTTGCGCATGCGCCCTCTCCCTCTGGGAGAGGGCGGGGGGTGAGGGTCGTCACCCACGTGTTCCTCGAACGGCGAAGACCCTCACCCTAGCCCTCTCCCAGAGGGAGAGGGGACATCCACGGGCCCAATCAGTGGGCCGCAGCCGTGTCCGCGCCGCCCGCGAGCTTCACGATGTTGAACTCGACGCGGCGGTTGTTCTCCCGTCCCGCCTCCGTCTCGTTCGTGTCCATCGGCCGCGTCTCGCCGTAACCCTCCGCCTCCAGCCGCTCCGGGGCAATCCCCTCGGCGATGAGGAAGGCGCGCACGTTGTTGGCCCTCCGCCTCGACAGGTCCATGTTGAAGGCGTCGTCACCCCGGTCGTCCGTGTGCCCCTCCACGCGCACCCGCTCCACCCGCGGGTTCGTCTTCAGCACCGACGCCACCTGCTTCAGCAGCTCGAAGGACCTGTCCAGGATGACGTCCTTGTTGGTGGCGAAGTGCACCTTCTCCAGGATGACGATGCGGTTGGCCTCCAGGCGCACCCGGGACACGTCGGGCGGAGGCCGCACCGGATCGGTCTCGACGATGACGGGAGCCGCGGGAGCCGCGGGAGGCACCGGCGCCTCGGCCATGGGCTCGGACAGAGGCACCGGCACCGGAGTGGAGGCCACGGGCTCGGTCCGGGCCGAACGGGTCCGCTCGCCAGGCTGCGTCCAGTCGATTCCCGCGAAGACGCGGAAGCCCGGCGTCCCGTAGCCGCGCGTCAGGCCCGGGCCACCGCCCACGTGCGCCAGCAGCCCGTCACGCACGCGGTACTGCACCGAGGCCAGCAGCTCCAGCGGCAGCTCCTCGGCGTTCCGCTCGGCCAGTCCGAGCGCCCCCGACACCTGCGCCTGCACCGCGAGCCGCTCCCCCACCGGCAGCCGCGCCCCGAGCGCGTACGACAGCTCGTTGCCGGCGCGCAGGTTGCTCAGCCGCTGCTCTCCGCGCAGGTGGGCGCCCACGTTGGCCACCACGCGCACGCCACTCGCCGAGAGCCACTCCCCCACCACCTGGGGCTGCACGGCCAGGCCCGCTCCGCCGCGGAAGCCCTGGCCTCCCGCGGTGGGCACCACCACGGGCACGGCCACGCCCAGGTGCAGCCCGCCCTTGGAGAAGAGGTGCGCCTTGGGCACCAGCCGCAGGTCTCCCAGTCCCGCCCCATTCACCCCCTCCGCGAAGGCCGGCATCACGGCGGCTCCCTGCTCGGAGGCCTGGTACGTGACGGGCAGGGCCATGCCCAGCTCGAACCGGTCGAAGAAGGAGATGGAGCCCATCAGGTCCAGCGTCACCTGGGTGGCCACCACGCCGTAGACGAAGTCGTCCTGGCGCTTGTCGAGGAAGTTCAGCGGGTTGTTGGCGTAGTTGAGCGAGGCGCCCAGGTGCCAGCCCAGGTGCTTGTCCACCCGCGCGCCGTACACGCCGAGCAGATCCGTGGCACCAGGGCCGGGCTTGTAGCGCTGCACGTCGATGGACTGGGACAGCGTGGCCGGGTCGAGCAGCTGGGCCCGCGCGGCCTCCGGAGCGGACAGCGTGCCGAGCGCCACCAGTCCCATGGCCGCGGTGCCCGTGCGGCGGCGCGAGCGAATCAGCGGAACGGCGAGCAGCAGCGCCGCCAGCCACACCAGGGGCGAACCGCTCGAGGCACTGCAGCCACGGCCCGCGACACCGTATTCCACTGGCTCCGGGTCATGCCCAGCGTCCGTGCCGCCATCGGACCCACCGTCCGTGCCGCCATCGCCATCAGTCGCCGGAATGGAGATGGGCGTGGGACCCGGAGGCACGCCCGGACCCGGGCGCGAGCGGGTGTCCATCGCGTCCGTGCCCAGCTTGCCCGCGGCGTTGATGAGGGCGACGTTCTCGATGGTGCCCCCGGCCCCGGAGGCGACGAGCGCCTCGAACTGGATGGTGGCCGAGTCACCGATGGCCATCTCGCCCCCCTTGGAAGACGAAGCGCCAAGGCCCAGGTAGACGGTGAGGGTGGTGCTCCCATCCCACGAGCCGACGTCATCGCCGGAGCGGTCCGTCACCGGCCGGCTGTTCACCCGGAGGGACTCCGCGACATACGTGAGCTGAGCGGGCAGCGTGTCCACGAACTTCGTGTCGATGGCGGCATCGTCCCCCGTGTTCTTCGTGGTGATGGTGTAGCGCAGGTAATCGCCGGGCCGCGCCGTGCCATCGGCCCGCGTGAGGTTCTCCACCGTCTTGTACGTCTCCCGGAAGTCCGGGCGCTTCGTGGCGATGGAGGCAACGAAGCCCCCCAGCCAGAAGATGTCACCCGAGGTCCCCACCTTCACCTCGGCCGTCTGGGAGCCGGCCGCCATCGTCACGTCCACCACATCCAGGTCCAGTCCCGACAGGCTCCCCTGCGTGCCCGTCAGTTGGGGCAGGTCTCCCGGAACGCTCACCGCCACCGCCTCGGGCATCCCCACCGAGCCCGCCGCGAGCGGCTGGTGGCTGCGCGTGCCGTTGAAGAAGTTGTCCCCCGGGTTCAGCGAGTTCCCCATCCGGAACTCGTTGAAGTCGAGCCAGTCCCCCTTGTCGTACTCGTCTCCGTCGAAGGCGACCACGCCCAGCTTCGCCTCGTTGGCGTACTCCGGCACGTAGAAGCCCCGGAGGTTCACCGTGATGTCGGAGCCCGCCACCGGATCCAGGCCGTCGTACAGCTTCAGGTCCCGCATCGGCTCGCTGTCCAGCTCGTAGAACACCACCATCCACCAGGCGGTGAACATGAACTCGGAGGAGAAGTAGCGGCCCCGCAGGTCGATCGTGTCCACCCCTCCCAGCTGATAGAGGCCCGGCCCGTACTCCTGGACGAAGTCCGTCACATCCAGCGAGGCCTGGTACTGGAAGTCCTGCGTGACCTTGCGATCCGACGCGAAGGTCACGTCGGCGGTGAGGCTGCGGGTCTCCTGAGCACCCATCGGCACATCACGCAGGAAGGTGAGCTCCGCGGTGGTGTCCGGCAGCTCCGGGCTCCGGTCCGAGGGCCTCTGGGAGTTGGAGCGCGTGGCCGCCCAGTAGATACGGGCGTACGTCACCCGCGCCCCCTTGGGCAGCTCGAGACTGGCCCGGCTGCGGGCATTTCCTGGGAGCACGTCCGGGTCGGCCACGGCCCGCTCGGCCCCGGCAACGCTCTGGATGGTCCAGAAGTAGTCCGGTGAGGTGTCATCACCGCTTCCGTGTTTGCCGCACTTGTCCCCGACAGTGCCCACCACCGGGGCGGGCGTCTCCTCGTTGCAGCCCTGCCCGAGCGTGTTGCCGATGAGGACGAAGTTGCCGTGCTGGTCGCTCCAGTGACGGGGCTTCTTGGTGCTCTGGGCCTCGGCGCGGCCGGCCATCAGCAGCGCGGCGAGGGTGAACAGCAGCCACAGCACCCACAGCAGCAGCGAGGGCCGATGCCACGAGGTGGAGTCCGGGGAATGTGAGGAATGGGTCCGCATGGGTCGCTCCAGGGTGGAACGGAGGTACTCGCGGGGGCCGGTGTTTCCGGCTCCCCGCATGCACACCAAGGTGCCAGCGGCACCGCTCCCGGGCTGTGCGCGGAATCACGGCCCGGATGTGAGGTCCGTCACCCCACGGGGAGAACCCGGGGCTCGCGATACCCTCACCCCGTCCCTCTCCCGGAGGGCGAGGGGATGTGGGGGAGCCCCAGGACTCCTGATGACGGCTACTGCGCGGGCGGGTACTTCTGCAGTTTGCGCTGCAACGAGCGCCGGTGCAGGCCCAGCCGCCTCGCCGCCTCGGAGATGTTGCCTCCACAGTCCGTCAGCACCCGCTGGATGTGCTCCCACTCCGCTCGTGCCAGCGTCGGCGGCTGGAAGTCCTCCGTCACCTGCGCCCCCTCGCCCGGACCCCTCGAGAAGGCCAGCAGCAGGTCATCCACGTCCGCCGGCTTCGGCAGGTAGTTGAACGCCCCCAGCTTCACCGCCTCCACCGCCGTGGCGATGCTCCCGTAGCCCGTGAGCACGATGATGCGCGTGGACGCATCCAACGCGTGCAGCGCCCGCACCAGCTCCAGCACTCCGCGCCCCGGCATCCGCAGGTCCACCAGCGCCAGCTCCGGTGACTCCTTCGTGGCCAGCCCGAGCGCCTCGTCATACGAGCCCGCCGTGCTCACCTCGAAGCCGCGCTCGCGGAAGGCCCGCGCCAGCCGCTCGCGGAACACCGCCTCGTCGTCCACCAGCAGCAGCGTCGGCGCATGGCCGGGCGTCGGGCTCGTCGGGCTCGTCATGTCCCTGGCTTCACCCGGGACGCCCCCGCAGGCAACGCGGCGGATTGTCGCAGCCCCCCCGCCGGCCACGTCAGCACCACCGTCGTCCCCTGCCCGGGCGTGGAGCGCAGCACCAGCCCTCCCCCCAGCTGCTCCAGCACCGCGCGCGTGAGGAACAGTCCCAGCCCCATCCCCTCCCCCGGCGCCTTGGTGGTGAAGAAGGGCTCGCCCGCCCGCGCCAGCACCTCCGCCGGCATCCCCTCGCCCGAGTCCTCCACCGTCAGCCGCCACCCCGCCGCCTCGCGCACCAGCCCCAGCCGCACCGGCTTCCCCGGCCCCGACGCCTGCAGCGCGTTCTTCACCACGCCCCGGATGGCCCGCGCGAAGGCGTGCGCCGGGACGAGCTCCCGCTCCTCCCACGTCCGGGCGTCCAGCTCCGTGCGCACCCGCTCCCGCTCCGGCAGCCCCTCCAGCGCCTCCTCCACCAGGGCCGCGGGCGCCCGCTCCACCATGGACTCGCCCTGGCTCGCCCCCGCGTCCAATGTCATCTGCGTCAGGATGTCCCGGCAGCGCGCCACCTGCTGGCGGATGAGCTGCACGTCCTCGAGCGCCGTCGCCTCCGCGCCCGTCCGCGTCCACTGCCGCTCCAGCTCCCGCGCCGCCACCGCGATGGTGGACAGCGGCGTGGACAGCTCGTGCGCCGCCCCCGCCGCCAGCGTGCCCAGCGCCGTCAGCTTCTCGTGGCGCGCCGCCGCCGCCCGCGCCGCCACCAACTCCGCCTCCCGCGCCGCCAGCGCCCGCGTCACCCGCTGCACGAAGTAGACGATGAAGCCCGCCGCCAGCGCGAAGGCCGCCCACATCCCCTCCAGGTGCATCCGCACGTCATGGATGTGGTGCTGCGGGTGCGCCGACGACAGCTCGCCCCCCGCGCTGGGGAACCACAGGTGGTCCACGAAGAGCGCGCCGAAGCTCGCGATGGCCAGCACCGTCAGCGCCCACGTCCACCCCGCGCGCAGCACCACCGCCGCCAGCGCGATGTGCACCAGGTACAGCGCGCTGAAGGGATTGAAGGGGCCTCCGCTCAAGTCCAACAGCACCGTGAGCAGCGCCACGTCCAGCGCCATCACCGCCCACAGCAGCCGCTCGCGGATGGGGCGCTCGCGCCGGGCCCACAGCCCCAGCGCCGCGTTGCTCACCGCCGCCACGGCCATGGTGGCGAACAGCGGCACCAGCCGCTGCGCCATCCCCAGCCCGAAGTGCACGCCCAGGATGATGGCCGCCTGCCCCACGACGGCCCCCCAGCGCAGCCTCAGCAGCCAGGAGAGATTGATGGCCTGCGCGTCCCGCACCGCCCTACGGCGTCCCCGTCGTCAGCATCCGCTTCACCTGGGCGCCGATCGCCACCGCCGCGATCATCAGCAGCAGGAAGAGCAGGCCCAGGCCCGCCATCTTCATCTTCGTGCCCTTGTCCGGCGGAGGCGTGGCCATGAAGGTGGAGCTGGCCGCCGCCAGCCGCAGCACCTCCTCGCGCCCCCGCTGCGCCATGGTGTCCTCGGGGTGGCGGGCCAGCCGGATGCGGTACAGGCGGCCCAGCGCGGCCAGCTCCCCGCGCTCCGAGGCCAACGCCAGCACCTTGTCGTGCGCGCCCTTGCTCTCCCACAGCTCCACCACGCCCAACCACGTGGAGGCCACCGCCCCGGAGGGCCGCGACTCCTCGGGCCGGAAGCGCGCGTAGTCCAGCCCGCAGTAGGGGCACACCACCGCGCCGTCCTTCTTCACGCCGATGCACTTGGGGCAGTAGCCCGCCGGCGGCATGAAGGGATCCTCCGACGACGAGGAGAAGGAAGAGGACGGAGCGGCGGGCGCCGAGGCGTCCTGCACCAGGCGCAGCTGGACGCCCGAGGCCTTCGCCGGCACGGGCTCCGGGACCGGCGGCACCACCGTGGTCTCGCCCCCGCCGCGCTGCTGCACCTCCGAGAGCCGCAGCACCATCAGGTTCGCCGCCGCCGTCTCCGACATGGCCAGCCGGGGCCTGGACGGCGCGGGCTCGGGGGCCGGGGCCTTGGCCGCCACGGGCTCGGGGGCCTGGAACTTCGTCACCACCGGCTCGGGCACCTGCGGCTTCACCCCCACGGGCGCCGGGGCGGGCGTCTTCGCCGGCTCGGCCGCCACGGGCACGGGCGTCTTCTCCGGCCCGGACTCCTTCGACTTGCGGCGGCTCTCCCGCGCCTCGTTCTCGATGGCCGCCAGCAGCTCCGCCGGCACCGAGACGCGCCGCGTGGGCTCGTTCTCGATGGGGTCCGGCTCGGCCTCGCTCTCGCCGAGCGCGATGACGGGCTCGGACGACTCCTCCGCCTTCGAGGCCTTCGACTTCGCCGGCTTGGAGGCCGCCGCTGCGCCTGGCTCCTCCACCTGCTCGGGCACGCTGCGCATCTCCACCTTGCAGCGCGAGCATTTGACCACGAGCAGACCGTCCTCCATCCGGAACGACGCCGGTGGAACGAGCCGCTCGCAAGCCTCGCAGAAGTACTTCACCAGATCTCCATTCGGATGGGCACGGGCATGGCACACCCCACCAGCGCGAGGAAGCATACCGCGCAGACCAGCTTCCGCCCGAGTCCCAAAGGCTCGGCTGGTCGGGTGACCTCCGGGTGACCGAATCCCACCACCTTCGTGGCCACCAGGAGCCAGGGGCCCCAGGTCACCGTGTAGAACAGGGTGAGGAAAAGCAGCACCAGGGCCATGGCCTTGCCCACCCACCGGGCGTGTCCGCCCCAGAGGGCGTAGGCGAGGTGTCCACCATCGAACTGTCCCACCGGGACGAGGTTGAGCAGCGTCACCAGCAGGCCGAACCAGGCGGCAATCACCACCGGGTGCTCCTGCAGGCCCTTGCCGGGGGGCAGCGGCCCCAGGACGAGCCACTTCAGCCCGCGCATCAGCAGCCCGTCCCCGAAGATGAGCAGGGCGTGCTGGGGGAGGGCGTCGCGGGCCGGGGAGGCCGGGGCCAGGGAGAGCTTCACCTGGAGCCACTGGAGGAAGTCCCCGCCCAGACACCAGAGGGAGGTGCGGCCCGGGAAGGAGGAGGACACCGGGGGCACGTCCACCACGGGCGAGTGGGCCAGGCCCCAGAGGAGGAAGGGCAGGGCCACGAGCAGGCCGGCCAGGGGCCCGGCGGCGCCGATGTCCACCAGGGCGTTGCGGGTGGGGATGCGGCCGCGGATGCGGATGACGGCGCCCAGGGTGCCCACCCCCAGGTAGGGCAAGGGGATGAAGTAGGGCAGCGACGCGTCCACCCCGTGCACGCGCGCCAGCAGGTAGTGCCCCATCTCGTGCGCCCCGAGGATGGTCAGCAGCGCGACACTGAAGGTCAGCGCCTCGGAGAGGCGGGCGCTCCACGGCAGCGACGCCCCGAGGAAGAGGTTGTCGAAGGTGAGCGAGGTGGTGCCGACGGTCAGCACGAAGAGCAGCAGGTGCAACCAGGGGCGGTTGACGACTCGGGCGGGCGCGCTCTCCATGGAAGGGAGGGGGTAGCCACGGCGGGCCGGTATTTCAATGCGGCCCGGCCCCCAGTGGGCGGAGAAGGGGGGTTGGAAGATCCATTGCTTGACTTGAAAGGTGCCTTTGCTACGACGGCCCGGCAGCTTGAAGACCCATCGACCTGTTGGGGGCCTGGTCTACCGAATGGTCAGTGCGCCCCAGCGTCCAACCGGAGGGAAGCACACGATGAAGAAGGCCATTGTTTCGGCGTTTCTGGCGAGCAGCCTGGTGGCGTGCACGAGCGTGGAGACCGCGGTGGTCTCGGGCAACGAGGTGTCCGCCGCGGGTGGCGAGCCGATCGCCGTCATCCAGGGCACCGCGCTGGGCCTGACCGCCATCTTCCACGTGATCGACCTGGTGCAGAGCGACCTGGACACCGTGGTGAACAAGCTCCTGGTGGCCGAGGCCAAGGCCATGGGCGGCAACAAGGTGCAGCTGCTGGGCGCCTCCACCACGCCGCGTCACGGCATCTTCGCCCTCACCGGCACCATCCTCAGCCTGACCTACTCGCAGGCGACGGGCGTGGCGGTGAAGTAGTCAGCCACCACCGTTTCCACGGTAGTGTGCGAGGGCCCCCTGGCGACAGCGGGGCCTTCTGCTTTTTCAGCGCCCTCCCGAGCGCCCCTCTCCGAGTCCCATGTCCGTCCGCCCCCTGTCCCTGCTCCTGCTCGTCCTCGCCGGCTGCCGCCGGGGTGAGGACTCGTCCACCCTGCTCGCCGACGCCCGGCAGCGCCTGGCCGCGCGCGACGGCAAGCTCACCAGCTACGCGCTGGCGGGCACCGCGCGCGAGGCGGGCCAGACGATGGACTTCCAGTTCGCCTACCGCGCGCCGCGGAAGATGCTGGGGACGCTGGGCACGCCGGCCGTGCGCGCCTTCGCCTGGGACGGGGAGCACCTCTTCGAGCGCGACGACGTGGCGAAGAAGTTCCGCACCTATGAAGGGGGGCTGGGGCCCGGGGAGCGGGCGGGCGTGCTCACGGCGCTCTTCGCGCCCTTCGCGCCCGAGGGCTTCCGCGTGCCGCTGCTGCCGGGCCAGGGCGTGAGCGCGCGCCGGACGCAGCACCCCCAGGGCCCCGAGGCGGTGGAGCTGACGGTGAAGCCCGCGGGCACGGACGTGGAGGTGACGTACGTGCTGCGCTGGCCGGCCATGGACTTCCTGGGCAAGCGCACCCGGAGCGGCGGGGACACGGCGGAGCTGCGCGTGGAGGAGGAGCACTGCGAGCAGGCTCTCGGCCTGTGCGTTCCCAGGCGGCTGACACAGTGGGGCGGCGGACAGCAGGTGGCCGAGACGTCCCTGTCGCGCGTGGAGCTCAACCCCGCCCTGCCCGCGGAGACGTTCTCGCTGAGCGCGCCCGGGGGTTACGACGTTGAGACGAAGACGCTCGCGGCGCTCGGCGGGCGGTAGGGGGCGCTCGCGCGTCCGGACGGGGTTGATGGCCCCGGGGAGCGTCCCCACCTTCCCCACCGGGAAGGAGCGCGAGGTCATGGCCCTGGTGGAGAACGTCATCTTCGATGTGGATGGCACGCTGGTGGACTCGGTGGACGAGCATGCCGAGGCCTGGAGACGTGCCTTCCTGGAGTTCGGCCGCGACGTGCCCTTCGCGCACGTGCGCAGCCAGATTGGCAAGGGCGCGGACCAGCTGATGCCCGTCTTCTTCACGGAGGACGAGCTGGAGAAGTTCGGCCAGGAGCTGAGCGACTTCCGCTCCACGCTCTTCCAGCGCGAGTTCATGCCGAAGCTGCGCCCCTTCCCGCGGGTGCGCGAGCTGTTCCAGCGGCTGCGCAAGGACGGGCTGCGCCTCGCGGTGGCCTCCAGCGCGAAGGGGGACGAGCTCGAGTTCTACCTGCGCCTGTGCGGCATCCAGGGGATGCTGGACGGCGAGACGTCGAAGGACGACGCGTCGAAGTCCAAGCCGCACCCGGACATCTTCGAGGCGGCGCTGGAGCGGCTGGGCCGGCCGGATCCGCGCACGGTGGTGGTGATTGGGGACACGCCCTACGACGCGCTGGCGGCGAGCAAGGCGGGAGTGCCCACGGTGGGCGTGCTGTGCGGAGGCTTCCCGGAGGAGGATCTGCGCACGGCGGGCTGCCGCGCCATCTACGAGGACCCGGCGGACCTGCTGGCGCACTACGAGTCCTCGCGAGACACCTGGCCGTGGGCCGCGGACGCGGTGGCCGCCGCCAAGGACGAGGAGCCGCGCTGACGGCTACGCGAAGCCGAGCTCCGTCAGCAGGGGCTCCAGCGCCGCGCCGAGCCCGTAACGGTTGCACACGTCACGCAGCCCGGCGAGGTCCAGGAGCTCCCGATTGCGCTCGAGGAGCTCGAGAACGTCGTTCGTCGACTTTCGCCCTCCCGCGTAGAGCTTCAATGCGATGAGGTAGGGCAGGCTGACGACGCGCAACGGGCTCTCTGGGCTCAGCTCCACCTTGGCTTCGAGGAGGGCTTCCCGGGCCAGCACGGTGCAGTCGCGCGCTCCTGGCCAGGGATTCTGGAAGTTCACGACCTCCACCAGGTCGAAGTCATCTCCTGTGACTCGCAGCACTCCACCGAGAGAATCGCCAGCATCAGGAGGATCGAACGCGACCTCGAACCCCTGTCGGCGGAGATCCTCTTCCACACGACGCATCGTCGGGAACGGATTGATGTTGATCGCCAGGTCGAAATCTTCGGTGTAGCGAGGGCAGAGGTGAACGGCGAGCGCCGCGGCACCAATGACCGCTGATGGGATCTGATGCTGATGCAGGGTCTCGGCAATCCGCTCAGCCACCTGGATGGTGCGCTCTGCCCGATCGATGGTTTTCGAGTCACTCACTTGCGAGTCACATCTCTCAATTGGGGACGACCGGCTGCTACGCCCATGAGACGAGCACGCTCCTTGAGCGAAAGCGCCAGGATGACGCGCTCTCGAGGAGTCATCGCCGCCAGGCGCTCGAACTGACGCCTCCGCGCCGTGTCAGCACTCTTGCTCGGCCTGGCACCGTACAGTCCACGCTGCTCCCGGGGGTCATCAGCGTCCACGCTCATCTCTCCCTGCACACCTGACTCAAGTGTAAACACCCCGGGAGACCTCGTAAACGCGAACGGCGCGAATGTCCATACGGGTCCGCAAGCATATCTACCCGAAATCACAGCGGAATCCGAAGGGCTCCCCCCTGCGCGGGCCCACCTGGAAACGAGCGGAATAATCCCGCCCGCAACCAACTCGCGGGACCCGGGTTCATGGGACCGAGGCCGAACAACGGCCCTCGGAGAGAACCCATGAACCGCACCACGCCCTACCGCCGTCTGCTCACCGCCGCCCTCTGCTTCACCCTCCCGCTGGCCACCGTGGCCTGCAACAACGCCGCGCAGGAGGAGGAGCTCGTCGTCGGCGAGGTCTCGGCCTTCCTGTCCACCTCCGAGGAGTCCGGGGACATCGGCGCCGACGCCGTGGCCGATGCCTCCACCGAGGCGCTCACCTCCATGAGCGCCGAGGACGTGGACACCGCCACCGAGCCCACCACCGACGAGCCCGGCATCTGTGACTTCAGCGCCCGCCGCCAGGAGGTGCTGCAGAAGTACGACGCCAACCAGGATGGCTCGCTCAACCGCACCGAGCTGAAGGCGCTCAAGGACGACCTCGCCGCGCAGACCGGCTCCCCGCGCTTCCTCCGCGCCGGCATGCGCGTCCGCCACTGGGCCTTCTGGCGCGTGCGCTGGGCCTTCGACGAGAACGGTGACAAGGCGCTGTCCACCGAGGAGCGCACCGCCCTCGTCGACGCCATGGAGGCCCGCTGCGAGCGCCTCCGCCAGCAGGCCCTGGAGAAGTACGACACCAACAAGGACGGCACCCTCGATGAGGCCGAGCGCCAGGCCGCCCGCCAGGCCCTCCGCACCGCCTGGGAGCAGAAGCGCCAGGCGCTGCTCGCCGAGTACGACACCAACGGCAACGGCATCCTCGAGCTCACCGAGCGCGCGCAGCTCCGTGAGGACCGCCTCGCCGCCGCGCGCGCCCGCCGTCAGGCCGTGCTCGAGCAGTACGACACCAACAAGGACGGCCGCCTGAGCCCCGAGGAGGCCCTGCCCCTGCGTCAGGAGCTCCAGCGCCGCATCATCGAGGGCCAGGGCGCCCACTGAGCTCAGCACCCCTCGCTCCCTCGCCTGCCCTGGGAGGGAGGCGGCGGGGATGGCCAGACGTACACTGTCCTCCTGGCTGCCCTGATCGCTCGTGCGCACCCTTGCTGGTAATGGCCGACGAAGCTTCTCCAGAGGTCGCACTCACGGAGCCCCCCAAGCGCGGTGCCCTCGACGAGGGGCCCGCGCTGCTCGTCGTCAACAGCAAGTGCCGCATGGGCAAGGAGGCCTTCCCGGCCGCCCGCGCCGCGCTCGCGGCCCGAGGCATCCCCCTGGTGGCCTGCCACCGGCTCTCGCGCCAGAAGCACATGGACCGGGTGCTGCGCGAGGCCCTGGACGCCGGAGTCCGGCGCATCTTCATCGGCGGTGGGGATGGCACGTTGAACGCCGCGGTCCAACGGCTGCTCGGTCGCGACGTGACGCTGGGCGTGCTGCCGCTGGGCACGGGCAATGACTTCGCGCGCTCGCTCGGCATCGCGCCCACGCTCGAGGCCGCCTGCGACGTCATCGCCGCGGGCTACACGGCGCGCGTGGACGTGGGGCTCGCCAACGGACGGCCCTTCCTCAACGCGGTGAGCCTCGGCCTGGCCTCGGCCATCGCCCGGCGGCTCACGCCCCAGCTCAAACGGCGCGCCGGCAAGCTGGCCTACCCCGTGGCCGCCGTCGCCGAGCTCTGGGAGCACCAGCCCTTCCACGTGCGCATGACCACCGACCGCGGCGAGATGGAGCTGGACGTGCTCCAGCTCGTGGTGGGCAACGGGCGCTACCACGGCGCGGGCAACGTGGTGACGCCCGAGTCCCGCCTGGATGACCGCCGGCTGGATGCCTACACCATCGCCGCGCCCTCGGCCGAGTCCGGGCGCGAGGGCACCGGACTGGGCCACGTGCAGGACGTCTCCACCCTGGCGCGCATCGCCCTGTCCCTGCGCCGGGGCGAGCACGTGAGTCACCCGGCCGTCACCTCGGTGCACAGCACGCACCTGTACGTGGATGCGCGGCCCGCGCAGGACATCAACGCGGATGGGGAGATCATCGGCCACACGCCGGTGCGCTTCGAGCTCGCCCCCGCGGCCCTGCGCGTCTACGCGCCCGCGCCCACCCCGCACTGAGCCGGGATTTCGGCGCACGCCGGTTTCACGGGTAGTCTCTCCGTGGGGTGTCATCCCTCCCCGCGGAGAAGCCCGTGCGCCAACGTCCCCTCTTCCCGCTCCTCGTGGCCGCGGCCCTCTCGGTGGCGGCGCTCCTCCTGCTGTGGCTCCGCCCCACGCTGGGCGAGGAGACTTCCGGCACGGCGGCCGTGGGCCCTCGGGCCACCGCTCGCCCCGGCTCCACGGGCACCCCGCCGGCCCGCGCTTCGCCCCGCCCCACGCCGCCGCTCGACATCCCCGCGACGCTGGCCGATGGCAGCTTCGTGGTGCGGGTGAGGGCCTCGGGTGCGCCCGTGCCGGGAGCGAGGGTGCGCGCCTGGTTGAAGGGGCCAGAGGACGACACGGGCCAGCCCTCGTGGCGCCGAGCCGGTGAGGGGACGACAGCGGAGGACGGTACGCTGCGGCTGCCGGCGGCCCCGGGCCTCTACCTCCTCAGCACCCAGGCGGAGGGCCACGCTCCCGCGCGGCGCGAGGTGCCCCGGCACCGGGGCGAGCCCGAGACGGTGGTGGAGCTGTCCCTGCCCCCAGGTGCCTCGCTGCGAGGGCGCACGGTGGCCGAGGGCCGCGGAGAGCCGGTGCCCCTCGCCGAGGTGACGCTGCGCCCCTACACCGAGCCGGGAACCCCCTCGGCCCAGGCCCACGCGCTGCCCGAGGAGGTGGCGGTAGCGACGAGCGATGCGCGGGGGCACTTCGGCTTCACGGGGCTCGCGCCGGGCCGCTACGCGCTGGTGGCGGAGGCGCCGGGCTTCAGCCGCCGGACGATGCGCTTCGTCGCGGTGCCCGCCTCGGGCGAGCTGGAGGTGGGGCTGTGGCCGGCCTCCACGCTGGAGGGCTTCGTGGTGGGCGCGGACGGACAGCCAGCGCGGGACGCGGAGGTGCGGGTGCTGGGCGGGCCCACGGACTTCCGCACCACCACGGGCGCGGGTGGAGGCTTCTCGCTCGAGGTGTCCAGCGGAACGTATTGGGTGGTGGCCCGCAGGGGCGGACAGGTGGGGCGAGCACCGGGCTTCATCATCGTGGGGCCAGGAGAGACGGCGCGCGACATCACGGTGCGGCTCGGGGCCTCCGGGCACCTCGCGGGCACGGTGACGCGCGTGGCGGACGCCGGGCCCGTGGAGGGCGCATGGCTGGTGGCGAGCCCGGCCGGTGCGGGCGGAGAGCTGGGCCGCGCGCGGACGGACGCCTCGGGCCAGTACGCGCTGGAGCTGCCGCCGGGAGACTACGACGTGCGGGTGCTGGCCCCGGGCCACACGGACACCTCGAGCCGGGGGCTGGTGGTGGAGGCGGACCGGTACACCGTGGCGGACTTCCGCCTGGAGGGCACCGCGTCGGTGGAGGGCACGGTGGCGGATGGACAGGGACGGCCGCTGGGCGGCGTGAGCGTGCGCGCGGGCCTGCTGCGTGGCGCCTCGGGCGAGGAGCTCTACACGCGCACTGACGCCGAGGGCGCCTTCCTGCTGGAAGGACTGCCGGTGGGCACGGTGCGGGTCCAGGCGAAGCAGGACGCCTCGGCCGTGTGGACGAGCCGCACCACGCAGCTGGCCTCGGGCGCGCGGGGCCGGGTGGACTTCACGCTCGCGGAGACGGGAATGGTGCGGGGCCGGGTGACGCAGTCCTCGGGCGCGCCGCTGCCCGAGCCCGCCGTGGTGCGCGCGATGGCGAAGGAGGGCTCCGGCGGCCTGGTGGACATGGGCCTCGCCGAGACGGACGCCGAGGGCCACTACCAGCTCGAGCTGCGCGCGGGCGTCTACCAGCTCACCGCCGTGCTGCCGGGAGCCCGCTACACCTACCACCACGTGGATGACCCGGCGGTGACGGTGGAGCCCGGCGCCTCGGTGACGATGGACCTCACGCTGCTGAACGAGCGCGGGCTGCACGGCGTGGTGCTGGAGCCCTCGGGAGCGCCGAGCCCCGGGGCCCTGGTGGTGGCGACGCAGGCGGGCGACTTCCCCTTCTCCATTCCCGTGGACGCGGACGAGCAGGGACGCTTCGGCGTGCCGCCCCACCCCCAGCCCACCACGCTGACGCTGCAGGCGCACAACGCGGGCCGGCTCAGTGTTCCCCTGCCCATCCCGGAGGGCGCGGGCGAGCTGAAGCTCCAGCTCCAACCCGCGGCCACGCTCCGCGGACGCGTGGTGGCGCGCAGTGGCGCCGCGCCGAGCGGCTTCACGCTGCGCCTGCTGAACGCGGACGGCTCGGTGCCGGCGTGGGCCCGAGACACGCAGCGCACGTTCCCCGGGAGCGAGTTCCTGCTCACCGACGCCCCGGGACAGCCGCTGAAGGTGAGCGTGCGCACCACGGACGGGCGCACGGGCGAGGCACAGGTGACGCTCTCGCCGGGACAGCGCGCGGAGGTGGAGGTGCCGCTGACGGGCGGCGCGGCCTCCATCTCGGGGCGCGTGGTGTGGAGCCCCTCGGGCGCACCGGCTTCGGGCGTGGGCCTCTACCTGGACCGGGCACCGGGCTCGAAGGCCGATGCGTACTCGGGACCCGACGGCCGCTTCCGCCTGGAGGACGTGACGCCCGGGGCGAACACCGTGCAGATGCTCGCGCCGGAGGGGAGGGCGGAGACGCGCACCGTGACGGTGGCCGCGAGCGAGGCGGTGGACGTCGGCGACGTGCAGGTGACGGCGCGCAAGGCGAACGCGGGCAGCGTGGGCGCGGGCTTCAGCGACAACCAGGGGCAGGTGTCCATCGCGTGGCTGACGCCGGAGGGCCCCGCGGCCCGGGGAGGCGTGCGCGTGGGGGACCGGCTGCTGTCCGTGGATGGGCAGGTGGTGCGCAACCGTACGGAGGCGGAGCGCCGCACCCAGGGCGCGCCCGGCACACCGGTGCAGGTGACGGTGCGGCGCGAAGGCGGCGTGGAGCAGACGCTGCTGTTGACCCGGGCGGATTGAGCCCTGGGAAACATGTGCTGACCACGCGTCAATCTCCCCTCACCCTCCGGGAGAGGGAATATTCAGGAACTCCAGGGCCGTCTCCCGGAAGCGCGGGGCCATCGGACCGAAAACAGGGACATGTCCCGCGTTCGGCACCACCCACAGTGCCGCTCGCGGGATGGCCGTGTACATCTCCACCGCCAGGTCCACCGGATACAGCGGATCCCTGTCCCCATGCACGATGAGCGTCCGGGCGGAGATCGTCGACAGGTACGGCGGCGTGAAGTTCATGTCGTCATGGCTGTCCTTGAGCGCCCGCATCTGCGCGTACAGCGCGCGGATCTGCTCATCGCCGTGGACGTGCTTCTGCCGCAGCAGCGTCCACTCCCCATCGCTCAAGGTATCGGCGGTGCTCCGCGCCATGAGCGCCCGGGCCTGCGGGGGAAAGTACGGAGTCGCGCTCACGAGCACCATCGCGTCGACGCGTGACGGCTGAGCGGTCGCCACATGCAGCAGCGTCTTGGCCCCCATGCTCATCCCGATGGCCTTGAAGCGCTCGATGCCGAGGCGATCCATCAACGCGAGTACATCCCCCGCCACCTGGCGGAAGGTGAGCGTCCCGGAGGGATTCGTCGAGCGTCCGTGGCCGCGCAGGTCCGGCACGAGGGTCCGGTACCCCTCGAGCGGCGCATCGAACACGTAGCGCCAGTCACTGCCCGCGCCCGTGCCGCCGTGCAGCAACACCAGCGGCTCGCCCTCACCGCGAATCTCACAGTGCATCTCGATACCGTTGAGCTCGAACGTCCGCGCCTCGTGCATGCGTGCTCCTCGATTGCAGTGCCAGGAATCGAACACCTGGCCAGACCATCTCATTCCAAACACATATCATCCATCCCACGGCGTCAAATCATGTCAGACTCCGCCCCGAGAATCATCGCCAGACATTCCCTCGGGGTGCTCCATGGCGAAGGCGCAGACGAGGAGATCCTCCAGCCCTCGGGGGCCATCAAGCTCGTCAATCCGCAGGCCGGCCTCGCCTTCGAGCTGTCGGGCCCGGATGCCCAGGCCGTCACCCAGCCGCCCGCGCCGCGCTTCGACAGCAAGCGGGCCGCGGCGGAGATGGGCGAGCTGTACTGGATGGCGCTCGCCCGCGACGTGCCCTTCTCCAGCTACGCCTCCGAGGCGGCCATCGCCAACAGCATCATCGAGCGCGCCATCCGCTCGCTCTCCACCGAGCTCCCCTTGTTCGGCGGCACGCCCACCGTCACCGCGCAGAACCTCTTCCGCGGCATCTTCCCCGGCGAGCAGGTGGGGCCCTACGTCTCCCAGTTCCTCTGCAAGGGCAACAGCGACCCGCGCAAGCCGGACGGCCAGGGGCGCGACGCCGACGAGGGCTTCATCACCTACGGCGCCCAGGTCATCGACCAGCGGCAGTGGACGGTGAAGGGCTTCCCTCAGGTGGGGGCCACCGCCGACTACCTCACCCGCTTCACCGAGGACTGGCTGCCGGTGCAGAACGGCCGGGATGACCGGGGCAAGGACCAGTTCGACACCACGGGCCGCCGCTTCATCCGCGACCTGCGCGACGGGGCCAACTTCGTCCACTTCGACCAGGTGGTGAACGCGTACCTCAACACCGCCTTCCTGCTGCTCTCCGAGCCCCTGGGCAACCAGCTCGCGGGCATGGGCGCCAGCCGGCCCCAGGTGGACAAGGAGTTCCCCTGCGACCAGGGCAACCCCTATGACCCGCCGGGCACCGCGGGGGACTCGCGCACCCAGGTGGGCTTCGCCACCTTCGGGCCCATCCACCTGCTGCAGCTGCTCATCGAGGTGTCCGGGCGGGCCGGGCGCGCCGTGTGGTGGCAGAAGTGGGGCGTGCACCGGCGGCTGCGCCCCGAGGAGTACGGCGGGCGCGTCGACAACCACCTGTCCGGCCGGCGCACCTACCCGCTGGACACCTCCCTCCTCAACTCGCTGTCCACCGGCGTGCTCAGCCCGTACTTCTCCGAGCGCTGGGGCTCCTTCCTCCTCCCGCAGGCCTACCCCGAGGGCGCTCCGCTCCACCCGGCCTACGGCGCGGGCCACGCCACCCTCTCCGGCGCGTGCGCCACCCTCCTCAAGGCGTACTTCGATGACACCGCGCCCATCGAGAACCCGCTCATGGCCAACGCGGATGGCACCGCCCTGGTGGCCTACACGGGGGCCGACGCCGCGCAGATGACGGTGGGCGGCGAGCTCAACAAGCTGGCCGGCAACATCGCCCTCTTCCGCAACGCCGCGGGCGTGCACTGGCGCACCGACTCCTGCGAGTCCCTCCTGCTCGGAGAGCGCGTGGCGCTCGGGCTCCTGCAGGAGATGAGCTTCACCTTCAACGAGGGCGACGCCTTCTTCCAGCTCACCCGGTTCGACGGCACCCGCGTCCGCGTCTTCGATGGGCGGGTGGAGCCCTTCTGACGCAGACGCATGGGGCGCCCCCCGTCTCGGCGACGGGGGCGCCGGCCCGGCGCGGACGCCTCAGATGCAGCCCTGGTTCGACAGCCAGGTCACGCCCCGGTTCTTCTCGTTCGTGCCGTTGGTGCCGCCGTAGTCCACGTTCTGGAAGGACAGGGCCACGGAGCTCCCCGTGGACTGGTTGCGCAGCTCCATCGTCATGGTGTTGGGGATGAGCGCGGTGGAGTTCGGGTAGTTCGCGCCGATGTAGTAGCGGATCCGCCCGCTCGGCAGGCTCCCGCACTTGGCCGCCTTGTTCTCGAGCGTCACCCAGTTGCCCCGGTTGAAGTTCGCATCCTGGGGCACCAGGTTCGCCCGGCCTCCCCAGCCCCCGAGCTGCGAGCCAATCATGTGGCCGCCGTCATAGTCGTTGCTGGGGTTCTCCGCGTCGCCCCACTGCCCCACGCTCAACTGGCACGAGTCGATGCGCGCCGCGGCGGTGATGGGCGGCAGGTACTTGTACGCCCGGCTCGGCCGGCCCGAGCCGTCGATGAGGTAGTACTCGCCATCGAAGTTGTGCCAGATGTTCCGGTCCGCCGTCGGGAAGTACTTCGGACAGTCGCTGATCGCCATCTCGGTGACCCGCGGGCGGACCACGTACCCGATGCCGTAGGGCTTCAGCGCCTCGCGGATCTCCTCCTCCGTGTGGCTCTGGAAGAACGCCATGAGCCCGTCCGGGCCTCCGAAGTCCTGCTCCATCTGGCTGGCGACCCCGTCGCCCCCCAGGTCCGTCGTCGAGACTCCACAACCGCCAAGCAACAGGCCAGACACCACCGCGAGCGAGAGCGTGTTCAGGGGGCGCATTCTTCCGGGTCCTTCCTCTGGGGGGGGTTCGTTGCGGCCTCTCGACTATCGAGAAAATGAGAGCCGGATTGCAACGATTGCGGGAAAGATGTGCCAGAAACTGATTATGCAAAAATCACACCGAATCTCCATTCCCGGAAGAATGCGTCCCCCGCGGCGGCCCCGGCGCATGCGAGCTTCCCATCACACGGGAGGAGCAGCCGGAGGGGGGGAGCAGATGACGATGCAGTGACGCCCTTGTGCTGGTGTCGGGAGGAACCCGTCCGGACGCAACCGCTGCTTGCCCCCCGGCAAAGGAATGGTGCTCCCATGAAGATCAACGACGCCCCCCGCACGCCCACGCTTCGCCCCCAGACGCCGGAGGCGCCCGCGCCCACCGCGCCGCCGGCTTCCCCCACGACGGCCACGGGCTCGCCTCAGCAGGTGCGCAATACCGACGCCTTCGTCGCCGCCTCCACCACCCCGGCGGCCCGGCTCCTGGCCGCCGCGCCTCCGGCCCAGTGGACGCCGGCCCCCACCCTGGACAACGTGCGCCGCGGGGGCGGACAGGTCCTCCTGGGGCCCGGCATGGAGGGGGAGTCGGTGCGAGACCTGCAGCGCCTTCTGGGCCTGCCCGCGGCCGAGCAGGATGGGAAGTTCGGTGAGGCGACGCGCGCGGCCGTGCGGACCTTCCAGCAGTCCACCGGCCTCAAGCCGCCGCCGGGCCAGGACGGTTACGTGGGGCCCACCACCCTCCAGGTGCTGGAGAAGGCCGCGGCCAGCGGCGCCGTGGGCGGCGGGGTGGACCTGAACGCGCAGCTGCGCAGCCCGGACTCGCTCATCTCCCGCGCCATCGGCCACGCCGAGGGCAACCGGGCGCTCGATGGCAGCCCCACCCAGGCCTATTACGGCCACACCGACCCCGGCAACGGCGTCCACAACCAGGGCACCTTCTCCTACCAGCACGGCGCCTCCTCTCCGCAGGAGGCGGATCAGAAGCAGCTCGCGCGCTTCCGCGAGCAACTCCCCAGCTTCGAGTCCGCCGCGCGCGCCGCGGGGCTCGACCCGAGCAATCCGCTGCTCGCCGCCGCCTACTTCGACACCTTCACCCAGGCGCCCCTGGCCGCCAACGGCCCCGGCGGCTTCCTGGATCAGCTGCCCGAGCTGGCGCGCAAGGGCGTGACGCCGGAGAACATCGTCGAGGTGCGGGTCCAGTCCTACTATGACCCGGCCACCGGCCAGCTGGATGCGCCCGGCTTCGGCAACGACGTGGACCGGCTGCGCGCCGACCAGCTCCGCCGCACCGAGGCGCTCGCCGCCGTCGTCAGCCGGGAGGCCCCGGGCAACACCTCCCGCCCGCCCCCCACCACCCAGGGCCCGGCCCCCACCCCCGCGACCCCAGGCACCACCCAGTGGAAGCCGGCGCCGTCACTCACCGACGTGGCCAACGGCCAGGGCGTGCTGAGGCAGGGCATGCAGGGCGAGAGCGTGGCGGAGCTGCAGCGGATGCTCGGCGTGGAGGCGGACGGCAAGTTCGGCCAGCAGACGGCGGAGGCCGTGTCGAACTTCCAGCGGACCCGGGGCCTCGTGCCACCTCCGGGCATGGAGGGACAGGTGGGCGCCACCACGCTGGCGACGCTGAAGAAGGCGGCCACCGCCGGTCCGGTGACGGGCAACGTCAACCCCAACCACCCCATCCTCCAGCGGCTGGCCACGGGCCCGCTCAGCAATGGCGCCACCAGCTCCTGCGTGGCGACGACGCTCGAGAACATGGACGCGCTGGGCGTGCCCAACTTCCCGGGTGGCACCGCGGCGGACCCCAACAACCCGCGCGGCGCCATGGTGCGAATGATGCGGGAGGCCGGCTGGGTGTCCGTCCCGCTGCCCGGCTCGCGGCAGGAGACCATCCACAGCCCGGCGTTCGGCACCGTCCAGGCCCACGTCATCCCGGCCGACGCGTACGAGCGGATGGCGCAGGCGGGGCAGATTCCGAGCGGCGCCCTCATCTTCCAGACGCGGCACGGCTGGGACTACAACGACGGCCCGTATGGCAACGACATGGGCATCGTGCGCGACGGCGGCCGGGTGACGCACAACTACGAGCCGATGCCCCCCATCATCTACGGCGACGCCAAGGACGTGGTGCTGCTGGTGCCTCCGGGTGCCCTCCAGTAGCACCCTTCAACGGCCCTCCTCCGCCGCTCCTCCTGGGGCGGGGAGGGCCGGTGGAGGGGTCCGAGACCCCGTCCGGACCCCCGTGGGGCTCAGACCTTGTCGAGCGCCATCGACAACACCTGGGCCGTGAAGTTCACCAGGGGGATGATGCGCTGATAGTTCATGCGCGTGGGCCCGATGACGCCCACCGTGCCGAGCACCTGCTCGCGGCTGCCGTAGGGGCTCGCGATGACCGTCACGTCACCGGCCGAGGAGAACTCGCTCTCGGTGCCGATGAAGATCTGCATCTCCCGCGCGCGCTGCACCCGGTCCAGCAGCGACAGCAGCTTGTGCTTCTCCCCGAGCGCCTTGAAGAGCGCGCGCATGCGCTCCACGTCGGCGAACTCGGGCTGCTCCAGGAACGAGCCGGTGCCCTCGATGAGCACGCGCTCGCCCGTCTGCAGGTCCGTGGCGGCCGCGCCCAGCTTGAGCGCCTTGGACGTCAGCGCGTTGTAGAGCGCCTGCTCCTGGTCCAGCTCGGTGCGGATGCGCTCGCGCGCCTCCTCCAGCGTCACCTCGTGGAGCAGCTCGGAGAGGTAGTTGCTCGCCTTGAGCAGCTCGTCCGAGGTGATGGGGAAGTCCACCACCAGCAGCTTGTTGTGCACCTGGCCGTTCTGCCCCACCAGGATGGCGAGCACCCGGTCCTCGCGCAGCCGGACGAATTCAATCCGCTGGAAGATGGCCACGTCCGGGCGCGGGGTGACGACGACTCCCGCGTGCCGGGTGAGCGAGTGCAACAGGCGCGAGGCCTCGGACAGCAGCTCCTCCATGCCCGACTCGTGCGCCAGCCCGGCGTGGATGAGCTCGCGGTCTCTCGGCGCGGGATCCTTCAGCCGCACCATCGTGTCCACGTAGAAGCGGTAGCCCCGATCCGTGGGAACGCGGCCCGCGGAGGTATGGGGCTTCTCGAGGAAGCCGAGCTCCTCCAGGTCCGCGAGCACGTTGCGCAGCGTGGCGGAAGAGACGTCGAACTCCGCGCGGCGCGCCAGGTGCTGACTGCCAACCGGGCCGCCGGTGGAGATGTATTCCTGAACGACAGCGCGGAGGACTTCCTTCTCGCGCTCTCCCAGTAGCTCCTCGGACATCCTTGTCTCACACTCCCCAACGACGACGCTGCACCCGGACTGGGTGAAGACGTCGAGAATGCCCTGAAACATTAAGAAGGTGGAGGGCACGGTTCAATCCCCCGCCCTCCCGGCGGCAGAGCGGGCAGCCCCCGCGAGCCCATACCTGTCCCCACACGGCTCAGGGCCGCCGGGCGCGGCAGGCACGGTCCAACTCATTCATAAGGCCGGGCTCCAGGGCGCGCGTCGTCCGGGGGGACAGTGTCCGGAAGTGTCGGCACCGCTCCTCGGGGTCCTTCTCCTGGCGGAAGTAGCGGGCCATGACGGCGGCGGCCTCGTCCACGCGGCCCTGCTTCAGGTGGAGGCGCTGCAGCGCGAGGTATGGCTCCACGGGCACGGGGTTCTCCTGAATCTGGCGCTCCAGCTCCTGGAGGGCGGCGGCGTCCCGGCCCTGGCGCTCCAGCTCCACCGCGCCCTCCAGGCGGGGCGAGCCGGCGCAGGCGGCCCGGAGCTCCCCCAGCTGCCGCGCGAAGCGGGCGCCGATGCGCTCGTAGGGGTCGAGGTCCACGGCCTTGAAGATCTGACAGCGCTCGGAGCGGGGCTCGTTGCCGGTGGCGTCCCAGACGGCGTCGTACACCTGGGCGGCCTCGCGCACGCGCCCGGCGGCGGCGAGCCTGTCGGCGAACTGGATGTCCTCGAGGGCGACCTCGCGGCCCTCGTAGGGGCGGACCGAGAGGTGGGTGCGGTACTCGCGCACGGCCTCGTCCACCTGGCCCTGGGTGAGCAGCAGCCCGGCCAGGTCCTTGTGGGCCTCGGGGTGCTTGGGGGCCAGGGCCAGGGTGCGGCGCAGCAGTTGGATGCGGGTGTCCGGGTCGCGCGTGAGGACGCTGAGCCCGTAGTAGGGCCGGGCATCCGGGACGCCCAGGTCCACCAGCTGCTGGTAGAGCTCGAGCGCGCGCTGGCGGAGACGGGTGCGCTCGGGAGAGCCCTCGGGCTGGCGGAAGGCCTGGTTCCAGACGGCATCCGCGAGCGCGAGCTGCGCGTCGAGCTGGCGCGGGTCCTCGCGCACGACGGCTTCCAACTGGCGCACGGCCTTGTCGCACGTGGCGTCGTCGAAGGCCTCGGCCTGGCAGCCCTCCTGGTGGAGCCGCAGCGCCGCCCGGGCCGCCGGAGAGACGGGGGCGGGCACGTAGCGGGGAGGCGCGACGGCGGAGAAGCGGCCCGGAGCCGGAGCGGGGGCCGGAGTGGGAGGCCGCTGGGCCCACGCCGCGGACGCGGACGCCAGGAACACGCAACAGGCGAAGAGGGGCAAGCGAGGGGAAGCCATGGGCACGATTCCTTTCCGGGCCTCAGCGCTGGACATGGACGTGGTCGGCGGACGGGCTGTCGCACGCGAGGAAGAGGGTGGCGCCGCGCTCGGTGAAGGAGTCGCGCTCGCCGACGACGGTGTCTCCGGCGGCCTCGACGATGCACATCAACTGCTGAGGCGTCTTGCCGGGGATGGACATGCGGCGCGGGTCGATGTCCAACGCGCTGCCGCGGGTGTGGCGGCTGTTGAGGGTGGCCGAGCCGGCGGCGCGGTTGCGCTGCGGGTTGCGGAAGGCGCTGCTGACGAAGTCCTCCAGCTTCACCTGCGTCTCGCGGTTGTTGGCGCGCGTGTCGGCGATGCCATTGGCCCCGGCGAGGATGGAGCCGGCGCACCGTCCACCCACGCGGGGGCCCGAGCAGACATCATCCCCCTGGGGGTCCGTGTCCCCGAGCGCGCCCACGGTGAGGATGGGCGCTCCGGGCGACACCACCACCGTCGCCGATGTCAGGCCGCGCGTGCCCACCGGCTTCTCCTGCACGTCGTTCTGCAAGAGGGCCCGGACGCGCTCGTCCATCTGGTCCAACAGGCGCGAGAGCCCGCCCGCCTCCGCCTCGGCGATGACGGTGTAGTTGCCGGTGTTGAGCACGGGGCGGCCCGGAATGGAGATGAGGGCGCGGCCCGGCTGGAAGCGCGTGCCGAAGTCCACGTACTCCTGGCGCAGCACATCGTCCTCCTCCTGGCGGAGGAAGGTGGTGGGGGGCAGACGGACCTCGAGCGTCTCCCCGCCCTCCAGGGGCAGCGAGGCCACCAGCTCGTACTCCAGCGGCGGGTTGGGCTCGCGGTTGCCCCGGGTGCCCACGCGCGAGCTGGCGCGGAAGACGGCCTCGGTCCCCTCCTTCTCGGCCGGAGTGGCGGGCCCGGTGTGAGGCCCCACCGGCTGGAGGCTCCATTGGATGCGCGACTCCAGCTCCCCGGCGTTGCGCACCCGGCCGCGCGCGGTGATGGGCTCGCCCGTGACGAAGGAGGTGCCCGAGGCCTCCGCGCCCTCGCCTTCCACGGAGACGTCGAGCACCTCCAGGACGATCTCCCTCCCCTCCCGCCGGGTGGAGTCCTGGCCCAGGGGCGCGGGCTCTCCGGAGCCTCCCGTGCCTTCCTCGCCTGGACGCTTGGAGCACGTACAACCCGCCAGCATCAGGGTGACGCAGGCGAACCACGCCCGCCAGCCCGTCCGGGTTCCACTCACGGTGTCTCCTCCCCGCGCCACCGTAGGGAGCCACTGCGAACGCCTCCATCGCCCCCCGGCGCGGGTGTCGCGGAACAGACTCGCCCGGCGGCGGATGTGAGGCAGGCAGCCGAGCACTGCCCCGCAGGGTAGGCCGAGGAATTACATCGCCGGGCCCGGAGCGCGGCGTTAAAAGCGCGGCGCCTTGTCCTCCGCCACCTCCTCGATTCCGGCCGCGGCGCTGCCCGCGGAGTCCACGCCCGCGGATCCCAACCGCGGGATGCTGCTGTTCTGCCTCTTCGCGCTCTATGTGGTGTGGGGCTCGACGTACCTGGCCATCCGCTGGGCGCTGCAGGGGGGCTTTCCACCCTTCCTCATGGCGGGCCTGCGCTTCTCGCTGGCGGGCCTCATCCTCTACACGGTGCTGCGGGTGCGCGGGTACGCCAACCCCTCGGCGCGCGAGTGGGGCGCGGGGGCCCTCATCGGCACGCTGCTGCTGGTGATGGGCAATGGCGGCGTGGTGTTCGCGCAGCAGTACGTGCCCTCGGGCGTGGCTGCGCTCGTGGTGGGCAGCGTGCCCCTGTGGGCGGCGCTCTTCGGCGGACTCTTCGGCCAGTGGCCGGGGCGCGCCGAGCGCTGGGGCCTGGCCATCGGCTTCTGCGGCCTCATCCTGCTCAACCTTGGCAGCGACATGAGCGGCAACGTGTGGGCGGCCTTCGCGCTGCTGGTGGGCCCCATCACGTGGGCCTTCGGCTCCATCTGGTCGCGCAAGTTGCCCATGGCGCAAGGGCTCATGTCCACCGCCACGCAGATGCTCACCGGCGGCGCCCTCTTCCTGCTCATCAGCTTCCTGCTCGGCGAGCGCCTCACCGCCCTGCCCTCGCCCCGCGCCCTCGGCGCCTACTTCTACCTGGTCTTCTTCGGCTCGCTGGTGGCCTTCAGCGCCTACGGCTACCTGCTGCGCAACGCGCGGCCGGCGCTCGCCACCAGCTACGCCTACGTCAACCCGATGGTGGCGGTGCTGCTGGGCACCTTCCTCGCGGGCGAGTCGCTGAGCACCTGGGGCATGCTGGCCATGGGCGCCATCCTCGGCTCGGTGGTGCTGCTCACCCGCGCGAAGCGCTGAAAACCCCGCCCGGACGGGCCCGGCCTCGAGCCCGAGTGTCATCACCTGGACGTGGCACCCCCGCGCACTGATGGGGCGCGGGCGGAGTGTCACGCCGTGCGCAGGTACCTCTTTCCTCTGGAGGGGCGCGTTCCTAGTGTCCGCGACGCCTTGGGACAACCACCCGGCGGAAAAGGACAGCGCCCCCTATGACGAACAAGACGGCGAAGGACGTGCTCTCGTACGCGAAGGAGCACGGCACGCAGATGGTGAGCCTGCGCTTCATCGACTTCATCGGCCGCTGGCGCCACTTCGCGGTGCCGCTGCACGAGCTCACCGAGGGCATCTTCGAGGAGGGCCTGGGCTTCGACGGCTCGTCCATCAAGGGGTGGTTGGAGATCCACAACTCGGACATGCTGGTGGTGCCGGATCCGAACACGGCGGTGATGGACCCCTTCACGCAGACGCCCACGCTGGTGCTGCTGTGCAACGTGAGCGATCCCATCACCAAGGAGCAGTACATGAGGGATCCGCGCAACATCGCGTCACGCGCGGAGAAGTACCTCAAGAGCACGGGCCTGGCGGACACGGCGTTCTTCGGGCCGGAGGCCGAGTTCTTCATCTTCGACGGGGTGCGCTACAGCACGGAGCCGCACCACATGTTCTTCGAGGTGGACTCCATCGAGGGGGCGTGGAACTCGGGCCGGGAGGAGCCGGGCGGCAACCTGGGTTACAAGCCGGGCTTCAAGGACGGCTACAACGCGCTGATGCCCACGGACGCGCACAACGACATGCGCGACGAGATGTGCCGGATTCTGGGGGAGGTGGGAATCACGGTGGAGCGCCAGCACCACGAGGTGGCGACGGCGGGCCAATCGGAGATCGACTTCCGCTTCGACACGCTGGTGAAGACGGCGGACAACCTGATGTGGTTCAAGTACGTGCTGAAGAACGTGGCGGCGCGGCACGGCAAGACGGTGACGTTCATGCCCAAGCCGCTGTACGGGGACAACGGCAGCGGCATGCACACGCACCAGTCCTTGTGGAAGGGGGGCAAGCCGCTGTTCGCGGGCGAGGGCTACGCGGGCATGAGCGAGATGGCGCTGCACTACATTGGCGGCATCCTGAAGCACGCGCGGGCGCTGGCGGCCATCTGCAACCCGACGAACAACTCGTACAAGCGGCTGGTGCCGGGGTACGAGGCGCCGGTGAACCTGGCGTACTCGAGCCGCAACCGCAGCGCGTCCATCCGGATTCCGATGTTCAGCGCGAGCCCGAAGGCGAAGCGGCTGGAGTTCCGCTCGCCGGATCCGAGCTGCAATCCGTACCTGGCGTTCGCGGCGCAGCTGATGGCGGGGCTGGACGGCATCGAGAACAAGATCGACCCGGGCGAGCCGCTGGACAAGGACATCTACGGGCTGTCGCCGGAGGAGCTCAAGGACGTGCCGAAGATGCCGGGCTCGCTGGAGGAGGCGCTGGACTGCCTGAAGAAGGACCACAAGTTCCTGCTGAAGGGGGACGTGTTCAGCGAGGACTCGCTCAACAGCTGGATCGAGCAGAAGCAGAAGGAGGTGGACGCCATCCGCCTGCGTCCGCACCCGATGGAGTACCAGCTCTACTTCGACATCTGAGCCAGAAGGCCCGCGAGCCAGAAGGCCCGCGAGCCAGAAGGCCCAGTGCCCCACGGAGCCCACTTCCCCTCTCCCCTCGGGAGAGGGACGGGGTGAGGGTATCGGGTCCCCCTGATTGCACACGAAGCGCATCCCGGGGAAACATGGGGTCACCCCATCGCCCCCCATGTCATTCCCACGCGAGTCCACCGTATTGAAGACCGGGCCGCTCACCACACCGGATGGCCGTTACATCGTGGTGGATGGGCAGCTCTGGAGGCGCTCCAACCCGACGCTCGGGCAGAAACAGCGGGCGCTGCTGGTGGAGGCACTGATGCACGCGAGGCGGGACGTGGGCCAGGCGCTGCGGGCGCATGACGCGGAGGCGGAAGCCGAGGCCCGCGCACGGGTGCACCGGGCGAAGGTGGCGCTCGGGGAGCGGGGGCCGCCGTGGTGGACGGATGGCACCCCGGACTTCAACCGCCGCCGCGTGGAGCACACGCCCTATGCCGAGTGGTTCCGCGCCCAGCGCGGACGTTGAAGCCGAATGCCGTGGCCCACGGCGGGCGCGCGGCCCGGGCCGCCCATGACTCACAGCGAGCAGGGTGTGGCGGTCTGCACGTTGCCGCTGGTGCGCAGGCGCGGGTCGAGCTGCGGCCGCGTGCAGTTCGCCGGGTAGTCCGTCTGGTAGTACACCCAGGTGGGCATGGGCTCGCAGGCGGAGGTTCCATCCAGCGTGTTGTCGCGGAACTCGTTCTGATACGAGCGGCACTCGGTGGCCAGGGTGCAGTCGGTCCGCTGGGCCGAGTCGCAGAACCATTCCGAGTACCCATGGCTGCCAGCCCGGGTGATGCGGTTCTCGTTGATGATGTTGAAGTTGGAGTAGTCACGCACGCGGATGCCGTCTCCCGACACGTTCTCGAAGACGTTGCGCTGGATGGAGTTGCGATCCGACTTGTGCGCGACGTAGAGGGCGTGGAGCAGGCCCGGGCTTGTCGCGTTGGTGATGTTGTAGAAGTGGTTGTTCTCGATGACGTTGTCGTCCGAGTTCACCAGCCGCACGGCCGCCGTGCTGGGCGCATGGCTCGTGGCGCCCGCCCAGCCATTGCCGATCCGCTCGAAGTAGCAGCCGTAGATGCGGTTGCCGCCGTTGTAGCCCGCGAGGTTGTCGCGCTGGCCGTTGAAGCTGATGGCGGTGTTGTAGCGCTGGACGCGGAGGTACCAGAAGTGCAGCTTCGACTGGACGCCGGAGGAATTGCCGAGCGTGAACCACGTGCCCTGCGTGCAGGCGCCGCTCGCCGAGGAGCACCCATCGAAGACGGGACGCACGGCGCTGGTCCCATCGGCCGGCATGAACTTGATTTCATGGCCCGACACGTAGCTCCAGGCCACGGTCTGCCCGTAGTAGGTGCCTGTCCCGATGCGCACCTCGGTGGGGCAGGTTGGGGCCGCGGTCCGGAGGATGTCCTGGACCCGGCTCAGGGTGAGCACGGGGCTGCTCGACGCGCGCCCGGAGTTGGCGTCATTGCCGCTGGTGGACATGTAGACGCGGAAGGGCCCGGCCCCACTGTTGGCGCTACAGGCCGTGGGATCCGCCAGCGTCGTCAGCGGCTCCTGCGCCAGGCGCACCTCCTCCACGACGTCAGCGGCGCCACCACAGGCGAGCGCCAGGGCCACGGGCAGCATCAGCCAGGGACGGCGCGAAGGAGTCTCATGAGAGGGCATGCGGAGTTCCAGGGAAGTGTGTTGGGAACGCCAACATACACTCCGAGGGGGGAGGTGCGGTTGCCGCTGAGCACGGCTCGTTCATCACTGCCGGAGCAAGCTGGCATACTCCCCAGCGGGCCCGACTCGAGCCTGCCCCTCTCGATTGATGGAAGGACGTGACGATGCGCTTGCGAACCTGGAGCGCGCTCCTGGTGCTGCTCACCGCCTGCGCGAGCGCGCCCGCCCCGCGGTCGATGGCACGGCCCCACACCTTCGCGCCGGCTCCCACTTCCAGCCCGCGCATCCAGCTCGTTTCCGCG
>NZ_DASUNC010000073.1:0-56177 GCF_036277355.1 Archangium sp.
CTGTCTGGAGACGGCCTGGGGCGCGCTCCATTTCGCTCTCGCGCAGATGGGCCCGGTGAGTGCGCAGCGTACGGCGAAGCGTCTGCAGGCGGTGCTGCGCTTCTGGGAGCCGCTCGATTCCGCGCGCTACCTCTTCAAGAAGCTGGGGACGGCGCAAACGCTGGAGGAGGTGATGGTGGCCTCCTGTGATTGGGCCATGGATGCGTGGTGCCCTGAGGAGGACGCCTCAGTGCGCGAGCGCCTGGCCCTGGCGGCGGAGCGCATGGCGCGGGCGACGCGGGAGGACTGTATCGAGGCCATCTTCCGGGGGATGCCGCGAGCCTTGGCGCATGCCGGGAAGTTGAAGCACTACAGAGTGGTGGCCGACCCTGACTTCCAACGTGAGCGCCTCGCTACACTCGACTCATGGTCCTTCGACCGGGTCTCTGGCGCACGTCCAGGGGACCTCATCTGGCTGTTGACCATCTGGGAGCGCGAACTCGAGAAGCATTAGGAATCGAGGTGTGCCGGTAGGAGGGGGGCGCTGGGTGACCTGACTGCCGAGGGCCTGGAGTTACTCGTCGCTCTCCGTTTCTACTTCTTCCCGGCTTCGTGACTTCTCGCACGAGCGGATCGGGAGTTACACGTGAGTGCCACCACTTGCTGTCCACCCAGGTCTCAGTTCGCATGGTGCATTGCTGTGATTCTCGTCTCGGTGCTCGCCGGCTGTGTGACAGCCTCCGGAGGGCGGAGTTCCTCTGCCTGGAACTCGGAGAGCCCAGGTTTTGAGACGCCGCGAACTGGCACTCCTCGGCAGGGAGTGCTGCTGGCCATGAGCGACGTCCCAGCGGCGGGTGGGCAGTCTCCTGGCCCTGTGTTTCAGGGCTACAATGTACCCGGCCGGAAGCTGGATTCGCAGATGCCCTGGGAGTTCTTCATGGGCAATGCCTCACACCGGCTGATTGCTTTCCGGTATGGTGTCAGTTATCCAGATAGCGTAACGTACTATAATAATAAATCACTCAAATCCATCATTCGTGATGCAAGGATTGGAGATGAATCCCTCCTGCTTCCGGACGAGGTCTTGATATGCCCGGATATTGCCGATGTCTCCCGCCTGGTGCTCTTCGAGATCAAACCCTGGCATGAGCAGGCCCTCAGCGAAGGCCGCGAGGAGGCACGGAAGTACCTGGCTGCACTGAACCGGACCATCCTGGTCGGCGAACGCTTCACTGGGGGCACGGATTTCCACGGCGAAATCCTGATTCGCTTCGCGGCAGGGCAATACATCTGGCGGCTGGAGTGGAAGACCTCCGAGCCGGGGGTGGTGCAGTACCGGTGGACGCGCAGTCAGAAGCCCTTTGATTCGGAAGTGGCTGCATACAGGGACGCGCAGTGGGTGGACCTCACGGTGGAGGAGTTGCGGCAGTATGGCGGGTGGGTGGAAAAGGCCGTGGAAGGGATGATCAGCCGGCGTGAGAAACTCGCCACCGTCAGCGGGACCGTGGGGATGGTGATCGACCTCATCGGTGGAATCGCGACGACGGTCCTGTGGGGTGCGATTCAAGGCCAGATGGGCTCGGGAGCCCAGCAGCCGCCGACCCAAGGAGGTGGACAGGTCATCCCCTTCCCGGCGCGTCCCCCACCCCCTGCGCCTCCGGCCCGGGTACCTGCTGCCGCGGGCATGTCCCTTCCTCGCTGAACGGCCCCCCCCCCTCAGTCGAACATCGCTCCCAGCGCCTCGGAGAGCGTCTCGACTCCCACCACCTCCAGCTTCGTGCCCTCCAGCCGCCTCGCGCTCCCCTTGGGGATGATGGCCCGCTGGAAGCCCATCTTCGCCGCCTCCGCCAGCCTCGGCTCCACCTGGCCCACCGCGCGCACCTCTCCCGCCAGGCCCACCTCGCCCAGCACCAGCGTGTGCGCCTCCAGCGGCCGGTTCTGCAGGCTGCTCACCAGCGCCGCGCACACCGCCAGGTCGCACGCCGGCTCCGACAGCTGCATGCCTCCCGCCACGTTCACGAAGAGATCACACCCCACCAGCGGGATGTCCTCCTTCTTCTCCAGCACCGCCGCCAGCAGCGCCACGCGGTTACCGTCCACGCCAATCGCCGTGCGCCGCGCCGTGCCGTAGCCCGTGGGCGCCACCAGCGCCTGCACCTCCACCAGCAGCGGCCTCGTCCCGTTCAGCGTGCACGTCACCACGCTGCCCGCCTTGCCCGCCGGCCGCTCGGCCAGGAACAGCGCCGACGGGTCCGGCACCTCCACCAGCCCCGCTCCCTTCATCTCGAAGACGCCAATCTCGTTCGTCGAGCCGAAGCGGTTCTTGTGCGCCCGAAGAATCCGGAACGGATGGCCCCGCTCGCCCTCGAAGTAGAGGACGGTGTCCACCATGTGCTCCAGCACGCGCGGGCCCGCGATGGAGCCCTCCTTCGTCACGTGCCCCACCAGGAACGTCGGCACCCCGCTGCGCTTGGCGAACGCCATGAAGCGCCCCGCCACCTCTCGCACCTGCGAGATGCTCCCCGGCGCGCTGCCCAGCTCCGGCAGGTACATCGTCTGGATGGAGTCCACCACCAGCGCCCGTGGCTTGAGGCCCTCGGCCACCGCCAGCACCCGGTCCGCGTCCGTCTCCGCGAAGAGGTGGATGTCCTCGCTCTCCACCCGCAGCCGCTCGGCCCTCATCTTCGTCTGCCGCAGCGACTCCTCGCCCGATACGTACAGCACCGGGCCCCACCGCCCCAGCTTGTCCAGTGCCGCCAAGAGCAGCGTGGACTTGCCGATGCCCGGGTCTCCTCCCAGCAGCACCAGCGAGCCGTCCACCACTCCGCCTCCCAGCACCCGGTCGAACTCGGCGATGCCCGTGCGCCGGCGCTCCTCCTGCTCGCCGCTCACCTCGCGCAGCCGCACCGGCTTGGACGCCCCTCCCGAGGCGCCCCACGCCGGGCGCTTCTCGTCCACCTTCGCCTCGGTCTCCTCCACCAGCGAGCTCCACGCGCCGCAGTCGGGACACTTCCCCAACCACTTCGCCGACTGGTACCCGCACGCCTGACACGTGTAGTGCGTCTTTGCCTTCGCCATGGAACCCCTTGTCTATCCCAGGGCACCCACGTTTCCCTCGCTTTCCCTCACGCCTGCCCGCCCCTCCCCGGGGGCCGTCCGGCGAGCGAGCGGCCGGGCATGGGGGTCTCTCCCGGGCCTCCCCGTCAAGTTGTGCCTCGGGGCTGGGCTCACCACGTTTCTTCCCAATCGGGGCCGCACGTCGCGGTACCCCATGAAAGGGAGAACGAAGATGGGCATCCTCTGGTTGCTGGTGGTGGGTCTGGTGGCGGGTCTGATCGCGCGTGCTCTCGTTCCGGGCCGTCAGTCCATGGGTCTGGTCATGACGATGGTGCTGGGCGTCGTGGGCTCGTTCGTGGGTGGCTTCATCGGCTCGCTCTTCACGCACCGGGCCGTGACGGACCTGCATGCCACGGGTCTCATCATGTCGATCATCGGCTCCATCGTGGTGCTACTCGTGGTGAGCATGGCGGGCCGGGGCCGTCGCATCCACGCCTGATGTCGGGGACCCGGTAGGGGAGGGGCACGCCCGTCGTGCCTCCTCCGCCGGGTCCCTCCCTCGGGGGGTGGATCGGGGTCGTCAACCCGGGCGCGCTGCGTGGTTGACAAGGGCGGTCCGTCCACGCACCGTGCGCGCTCCACACCCCCCGAGGAGCCCATGTCCGACTCCGCCGCCCACGATTTCCACGGTCACGCCCACTTCGCCGCTCCGCCTCCGGGTGTCGTCGTCCGCCACGACTGGACGCTCCCCGAGGTGCGCGCCCTCTACGAGCTCCCCCTGCTCGAGCTCATCCACAAGGCGCAGAGCGTCCACCGCGCCGTCTTCCAGGACAACAAGGTGCAGCTGTGCTCGCTGCTGTCCATCAAGACGGGCGGCTGCCCCGAGGACTGCGGCTACTGCCCCCAGGCCGCGCGCTACCACAAGGACACCGGCCTGCAGGCCGAGAAGCTCATGTCCGTGCCCTCCGTGCTGGATGCCGCCTCCAAGGCCCGCTCGGCCGGCGCCACCCGCTTCTGCATGGGCGCCGCCTGGCGCGAGGTGAAGGACGGGCCCCAGTTCGACAACGTCCTGGAGATGGTTCGCGGCGTGAAGGCGCTCGGCATGGAGGCCTGTGCCACGCTCGGCATGCTCACCGAGAGCCAGGCGAAGCGTCTCAAGGACGCCGGCCTCTCCGCCTACAACCACAACCTCGACACCTCCGAGGAGAAGTACGGCGACATCATCTCCACCCGCACCTACCAGGACCGGCTCGAAACCCTCGAGCGCGTGCGCCAGGCCGGCATCTCCGTGTGCTCCGGCGGCATCATCGGCCTGGGTGAGTCCCTGGATGACCGCTGCAAGCTCCTCCTCACGCTCGCCAACCAGGAGGTCCACCCCGAGTCCGTTCCCATCAACGCGCTCGTCGCCGTGAAGGGCACGCCGCTGCAGGACCAGAAGCCCGTGCAGACCGTGGAGATGGTCCGCACCATCGCCACCGCCCGCATCCTCATGCCCCTGGCCATGGTGCGCCTGTCCGCCGGCCGCATGCAGATGAACGAGGAGGCCCAGCTGCTGTGCATGCTCGCCGGCGCCAACTCGCTCTTCTTCGGCGAGAAGCTCCTCACCACCGGCAACCCCGAGTACACCCAGGACATGGCCCTCCTCGAGAAGGCCGGCATCCGCCCCCTGGAGCCGGATACGGCGCGGTAATGACCCGGGATTCGCGATACCCTCACCCCGTCCCTCTCCCGGAGGGAGAGGGGAGTGTTGCCCCCGTGGGCAATGGGGCCGCGGTGGTCACGGGCTGGGCCCGGGCGGACATGGACTCCCTGTCCTCCCGCGGGCTGAAGCGGTTCCTCGAGCCGCTCGACTCCCCCCAGGGCCCCCTCGTCCGCGTCGGCGGGGAGACGCTCGTCAACTTCTCCTCCAATGACTACCTGGGCCTCGCCGCCTCGCCCTCCGTGCGCGCCGCCGCCATGGCCGCCTTGGAGGTCCATGGGGTGGGCTCCGGCGCCAGCCGGCTCGTCGTCGGCGACACTACCGCCCACCAGCGGCTGGAGGCCCGGCTCGCCGCCTTCGAGCACGCCGAGGCCGCCCTTCTCTTCAACTCGGGCTATGCCGCCAACGTCGGCACCCTGCAGGCCCTCCTCGGCCCCGAGGACGCCGTCTTCTCCGACGCCCTCAACCACGCCTCCCTCATCGACGGCTGCCGCCTCTCGCGCGCCCGCACCGTCGTCTACCCGCATGCCGACGTCGAGGTGCTCGACCGCGCCCTCGCCTCCACTCCCGCACGAAGGCGCCTCGTCGTCACCGACACCGTGTTCTCCATGGACGGGGACCATGCGCCCCTGCGGGAGCTCGTCGGCGTCTGCCGCGCCCACGGCGCCGCGCTCCTCGTGGACGAGGCTCATGCCACCGGCGTGCTCGGCTCCCGCGGCGCCGGGCTGTGCGAGGAGCTGGGGCTCGAGAGCGCCGTCGACGTGCGCATGGGCACCTTGAGCAAGTCCCTCGGCGTGCTGGGCGCGTACATCTGCGCCTCCCGCCCCGTGGTGGAGCTCGTCCTCAACCGCGCCCGGCCCCTCGTCTTCTCCACGGCCCTGCCCGCCGCCCTGTGCGCCGCCGCCGGGGCCGCCGTGGACATCGTCGAGCACGATGACGCCCTGCGCGCCCGCCTGTGGCGCAACATCCGCCGCTTCTCCCAGGGCCTGCGCTCGCTCGGCTTCGCCGCCGAGCCCCGCAGTGCCATCTTCCCCGTCATCGTGGGCGAGCCCGAGGCCGCCGTCGCCGCGGCTCGCGCGCTGCGCTCCAAGGGCCTGCTGGTGAAGGCCATCCGCCCTCCCACCGTCCCCGTGGGCACCAGCCGGCTTCGCTTCTGTCTCTCCGCCGCCCATACCGAGGGCCATCTGGACCTCGCCCTGGAAGGGCTGCGCTCGCTGCGACTCTGAATCTCCAAGTGGGAGGTCGTGTGGCAACTCGAGGTTCTCGATACCCTCACCCCGTCCCTCTCCCGAAGGGAGAGGGGCAATGGCCGCGGTTCTTCGTCACGGGCACGGATACCGGGGTGGGGAAGACGCAGGCTTCACGCGCTCTGCTCTCCCTGCTCGCCGATGCCGGGCTCTCTCCCCAGGGCTTCAAGCCCTATGAGAGCGGGTGTGCCTCCCTCTCCGCTCCCTCCGACGCGCTCTCCCTGCGCGAGGCCGCCCGGAGCGACCTGCCCCTCGACATCGTCTGCCCCCACCGCTTCCGCGCGCCCCTCGCCCCAGGCGTCGCCGCGCGCCGCCTCGGCCGTGAGCCGGATTGGAACACCACCCTCGCCGCCTGGGAGCGCATCCGCCACGGCTCCGTCGTCGTCGAGGGCGCCGGTGGCCTCTTCGTCCCCCTCGACTCCTCCCACGACGTCATCGACCTCATCTCCCTCCTCGGGCTCCCCGTCCTGCTCGTCGCCCGCGCCGGCCTGGGTACGCTCAACCACACCGCCCTGTCCCTCGAGGCCCTCGCCGCGCGCAACATCCCTGTCGCGGCCGTGCTCCTCTCCCGGAGCTCTCCCTCCCGCGACCCCTCCGAGCGCGACAACCCCTCCCTCATCGCCGAGCGCCATCACATCCAGGTCCTCGGTCCAGTTCCCTACCTGGAGGATCCACGCCGCCGCCACGCGGCCTTCCGCAAGGCGCTCGCTCCACTCGTGCCCGAACGCGCGCGAGGCCGATAAATCGGCCTCCGCGGCGATCCAAAGGCGCGCGCGAGTGCAAGTTTTCGTGTTGCACGGCCGTGAAATGGACGCATGTTTCGATCTGCGCGAGAACGCCACGCGAATGGCGGACATCATCGACCTCTCGCTCCTCGCCGATGCCAGGCGCTACCTCTCCAAGTTGCTCGATGCGCGCGGTATCTCCTACTTCCTCCAGAAGGATGGTCAGCGGCTCTTCCACATCGAGCCCGCCAAGGTCGATCTCGTGGTCCGGACCGCCATCCGCTCCCGCGCTGACGGGCTGGCCGCGCCCCACCCGAAGGCCGTCGAGCACTGCCGCAAGGAGATCCGCCGCGAGCTGATCCGCCTCGTCGCCTCCGCCATGTTGCAGACGGGGCTGTGAGCGGCTTCTCCTCCCGCACCGGCTTCCCCCGCACCTGGATCCCCCTGGCCCGGGCGCTCGACGAGCGCCGCCAACGCGGGCTCCCCCTGTTGGATCTCACCGAGACCAACCCCACCCGCGTGGGCCTGCCCGCGCCCGAGCCGGCCCTGCTGGCCACTCCCGGGGCCCTCGGCTACGCGCCCGAGCCCCTGGGGCTCCTCCCGGCCCGCGAGGCCGTGGCCGCGCACCTGGCCTCCCGTGGCGCCCCCGTCTCCCCCGCGCACCTCGTCCTCTCGGCGAGCACGAGCGAGTCCTACGGCTGGCTCTTCAAGCTGCTGTGCGAGCCCGGGGACAACGTGCTCGTCCCCGCGCCCAGCTACCCCCTCTTCGAGTACCTCACGCGTCTGGAGGGCGTGGAGGCGCGCACCTACCGCCTGCCGCGCGCCCACGGCTTCGGCCTGGACGTGGAGGAGGTGGCCGCCGCGAGGGACGCCCGCACCCGCGCCGTGCTCGTGGTGAACCCCGGCAACCCCACCGGCCACTATCTCCACGAGGGCGAGCTGGAGGCCCTGGGGCGGCTGTGCGCGGAGGCCGGGCTGGCGCTCATTTCGGACGAGGTGTTCTCCGACTTCGCCTGGGACGAGGCGCCAGGCCGGGTGCCCACCGTGGCCGGGCGCGAGCTGCCCATGCTCACCTTCTCCCTCTCCGGCCTGTCCAAGGTGGCGGGGCTGCCCGGCCTCAAGCTGGGCTGGACGCACGTGGGCGGGCCCGCTGCCCTCCGCGAGGAGGCCCTGGCCCGCCTGGAGCTGGTGGCGGACACGTACCTGCCGGTGAACACGCCCGTGCAGCTCGCCCTGCCGGGGCTGCTGGCGCACGCACCGCGCTTCCAACAGGCGCTGCTGGCCCGGGTGAAGGAGAACCGGCGCCGGCTGCTCCAGGCCCGCCCGGGGGATGCCCGCTGGGACGTCCTGCCCGCTCAGGGGGGATGGAGCACCGTGTTGCGCATTCCGCTGGAGCCCGGGGAGGAGGCCACCTGCCTGGCCCTGCTCGACGCGGGCGTGGGGGTGCAGCCGGGCTACTTCTACGACTTCACCGGCGGGGCCTTCCTGGTGCTGTCCCTGCTGCCGGCACCGGAGGTCTTCTCCGCCGCGATGGAGCCGCTCGTGCGCGTGCTGGCCACGAGCGGATAGCGGCCTCCCCTACCGGGAGGCCGTGCCGCCCACCGCCTCGCGCGGCACCTTGCCCGTGGTCCCCAGGCTTCCGGCGAGGCCGTAGCACTCGATGCCCAGCTGCCGGTCCCACGCGGCCTCCCCCTCGATGCGGGTGGCCCGGCGGCGCGCCAGCAGGGCGGGCAGCTGCGTGACGAAGAGGCCGTAGTAGCCCGCCGCGTCCTCGAGCATCTCCGCGGGCGACGTGCCCAGCTCCTGCTCCAGCCGCTGCAGCCCGGCGAGGAAGAGGTGCTGGCAGTCCTCGTTGGACGCGGTGCCCCGGGGCACGTCCAGGGCCAGCTCGATGATGGAGCGGCCGGACATGTTCCGGGCGAGCTCCTGACGCACCTTGGAACGCTGCTCCCGTGCTTCCAGCACACGTGCCTCCTCGGCGCGCACCGACGCTCGATTCACCAGGGCTGTGCTCATCGTGGGCTCCTCCCCAGAGGCCCGGAAGTGGGCCCATGTCTCCATCCATTTAATGGAGACGCCTGACGCTGCTTCGTGATGCGCCTGACGGGAGATAAGGACGGCTCCCTCCTTCTTCATGCAAACAGGGAGGCGAGCGTTCTCCAGCCAGCAAAGTCCTGCCCTCCGGGGAAGGCAGCGTACGGCAGTGGACAGGCCCTCAGGCCGTCTTCCGGGGCGCGGCGGCCGCGGACGGCAGCTCGTTGAGCACCAGCCAGTACATGCCCAGCTGCCGCACCGCCTCGAAGAAGGCGGTGACGTCCACCGGCTTGTGCACGAAGCTGTTCACCCCCAGCTCGTAGCTCTCCACCAGGTCGCGCTCCTCCTTGGAGGAGGTGAGCACCACCACCGGCAGCGCGCGCGTCTGCTCGTTGGCGCGGATGCGCCGCAGCACCTCCAGCCCATCGATGCGCGGCAGGTGCAGATCCAACAGCACCACCTGCGGCCGGATGGAGGGATCCCGGTTCTCGTGCCGGCCCTGCATGAAGAGGTAGTCGAGCGCCTCGGCGCCGTCCCGCACCACCACCACCGGGTTGTGCAGGCCGCTCTTGCGGAACGCCCGGAGGGTCATCAGCTCGTCATCGGCATTGTCCTCGACGAGCAGAACGACACGCTGGCTGAGCTCATACATGGGACTCTCTCCTCCGAGGATTCCGGGCTGTTCCTCGGGACTCTCCTGCCTTCGGAGTTTTAGCTGAAGTCCAGCTGAAATTCTACAGCTAAGTTGGAGTCCTATTCCCGTCAACCAAAGCAAAGCGCCCGGTGGGGAAGACTCCCACCGGGCGCTCGGGGCTGAAGACGGGGGTGGGGTGGCTATGCCTGCGTGGGCTTGCGCGAGATGCGGTAGAGCACGAAGCCCATGAGGGCGAAGGCGATGACGCCGATCAGGTCATAGCCGGCCGCGCCCACGGAGTGGTGCAGGGCCTGCTCCACGGACAGCTTGGAGATGGCGGCGTTGACGCCCTCGTTCACCGAGAGGATGGCGACGACGACGCCGGCCAGGGCGCCACCGGCCACCAGGCCCGTGGAGAAGAGGTTGCCGGGCCCGAGCTCGGACTCCTCCACGTGCTCGCCCTTGCGCCTGGCCATGTAGTCGGACAGGCCCTTGATGGCGCCGCCCACGAAGATGGGAGCGGTGGTGGACAGGGGCAGGTAGGCGCCCACGGCGAAGGACAGCGACTTCACGCCGCACAGCTCCATCGTCACCGACAGGGCCACGCCCACCAGCACGAACTGCCAGTCGAGGTTGAAGGACAGCAGGCCCTTGATGAGGGTGGCCATCAGCGTGCCCTGCGGGGCGGGGAAGGCGTCCGTGCCGATCATGTGCTGCACGCCCTGGGCCCGCAGCGCCTCGGTGGGGGTGTCCAGCAGCTTCATGGTGAGGCCGATGACGATGGCCGCGGCCACCGCGCCAATCATGAGGCCGATCTGCTGCGCCCGCGGGGTGGCGCCCACCAGGTAGCCCGTCTTCAGGTCCTGCGAGGTGGCACCCGCGTTGGCCGCGGCGATGCACACCATGCCGCCCACGCACAGCGCCATGGGCTGGTACATGTCACCCGTCCAGCCGATGCCGATGAAGATGAGGCAGGTGGCCATCAGCGTGGCGATCGTCATGCCGGAGATGGGGTTGGACGACGAGCCGATGATGCCGACGATGCGCGAGGCCACCGTCACGAAGAAGAAGCCGAACACCACGATGAGGATGCCCAGCAGCAGCCGGCCGAACACGCTGCCCGGCAGGAAGGGCAGGGCGGCCATCGTCAGGATGAGGCCCACGCTGCCGAAGAGCACGAAGGTGATGGGCAGGTCGCGCTCGGTGCGCTTCTGCGCGGCGCCCGCGGCGCCCTCCTTGAAGGAGGCGATGCTCTCCTTGAAGGCCGCCACGATGGTGGGCAGCGTCTTGAGCAGCGTGATGAAGCCGCCCGCGGCCACCGCGCCCGCGCCGATCTGCCGCACGTACGCGCGGTAGATGGCCGTGGCCGTGTTGGCGAAGCCGTGCGTCGCCGGATCCCACCCGCCGGGGCCGCCCGCCGTGGTGAGGCTCGTCAGGTAGCCCAGCTTCACCAGCTGCTCCGCGATGGTGTCCGGCGGAACCACCGAGGCCAGCAGCGGGATGATGCCCAGCCACGCCAGCACGCCACCGGCCACCAGCACGCCGGCGATCTTCGGGCCGACGATGTAGCCCACGCCCAGGTACTCGGGGGTGATGTCGCCATTCAGCGTGGCGGACGGGAAGTACTTGTTGGCCTGCTTCGTCACCAGCGCCGGGGTCTCGGCGATGAGCTTCACGATCTTCTGCAGCAGCGCGTACACGAAGGCGAAGCCCACGCCCTGGAAGGCGATCTTCGCCAGGTCTCCGCCCTTCTCACCGGCGATGAGCACCGAGGCGCACGCCGTGCCCTCGGGGTAGGGCAGGTTGCCGTGCTCCTTCACGATGAGCGAGCGGCGCAGCGGCACCATCATCAGCGTGCCCAGCACGCCGCCCAGCAGCGCCAGCGTGAAGATGGTCCAGTACTCGAAGAAGCTGGAGCCCTGGCTGTCGGTGCTCAGGAAGAGGAAGCCGGGCAGGGTGAACACCACGCCCGCGGCGATGGACTCACCGGCCGAGCCGATGGTCTGCACCACGTTGTTCTCGAGGATCGTCGAGCCTCCCAGCTTCTTGAGCAGGGAGATGGCGAGCACCGCGATGGGGATGGAGGCGGAGACCGTCAGGCCCGCCTTCAGGGCCAGGTACACCGTGGCGGCGCCGAAGATGACGCCGAAGAGCACGCCGATGCCGATGGCCTTGGGCGTGAACTCGGCGACGTCGCTCCGGTCCGCGGGGATGTAGGGCTGGAACTCCGCTGTCTTGACGGCTTCGGGGGCGGCGGAGGCGGCCGCGACGGCGACGCTCCGAACCGCCTCGGACTTGGCTGCTTCAGGCTTCAATGGGGGCTCCCAGAAGGGGGACGACCGTGTCGGGGGTGGAGTTCTACAACTCCCTCCCCGGTCCTCCAAATGACCGCTGGGAGCCGGAGCCCAGGCAGGCGGGCGTGACGCTATGCGGCGATGTCCCGCGCGCCCGGAGCCGCCGGGGGCGTCCTCCGCCCGGGCGGGGGGGGCAGGGTGGTGAGGTTGGCCCGCTGCTCCCGCGGGACGAACAGGCTCTTGAGGTTGTAGGCCGTCAGCGCCGCGACGAAGCCCGGCTGCAGCAGCCCCTCCATCCCCTTGCGCATGTGCAGCACCTCGTAGAAGGCGTGGCAGGCCTTCGCGTCCAGCGAGGTCAGGTCGATCATGTTCTGGACGGACCACTGCACGGCCTTCAGCCCGAAGGGCCGCCTGCCCCGGGCCTCCGGGTGGGCCAGGTCCATGGTGGTGGTGAGGAACCAGCACAGGCCGACGATCCTGCTCAGCTCCTTCTGGAAGCTCCGCGCCAGCCCCGCGTACAGGCCCCCCGGCGAGGCGCGCGCCCGGGCCACCTTCTCCCCGAGCAGCTTCGCCCCCAGGCACGCCACCGTCATGCCCTGCCCGAAGACGGGGTTGAGGGCGCAGACGGTGTCACCCAGGAGCACGAAGCCCTCCGGGAAGCGCGCCATCTTCTCGTAGTGCATCCAGCGGCTCGTCGGAATCTTGTACGAGACGGGCGCGCTCAGCGGCTTCGCGTCGCGGATGTACTCGTAGAGGTGGGGCGCGGGCAGGTTCCGGGCGAACTCCAGGAAGCCCGCGTCATCCGTGGGCGCGTGGTCCCCGAAGTACCCGTTGAGACTGACGATCCACCGTCCGCCCTCCACGTTGGAGATGAAGCCCGAGCGCTTCGCCTCGGGGGCGCGGCCGTTGATGACCAGGATCTTCCACTCCTCGAAGTTCGCGGGGCGCTCGTAGAGCCGGCTCGTGTAGCCCAGGTCGATGCCCACCTGCTCCTCTTCCGGGCGGCCGTAGCCCAGCGCCTCCAGCCAGTGCGGGGCCCGCGAGCCCCGGCCGCTGGTGTCCACCACCAGCCCGCCCTCGAGCAGCTGCTCGCCCTCGGGGCCCTTCACCTTCGCCCCGGTGACGCGCGTGCGCGAGGCGTCCGTGAGCAGTTCCTCCACGCCATAGCCCTGCCACACCTCGACGTTGGGCAGCGAGGTGACGCGGGCGCGCACCTTCCACTCCAGGAAGGGCCGCGAGACGAGCACGGACCGGGGACCGCCCTCGTAGCGCACCTTCCAGCTGCCCGACTGGAACCAGGCGGCGTCCCGGGCCAGATCTGCGAGATCCGCGCCCTCGTGCACCAGCTCCCGCACCAGCCCGGGGAAGAGGCCGTCCAGCACCGTCAGCCCGGCCTCCAGCAGGGCGTGGATGTGGCGCCCCTGCGGCGCGTTCTTCCGGGCCTCCGGGCCTTCCGGCAGCCGCTCCCGCTCCAGGATGATGACCTTCTCGAACTGCCCGGAGAGCACCCGCGCGCTCAAGAGTCCCGCCATGCTGCCGCCAATGACAATGGCCTGTCCGGGTCCTCGCTCGTTGGGACGCACTCTCACCTCCTGATAGGGGGGCTGATCGACTGCTCGCTGTGGGGGCTTGCGAGGATAGGTGAAGCTGAAAAGAACCGGTACGGTCTCCCGGTATGTGCCAACTGCGCGGAGAGGGTAGGAGCCGCCCCAACACGACGGGTCGCGTCAACACGATCCAACGGGATGGATGGCCCTGCTCCTGCCGAGGGAGCGGCTTCACGCCATGTATGTGCGGAGCAGCGCGGACGGAAAACGGCATTTCAGGCGAACAGTGCTAGGATGCCGCCCATCCATGAGCAACGCTGAGTTGAAGCGGCTGGTTCTCAAGTTCTTCCTGGAGCAGCAGATCGCGATGCTGACTGCCCTGGGTCCCGTGGCCTACATGATCACGTTGACCCTGGGTCTGCCTCCGGACCGGGCCTGGTTCGTCACCTGGGTCAATTTCGGCACGCTGACGCCGGTGTTCGGGGCCATGCTGCCCCTGCTGTTCATCTGGCTCGAGCTGAAGAACGCGCTCACGCCTCGTGTGGACGAGATTCCCGGCGAGCGGCTGAAGCGCATCCTCAAGGCGCCCCGGCGCATCGAGCTCCGGATGTGGCTGGGCTACGGCGTGTCCTGCGTCCTGTGGGCGGGCTGGCCCACGGTGCTGTACGGGCTGGATGCCTGGGACGTGCCGCTGACGGTGGCCTCGTTCATGGTGCTGGCGAAGGTGGTGGGCATCCGCATGGCGCTGCGGTTGGATCGGCTGCTGCGCCCCTACGCCCTCGAGGAGTTCCACAAGTACCCGCAGGCGCGCGTGGAGGACAGCGGCCAGGCCTGGCCCAAGATGCGCTGGTACCTGCCCTACTGCTTCGCCCTCTTCGTCTTCGCCACGCTGACGGTGACGAGCATCATCGTCTACAAGAAGACCCAGTACGGCTTCGGTGAGCTGTTCACCAACCTGATGCGGCTGGTGCCCGCCGCGGTGCTGGCCCAGCTGCGCACGGACGTGGCCAACATCCTGGGCACCATCGTGGTGCCGGTGGTGTGCGTCGGTGGCTTCATGATCTTCGCGGCGGCGTGGTGCGCCTGGGAGCTGGCGCGCCACCAGAGCCAGGGCACCGAGGCCGTGCAGAAGTCCATCGAGTCGATCGCCTCGGGCCGGCCCTCGCTGCCGGAGTGGGTGGCCACCGACGAGGTGGGTGACCTGTCCATGTCCACCGCGTCCGCCTTCGAGCGGCTGCGGACGTTCTCCTCCTCGCTGAGTGACTCGGCGTCGCTGCTGGGCAGGTCCGCGGAGGCGCTCAACGACTCGCACAAGGATCAGACCGAGGCGCTCTCCATCCAGGCCGCGTCGCTCCAGGAGACGCAGGTCACCGCCCAGGAGATCAAACAGACGTCCATGGTGGCCGCCCAGAAGGCGGAGGACGTGCTGCAGCAGGCCGAGCGCGCGGATCAGATCGGCCGCGCCGGTGAGGCCGCGCTCGAGCAGAGCCTCTCGGGCATGCACGACATCCAGAAGCAGGTGATGGAGATGGCGCAGAGCATCCGCTCCCTGGACGAGCGGGCGCGGCAGATCGCCAACATCACCACGACGGTGAAGAGCCTGGCGGACCGCTCCAACATGCTGGCGCTCAACGCCGCCATCGAGGCCGTGCGCTCGGGCGAGCACGGCAAGGGCTTCAGCGTGGTGGCGCGGGAGATCCGCAGCCTGGCGGATCAGTCCATCAAGGCCACCCACAGCGTGCAGAACATCCTGCAGGACCTGAGCGAGGCCATCCGCGTCACGGCGGACATGACGGAGGGGGGCTCCGTGAAGGTGCAGGGCAGCGTGCAGCAGCTGCAGTCCTTCGGCGACAACATCCGGCAGCTGTCCGGCATCGTGCGCGACAACGTGAGCTCCGTGCGGCAGATCTCCGCCGCCGTCACGCAGCAGAACCAGGGCATCGGGCAGATCTTCCAGGCGGTGAATGATCTGACGAAGATCATGGACCAGACGATGTCGAGCCTGCGCACCAGCGACGAGGCCGCGGATCAGATGCGGCTGGTGGCCGAGCGCGTGAGCACCTTCGTGGGCGAGTACGACTGGCAGAGCCGCAAGCAGCGCGCTTCCGCCGGCCCGCCGCCGCTTCCGGGCACGGGCGGTGGAGAGTCGGTGGCCTGAGCCGGGGGGGCCTGGCGGGACCGCTCGCGCTGCCGGGGTGAAGCCCTCTACGGATGGGCGTGCCCGTTCGCCTCGTCCGGGGCGGGCCTGGCCGGGCTTCCCGGCTTCCACGGCAGCTCCAGGGTGAAGGCCGCGCCCTGGCTGGGCCCATCGCTCCGGGCGCGCAGGCTGCCTCCCATCGACTGCGCCAGCAGGGCGCAGCCATGCAGCCCGAAGCCGTGCCCGTCCTTCCTGGCGGTGAAGCCGTACTGGAAGATCTGCCGCATGTTCACCTCGGAGATGCCGATGCCGTTGTCGCTCACCTCCACCTGGATGCTCTCGTCCAGGGCCCGGATGCGCACGACCAGGCGCCGCTGGGAGATGGGGGCCGCCATCAGCGCATGCCGGGCGTTGCTGACGAGGTTGACGAAGATCTGCAACAGCTTGTGCCGATCGGTGAGCACCTTCGGCACCTGGGCGTAATCGCGCACCACCTCGATCTGCGAGGACTGCCGCAACTGGATGTGCAGCGCGTCGTCGGCGGCGTCGCACACGTCGAACTCCTCGAGGAGCTGCGAGGGCCGGGCGGCCAGCGACTGCTGCACGCTGATGATGTTGCCGATGTGGTCGAGGTTCTTGCGCAGCCCCTCCAGCTCCTTCTGGTGCTGCGCGTGCTCCTCGGCCAGCACGCCGCCCACCGAGGAGAGGTACGCCGGCAGGAGCCGGCCCTGGGGATCCTCGGTGAGGTAGCGCGCGAGCTCCTGCTGATGGCCGCGCAGCAGCTCCAGGGCCTTGAAGAGGTTGTGGAGGCGCGAGCGGCGGAAGCGCTCCTCCAGGAGCTGGGTGGAGACCTTGACGCTGCTGAGCACGTTGCCCACGTTGTGCAGGACGGTGGTGGCGATCTCCTCGCGCCCGGCGACGCGCGCGGCCTCCATGAGCTGGTGGTGGGCCTCGCGCAGCTCCCGGGTGCGCTCGCTGACCCGCTGCTCGAGCTCGTCGTGGGCCTGGCGCAGCGCTTCCACGTGCCGCTGCTGGTCGAGCCAGGCGGACTGGAGCTGATGGCCCATCTTCGCGAAGGACTCGGTGAGCTCGCCGAGCTCGTCGCGGCGGCGGCTGGAGGGCAGGGGCGTCTGCCACTGTCCCTGGCTGAGCGCGTCCGCCGCCGTGGCCAGTTGGCGGATGGGGCCCACCAGGCCCCGGGTGAAGAACAGCGCCACCAGCAGCGCCAGCAGCAGCGAGCCCGCGGTGGTGGCGAGGATGACGCGTGAGATCTCCCGCTCGCTGGCGAGGAGGGTGGACAGGGGCCGCTCGTACAGCACCGTCCATTGGATGGTGCCCTGGCCCGCGGGGCGGATGCGCGCGAAGGCCTGGAGGTAGCCCGGCCGTTCGGCGGTGTCGAGCAGCGTCCCGCCCGGCCGGCCGAGGAGCTCCTTCGCGTCCCGCGGGCGTTCCGTGCGCAGGGTGGGGCCGGGGCCCGTCATGTCCCCGTGGAGGTGGCGGGGCTCGGGGCTGGCGAGGTAGTTGCCGGAGGCATCCACCAGGTACACGCGGTCCTCGGGCTCATCGGGGCGCAGCGGCCGCAGCAGGGGCTGGAGCGGCGCGGAGACCACCAGCACGCCGGCGGCGCTCCCATCCAACGCGAGCACCTGCAGGGCGTAGTGGAGCGCGGGCCGGTGGCCCTCCGGGGACTGCTCCAGCTCGACGGGGCTCAGGTAGACGGGCGCCAGCTGGCCGGAGATGCCGCCCAGGCTCATGGCCCCGGAGAAGAAGGCCTCGTGCGCGCGCGAGCGCAGGGCCTGCTTCGGGACGACCTGGAGGCGCTTGCCGTCGAGGAGGACGGCCACCTGCTCCTGGCCGGTGCGATCCAGCAGGGTGATGCCGTCATAGAGGCCGCCCGAGCGGCGCAGCACCGTCTGGAAGAGCTCGAGCACGTCCTGGGGAGGCGAGGCCGGGGCGGTGGCGAGGGCCTGGGCGTAGCGCCGCATGGGCGGGGCCTGGCCGAGCAGGAGCACGTCGCTGATGGAGCGCAGCAGGAGGGCCTCGACGGCGGTGGCCTTGGCCTCGGTGGCCTGGAGCAGCTGGGGGTGGCTGGCCTCGAGGTGCGCCTGGGCCGAGCGCTGGACGTTGTAGAGCGAGGTGATGATGGCGGGGATGAGCAGCACGGCGGTGATGCTGGCCACCATGCGCAGGTAGAGCGGCGAGCGCAGCAGCGAGCGGTGCCGGGGGAGGGGTGCTTGGGGGCCCGGAGCCATTTCAGTCTCCCGTGGCGCTCGGGGCGAACAGCGCTTCCGCCCGCTGTTGTGCCTGGGCAGCCGCCTGCTCGGGGGGGAGCAGACCCAGGAGCATGTCGTGGTAGGTGGTGCCGAGGATCTCCGCGAGCTGGGGCCACTGCGGCACGGCGGGGCGCATCCAGTCCTGGAGCTGGCCGGCCCGGGAGAGCTGGTCCACCACGGAGAACACCGGGTAGCGGTGGATGAGCTCGGGGTCGCGCAGCAGGCTCTTGCGCGGCATGCCGCCGCTGCCGTGGTGGGCCAGCACCTTCAACACCTGCCGTGAGGTGAGCCAGCGGAGCATGCGCCAGGCCAGCTCCTGGCGGGGGCCGATGTTGGCGGGGATGCCCAGGCTCCAGGTCCCCATGGGCGTCACCGGCGCGGCTCCGGGAGCATGGGGCGCCGCCGCGTAGCCGATCTTCCCCGCCACGGCGGAGGAGGGCGCCTCCTCCACGAGCCAGGCGCGGGCGCCCCACTCGTACGTCATCGCCGCCTGGCCCTGGGCGATGCGGCGCGGGCGCTGATCCCACGCGGTATTGACGACATCCGGCGGTGACACCTTCAGCAGCTCGAGCGCGAAGCGGGCCGCCGCCACGCCCCGGGGCGTGTCCAGCGTGGGCCGGCCCTGCTCGTCCAGCAGCGGCTGGCCGAAGGCGGCATAGAAGTGGGCCATCTGCTGGCCGAAGGCCTGGCCCCGCTGTCCATTCCAGACGAGGCCATATTGCCCGGCTTCCGGCCGGTGGTAGTGCCGCGCCACCCGGAGCAGCTCGTCGGTGGTGCGCGGCGGCTGCAGCCCGTCCGCGGCGAGCAGGTCCTTGCGGTACCACAGCAGCTCCGGGTGCGGCTGGATGGGCAGGCCCAATTGCCGGGTGTGGTAGCGGCTCTGCGTGTACGCGATGTCCAGGAAGTCCTCGGGCTCCACCTGGGCGCCCGCCTGGGAGATCCACGTCTCCAGCGGCAGCAGCACGCCCAGCTGGCCGTACTCGCCCGTCCACACCACATCGAAGCTGACGATGTCGTACGCGCTGACCTGGTCCTGGGCGTTGCGCAGGGTCAGCCGCCGCACGTCGTCGTAACCCACCACCTCGAGCTCGAGCCGGCCCCCGGCGAGCTGCTCCAGCTCGGGGGCGGCCTCCTGGAGGGCCAGCGCGAAGGGATCTCCGACGAGCAGCAGCCGCACGGTCTCTCCGCCCAGCACCGAGCCGCCCGAGTCCGCGGCGGTGCTCGAGGTGGGCGGGGGCGTGGCGCGGGTGGAGAGCAGGAGCGCGAGCACCACGCCGGCTCCGGCGACCGCGGCCAACACCAGCTTCGGACGGATGGGAGGACGCGCGTTGGCATGCATGCCGGGACTGTAGAGCCGTTGCCCTGGACGTGGTAGCCGGAAACCTTGTTTTCCCGGGTGGGGCGCGGGGAGCGCCTCGGGGGAATCCTGAAAGCCAGCCACCCTGTCTGGGAATGACGAGGCATTGAAGCCGGGTGACGCCGCGCTGCTTCGTCATCGCAGCGTCAACGCGCCGTCAAAGCGCATGAAGTGGAACAGGAATCATGGCCATCCGGTGGCAACCGTTGTGCGGGGCGCGGCTGCTGCGCCGGAGCACCCAGGGGCCCGCGGGAGCGTGTCGCGGAAGTGGACGTCTGGTTGGCGTCCCACAGGCACACGCGTCACTGAAGCCGGCCCCCGCGGCGTCGCGCGTCTGGGACGAGCCCGGCGAGGCCCAGCACCCCCCCGGCCCGCCACGCCACCAGGAGCGCGGTCAGTGCCGGGGGCGGCTCCCCGAGTCCCGGGGGAAGCTCCCACGTGTCGAGCGTCACCCGCAGGGACAGTGCGTCCCCCCCGGCGTGGAGCAGCACCGGCCGCAGCGCCACCTTCTGCAGGGGCGCGCGCAGCCCCACGCCCCACACCTTGAGCACCGCCTCCTTCAGGGCCCACGCCGCGGTCACCGGGTCCAGGTGTCCCGCGCACAGGGGCACGTAGCCCGCGAGCTCGCCCGGCGCGAAGGCCTCCTCCAGGAAGGCCGCGCCTGCCTCCACCCGCTGCTCCAGGTCCACGCCCAGCGCGCCTCCGCGCGACACCGCCGCCACCGCCAGCTCCCCGCTGTGGGAGATGGAGAGCGCGAGCCCGTGCCCCGGTGAGAAGAAGGGCCTGCCGGCGTCCGGCCCGTCCTCGCGCGCCGTCACCTCCGCGCGCGCCTCGGGCTCCAGCAACGCGAGCGCCCGGTGCGCGGCGAGCCGGCCCGCCACGAACTCCCGCCGCCGCTTGTCCGTCCTGCACCGGGCGAGCCCCTCGCGCTCCAGGGGCGAGAGCGAGGCGTCGTCCTCCCGCCCCACCTCGCCCCAGCCGAGCACCACCTCCCGGCCGCCGGGCAGCCGCAGCCGCTCAGCCCTCCGCACTCCGGCGCTCTCCCCGGCGCAGCCGGCGGAACCACAGCCCCGTGCCTCCCAGCAGCAGGGCGCCGTCCTCGCCACGCACCTCGAAGTCGTAGAGGACGTCATCGCCCTCCACCTTCACCATCCTCGCCTTCACGTGCCCGGACTCGCCCAGGCGCCGCTGCCGCCCGCGCACCAGCTGCTCCACGCCCATGGGCACGGAGACGAGGTTGTTGTGGTGGCCGTCCCAGTTGGCCGCCACCTGGAAGGCGGCGTCGAGCAACAGCGGATCCAACTGGAAGCGCGGCCGCGCCACGTGGGTGAAGATCTCCCGCTGCCGCGGGGCGCGGATGATGCCCTCCACCTCCGTCTCGCCGACGTACACCCACTCGGCGCGGCAGAAGAGCGGGCCGAGGTACAGCGGCTCCTTGGCCAGGTGGAAGATGGAGCGCGCGCGCGAGCCCGGCAGCGCCTCCGGCAGCTTGCCGTTGCCCGGCTCGTGGCGCGGCGGCGGCCCGAGCACGTAGATGCCCTGCTGATGGATGCGGCGCTGCGTCTGGTCCGAGCGGCCGCCCAGCGCCAGGTCGCTGGCGGACTCGACGTAGAGCGTCATCTCGTCGCCCTGCTGCTTGAGCACCCGGGCGGTGAGGGTGATGTGGACGGGCTTGCCCTTGGAGCCGTGCGGGGCCTTGAAGAACTTGAGCGGCGTTTCAATCCGCAGGTTCTCCGCGCGCAGCACCGCCAGGTCCGGCCGGAAGAGGGCGGCGGCCTCGCCGAGCATCTCGAAGCCGAACGTGCCCGGCATGATGGGCACCGAGTCCAGCTGGTGCTGGAGCACGAAGGGGTCCGTGTTCAGGTCGAACGTCCGCGTGGCCACCAGCGTCTCCGCCCCGTGCTGCTCCACGCAGTCGATCATCGGGTAGTCGGAGGGCACGAGCAGGAAGCCGCGGTCGTCGTAGACGGTGCGCGCGTCCGGGCCGTCCGCGGAGGCGCCGAGGAAGGGCCACTCGCGGAAGAGGCGCTCCTCGAAGATGGCCACCTCGCGCTCGGTGCGGCCGAGCAGCAGCTCGTTGATGAACCAGTACGAGCCCTCGGCCGGGGTGATGTACGAGACGCCGGTGCCGCGCACCACCTCGGGGTTGCGGGCGGCGGCGCCCACGCTGTCCCACGCCGTCCAGTCGATGGTGACGCAGCGCATGTGCGGGCGCGCCCGGTGCGCGTACGCCATGGCGCACTTGCTCATCAAGTCGTTGGCGGCGCTGTAGTCCGTCTGGCCCTTGTTGCCGAAGCGGCCCGCGCCGGAGCCGAAGCACATCATCAGCTTCAGGTCATCGCGCCGCGTGGCCTCCAGCAGGTTGATGAGGCCCAGCACCTTCACCTCCATGGTGGCGGCGACGAAGCCCGGCGTCTTGTCCGGCAGGCTCTTGGAGGCCTCGACCATGGCCCCGTGGACGATGCCGTCGATGTGGCCGTGGTACTCGCGCACCCGGTCCACCATGGCGCGCACGTCCGCGGCGTTGCGGAAGTCACACGTCTCGTACTCGATGGGCAGGCCCTGGGCGTAGACCTCCTGCAGGTTGCGCCACAGCTCGCGCGCCCGCTCGTAGGGCTCGAAGGCCTCCTTGAACTTCACCGGCGTGAGGGTGGGGTCCGCCTTCTTGCGGCGGATCATCTCCTCCTTGCGGAAGGTCTCGAAGTCGTTGTCGTCCAGCGCCAGGTAGGGCTCGTCCCCCGTGGGGGCCGGGGTGCGCCCGGTGACGATGACCTTGGGGCCCAGCCGCGCCACCGCCTTGGCCACCTCGAAGACGGCCCCGCGCCCGCCGCCCGAGAAGAGCAGCACCCAGCTCGGGTCCACCCGGCGCAGCACCTGGGTGCCCTCCTGGGGGAAGTCCGCCCGGCGCAGGCCCACCACGAAGCGGCGGCTGGCCATGTAGCCGATTTCCGTCCGGTCGCTGCCCTCCTCCAGCTCGCGGGCCACCGTCTCGGCCACCACCCAGTGCGAGGCGCGCGGCTCGAAGTCGATCGTCTTGATGACCGCGCCGGGCAGCTCCTGCTTCAGCCCCTTGAGGAAGCCGGCCATGGAGCCGCCCATCACGTTGCCGCCATCCCCCACGAAGCCGAAGTCGCCTCCCATGGAGGTGACGGCCACGTAGCAGGCGGTGCGCCCCTTCGCGTCCCGCAGGCGCTCGTACATGGCGCGGCCGGTGCCGTGCCAGCGCGCGGTGGTCTCCGCCATCCTCCGCCCGAAGCGCGCGCTGCCCAGCGTGAGGAAGTACTCCACCGGCCCGAAGGCGCCCAGGTCGATGACACCGTCGGCTCCGCCCAGCTCCTCGCTGGCGCGGCGCACCCGGCGCTCCACTTCCATGGCATCCGTGATGCCCGCCACCGACACCGTGGCCACGCGCACGCCCTTGCCCAGCAGCAGGCGGCTGAAGGCGGCCACCAGGCCCGGCTCGTCTCCCACGAGCAGCAGCTTCTTGCCCTGCAGCTGGTAGCGCTTCTCCGAGGAGAGCGACAGCGGCACCAGGTCCACGCGCCAGCGCTGCGCGGACAGGCCACGGCTGGGGATGGGGTAGCTGGCCGTGGCGCTCAGCGGATCCGCCGTCCACGGCTTGCTGTGGGCGTTGTCGTGCTCCTCGAGGATGACGTGGTAGTTGGAGCCGCCCAGGCCGAAGGCGCTCACTCCCGCGTAGCGCCGGCCCTCGCGGGGCACGGGCCACGGGCGGCCCTCCAGCGACAGGGAGATGGGCAGCCGGTCGAAGGGGATGTCCGCCTTGGGGAACTCGCCGCCGTTCATGGGCGGCAGGAAGTGCTCGCTCACCGCGAAGGCCGTCTTGATGATGCCCAGCAGGCCGGAGGCCGACGAGGTGTGGCCGATCTGCGACTTGAGCGTGCCCATGGGCACCGGGTTGTCGCGGCCGCGCGACTGGTAGGCCTCGCCGTAGGCGTCCGCCTCCGTCTTGTCGCCCACCTTCGTACCCGGGCCGTGCGCCTCGAGCAGGCCGATCTGATCCGCCCGCACGCGCGAGTCCTGCAGCGCGCGCTCCACCGCCCGCGCCTGTCCCTTGGGGTTGGGGGTGAGCAGGGTGGTGCCGCGCCCGTCACTGGAGAAGCCGATGCCGGAGATGACGGCGAGGATCTTGTCCTTCGACGCCTCCGCGTCCTCCAGCCGCTTGAGCACCACCGCGCCGGCGCCCTCGGCCGGCACGAAGCCGTCCGCGCGATCATCGAAGGGGAAGGTGCCTCGCGGGGACAGGAAGCCGAGCACCGCCAGCGAGGCGGAGTACTCGGGTACGAGGTTGAAGGCCACGCCGCCGGCCACCACGATGTCGGCCTCGCGGTTGGCCAGCGACATCATCGCCGTGTGCACCGCGGCCAGGGAGCTGGCGCAGGCCGCGTCCACCATCAGCACGCCGCCGGTGAAGTCGTGGATGGCCGCCAGCCGCGCCGCCACGGGCAGGCTGGAGTAGTACTGGGACGTGTTCTCATCCAGCGGGGGCAGCTTGCCCACCACGCGCTGGCGGACCGCGTCGAGCAGCGCGGCCACCTGCTCGGCGGACAGGCCCTGGGCCCGGAGGGCCTCGGACGCCATGGACAGGTAGCGCTCCAGGACGAAGCGCAGCTCGGTCTCGAACTCCTTGGCGCGCACCGGCAGCTGGCCCACCACCACCTGCACGCGCCGCCCGTTCCACATCCCGGGCTCGTAGCCGGCCTGTCCGAGCGCCTCTTCCGCCGCCTTGACGAAGAGGGGCACGGCCGGATCCAGCGCCGCGGCCTGGTTGGGCGGCAGCCGGAGCCAGCGCGCATCCGGCGAGGGCAGATCCACCGTACCGGCCAGCCGGGGCACCATCTCCTTGGGCCCCATGAGCGCGCCCAGCAGGTGCTGGGCATCGAAGCGCGAGGTGGGCAGGTCTCCAATGGCATCCGCCTTGGAGACGACGTTGGTCCACAGCGCCTGCGAGTCCGGCGCGCCCGGGGCGATGGCGCCCATGCCGACGATGGCGAACTTCTGGTTGGGCGGACGCACCGGGCGGATGTCCGCCCACGTCTCGTGGGACGGCGCGGGCCCGAGCAGCGCGTGGTAGGCGATGTTGCTCCACCCCAGAGAGCTGACGCCCACGTAGCTGCGCGGCGTCAGCTTCATGGGCCGGGTGAGGCACTCCAGCGAGCCCTCCGTCCCGTGGCGCGGCGAGGTGAGGCCGGCCACGGGCGCGCGCACGCCTCCGTGCAGCGACAGCGCCGCGCGCATCACCGAGACGAGCCCGCTGGCCGCCTGTTGGAAGCCCACCTGCGGGGCCGCGGTGGAGAAGGTGAGGGGCTCGGTGCGCGTGGCGTTGAGCGCGGCCTTGAGGCCGATGAGCTCCTGATCCTCCAGGCCGGGGACACCGCACGCCTGCAGCTCCACGTGCCGCACCAGCTCCGCCTCGATGCCGGCCATGTCCAGGCAGGCGCGCGCGGCCTTGTCCACCATGCGCGACAGCCGCGAGAGGCCCTGCTTGAGGTTCACCTCGGCGCTGACGCCGTGCAGGACGGCGTAGATGCGCTGCTTGTCCGCCAGCGCGTCGTCCAGCCGGCACAGCACCAGGGCCACGGCGCCCTCGCCGGGCAGCGTGCCCGCGGAGCGCCCATCCAGCGAGAGCAGCTCCTGCTCGGCCAGCCAGCCGCGCGCGGAGAGCATGCCGAAGGAGGAGGGGCTGAGCAGCGGGGACACCGCGCCCACCACCGCCACGTCACAGTGGCCGAGCTGCAGCGACAACGAGGCGAACTTCAGCGCCGCCAGCGAGGAGGCCGTGCCCGCGTCGATGGCCAGGTGCCCGCCGCGCGTGTCCAGCAGGCCGGAGAGGCGGCCGGCCACGATGGTGGCCGTGGTGGGCACGGACTCGGGGGTGATGGGCGGGGCGTGCTGCGCGATGTAGCCATCCACCGCCTCCAGCAGGCGGGCCTGGTCACCGCGGCCCTGGAGGAGGGCGGACAGGTGCTCGCGGAACTCCGGCGAGCGGATGCGCACCGTCTGGTCCACCTTCACGTCCACGCCCAGGCCGGTGGCGCCCAGGTAGATGGCGCAGCGGCCACCGGGGCTCTTGTCGGGGCCATAGCCCGCGTCCTGCGTCGCCTGGAGCAGCGTCAGGTGCAGCAGCCGCTCCATGCGGTGCATCTTCTCCACCTGGTTGGGCGGCAGGCGGAACTGCTTCCAGTCCTTGCCCTCCTCGGGAGCGAAACCGCCCACCAGCGGATGGCGCAGGCCGAGCCCGGCGCCCCACTCCGCGGGGGCCCGTGTCAGGGCACGCATCCCCTCCAGGGACTGGTTCATGAAGCGCGACGGGGAGTCGGCGCCGGGCAGGCGGCACCCGAGCCCGATGATGGCCAGAGGGATGTGCGTGGAGGAGGTCATCGCGGAGAGAGGCTCTTGACGAATGACTGCCAGGCGAGGCGGGGAAGGGTGGGGGCGACGTCCTCGGTGGGCAGCGAGGCCATGCCGATGCCTCGCAGCTCGAGCACGGGGATGCCGTCCTGGCCCAGGAGGTGGGCGTCGAAGGAGGCCAGCCCGCCGCTGGCACCGCACAGGCGGGCGTCACACATGAGGCGCTCGTCGCGCCGGGGCATGCGGAACCAGGTGGCCTCGGAGATGGCCATCTCGCGCGAGCCCTCGCCGGAGAAGGCGTACCAGAGCCACTTCACCATGTGCAGCGCGCCCTCCATGGCGGCGGGCGCCACCTGGATGCGGCTGGCGGGCAGCACCTTGGACAACACGCGCGGGTGGACGAGCCCCCCCTGGATGCGGCCCAGCTCGCACAGCCGGGCCCAGGAGATGACCTGGAGCGACTCGGGCACATCTCCCTGTCCGCCCGCGGAGGTGTAGAGCTGCCGGCCGTTCTGGAGATTCTCCGAGCGGGGGGCCAGCATCTGCTGCTGCTGGGGCCAGGGCGCGGGCCCGTACGCGTGGGCGAACTGGAGCACGGCGCGGCAGACGGGGATGGGCTCCTCGGAGGCCTCCTCGTGTCCCGCGCTGGCGCCGGTGTTCACCACTTCCATCGACAGGAAGACCGACACCTCTCCATCGCCCTCGCGGCGGGCACGCCCCACCAGCCGCGCGGCGGACGAGGGCTGGGAGGAGCGCAGGAACCAGCGCACGTCCCTCATCCCCACCAGCACGCGGTCCGGGTACACGAGCGCGCCCACCTCGGCCAGGAACTCCAGCTCCATCGAGGCGGGCAGCGGCCGCATCTCCTCGTCGAGCTCCCGCGGCAGGTGCACGTCGCGCTTGGCGACCGCGCTCTCGCCGCGGAAGACCTCGGAGACATCCTCCAGCAGCGGGTATTGGGAGGTATCGGGCTGCACGGTTCAGTGACCCTTCACGAGCTGCTGGGCGAGCTCGCTCAGCGTGCGGACCGGCTCCGTCTCCGGCGTGGCGACGCCCAGGCGCGAGGACATCGCCTCGGCCAGCTTGCGCACCTCGCCGTCCTTCAGCCCGGCGGCCTGCCGGAGATCCATGGAGAGGAGCGCTTCGCGGACGGAGCGCGGCCCGTTCCCATTGGCGCGCTTCGCGGGCGGCTCGGCGGCGGTGGCGGGAGCGGGGGCGGCGGACCGGGTGGAGGCGGCGGACGTGGCCGCGGCCAGCTGCTGCGCGCGCTCGACGATGTGCTCAATCACCTTGCGCAGGGTGTTGAAGTCACGCAGGGAGCGGCTGGGGTCGCGCGTGACGCCGAAGGCCTCGCGGGTGCGCGCGAAGATGTCCACCTGCTTGACGGTGTCGATGCCGAGGTCCGCCTCGAGGTCGAGGTCGAGCTCCAGCATGTCCTCCGGGTAGCCCGTCTTCTCCACCACGTTGCGCAGCAGCACCTCGCGCACCTGCTCGAAGAGATCCAACGAGGCGGCGATGGTGGAGGTGGGCATCGCCGGGGCGGCGGCAGGGGCCGGAGTGGGGGGCGGAGCCGCCGGAGCGGGCCGGGCCGCCACGGGGGCGGGGGCCGGGGCGGGCGCGGAGGCCGGGGCGGCGGCGGCACCCGTGGCGATGATGCGCTCGACGATGTGGTCGACGACCTTCTGCAGCGTGTTGAAGTCGCGCAGGGCGCGGCTGGGGTCCCGCGTGACGCCGAAGGCCTCGCGGGTGCGCGCGAAGATGTCCACCTGCTTGACGGTGTCGATGCCGAGATCCGCCTCGAGATCGAGGTTCATCTCCAGCATGTCCTCCGGGTAGCCCGTCTTGGCCACCACGGTGTCCAGCAGGACGCGGCGCACCTCCTCCTCCAGGGCGATGCTCTTCTGCACCGTGGTCACCTGCGGGGCGGCCGCGGCGGGCTCGGCCACGGGCGCCTTCGTGGCGGCGGGGGCCGCGGTCTGGCCCGTGCGCAGCTGTTCCACGAGCGCGACGATGGCGTCGAACGTGCGCAGGTTCTCCGGCTGGGCCACGGAGGCGTCCACGCCGAACTCGCGTCCCAGGGCGATGGCCACCTTCAAGGCGGTGGCGGGCTCGAGCACTCCCTCGAGCGGCAGCTGCAGCAGCGCCTGCTCCACCTCGACCACGGCGCCCGCGGCATCCTCCGAGAGCTGGCCGACGCCATTCACGAATGAATATCCCACCACGCGCTTGAACTGTTCCATGTCACCTACCTTGGGATGAATCGATGCGATGGCGCCATGCTGCCGGCCCTTGAGGATCTCCCGGGTGAACTGGGTGAGAGACCACTTGGGCCCGGCCTCGATGAAGATGCGGGCGCCCTGCGCGTGGGCCTCGCCGATGGCCTGGCGCAGACGCACGGGCTCGACGAACTGGCTGGTCAGGAACGCCGGGTACTCCCGCAGCGGCCGGCCGCCGTACTCCGCCGCGTCGATGGTGGAGATGAGGCGCACCGTGGGGGCGTGGAACGTCAGCCCCTCCAGCACCTTCTGGTAGGCGGGGCGCGCCGCGCCGATGAGCTCCGAGTGGTAGCCGTGGGAGACGGCGAGCACGGTGCACTCGATGCCCTGCGCGGTGCAGCGCTCCACCAGGCCGGGCAGGGCGTTGCGATCCGCGGACACGATGCAGGCGCGCGGCCCGTTGTCCGCCGCGAGGGTGGCGTAGCCGGGCAGGCCCTCGATGAGGGAGGGCACCTGCTCGGAGGGGCACGCGAGCGCGGCCATCTGCCCGGGATCCTCGGTGGGCATCTCCAGCACGGCCACGGTGCGCGAGTGGATGGCGTGCAGGCCCTCCTCCAGGGAGAGGCTGCCCGCGGTCACCAGCGCCGCCAGCTCGCCCGCGCTCTGGCCGATGACCATGTCCGCGTGGATGCCATGGGCCTTCAGCAGCCGGTAGAGGGCCACGTTGACCAGGAAGACGGCCGCGTGGATGTCCTCGTCGTTCTGCCGGTAGTTCTTCGGATCCTCCGTGTAGAAGCTGCTCGTCAGCGTGCGGCCGGTGAGGCGCAGGTAGACGCGGTCCGCCTCCTCCAGCGTCCGGGCCACCACGGGGTAGGCGCGGGCGAGCGGGCGCAGCATGTTGGCGTACTGGCCGCCCTGGCCGGGGAAGGTGATGGCCACCTTGGCGCCGCGCAGGGGCGCGTCCGGGCCCGCCGCGAAGATGCCGGACTGGCCCAGCGGCTCTGGGTCACCACCGGCGTCCAGCGTCTTGCGCAGGAAGTCGCGCTTCTTGCGCAGCTCCTCGCGGGTGCGCGCGGTGATGGCCACGCGCCAGGGGCCCTCGGGCGTGTGGCGCGTGTCCTCCAGCGGGCCCTGCTGCTCGCACAGGGCGTTGAGCTGCTCCAGGCACGCGCGCGCGTCCGCGCCCGCCACCGCGACGAGCTTCGGGTCTCCCTCCGCCGGCTCGCCCTCCTTCTTGCCCGGAGCCGAGGGCGGCCCCTTGTACTCCTCGAGGATGGCGTGGAAGTTGGAGCCGCCGACGCCGAAGGAGCTGACACCGGCGCGGCGCGGGGCGCCACCGGCGGGGGCGGGCCACTCGCGGTTGTCCGTCACCACCTCGACGCCCTGGGGAATCTTCGGGTTGCGCGGCTCGCTCTTGAGGGAGCGGGGGATGACGCGCTCCTGCATGGCGCGGGTGACCTTGATCATCCCGGCCGCGCCGGCCGCGGCGTTGAGGTGGCCGATGTTGGACTTCACCGAGCCGATGAGGATGGGGCGGGTGCGGCCCTCGCTGCTGTAGGCGTTGTGGGTGGACTTCGTCTCCACCACGTCCCCCAGCGCGGTGCCGGTGCCGTGGCACTCCACGTAGTCCACGCTGGCGGGGGGCAGGTTGGCGGAGGCCAGGGCGCGGCGCATGGCGAGCGTCTCACCCATCTCGCTGGGGGGCAGCACGGAGCGGCCCTTGCCGTCGCTGGAGCCGGCGATGGAGCGGATGACGGCGTGGATGCGGTCCTTGTCGCGCTCGGCGTCGGACAGGCGCTTGACCACGAGGATGCCCGCGCCCTCGCCGGGGACGAAGCCGTCGGCCTGGGCGTTGAAGGGCTGGCTGCCCTTGGCGGACAGGGCGTTGAAGCGGCAGCCGGCGATGTAGAACTCGGGGGACATGTCGGCCCACACGCCGCCGGTGAGTACCACGTCCGCCTCGCGATGCTGCAGCAGCTTCCAGGCGCCGTGGAGCGCGGCCAGCGAGCTGGCACAGGCCGAGTCCATCACCATGTGCGGCCCGTGGAAGTCGTAGAGCGCGGAGATGCGGCCGGCGTTGAGGCTGCCCAGGTAGCCGGTGAGGCTGTCCTCGCTGATGGGCGGCAGGCCCGCCTTGTAGCGCTCCTCCGCGTTGCGCAGGATGGCCAGGCGCAGCTCCTCGGGCAGGCCGGACTTCTCCATCGTCTCGCGCAGCTCCCGGGCGAACTCGGCCCAGCGCACGCGCGTGTCGGCGAGGAACTTGATGCCCTGGTACGGCAGGAAGCCCAGCGCCAGGGCCACCCTGTCCCGGTCCCACTTGTCCGGCGAGTACCCCGCGTCCTTCAGCGCCTGCTCGGTGCTCAGCAGCGTCACCACGTGCGAGGGGTCCAACGAGGCCCAGGCCGCGGGCGGAATCCGCATCTCCATCGTCGGAGTGGGCAGCTCGTCCAGCCAGCAGCCCAGCTTCGTGTACGTGCGATCCTTGCGATCCGGGTGGTGGTAGCGCTCCACCTTCCAGCGATCCTTGGGCACCTCGCGCGTGGCGTCGTGGCCCTCGAGCAGCCGCTTCCAGAGCGACTCGATGTTGGGGGCGCCGGGGAACATGCCGCCCATGCCCACGATGGCCAGCGGCTCGGCCTGGCGGCGGCGGGGGGCGGCCTTGCGCTCGGTGCCGGGCTGCCAGGCCTCCAGCACCGCGTGGAAGTTGTTGCCGCCGAAGCTGAAGGAGCTGACGGCCGCGCGCGGCAGGGTGCCGGCGCGGAACGGCTGCGCCTTGCGCGGAATGAAGAAGGGCGTGCGCTCCAGCTCCAGCTTGGGGTTGATGCGCTCCACGCCCGGCTGGGGCGGAATCTGCCCGTGGTGCAGCGCGAGCACGGCCTTGAGCAGGCCGGCGCCGCCCGCGCCCGCGCGCAGGTGGCCGATGTTGGCCTTCACCGAGCCGAGCGCGATGGAGCCCGCCGCGCCCGAGTACACGCTGGCCAGCGCCTGCACCTCGCTGACGTCACCCACCGGCGTGCCCGTGGCATGGCACTCCACGTACTGCACGGAGTCCGGCCCCAGGCCCGCGTCCTCGAGCGCGCGGCGCATGGCCAGCGCCTGGCCCTCGCGCCGGGGCGCCACCAGCGACTTGCCCCGCCCGTCCGACGAGCCGCCCACGCCGCGCAGCACCGCGTAGATGGTTTCCCCGTCCCGCTCCGCGTCCTCCAGCCGCTTGAGGGCGAACAGCGTCACGCCCTCGCCCAGCAGCGTGCCGTCACACTCGTCCGAGAAGGGCCTCACGTGGCCCTTGTGCGACAGCCCCCCCAGCTTGGAGAAGGCGATGAACTCCAGCGGCGTCAGCATCTCGCTCACGCCACCGGCCACCGCCAGGTCGAACTCGCCGTCGCGCAGCCCGCGCACCGCCAGGTCCAACGCCGCCAGCGAGGACGAGTACCCCGCGTCCACCGAGTAGTGCAGTCCCTTGAGATCGAACTGCATGTTGATGCGGCCCACGGCCACGCTGGCCGAGGAGCCCACCACGTTGTCGTCGCTGCACTCCTTGAGGCGCGAGCGCAGCCGCTGGGCGGTGACCTCGAGCACCTCCTGCTGCCGGGTGCCAGGCAGCGCGCGGAACTCGTCCGTGGCGCGCACGGCGTCCAGCATGTCCTCCAGGCGGATGTGCATGCCGCTGTCGCGCTGCCAGCCGAGGCTGGTGGCGCCGAGGATGATGCCGGTGGTGTCCCGGGGCAGCACCCGCACCTCGGAGAGCGCCTGGGTGCCCGCCTCCAGGACCATCCACTGGAAGGGGTTGACCTGCTGGGCGTCCGCGGGGGTGACCTTGTACTTGCGCCAGTCGAAGACGAAGTCGTGGATGAAGCCGCCCAGCTCCGCATGCGCCCGGTCCGGCATGGTGCGGTCCGGGTGGAAGTAGAGCGAGTGGTCCCATGCGCGCGAGGGCACCTTCGAGAGGGACACCCTGCCCGTGGAAACGCTGGCCCAGAAGTCGGAAACGCGAAGGGCGTTCGGCAGGACGCAGCCCAATCCTACCACGGCGATGGCATCCATACAGGTTCTCTCTGTAGACCGGGCCGAACCCAGGAGGGGGGATCCTGCTTGGGCGATGACCTCGGGGAGGACAATCCTACCACGCGGCTCGTGCCGTGGAGGGGGATGTGAAGGCGTACATGACCAGCCTGGGTGGCGAGCACGGCCCAGGGAAGTGGGCTGGCTGGCCGCCTGGAGGGCGATCATCCGGGCTTTGTTGACCGGGAGCGCACTCTCCTCCACTGGCATTGACGGCTTGTCAGGGCGCTCCCCCGCCGCGCGGACACGCTGGCGCGCCGGTGCCGCCCGGCTCCGCTCCGCCACGCCGCGCTTCCCTCGGGAGCGCCCGCGTCATGGCGCCGGGCGCGGGGGTTGCACAAGCAGCCCGGTGGCCTGACGGAAGGCCACACGCGAGGAGAATGACATGAGCCAGAAGAAGAGCACGCGCAGCACGCGCCGCCGCCAGCGCGGCATGACCCTCATCGAGATCATGGTGGTGATCACCATCCTCGGCCTCATCATGGCCGCGGTGGGCGTGGCCGTCATCCCTCGATTGGAGGAGGCCAAGCGGGACACCGCGCGCCTGGACATCGCCAACCTCCAGAACGCGCTCAAGCTCTACTACGCCAAGAAGGGCAAGTTCCCCGACACGAGCACCGGCCTGCGCGCGCTGGTGGAGACGCAGACGTTGGAGCAGATGCCCAGGGACCCGTGGGGCAACGAGTACGTGTACCTCAACGAGGGTGGCAAGCCCGTCATCACCGCCTATGGCGCGGACGGCTCGCCGGGCGGAGAGGGCGCGGACGCGGACGTGTCCTCGCGCGACCTGCGGAAGGACGCGGTGGCGAACCGGTAGCCGGTGGTGCGGCCAGACGGGGAACCGCCATGCCACCGGCACGCGGCCGCGGGCATCGCGCGTGCGTCGCCGGACCTACCTTCCTGGGTGCGGAGGTAGGTCATGGGACGAACGATCGAGATTCCGAGGGAGACCTGGGCCGTCTATTTCGACAACCTCAACAAGCGGGCGCTGAGTGAGCCCGTCCGCATCGAGGTGGAGAACCGGGACATCGGCGACCAGGAGCTGACGCGCAGGCTTCCCCTGAGGGGGATCGACCTGGAGACGAAGGGCTCCGAGGCGGGGAACATCGAGGTGACGGTGGGCGATGAGCGCCGGGAGCTCACGCACCAGATCGACAACGCGGTGCGCGTGTACCTCGAGGTGGATGACGACGGGAACATCGACTGCTTGGAGATCGAGGACGGGGACAACGGCAAGACGCTCGTCTTCTTCGAGGGGAGCGGGGTGCCGGCCCAGTTCCAGCCGGGCTCCACGGGCTTCGAGGAGTCCGCCCCGAGTTCATGAGGAGACTCGAGGAGCGGAGCCCCTGAGTGGCCGTCTCCCCCGCCCCCGCATGCTCGCGGGCGGGGGGCTGCCCTTGTGCTAGGGAGGTGGCTCGAGGTTGGACGCGATGGTCACGAAGTCCGTGTCGCCCACCTGCCACAGCTCCACGGGGGCGCGCGCCTCGCCATTGGCATCGAAGTTCAGCGGGCCGCTGGCGCCCTCGATGTTGACGCTCCGGCCCGCGGCCAGCTCCGCCGCGAGGTAGGTGAAGTTGGAGTTGGTGAGCTGGGTGTTGGTGCTGCTCGCGCCGCTGGAGACGCGCATCAGCGCCTCGGCGATCTTCGCTCCCGTCACCGCGTTGCTGGTGCTCAGGGAGTAGGACGCGCCCAGGGCCAGCAGGTACATGGCGTCATAGGCGTTGGAGGTATAGGCGTACGCGGCCGGATCCTTCTTGTACTTGTCGGTGAAGCGCGCGCTGAAGGTGTTGAAGGCCTGGCCCGTGCCCTGGGCCGGGGCCGTACCGTAGAAGCCCCGGGCCTGCGCTGCCGCCAGCGCGTCCGCCAGCACGGCCTTGTCCTTCACGCTGTCGGAGAAGAACCAGCGGTGGCCGTTCTCCCGCTTGAGGTTGGTCCGGTTGGCGGCCTCCTTGAGGATGGCCTTCACGTCATCCGCGAAGCCGATCAGCACGGTGACGTCCGGGTCGTACGTCATGTCGAGCGAGTCCAGCACGGCCTTCACGTCGCCGCCGCGCTGGTAGAGGAAGGGCCGGTTGGCCACCCGTGTCGGGCCGGTGCTCAGCTGCTCGGAGATGATGTTGGAGAGGCCCTGGCCATAGGTATCCTCGACATAGAGGATGCCCACCTTGGCCGGAGCGCCGAAGCGGCTGTCCGAGCGCAGCAGGTTCGCGATGACACTGCCCTGGATGGCATCCGAGGGCGAGGTGCGCCACAGCAGGCCCACCGGGCCGCCGTTGGTGTCCGGCTTCGCGGTGAGCTCCGGCGAGGAGGCGCTGTAGCTCATGGTGAGCACGCCCGCGGGGATCGCCACATCCGCCGCCGCGATCGTCTGGCTGCTGCCAGCCGTCAGCACCGCCGCCACCTTCTTTTCCTTCACCAGCCACCGGGCCTGCTCCTCGGCGACGTCCTTGCTGCTCCCGGTGTCGCAGAAGTACAGGGCGATCTTCTTTCCGTTCAGCGTCCGCTGGTTGACCTCCTCCAGCGCGAGCAGTGCGGCGTTGAAGCCCTGGACGTCGGACTCGTCCTCGCTGGCTCCTGGCTCCGGGCTGGTGTGGATGGGGAAGAGGCCGCCCATCCGGATGGCATCGGCGTCGGTGGAACCGTAGGGCTCGACCTGGCAGCCGGCGGGCAGGGGCATGCAGACCCGTTCCGTGCACACCTGCGCCTCCAGGCAGTCCGCGCTCGTCTCACACTCGAGCCCGGGCGCCACGATGAAGCTGCACCCGGTGGCCAGCACCGACATCACTCCCGTCAAGAACAGCGCGCGCATCAGAAGTTCACCTCCACACCGGCCCCGGTCCCCCGGGGCGCAGATGTCAGCCGGACCTTGCCGGGTTTCGTCACGGGCTCCTTGGGGTAGAGCAGGACGGCGGCCACCGCGCCCACCAGGCCCACCCCGAAGCCGATGTCCGCCACCAGCGCGTTGCTCCGGGTGGCGCTCTTCGCCGCCAGCTTCTGGTCCAGCTCCGTGGCGGAGTTGAACGCGGTGCGCGAGTTGTTGGCCTGAACCCCGAAGAAGGCCCCCACCCCCGCGCTCGCCAGCGCCACGCCGCCCAGGGCGATGGACGTCACCTGCATGCGCTTGCGCGAGGCCTGTGCCTCCTCGTACGCCACCTTCAGCCGCTGCTGGTTGGCCTCGTCGGTGAGCCGGGCCTCGGCCCGCTCGGCCTCCGCCCGCTTCCTGGCCTCCTCGGCCTCCGCGCGCAGCCGTTTGCGCTCGGCCTCCGCCGCCGCCGTCGCCTTCTCCTCCTTCTCCTTCTGCAGCCGCAGCCGGTCGATGGACAGGCGCGAGCGCTTGCGCAGCTGTGCGTCCTCTCCGTCCGTCAGGTACCTCTCGTAGTAGGAGATGGCCTCCGTCTCCTTGCCGGCCTGATCGTACGCGCGGGCGATGTTGTAGAGGATGCGCGTGTCCGGCAGGGACTCGCTCGCCTTCTCCAGCAGCGCCGCGGCCTCCAGGTACTTCTTCTGGTCGTAGAGCCGCTCGGCCTGCTTGATGAGCTCCTTGGGGTTGCGCGAGCCACCCCGCTGGGCATGGGCGGGGGCGGGCGCGAACAGGAAGGCCGCCAATAAAACCAAGACCAATCGCATGGTTGCGGAGCCTACTCCTGAACTCCCCGCCGGGCGAAGAGGGTCCGGAAGAACGGGGGGGCCGGAAAAACGGCGGGGCCGCCCCACCTGGTGGCGGGACGGCCCCGGAAGACGGCGGGCCCTCCACGGGCCGGTGGCTCAGCTGCCCAGGCGCGAGATGAGCAGCTTGCGCTGCAGCGTGAGCGCCTCGGGGGCCTTGAGGCCCAGGGACTCGAAGAAGGGCTCCTGGCTCTTGAGCTCGGTCTTCCACTCGTCCTCCTTGATGGAGGTGACCTCGCTGACGGCCTCCGGGGACAGGTCCAGGCCCTTGAGGTTGAGGCCCTGGTCGGAGCGCGGCACCCAGCCCAGCAGCGTCTCCTCGGTGGGGACGCGGCCGTGGACGCGGTTCACGATCCACTCGAGCACGCGCATGTTCTCGCCGAAGCCCGGCCAGATGAACTTGCCGTTCTTGTCCTGGCGGAACCAGTTGACCTGGAAGATCTTCGGCGGGTGGGTGATCTTCTTCTGCATGTCCAGCCAGTGCTGGAGGTAGTCACCCATGTGGTAGCCGCAGAAGGGCAGCATGGCCATGGGGTCGCGCCGCACCACGCCCACCTTGCCGGTGGCGGCGGCGGTGGTCTCGCTGCCCATGGTGGCGCCGAGGAACACGCCGTGGGTCCAGTTGAAGGCCTGGAGCACCAGCGGGACGGTGTTGGAGCGGCGGCCGCCGAAGATGAGGGCGGAGATGGGCACGCCCATGGGATCGTTGGCCTTGGGGCTGAGGACCGGGTTGTTGGAGGCGGGCGCGGTGAAGCGGCTGTTGGGGTGCGCGGCCTTCTCGGTGCTGCCCTTCTTCCAGGGGCGGCCCTGCCAGTCGGTGAGCTCCTCGGGGACCTCGCCGTCCATGCCCTCCCACCACACGTCACCATCGGCCGTCATGGCCACGTTGGTGAAGATGGTGTCCCTGGCCACGGAGGCCATGGCGTTGGGGTTGCTCTTGTAGTTGGTGCCGGGGGCCACGCCGAAGTAGCCGGCCTCGGGGTTGATGGCCCACAGGCGCCCGTCCGGACCCACGCGCATCCAGGCGATGTCGTCGCCCACGGTCTCGATCTTCCAGCCCTCGTACTCCTTGGGCGGGATCATCATGGCGAAGTTCGTCTTGCCGCACGCGGACGGGAAGGCCGCCGCCACGTAGGTGGTCTCACCCTTGGGGCTGGTGACGCCCAGAATCAGCATGTGCTCGGCCAGCCAGCCCTCGTGCTCGCCGAGGTAGCTGCCGATGCGCAGCGCGAGGCATTTCTTGCCCAGCAGCACGTTGCCGCCATATCCGCTGCCGAAGCTCCAGATGGTGTTGTCCTGGGGGAAGTGGCAGATGTAGCGGCGGTCCGGGTTGAGATCTCCCGTGCTGTGCAGACCGCGGTTGAAGTCGTTGGAGTCGCCGAGCATGTCCAGCGCGGCCTTCCCCATGCGGGTCATGATCCGCATGTTGAGCGCGACATAGACGCTGTCGGTGAGCTCCACGCCAATCTTGGCGTAGGGGCTGCCCAGCGGGCCCATGACGTAGGGCACCACGTACAGGGTGCGGCCCTTCATGCAGCCGGTGAACAGGTGGGTGAGCTTGGTGTAGGCCGCCTCGGGCTCCATCCAGTTGTTGGTGGGGCCGGCGTCCTCCTTGTTGGTGGTGCAGATGAACGTGAGGTGCTCCACGCGCGCCACGTCGTTGGGGTTGGAGCGGTGCAGGTAGCAGCCCGGCCGCTTCTGCTGGTTGAGCGGGATGAGGATGCCCTCCTTCACCGCCATGTCGGTGAAGCGCTTCTTCTCCTCCTCGGAACCGTCACACCAGACGATGCTGTCCGGCTGGGTCATCTGCGCCATCTTGGCTACCCAGGCCAGCAGCTCCGCGTTCTTCGTGGGAGCAGTGCCCTGGAGCGCCGCGTTGTGGGTCGAAGCCATTCGCTTGTCTCCTCAGTTGGTGGGCGAACCTTCCCGGGAGGCCCCTGTAAAAGCAACAACCGCCCCGGGTGAAGACCGTCCCGGCGCTGCCACGTTCCTTCAATTTCACTTATTGAACCCCCACTATTCAGTAGAAGACGTTCGAGAAGTACAGGCTCTCGGCTAGCGGACGTTCGGAGCGGAAGGGGTCTCACCTCCGGGCACACGAGTCCGCACGTTGGGGGCGTCCATGACCATCGTCATCGTGCTGGGCATCGTGCTGGTTGCCCTGGTGCTCTTCTCCATTGATGTCGTACCCATCGAGGTCAGCTCGCTGGTCATCGTGTGTCTGCTGGCGGTCACCCGGGTGCTGACGCCCGAGCAGGCCTTCGAGGGATTCAGCAACGACACGGTCATCTTCATCTTCACGCTGCTGGCGATGACGGAGGGGCTGGCCAGTACGGGCGTGGTGCACCTGGTCGGGCAGCGGCTCGCTTTCTTCGCGCGCTTCGGGCACCAGACGTTCGTGCTGGCGATGATGGTGGTGGTGGCGGTGTTCTCCTCCATCGTGTCCAACACGGTGACGACGGCGGCCTTCCTGCCGGTGGCCATTGGCGCGGCGCAGCGCGCCAAGGTGCCCAAGAGCAAGGTGCTGCTGCCGCTGGCGTACGCCTCCATGCTGGGGGGCATGGTGTTCCTGTACGGCACGTCCACCAACCTGGTGGCGTCCGCGGCCTTCCCGCGCTTCGGGCTGGAGCCCATCGGGGTGGCGGAGCTGTCGCCGGTGGGGTTTCCGGTGGCGGTGCTGGGCATCCTCGTGGTGGTGCTGCTGGGGCCGGTGTTGCTGCCGGCGCGGGTGGGCAAGGGCACGGTGGCCGACTGGTCCCTGCGCGACTACCTCACCGAGGCGGAGCTGCCGCCGGACTCGCGCTACGCGGGCAAGGCGCTGGCGGAGATCACCGAGGGCCTGGGGCTGCGCGTCATCGGGCTGGTGCGCGAGGGGCAGTCGCAGCCGGCGGTCCCCACGTACCGGCTGGTGGGGGACGAGCGGCTCATCATCGAGGGCAACCGCGAGGACATCCTGCGGGTGAAGGACTTGAGGGGCATCGAGATCCGCCCGGACATGCGGTTGTCGGACACGGACTTGAGGCCCCAGGACACGCTGCTGGTGGAGGCGACGGTGCCCACGGGCAGCCCGCTCATCGGCCGCAGCCTGAAGGAGACGCTCTTCCTGGAGCGCTACGGCCTGGTGGCGCTGGCGCTGCACCGCAAGCCCGCCATCCAACGGCTGACGAAGCTGCAGATGCTGGGGCGGCTCTTCGGAGGGCAGTCGCTGTCCTCGCTGCCGTTGTCGGCCGGTGACGTGCTGCTGCTGCGCGGCCCGCGGGAGAAGGTCCAGGAGCTGTCGGACGGCGTCAACCTGCTCATCCTGGGGGACGTGGCGTACCAGCCGCCGCGCTACGGCAAGTCACTGCTGGCGGTGGTGCTCTTCCTGGGGGCGCTCGCGGCGGGCACCTTCAAGGTGATGCCGCTGTCGGTGGCGGGGCTGGCGGGGATGCTGGCGATGATCGCCACCGGGTGCGTGGACGCGCGGCGGGCCTTCCGCGTGGACTGGCGCGTGGTGCTGCTCATCGGCTCCATGCTGGCGCTCGGCGTGGCCATGGAGGAGAGCGGGGCGGGCAGGTTCCTCGGCACCCACGCGGCGCGGCTCGGCGAGTACGGAGGTCCGCGCCTGGTGCTGCTCCTGATGATGGCGCTCACCATCATCCTGTCCGCGCCCATGAGCAACCAGGCCGCCGCGCTGGTGATTCTGCCGGTGGCGGTGGGCGCGGCCACGAAGCTGGGCGTGGACCCGCGGCCCTTCGCCATTGGCGTGACGCTGGCGGCCAGCTGCTCCTTCATCACGCCGCTCGAGCCGAGCTGCGTGCTGGTGTACGGCCCGGGCCACTACCGCTTCACCGACTTCTTCCGGCTGGGCACGCCCCTGACGGCGCTGCTGCTCGCCTTCCTGGTGGCGGTGGTGCCCCTGGTGTGGCCCTTCCACAAGGCCGGGTCCGAGCCGGCTCGCGCCCGGGAGCCGGTGAGCGAGCGCATGGCGCCACGGTGAGAGGGGTGGTGGGTCTTGGAGATGCGTCCCAGGTCGTAGCGCACAGGTCCCGTCACCTGGGCGCACCCGCTCCACATTGGGGGCAGGCCGAGGCGTCTGCTAAAAGACACTTCGTTCTCGCCGTGCCCCGTGCTGGCGGGTGCATTTCTTGATGGGAGAGGGTCATGACGCGCCTGGTCGCGTGGAGCGTGTTGCTGCTCGGTCTGTCGGTGGGATGTGGCGCGGGTTGTGACCCGGGGACGCCACCGATGCGCGAGATGCCGGATGCGGACCGCTCGGCGGTGGAGGCCAGCAAGACCCTGGCGATCAGCGCCAACGGCAAGGACATCGTCGAGCTCACGGTGACGGTGCGCAAGGAGGACGGGACGGCGCTGGAAGGCCGCACCGTGAAGGTGGCGGTCTCCGGTGAGGGCAACACGGTGCTGCAGCCCGAGGGCACCACGGACGCACAGGGCGTGGCCGTGGCCCGGGTGTCCTCCACCGTCGCCGGCCTCAAGACGGTGACGGCCTCGGTGGAGGCCGAGGGCGGCCCGGTGACGCTGACGTCCCGGCCCTCGCTCGAGTTCGTCGTGCCGCCGGCCTCCCGGCTGGCCTTCACCCAGGGGCCCTCGGGCGGTACGGCCGGCGCGGTGCTCGGCGTTGTCGAGGTCTCCATCCAGAACGCGGATGGCGAGACGATGACGGGCGCCACGAACACCGTGACGCTGGCGCTCGGCTCCGGCCCGGCGGTCGCGGCCCTGGAGGGCACCGTGTCGGTGGCGGCGGTGAATGGCGTGGCGCGCTTCTCCGAGCTGGTGCTGAAGAAGGCCGCGCCGAACTACACCCTGGTGGCGAGCGGCGCGGGACTGACGGGCACGACGAGCTCCTCCTTCGCCGTGGCGCCCGCCGCGCCCGCCTCGCTGGAACTGGCCCAGGTGGCGGCCTCCGTGACGGCGGGTGCCGCGCTCAGCCCCGAGGTGTCCGTGCTGGACGTCTTCGGCAACAGGGTGACGGGCTACACCGGCACCGTGCGTTTCTCCTCCACGGATGGCTCGGCCACGCTGCCGGCGGACTACGTCTTCACCGCGGCCGACGCGGGCCACCACGTCTTCACCGGTGCGCTCGTGCTGAAGCAGGCGGGCGCGCGGCGGTTGACGGTGCGGGACACGGGTAACGCGGCCCTCGCCTCCACCCGCGAGGTGGGCGTGGTGCCCGGCGCCGCCGCGAAGCTCGTCTTCACCGGGCAGCCCACGGACCGCTTCGTCCGCCAGACGTTCGGCGTGCAGGTGGCGCTGACGGACTCCTTCGGCAACCGGGTGGCCGCTCGCGCTCCATCGGTGACGCTCGGCCTCAACAAGACCACCGGGACGCTGGTGGGCCGCGCCCCCGTGACCCCGGTGGACGGTGTGGCCTCCTTCTCCGGCCTCTCCATCGCCGAGGATGACTCGGGCTACGTGCTGACGGCCTCGGGTTCCGGGCTGACTCCCGTTTCCAGCAATGCCTTCACCATCACCGACAACCTGGCGCCCTCCGCGCCGGAGCTCACCTTCACGGTCAACGGCCTCGACTCCATCACCGTCGGTTGGAAGGCCGTCGGCGATGACGGTCTGCTCGGCCAGGCGAGCAGCCACGAGCTCGTCTACTCCACGGACCCGGGTTTCGCCTCGGCCTCTTCGGTGGTCCTGGGCTCGCCCAAGCCGGCCGCCGCGCTGGAGTCGGCGACGCTCTCGGGCCTCCTTCCCGGCACCCCCTACTACGTGGCCCTGAAGGTGATGGACAACGCCGGCAACTCCGTGCGCGTCACGGGCTCGGCCTCCACTCCGGACCCCGAGGCCTCCCGGCTCGTCTTCCTCGAGCAGCCTCGCAACGGGACGGCCGGCGTGCCGCAGTTGGCTCCCGCCGTCCAGGTGGCCATCCAGGACGCGGCCGGGCGCATCGTGAGCGGCTCGAGCCTCGCCGTGACGCTCACCGTGAAGGGCGTCTCGGGCTTCGGTCCCTTCACCGTCAACGCCAGCGGAGGCGTGGCCACGTTCGACGGCACCCGGGCCGTGCGGATCGACAAGGCGGGGGAGAACTACTCCCTGGAGGCCACCGCGAGCACCGCCTCGGGCACCCCGCTCATCCCCGCCACCAGCAACTTCTTCAACATCTCCCATGCCTCGGCCGCGCGCCTGGTGCTGTCCGGCTCGAGCCCCGTCGTCTCCGGCTCCGAGCACAGCGCCACGGTGAAGGTGCTGGACTCCTTCGACAATGTCGCGGAGGGCTATTCCGGCACGGTGACGCTCGCCTCGGGTGACGCCGGCGCCTCGCTGCCAGCGGGCCACGCCTTCACCGCCACCGACAAGGGGCAGTACACCTTCCCTGGCGTCATCCTGCGCACCCCGGGCAAGCAGACGCTCACCGCGTCCTCCAGCGACGGGCTGCCGGGCAACACGCTGGAGGTGGAGGTGACTCCGCCTCCTCCGGACACGCTGGTGCTCACGGGGCCGCCGGGCCCGGTGAAGGCGGGCGACTCGTTCATGCTGAAGGTCGAGGTGTTCGACGGCTTCGGCAGGCCCAAGACCGGTTACACCGGCACGGTGCGTTTCACCTCCTCGGACAGCAGGGCCGAGCTGCCGCCGGAGTACACCTTCACGCCCGCCGACCTGGGCACGAAGGAGTTCCCCGTCAAGCTGTTCACGGCGCGCGCGCTCGCTCACTCCGTGACGGTCGAGGACAAGGCCACCCCGTCGCTCACCGCCACGGCCAGTGTCCAGGTGACGTGGGCCGAGCTGGCGCGCTTCCTGATGGACGCTCCGGCCTCCGCGAAGGCGGGCGACCCGGTCACCGTGAAGGTCACCGCGCTCGATGCCTACGACAACACCGTGGAGGACTACCTCGGGACGGTGGGCTTCTCCTCGGCTCCGACGGGCGCCGAGCTGCCGGCGGACTACACCTTCGCCCCGGCGGACAAGGGCAGCGCCTTCTTCTCCTTCACGCCGAAGAAGGCCGTCTCCACCACGTTCACCGTGACGGACGCGGCCCTGGGCAAGAGCGGCTCCGACACGGTGGACGTCACCCCCGCCTCCGCGATGCAGCTCGTCATGGCAGTGACGCCCTCGGGGCCTGTTGTCGCGGGCACCGCGCTCACCGTCGACGTGACGGCGATGGACGGCTTCGGAAACGTGGCCACCGGCTACACGGGCACGGTCCACTTCGCATCGAGCGACGCGAAGGCGGCCCTCCCCGGCGATACCGCGTTCGTCCCCGGGGATTCCGGCCACAGGTCCTTCTCCGTGACGCTGAAGACGGCCCGGGTGGATGCCCAGACGCTCACCGTGAAGGACGTGGCCAGCGCCTCCCTGGCGGCGGAGACCTCCATCCGGGTCGACGCCGGCCCGGCCGAGAAGCTCGCCTTCCGCGACCCGCCTGGCAGCTCCACCCGGGTACGTGAGTCCCTGGGCACCGTGAGCGTGGTCGTCACGGACGGGTTCGGCAACGTCGTCGACGTCTCGGAGCCGGAGATCTCCCTGCGCCTGACCGGCGGCAATCCCGCGGCCGTGCTCGGTGGCATGGTGCCGGCCAGCCCCTCGGGAGGCATCGTCACCTTCGGCTCCCTCTCCGTGGACCAGCAGGGCTCGGGCTTCCAGCTCGAGGCCTCGGGTGGCTCGTATGCTCCCGTCTCCAGTGCGGCCTTCTCCATCGTGGACGACGTCGCGCCGAGCGCTCCGGTGCTCGCCGAGGTGAGCAAGACGAGCGTCCGGGTGGAGCTGCAGTGGAACCTCGTGGGCGATGACGCCATGGCCGGCTCCGCCTCCAGCTACGAGCTGCGTTACGCGACGAGCACCATCGACGACTCGACGTTCGGCTCCGCCTCCACCACGGGGGTGGTGGTGAGCCCGCTGGGCTCGGGCTCCGGGATGTCGGGCGTCATCACCGGGTTGAGCCCCAACACCTCGTACCAGTTCGCGCTGAGGGTGAAGGACGACGTGGGCAACGCGAGCGTGCTCTCCGTGCTGAGCGTGACGACCCGCGTGGACCCGTGCGCCGGGTACACCTGCACGGCGGCCTCGCCCACCTGTGCTCCGGATGGGGTCTCACGCATCACCTACTCGTCGACCTGCGTGGACGTGGACAACACCCCCACGTGCCAGGACTCGCAGACGACCACCGCCTGCCCGGGCACCGACGCCGTCTGCTTCAAGAGCGCCTGTGACACGGCGGCGAAGCCGGGCGCCAGCGCGCTCCGCGTCTCCGAGGTGATGCACTCCGCCTCGGTCGGCACTACGGAGTACGTCGAGCTGACCAACACCACCTCCTCCCTGCTCAACCTCAACGGGCTCGCGGTCACCTTCAAGAACGGTGGCGGCACCACCCTGGGCTCCTTCACGGTGGGCTCCGGGAGCGTGCCGGCCGTCATCGACCGCAAGGGCACCTTCGTCCTGGCGCAGAACCAGGACACGGCCACCAATGGTGGCGTCTCCGCGGACTTCGCCTATGGCTCCGGCATCGACCTGGACAAGGAGGGACGGATCCAGCTCGTCAGCGGCGCCACCTCGGTGGAGGACTTCACGTACACCCTGAGCTTCCCGCAGACGACGGGCCGCGCGATGAATCTCTCGTCGCTCGTGGTGGGCACCCCGGCCAGCGCGCAACCCTGGTACTGGTGTGACTCCGAGCTGACGGCGCTGCTCTCGGGCGGCGACTACGGTACGCCCAACGCCGCCAACTCCTCGTGCGGCATCGCGCCCGCGGCTCCCGTGGACTATTGCGCCATCCAGTACCCGAAGACGTTCCCGTCCGGGGATGGTGTCTACCCGGCCACCGTGACTCCCGGTTCCTCGTGGACGATCTTCAGCCAGTTCCAAGAGCCCGGCGTCACCGACCGGAACACGAAGGGCAACGATGGCTACCCGCATGTCTCCGCCGAGCTGGGCTACGGCACGGATGCCAGCAACCCGGCGGGCTGGACGTGGACGGCGGCGAGCCCCAATGCCGGCTACTCCAGCACGTCCAGCAACAACGATGAGGTGCAGGGGACCCTGAGCATTCCCACGGCGGGCACGTACAAGTACGGCTTCCGCTACCGGCTCCTGGATCCGGCCACGGGCACCTATTCGCCCTATACGTACTGCGACCAGAGCGGGGCCGTGACGCCTCCGGCTGGCACCTACGGCACCGTGACGGTCGCCACGCCGCCGCCTCCCGTCTTGACCAATCACGTGGTCATCAGCGAGCTGGCTCATACGGGGCCGAATGGGAACGGTGACGAGTTCATCGAGCTCCACAACCCGACCAACGCGGACGTGTCCCTGTCCAACTGGACGCTCCAGTACAAGGCGGCGACCAGTGGTTCGTACGCGACGAGCTACACCTTCTCGATCGGCGCGAAGCTCTCCGCCCGCGGCTATTACCTGCTGGAGTTGTCCGGCGGCACCTACTCCGGTTCCACCCTCTCCAATGGGTTCTATACCCAGGCGATGGCCCAGGCTGGCGGCCATGTGCGCCTCGTCCAGGCGGATGGCGTGACGGTTGTGGACACGGTGGGTTACGGCTCGGCGAACGCCCCCGAGGGCAGCGCCATCACGGGCACCCTGGCCACCAGTGGCAGCTACGAGCGCAAGGCGGTCTCCACCTCGACCGCGGCGACCATGGCCGTGGGGGGCAGCGACGCCACTCGTGGCAACGGGTACGACAGCGACAACAACGCGAATGACTTCGTGTTGCGCACGACGCGTCAGCCGCAGAACTCCGCGAGCGCCACGGAGATCCAGTAGCCCGCCGTCCCACGGACGCTTCTCAAGGCCGTCCCAAGTACACCGGGGCGGCCTCTTGCTTCAGTGGATGGCGGCGCGCAGGCCGATGCGCTCGAGCACCTCGGCCTCCAGGACGAGCAGCTCGTCCAGCCGCGTGCGCACCGTGGCCTCGTCGCCCGCCGCCGCGGTGACGGCCAGCCGGAAGAAGAGGGACTGGTGCCCATCCTCGGACTGCGCCAGCTCACCGTAGAAGCGGCGCAGCATGGGGTCCTCGAGTCCCTCGGCCAGCAGGGAGAGACGCTCGCACGAGCGGGCCTCGATGACGGCGGCCACCAGCAGCCGGTCCACCCGGCGCCCGTCCGCGGAGGTGCGGACGAACTTCTGCAGCCCCTGGGCGTACGGGTCACCGGCGTCGCGCCCCAGCGTCAGACCCCGGGCCGCCATCAGGTCCAGCACGCGGGCCAGGTGGGCGCTCTCCTCGCGCGCCAGCCGTGCCATCTGCGCCGGCAGGCCGGGCAGGTCCGGGTACACCTGCAGCAGCGAGAGGGCGTTGGCCGCCGCCTTCTTCTCGCAGTGGGCATGGTCCACGAGCACCTCGTCGAAGCGCTCGAGTGCCAGCGGCAGCCAGCGGGGATCCGAGGCGACTCGGAGGATGACGGGGCCCTCTCCGGACAGGGGACGGCGCTCAGGGGTGGGACGGGACATGGTGCACTCCGGCGAGGGCGCGGAGTGTAACCGCCCCGCTCGCGGACGCTACTGCTGCCGTCATGGGGCGCCGGGTTTGTGAGCCTGGCTTCCCGCCTTCCGGGCGAGCCATGGTGTGGAGGATGATTCCCGGGGAGGTCACCTCGATATGCGCTTTCGCTGGTTGATGGTCGTGCTCGCCATGGGCGCGATGTCCGCTGAGGCTTCGCCCAGGGTGCTGGCTCCTGCGGTTCTCACCCAGCAATTGGTCCTGGCGCAGGCCGCTGGGGTTCCCGCGCAGCTCTCCCAGCTCGTGCTCCAGATGCCGGACACGCTTCGGGTCCGGGTCCTGGCGGCACTCGCACGAGGGGACATCGCAGGTGCCATCGCCCTGTGGGAACTGGAGATGGGACGCCAGGCACCCCTGTGGCTGCGAGCGCTCCAAAACGCATTCAGCACGGGCAATCAACGGGCGGGCCCCTGCATCGAGGTGGCGAAGGCCATCTTCGAAGGCTTCAAACGCCTCGGTGCGGAGCCCTCCTTCGTCCGGTTCACTGCTCAGGGCTCCCGGTTCCTGGGATTCGAAATGCGCGCGGGCAAACCGGGCAGCACCATTCAAGTCAGTGAGCGATGGATGCATGTCGTCGTGCGGGTGAAGGATCGGCTCTACGATGCGTTCACCGGCCCGGCCGGGCTTCCAGTGGATGAATACATGAAGCGGTTGGTGACGGAGCCTGGAGCGAGCATCACGTCACAGACCGTGAGCAGCCTGTGACGCCACGAAGCGATCCACGAGTCCGATGATCTCCGTGAGCGTGCGCTCCAGGTCGCCTCCGCACGCTTCGAGCAGGTGCTTCCCCCACCACATCGACGAGGCCCGCCATTCCGGGTGCTGCGCGTACAGCCAGGCCTCGAAGCGTTCATGCTGGCCCGGCTGTTGCGTGTCCCGCAGGGCCGCCTCATAACCGTGAATGAACAGCAACAGGTGTTCGAGCGAGAAGTGGGGGGCGAACATCCGGGGGCGTTCGCAGATGCTCCGGATGCGCGCGAAGAGGTCGTCCTGCTTCATCACACCCCTCGGGACCGGCACTACTCCGCCAGCACCAGGCGCTGGGTGCGGCCGGCCAGGTAGCCCACCTTGCGAGCGATCCGCGCCAGCGACTCGTCCTTCTCCTCCACCCGGAGGGTGAGCCTCGGCAACGACGACAGCAGGAAGCGGGAGATCTGCCCCAGGCACAGCGTGGCGTGGCCCTTCCCCCGCTGCGAGGGCACCGTGTACAGGTTCTCCAGCTCCGCCCCGAACTGCGAGCGGCTGCCGATGTCCACCTTGAACACCATCTCCCCGTTCTCTTCCAGCACGTAGGTGCGCCGGGCCCTCACGCGCTGCGCCACCCGCGCCTCGAAGTGGGGATCCTCCGCCAGCGCGTCCCGGCCGTAGATCTCCTGCACCGCCCCGAGCGCCAACGGCAGCAGGCGCGGCACATCCTCCTCGCGCGCCAGCCGCAGCAGCGGGTTGGTGAACGGCCCCATGTCATCCGCCGACACCGCGAAGAGCCGGTAGTTCTTCGACAGCCGCGGCTTGCCCGGACACAGGCTGCGCACCAGCGCGTCCACCGCCGGCTTCTCGCCCACCGAGGCCTTCAGCCTCACGCGCTCGGCCAGCGCGTCCGCGATCACTCCCGTGGACGCGCTGTCGCTCGCCGAGGGCACCACCAGTCCGCCCCCGCCTCCCACGAAGAGCGCCGCCGTGAGCGTCTTCCCATCGAAGCGTCCCCAGTACGAGAAGCTGCTGCGCCCGTCCGCCGGTGCGATGCCGAACTCCTGCAGCAACCCCAACAGGTAGAGGTTCTGCGCCGGATCCTTGGCGAGCAGCGCCCGCAGCGCATCGGCGTCCGAAGGGGCGAGTTGTTGGACCGTGATGGGCATGGGGGAGACGGACCGTCCTACTACACCATACGTCCCGCCAGGGTTTTCAAGGGGCTCCGCGCTTTCCGGGCCGGAAGTGGAACGGATGTGTCAGCGTCAGCGGCGCTTTCCCAGGTGGAGCGGAAAATTGTGCGTCGGCGAAAGCATCGACCAGGCAGGCGAGCACGAAGGGGTCCAGCACGGTGCTCTCCACCACCTCGCTGTCCTGGAAGTGGCCGCGCTCCCCCCGCGCCTCCAGGGTGAAGCGCAGCCTCACTGTTTGTGGACCCGGGTGGCGCACCGAGGCGTCCTCGAGGCACGAGCGCACCAGCGGCTGCACGGACCGGAGCGCCACGCGGACCTCCTCCTCGCTCCACGTGCCCGGCGGGAGCTCGAGCCTCGGCTCCTCTTCCGGGGGGGGCGTGGGGGGCGGTGGGGCCACGGGAGGCGTCCGCTCCACGGGCACCTCGGGAGCGGGGGCAGGGGAGGGCGGCCCGGGCGGAGGCGAGGCGGGGACGTCCACGGCCACGGCCCTGGTGGGCGCGGACGTGTCCCGCGTGAGCCAGAGCGCCAGCACGCTCAGGGCCACGAAGGGGATGACCACCCAGAGGAAGACGGCTCTGCCCCGCATGTGCACCTTCAACCCCCGAGCCCCAGTGCCTCCTTCAACAGCGCCTCCCGGGCCACGACGGGGGAGCGGGGGAGCAGCTCGGGCCGGAAGCGCCGCACCAGCTCCCGCAGCGTCACCGGCGTGCCGTCCCCCAGCCCGCTCCACGCCGCGAGCAGCCCGAGCACCCGCTCCACGGAGATGCCCCGCTCGCGCAGCTCGGCCACCGCGAAGGCGCCCTCCCGCTTGGCCAGCCGCTTGCCGTCCTCGCCGAGCACCAGGGGCACGTGCCAGAAGCGCGGAGGCGTCAGGCCCAGTGCCTCGTGGATTTGAAGCTGCCTCGGGGTGGACGTCAGCAGGTCATCCCCCCGGAGCACGCCGGTGATGTGGCTGGCCGCGTCGTCCACCACCACGGCGAGCTGGTAGCTGGCCACCCCGTCGTTGCGGCGCACCACGAAGTCGCCCACCAGCGTGGCCACGTCCTGGCAGGTGCGGCCATGCAGCCCGTCCTCGAAGCACCACTCGCCGGGGGCCGCCCGGAAGCGCAGGGCCGGCACACGCGTCCGGGCCCGCTCGGCCACGGCCTCGGGGGTCAGGGCGGCGCACGTGCCCGGGTAGCGCGGCCCCTCGTCGCTCAGGCCATGGGGGGCGCTCGCGGCGCGGGCGATCTCCGCGCGCGTGCAGAAGCACGGGTAGACGCGGCCCGCGCGCTCCAGCTTCTCCAGGGCCTCCCGGTACACGTCATCGCGCTGGCTCTGCACCAGGGGCGTCTCGTCCCAATCCAGGCCCAGCCACTCCAGGTCCCGGTACAGGTCGTCGAGGAACTGCGGCTTGCAGCGCGCGCGGTCGAGGTCCTCGATGCGCAGCAGGAACTGGCCACCGGCCGCGCGGGCCTGGAGCCAGCCGAGCAGCGCGCTGCGGGCATTGCCGAGGTGGATGCGGCCGGTGGGGCTGGGGGCGAAGCGTCCGCGGAAGCTCATGGAAGTCCCTGGCAGACTAACGCGCCCGGGGAGGGCTGGCTGCTTCCTCCTTGGCCCCCGCACCGGACATGCGCAGCTTTCCGTGGCCATGGACGCCACGGAAGGTTAACTGGGGACCGGGATGCGCTTCCTCCATTGTTCCGATGTCCACATCACCGCCGACTACTTCTCCCTGCCCTTCTTGAGGCTCGGCTGGAGGCGGTGGGCCGCCCTGGCCGAGCTGTCCGTGGGGGGGCGCAAGAAGGCCTACGCGCGGGCTCCCGAGACGCTCGCCGCCATCGCCAGCGACGCGGAGCAACAGGGGGTGGACCACTTCATCCTCTCCGGGGACGTCACCGCGTATGCGCTGGAGCCCGAGTTCCAGCTGGCGCGCGAGTCGCTCGGCACGCTGGCCGAGGATCCGGGCCGCTGCACCGTCATCCCCGGCAACCACGACGTCTTCACCCCGGGCAGTCACCGCAAGGGCCGCTTCGCGCGGTACTTCGGCCACCTGCTGGAGAGTGACCTGCCCGAGTACCGCCGCGAGGGAGCCTTCCCCTTCGTGCGGCTGGTGGGCCAGGAGGCCGCGGTGGTGGGCCTGCTGTCGGCGCGGGTGCCCTCCCTGCCGGGCATCGCCCATGGCCACATCGGCCCGGCGCAACTGGAGGGGCTCGCGGCGCTGGTGAAGGATCCGCGGCTCGACGGCCGCGCCGTGCTGGTGGCGGTGCACCACGCTCCGCTCACCCACCATGGCCGGGCGGACAGCTACTTCCACGGGCTGCGGGACGCGGAGGCGCTCTTCCGGCTGATTCCGGGCCCCCGCTTCGCGGTGCTCCACGGCCACATCCACAAGCGCTACCACCACCCGTCCACCGCCGAGCGCCCGCACATCTTCAGCGCGGGCTCCTCCACACAGGCGGGCCGAGAGGGCTACTGGGTCATCGAGGTGAAGGACGGCCAGGTGGTGGGGGGACAGAAGCACGTGCCCGGTGGGGCGCTGAACTGAGCGCCCACGGGGCCGTCTACTTCGCCGGAGTGCCCTGGCTCTTCTCCACGGCGTGGCGGGGAAGCCGCACGGTGAAGGTGGTGCCCTCGGCCTCGGTGGAGCGCACCTCCACGGTGCCGCCATGCGCGGTGATGATCTGCTGGACGATGAAGAGGCCCAGGCCCAGCCCCGAGGAGCCGGTGTGCTCCACGGCTCGCTGGAAGGGCTCGAACACGGACGAGAGCCCCTCCACCGGAATGGGCGGGCCCTCGTTGTGCACCTCCAGGCGCACGGTGTCCCCCTCGTCCCGGAGCACGAAGTCCACCAGGGAGCCCTCGGGGCTGTACTCGAGCGCGTTCTTGCCCAGGTTGCCGAACGCCTGCGCGAGCCGGTCCGGGTCCCACGCCCCCTGGAAGCGGCCCACCGCGGTCAGCTTCAGCTTGCGCTCGGGGTGGCCGGCCTCCAGCTCCTCCACCACGTTCTGGCAGATGTGACGGAGGTTGGCGGGCCGGGGGTGGATGGGGATGCCTCCGCCCAGCCTCCCCCGCGTGAAGTCGAGCAGATCCGAGATCATCCGCCCCATCCGCTCCGCGCTGGTGGTGATGCGGCGCACGGCCTTCAGTTGATGTTTCTCCACCCCCTCGGAGTGCAGCAGCGTGCTGGCGGACAGGCGGATGGCGTTGAGCGGGTTGCGCAGATCATGGGAGACGATGCCCAGGAACAGCTCGCGGAACTCCGCCGTGCGGCGCAGCTCCTCCTCGGCCCGCTTGCGGTCGGTGATCTCCACCACCACGCCGCCCAGGCCCAGCGGGGGGCCCTTCACGTCCTGCACCCGGTAGTAGCTCACCAGCCAGTGGCGCTGGACGCCCGGGTGGGCGGGCGTCTCTCCCGTCACCTCCAGGTCCACCACGGGCTGTCCCGTCTCCAGCACGCGGTGGAAGAGCGCCTCCAGGGTGGAGGCGAGCCCGGGCAGGACCTCGCGCACGGTGCGTCCGAGGTGGTCCGCCACGGAGCGCCCATTCATCTCCGCCAGGCGCTCGTTGATGCGCACATAGCGCAGCTCCGTGTCCAGGAAGGCGAGCCCCACCGGCGCCGTGTCCATGATGAGGTTGAGCCGGGTCAGGTGGAGATGGGCCTCGGCCCGCGCACGCTGCTCGGCATCGTAGAGGCGGCTGCGCTCCAGGGCCTGGGCGCACTGTCCCGCCAGCACGCGCATGAAGGCCACCTCCTCCGCGGAGAAGGTGCGCCGCTCGCGGAACGTCAGGCCCATGGCCCCGAGCACCTGGCCATCGGCCAACAGCGGCAGGGTGGCGAAGGCGCCATGGCCCTCCTCGCGCGCGAGCACCTCCCACTGCGGGTAGTCCGCCAGGAAGTGCTCCACCGTTTCGTAGAGGACGGGCGCACGCGTGGACACCACCTGGCGGAACATCACCGGTGCGTCCGCCGGGAATCGCGTCCAGTCCCGCACCACCTCGTCGCGGTGGCCCTGGGCCTCCAGCATCTCGAACCACTGGCCGTCCTCCGAGAGCAGGCCGATGGAGCCACCCATGGCCCCCAGCGCCCGCACCGCCTTGTCCACCACCACGCGCGCCACGTCCGTCGTGGTGAGTGCCTGGGACAGGGCGGCCGTCACCGCCTGGAGGCGCACGGCGCGCTCCTCCTGCGCCCGCACGCGCGCCAGCGCCTCCCGCTCGCGCGCCACCAGCTGCGCCTGGACGATGAGGCTGGCGGCCCGGCCCACCATCACCCGGAAGAGCAGCTTGTCCTCGTTGGAGAACTCGTGGGTGGTGCGGCTGCCCATGTGCGCCACGCCGATGACCCGCTCTCCATCCAGCAGGGGCACGCCGTAGAGGGCCTGGATGCCGCGGGTCGAGGCCGAGCGCAGCTCCTTCGGGCGCCGCTCGGCGGCGATGGTTCCGGCGAAGCCCTCGCCCACCTTCAGGCTGAAGCCCGTGGACTCCTCCTCGCCCAGCCCCACCGAGGCGCCCACCCGCAGCGTGTCCCCGTCGCGCAGCAGCAGCGCGAGCGCGTCCACCGACTCGGTGCTCTCCAGGATGACCCGCAGCAGCCGGGGCAGGAACGTGTCCAGGTCCTCCGTGCCCAGCGCCGCCTCGGAGAGACGATCCAACGCCACCAGCGTCCGCTCGCGGGCCCGCGCATAACGCGCCACGGCGGTGACGACGGCCGTGTCGCACGTCTGGTTGAAGTACAACATCTCCCGCACCACCACCCCGGCGTTCCGCTCGCCCACGTGCTCGCTGTAGAGCTTCAGGATGCACGCGCGCAGCAGGGCGTACTCGCTCGCTACCTGCTCCAGGTCCAACCCGGCATCCAGCCGCTCGAGCGCATGCATCTCGGGGAACTCCTCGAGGGTGCGGTGCTCGCCCGTGTGGACCGTTTCCACCACGTTGGCGATGCGGTCGAGCAGGTCCGGCAGGTGGTCCAGGAGCTGCGGCCGGGAGAGGCCCTGGATGCCCGGCAGCAGACCGGCTTGTCCCGCCCACGACTCGAGCACCCGGGCGCGGTGTCTCCGGATGAAGTCACACAGCCGGAGGGGGGCCTCGGGGCTGGTGGATGTGTCGCTCCCCGCCATGGCGTCAAGATAGGGACGTCCACCCGGGCGGGAGTGGTACCGGCGATCAGGCCTGGAGGCGCGGGGCCGAGTAGCGGCGCACGAAGTGGATCCACCGGCGCTCGTCCACCTCCACCTGCCACTCGCTGTTGGGCGTCAGCGGCAGACGCTGCTTGAGGAAGGCCTCCAGGTGGTCCGCCGCCTTCACGGGCGTGAGGCCCGGCGCGCGGAAGGCCACGCGCAGGAAGACCTCGAGCGAGGGCGCGACCTCCAGCACCGTGTAGATGCGCAGCGAGCCCACGCGCCGCTGGTAGCGCACGTCCTGCGGGACGGTGGCGGCTGCCTGCTCGGCGGGTGGAAGCGTCATCCAGTTGGACGGCTCGAGGGCGAACTCGAGCAACTCGGTGCTCGCCTCTTCCAGCGTTGCGTGCTCGTGGATGGAAAGCATGCCCACCTCCCTGTTGGCCGTCCGCCGCAAGAATGTGCCCACGTGCCAAGGGCGTGCAAGGGGGCGCGACCCCCTTCGCGGTGCGTCATTCCGAGACGTCATCCATGTGTCAGAGGTGTGTGCTACTCAGCCCCCGCGTGCCACTTCCGCCACGAAGCGCCAGGAGATGTGCGTGGCCTCGCCGGCCAGGATGTCACTGAGCTCGGCGCGCACGGACGTGCTGCGGTTGGCCGTGCGGAAGACGCGGTCCAGCAGCCAGGGCCGCTCGAAGGCCCACATCAACCGGCGGTTGAGGTGGAAGGCGGTGCGGAAGCGCGTCTCCCAGCGCCGCGCGTAGCCGCTCAGTCCCCGCGCGGAGAAGTCTCCCGCCGCGGCGGCCTCGGCCACCGCCTCGGCGGCGAAGGCGCCCGACTCCAGGGCGAACTCGATGCCCTCGCCGGTGAGCGGGTTGACGAAGCCTGCCGCGTCTCCCAGCAGCAGTGCCCGGTCGAACCCGGTGTGCCGGGAGAAGGAGCCGTAGGGCAGGTGGTGGCCCTTCACCTTGCCCACGCGCCGGGCGCCGGCCAGCTCCGCGGCCACGCGGGGGAGCGCGCAGAACTTCTCCAGCAGCGCGGGCAGCTTCACCTCGGAGGCGTCGAGCTGGTCCGCCCGCATGCCCAGGCCCACGTTGGCCCGGCCGTCCGGCAGCGGGAAGATCCACCCGTAGGCGGGCAGCAGCTCCTTCTCCCAGAAGAAGGCGAAGCTGCGCGGGTGGGAGAGGCGGACGTTCTCGTAGTAGGCGCGGACCGCGAAGGCGCCCTCGTCGCGGGGGAAGTCGGGAGCCCCGAGCGCGCGCCGCACCACGGACGGGGAGCCATCGCACCCGAGCACCAGGTCCGCGCGCAGCGGCTCGCCGTCCCGGCAGCGCAGGAGGACGCCGCGCTCGTCCCGTTCGATTCCGTCCACGAGCACGCCCTCGCGCAGCTCGGCGCCGGCCTGGACGGCGCGCCGGACGAGCCGCTCATCGAGCACCTGGCGGGCGATGACGCTGGCCTTGCCGCCGAAGAGGCGCGAGGGGATGGTCTCCTCGAGGACGACGCCGCCGGGGGAGAGGGCATAGACGGAGTCCACGGGGGCGGCGTCGGTGCTGGTGGGCAGCTCGCCGAGGCCCAGGCGCTCGAGCATCCAGAGGGTGCGGGGCGTGCACCCATCTCCGCAGATCTTGTCGCGGGGGAAGCGGTTGCGCTCGAGCAGCGTCACCCGGGCACCCTGCTGGGCGAGGAACGTGGCCGCGGAGGAGCCGGCCGGCCCCGCGCCGACGATGGCGACGTGGAGGGATGTCATCGCGCGCGTTGTAGCGCCTGGGTCCCGGCCCCGCCAGCTTGTTCCTCTGATAGCGCTTCCCGATTGCGTTGAGCCTGCGTTTGTGGCTTGAAGTGACTGATTGTCTCAGTCGTGCTCATTTGGGTTGAGCCTGTATCCGCAATGATGGAACCAACCCGCCGCATCCTCCGGGGTTATTGATTTCATTGCTTCTGCGACCGCGTGTTCGAGTTCCTCGCGAGTACATGCACCGGCATGCTTGAGCAGGTTCTTGAACTTGCTCCAACATAGCTCTATCGGATTGAGTTCCGGAGAATACGGGGGCAAGAAGAGAACAAAGGCACCTGCCGCCCTGACGCGTCGTAGGACGGACGCCGACTTGTGTGCGCCCAAGTTGTCCAGCACGACGACGTCCCCTTCCTTCAATTCGGGCACCAGGCAGTGCTCCAAGAAGGCGTCGAAGACCTCCGTCGTGGTGGCACCTTCGATGGTCATCAGAGCTCTCAGCCCTCGGCAGTCCAGGGCGCCCAACAGCGTGAGGGCACAGCCTCGATTGCGTGGGACGCTGGCAGGTGCTCGCTCTCCCTGCGGCGCACGAGCATACTCCCGGGTCATACCGATGTGACTGCCCGACTCGTCGAGGAAGATGAGCCGGTGAGGGTCGATGAGGTGCACCAGCAGCAGGAAGAGCGCGCGTAGGAGTTGGACCCTCCGTGCCTTCTGTTCGGTGGCGGTCAGGGACTTTTTTTTCGCGTCAGCGCCAACCGCTGAAGCGTGCGCCCCATGGAAGAGCGACTCACGGCGATCCCTGTGCGCGTCCTGTACTCCGCCGCAATCTCCGCGACCGTCAGGTCAGCATGCTCCTGCACGATCTGGGACACCACTGTCAGGCCCTTGTCCACAACCCGAGGGGGACGACCACCGCCGTGCGGCACTGGACCTGCGGAGCCTGTCCGGTGCTGAAGGCGGCGCCAGCGCTTGACGGTGGCTACCGCAAGACCGAACTGCTCAGCCACTTCTTCGATCGTGCACCCGCGGTCGCAGGCCGCAAGCACACGCTCGCGCAAGTCAGTGGAATAGGGCCGGGGCATGTCCACCTCCAGCCACTTCAGAAATCAGGCGCGCAGGCTCAACGCAATCGGGATGATTCCCAAAGCCCCCGCAGTGTTGAAATATGAAATGGGCTCAACGCAATCGGGAAGCGCTATGAGTGGGCGAGTTGCCGCGCTACCCTCTCGCCTTGCGCTTGAGGCTCCGCACCAGCGCATCCCAACGCGGACCGGCCGTGGTGTGATCGATATTGTAGAAGGCGAGATAATCGCGAACCAACGCCTTCCTGCCGCATGCGAGAGAAAGGAAGGCGAGCATCACCGCTGTCGGTCCCACGAGGGGGAACCACCCAGGAAAGAGGCGGCAGATCGTCATCTGCTGCCTCAGTTGCTCAACCTCATCGAGTTTGGCGTTGAGGACCCGGCGGAAGATCTGCTGGTCTTCATCCAGAACCTGGGGCGTGAGGATGTCGAGCAGTACGAGTCCGTCACCCCAGCGCGTCGCGAACGCGACGAAGTCCGCCAGTGCCTCCTCTGTGTTACCGAGCACGCTGGATGAGGGAAAAGCGGGCCAGAATGAGCGAGCTGGGTGATGGGCAGGCTCCCCGTGAGCAGGGGTATCCCATCACCGAGACTGGAAAGGTGAGGCACGTTGGCTGATGGGATGGCCACGAGCC
>NZ_DASUNC010000074.1:0-122378 GCF_036277355.1 Archangium sp.
GGCGCAGATGAAGATGCAGAAGGAGCAGGAGCTGACCCAGCTCATCACGCAGATGATGAAGCAGATGCACGAGATGGCGATGTCCGTCATCCGCAACATCGGCGGCTGATAGAGCGCCAGAGGCGAATAGAGCCCCTGGCAATCGGGTAGTCCGAGCCGGTCTCGCGGTCCTCGATAAGAGGGCTCGCGGGACCGGTTTCGTTTTTTGGGGCCTCGCGTCCGCACTTCCCCCTGGTGGCCGCTGCGCGTCTCCTCCGCGGCTGCCTGCCCCGGAAAATGCTCCGGAAAATCCCCGGGAAATTCCGAAGAGGCGATGGCGCGCACCTGGAGCTCCCTCCTCGGAGGATGAATCACCTGCTCGCGCTCCACCGATGCGCCATCGTCCACGGCCTCGGCGGAAGATGGAGCGCCAGTCAGCCAGGCATCCCGAACGGCCTCGCGGGGCCCCTCTCCAGAGAGGGCCGGGCGGGGCCGGTTTCGTTTGGAGCCTCCTTTTCCCGGGGTGCCGGGCTTGACGGCCTCCCGACCCGTGGTTTCCACTCGCGACCCTGGGGGACGGCAGGGGCTTCCTGGGCGGAAAAATCAATTCCGTAAGTCCACAGGAAACCTTTGGTGGGGTGGCTCGATAATGGAAATAACTGAAGCACAGCGGGCGGCGCTTCGGCGCCACCCCCACAACCCGAAGTTCTGACCTGGTGCGAAGAGCCTTCTGCGCGCCTGAGAAAGAAAGGACGAAACATCATGTCGACCAAGATCGGTGGTTCTCCGAACCCTGTGACCACGGCCCGGACCACGACGGCCGAACTGCAGACCCTGGGTGCCACCAAGGACGCCGGCCAGGTTCAGACCACGGCCGCCACCACGGCCGCCAACGCCGCCAACAACACGGTCGAGACCGATGTGTTCCGCACCGACCGGTCCATCATGGACATCTTCCGCTCGGTCGTCGGCAACGGTGGTCCCGCCACCCCCACCCCTCCGGCTCCCTCGGACTCCTCCCACCCCTCCGGCAGCCTGAAGACGGACTCCAAGGGCGTCATCACCACCCCCGGCGGCTACAAGATCGAGGCCACCAGCCAGTTCGAGTGGAAGATCACCGGTCCGGACGGCAAGAACACCCGCGTCTGGGGCGACCCGCACGTGGACGAGGGTGACGGTGGCAAGTGGGACTTCAAGCGCGACAGCACCTTCGTGCTCGGCGACGGCACCCGCATCAACTGCACCACCGCCCCCTACGGCAACGGCATGACGGTCTCCGCCAAGCTGGAGATCATCTCCGGCAACGACCGCGTGCAGGTCACCGACATCGACAAGGGCAAGGGCAAGACCGGCCCCGTCACCCAGGACGGCTTCGCCAACGTCAACAGCTTCGGTGGCAAGGACGTGTTCGTCATGGGCAAGGAGACCGACGACTGGTCCTTCACCGGCAAGGAGATCATCGGCAGCAACAACGGCGGCGAGTCCTTCAAGCTCGGCAACGACCTGGCCCCCGGCACCACCAAGCCCACCACCAAGCCGGGCGACACCACCAAGCCGGGTGGCTTCCTCGGCAAGCTCGGCGACCTCTTCAAGCAGATGTCCAAGCTGTTCGACACCCTGCGCAAGCTCACCGAGAAGCTCGAGAAGCACAACCCCTTCGAGCGCCCCACCACCAACGGCCCGCGCGGTGGCTGCTGGGTGGATCGCCGCCAGAGCACCCTGAAGAACAGCTTCGAGGACATCGGCCGCATGCTGGACAAGTGGTCGTCCCTGAGCGACCTCACCCGGAGCATCAACCAGAACCGCTTCCGGACGTTCTGAGCTCTGGTCTAGACTCATCGGGCGGGAGGGTCGTGCGCGGCCCTCCCGTCTTTTTTTTTCCCCACAGGTGCTCCCGTGAGCAATACCCCGCAGAAGCCCGCCGGTACCACGCGCGTCATCTCGGAAGAGCTCGGTGAAAAGCTCGTCGTCGGAGAGATCACTCCGGCCGAGTTCCTCGGCCTGTCCCAGGAGATGCTCTACCAGATCGCCACGCGCGGTCACGACCTGCTCAAGACCGGCAAGCTCCAGGACGCCCTGGACATCTTCAAGGGTCTGGTGGCGGCCTCCCCCTACGACAGCGTCTTCCACTGCAACCTGGCGTCGACCTACGCCCACCTGGAGCAGTACGCCGAGGCCAAGGAGGAGTACTCCCGGGCGCTCGAGCTCAACATCGCCAACGTGGACGCCCTGGTGGGCCGCAGCGAGCTGCTGCTGCGCGAGGGCAACGTGGATGGGGCGCTCCAGGACATCCATACCGCGCTGAAGCTGGATCCCGAGGCCAAGCGCGAGAACACCAGGCGCGCCCGCGCCACCCTGACCATGCTGCAGAAGGCGGGGAAGGCGAAGTAACCCCGCCGCACGGCAGGGGCCTACCGGCGCTTGTACACCGCTGCGAGCGCCGAGCCCCAATCCGTCTTCATCACCTTCATCTTCTGGAAGACGAGCTCGGGGGAGGCCAGCGTCTGTCCGGCCATGATGACCCTCGCGCCCGGCTTGAGCTCCTCCAGCTTGTGGGTGAGCTTGCCCATCAGCTCCGGCCCGTAGCAGGTGCCATGCGCGAACAGCACGTCGGCCTCGGAGAGGTCCTCCACCAGGAAGTCCCCATCGATGAAGTCGATGCGCTGCTCCTGGTGCTCCGGCCCCAGGCGGGGGCGGATCTCCGCGTTGTAGTGGCTGAGCACCCTGCGGGCCGCGTCCCCCAGTCCGGGGAGCAGCTCGATGCCCACCACCCGGCGGAACGGGAAGGCGAGCGCCGCCAGCAGGGTCGCCTTGCCCGTCCCCGAGCCCAGGTCGAAGAACACCTCGCCCGCCTGCGGCGCGGCCGCGAGCATCACGTCATGGAAGGCCGTGGGAATCACCTCCCCGTAGGTGGTGGCCGCCTCCTGCTTTCCCAACCGCTCCTTCTCCTGCCGGGCGATGTCGTAGCCGGAGAAGCCCGAGTACAGCTGCTCGAAGATTTCCTGCGCGCGCGCGAGTTCCATGCGCCCCATCTTACGGAAGGTCCGTCCCGGGAGGACGTTCCTGTGAGACCTGTCCTGTAATTCCGGTAGGGAGCTTCCGTCGGTTCGGAGGCTCGTAGTAGCATCCAGGTTGACTTCTTCCGTCCTGTCCCCACCCACCATGGCGAACTCCGATCCCGAAGTCTCCACGCCCGACCTGCTCCAGCACGCGATGCAGGGCTTCCAGATGTACGAGCAGGGGCGCTACGACGAGGCTCGTGTCATCTTCCAGGAGCTCTCGGCGTTGGATCCCACGGAGGGCTACTACCGCACGGCCCTGGGAGCCACCTGTCTGGCGGTGGACGAGCTCGACGAGTCGCTGGGGCACTTCAACGAGGCCATCCGCCTCAATGACTCGGACACCGCGGCGTTGATCAACCGCGGCGAGGTCCACCTGCGCCTGGGCAACATCCTGGAAGCCGTCCATGACTTCACCCGCGTGGTGGACCTGGATCCGGAGAACAAGGATCCCCTGACCGAGCGTGCGCGTGTCCTGGCCGCGGCGGCGCGCCAGAGCGCCGAAGAGGCCCAGCGGGATGACGCCGGGGGCGAGTCCCAGGAGTAGGGGGCGCACCCGGCCGGTGGCGCGGGCCGGCTCGCCTGGCCGCATGCTCGTGGCGGATGGCGAGGGGTGGAGACTTGGGAAAGTAAGCGGGTTTCGCTAGGCTCGCGGACTGAATGTCCGCCCAGAGCAACAGCAACAGCTTCCTGTCCAAGTACTCCGACATCGTCCTGGCGTGCGTGGTGGTGGCCATCATCGGGATGATGATCGTCCCGCTGCCGCCCATGCTGCTGGACGTGCTGCTCACCTTGAACATCAGCATCTCGGTGGTGCTGCTGCTCATCTCCCTGTACGTGCCCCAGGCGCTGCGGCTGTCGGTGTTCCCGACGCTGCTGCTCATCACCACGATGTACCGGCTGGCGCTCACCATCTCCACGACGCGCCTCATCCTGCTCACGGGCGATCCGGGCGAGGTGGTCGAGGCCTTCGGTCACTTCGTGGTGGCCGGCAACATGGTCGTCGGTCTGGTCATCTTCGTCATCCTCGTCATCGTCAACTTCATCGTCATCTCCAAGGGCAGCGAGCGCGTCGCCGAAGTGGCCGCGCGCTTCACCCTGGACGCCATGCCCGGCAAGCAGATGTCCATCGACGCGGACCTGCGCGCCGGCTCCATCGACCAGGAGGAGGGCAAGCGCAAGCGCCGAGACCTGGAGCGCGAGAGCCAGCTGTTCGGCGCCATGGACGGCGCCATGAAGTTCGTGAAGGGCGACGCCATCGCCAGCATCATCATCACCGTCATCAACATCGTCGGTGGCCTCGTCATCGGCGTGATGCAGAAGGGCATGGAGGTGGGCGCCGCCGCGCAGAAGTACACGCTGCTCACCATCGGTGACGGTCTGGTCGGAATGATCCCCGCCATCCTCATCTCCACCTGCGCCGGTATCATCGTGACGCGCGTGGGCGGCGACGAGGAGGGCAACCACCTGGGCAAGGACGTGGGCGCGCAGCTGACCGCCTACCCGAAGGCCATCGCCATCGCCGCGGGCATGCTCCTGGTGCTCGGCCTCATCCCCGGTCTGCCCAAGATTCCCTTCTTCCTGCTGGCCGCCGGTGCCGGCTACGGCTCCTGGAAGATGCTGAAGAAGGAGGAGGCGGTGGCGGCGGGCGAGGCGGCGGGCCTCACCGGCGAGACCCCCGAGGGCGAGGTGCCCGCGGCCACCGAGCCGCAGCCCAAGGAGGCCATCAACCCGGACTCCGAGCTCTTCATCCCCGTCGTCACGCCCATCGTCCTGGAGGTCTCCGACGCCCTGGTGCCCTACGTGGACTCGCGCCAGGACAACGGCAAGTTCCTCTTCGAGCTCATCCCCTTCATGCGCGACGGCCTCTTCGTGGAGATGGGCGTGCGCTTCCCGGGCGTGCGCGCCCGCGGCAACTCGAACCTGCCTCCCGGCGCCTACCAGATTCAAATCAACGAAGTCCCCGTGGTGACGGGCCAGGCCACCCTGGGCCACGTGCTCGTCAACGACACGGTGGAGCGCCTGAAGCTGATGAACATCCAGGGCTTCGAGGCCGTCAACCCCGCCACCCGTCAGGCCGCCGCGTGGGTCCCCGAGCAGCACAAGGACACGCTCGAGGCCGCCGGTCTCACCACCTGGGATGTGCCCGGCTACATCATCCTCCACCTGGCCGCCGTGCTGCGCCGCCAGGCGCGCGAGTTCATCGGCGTCCAGGAGACGCAGTCGATGCTCGACCAGCTGGAGAAGGCCTTCCCCGCCATCGTCAAGGAAGTGGTGCCCAAGGTCGTCACCGTGCTCAAGCTCACGGACATCCTCGGGCGCCTCGTGGAGGAGGAGATCTCCATCCGCGACCTGCGCGGCATCCTCCAGTCCCTGGCCGAGTACGGCCAGGTCGAGGCCGACAACGTCATGCTCACCGAGCACGTGCGCTCCAGCCTGCGGCGCTACGTGTCCCACAAGTTCGCCCGCGGCACGGGCACGCTCGTGGTCTACCTGTTGGATCCGCAGATTGAAGAGGCCATCCGCGGCTCCATCAAGCGCACCTCCGCCGGTACCCACCTGGCCCTCGAGCCGGACATCGCCCAGGAGATCGTCCAGGCCGTGAAGTCCGAGTGCGGCCACCTGCCGCCCAGCGCGCAGCGCCCCGTCATCCTCACCGCCATGGACATCCGGCGCTACGTCCGCAAGCTGCTCGAGTACGAGTTCAACCCGCCCTTCTCCGTCGTCAGCTTCCAGGAGCTGTCCCCCGAGCTGAACATCCAGCCGGTGGCCCGTATCTCCATCCGGTAAGGGGGGAACCCGGGTACTCCCGATACCCTCACCCCGACCCTCTCCCGGTGGGAGAGGGAGTTGGCTCAGACGCCCACGAACAGGGCGATCAGCACGCCCACCGCCATCAGGAAGATCACTCCCAGCGCCACCAGCGGGATGTAGCGCTTCACGTCCAGCCCGGATACCTCGTCCTCCGGCTCCTTGCGGCGTACGGGTGGCGGAGGCGCGGGCCTCACCGGCTCCTCCACGGCAGGCTCAGGCTCCGCGACCGGTTCCGGCTCGGGCTGGGCCGCGGCTTCCTGCCCGGCCGCCGGCTCCTCTGCGGCGGCCTCCTGCTCGGGCTCCGGTGACTCGTCCGCGGGCTTCTCCGTGGACGCCGCGGAACGCTTCCCCGACGGCGTGCGCTCGCGCGTGGCCGGCAGCGGGTGCGTCTTCGCGCTGGGCTCGCCGTCCGGCGTGGCCACCACCGGCGCCGCCAATGCCTCGGCCTGCTCCTCCGGCGCCTCGGACGGGCAGACGTAGACGAAGCGGACTCCTCCCACCTCCAGCTCGTCCCCGTCCTTGAGCGTCTTGCGGTTGATGCGCTTGCGGTTGACCTTGATGCCGTTGCGGCTGCCCAGGTCCTCCACGTGCGTGCCGGACCAGTCGCGCCGCACCTTCACGTGCCGGCGGGAGATCAGATCGTCCCGGAAGATGACGTCCGCCGAGTCGTCCCGGCCGATGGTGAACTCCTGCGCGTCGTTGACCTCCAGCCGCTCGCCCTCGCGCGGGCCGTTCATCACCCGCAGGTAGCGCTCCTCGCCACCCGACAGGCCCCGCATCACGTCCTTCACCATGTTGCGGGCCACGAAGGACGTCTTCTGCGACTCCACGTCGTGTGGCAGATCCGCCACCTTGTCGAAGCGCACGTCGAACTGCGCGATGACGATCACGTCACCGTTGCGCAACAGCCGCTTCTCGCCCTTGGGCAGCGGCTTGCCGTTCACCTGGGTGCCGTACGCACTGCCCAGATCCTCCAGGAAGAAGAGGTTGCCCTCCTGGGTGATGCGCGCATGGCTGCGCGACACGGCCTGCTGCGCCAGCACCACCTGGCAGCCCTTGTCGCGGCCCAGGGTGATGACGGCATCGTCCAGGACGAGCTCGGTGGGTTTGGCACCGGCTTCACTGCTCTGCTTGACCGTTAGCCTGACGCTCATCGCGATGGCGGGGGGCGGGGTTCCGGGCGCACGCTAGTACGACTTCGCGCTGAGGAACTTTTCGCACGTCTCCGACTCCGTGGGGAAATCCTCCACCGAGCCGTACTTGAGGAAGTTCTTGCACGCAACCTCCGCGTGCTGGCGCTTCTGGCCGGTCGAGTAGATCTCGAACAGTCCGTAGTGGCAGGGGGCGTACTTGCCATCGCGCTTGAGGCACTCCTTGTAGGTGCGCTCCTCGTCGGCCAGCAGCCCCTCGTCCTTGTACTTGCGCGCCAGCACGAAGAGGGACTCCGCGCTGTTCTCCGCCTTCTGCGTGTCGCGGAACTGCTTGAGGCCCGAGTCGACCAGGGCCGCCTTCTTCCGGGCGATGGTCAGGTTGTTGAGGCACACCGCGTGATCCGGCTTGATCGCCACACAGCTGGCGAAGGACTCCACGGCCTCCGCGTAGCGGGACAGCTCCATCTGCACCGCGCCCAGGTTGTTCCACCAGTCGGGGTTCAGGTTGGGCGCCAGTTGCACGGACTTCATCATCTCCGCCGCGGCCTCATCCAGGCTGCCCTGGCGGTAGCGGATGATGCCCAGGTCATGGTGGGCCTGCGCGTTGTTGGGATCCACCACCAGCAGCGTGAGGAACTCCTTCTCCGCCCGGTCCAGCTTGTTCAGGTTGATGAAGGTGAGCCCCAGGTTGTAGCGGGCCTCCACGTAGTCCGGGTTGACCTTCAGCGCGCGCTGGAAGCTGTCGTGGGCCTTTCCGTAGGCCTGCTCGTCCAGGTACAGCTTGCCCAGGTTCATGTACGAGGCGGCGTGATCCTGGTTGAAGCGGATGGCCTTGATGAAGTGCTCGCGCGCCAGCTTCTTGTTCCCCGAGTACATGGCGATGAGGCCCTTGTTGGCCCACAGGTCCGCGTACTGGGGAGCGAACTCCAGGCCCAGGTCGCAATACACCTCGGCCTGCTTGAGGTCTCCCCTGGCGATCTCCTGCGTGCACAGCTCGTTGTTCACGAGGGCCCGGTCGGACGGAGGCGGGGTGGTGACGCAGGCGGAGGCCAGCAGCAGGGGGATGGCGAGGGCGGAGCGGAGGGAACGCATGACGGGGTGGGAGTGTAGGAGAGGCCCCCCTCCCGGATCAACGCCCCCCGGCCCGGAGTTTCCGTGCGGTTTCAGTGGTTTAGCCGCCACCCGGGGACGCTAGAGTCCGGGCCCATGCGCTCGTTCCTGCTCGCCCTCGGCCTCTCGGTGGCCCTCTTCGCGGCCGCCCCCGCCCACGCCCAGTTCGCCAACCGCAGCCTCGGCCTGTCGCTGGGCTACATGAACTTCAACAACACGGCCAGCCTCAACAGCACCGCGTTCATCGGCTTCGACGCCACCCTCTACATCGAGAGCGGCTTCGAGGCCGTCTCGCTGACGAAGATCTCCTTCCCGGAGGATCCCATCACCGGCAAGCGGGTGGTGGGCCTGGCCCCGTCGCTCGGCATCCGCTACCTCTTCTTCGAGGAGTCCATCCGGCCCTACGTGGGCGCGGACCTGAGCTACCTGCACGTCTTCAAGGAGCAGGGCGAGTCGAACTTCTTCGGCGTCGGCCCCAACGTGGGTATCGAGTTCTTCGTGTCGGACTCCATCAGCCTGGGCGCCCGGGGGCAGTTCAACGCCTACCTGTCGCTGTCGGAGCGGGTGCAGACGTCGCTCATCCTGTCGGCGAGCGCGTCCGTCTACTTCTAGTCCCAGGCCACCGCACGCACCGTGCCCCTCGGCCGTGCGCCGGGGGAGGGCAGCAGGGCCGTGGCCACCAGCAGCGTCCACTTCTCGTCCGAGAGGTGGGCCGGCTTCTCCAGGGCCAGCAGCTCCTGCAGCTTCGTGGCGAGCGCGGAGAAGAGGCGCAGGCGGGCCTCCATCCGCAGCTCCTCGCGCCGCAGGGCCGCGGAGAGCACCAGCTCCCGCGCCTCGGCGCTCAGCCGCTTCACCCGGGAGACGAAGAGGGGATCCGCCAGCAGCCCCTCGTCCACGGAGGCCTCGAGGGCCGAGGGCGCCTTGAGGCGGCGCTCGCGCACCACGATGGTGCCGGCGAGCATGTCCCCCAGCCGCTGCTGCGAGCCGGACAGCAGCGCCGTCACCCCGCCCACCAGGTAGAAGAAGGGCAGCCTGTCCACCGGCCGCGCCAGGTTGCGCAGCGCGGCATGGTAGAAGCCGATGCGCACGCCGCTCTGCTGGATGACGCGCAGGCCCATCACCCGCTTGCCCACCGTCTGCCCGCTCCAGGCCGTCTCCAGGGCGATGCCGTAGCCCCAGTCCACCAGGAAGTAGAGGACGAACCCCAACGCGCTGGCGAAGCCGGGGAAGGCCAGCATCGTCACGCTCAGCCCGAGGAGGAGGGTCATGGTGAGGCCCGCGACGAGCAGCGCGTCCATCAGCCACGCGAGGAAGCGCGCGTAGAGGCCCGCGAGCGTGAAGCGGAATTCCACGTACTCGGGCGTGAGCACGGTGTGGGTGCCGTCGAGGAGGGTGTCGGGCGTGTCCGTCACGCGCCCCAGTCTAGGCGCGCGGAGCCCTCGTGGGCACGTGCCGCTGAATAATTCCGGCGGCTCGACGTCCTGAGTGCCATCCAAGACAATCCCGCAGCACGAGGTGGGCTCGAGGGCCCACCCGCATCCCCTGGGAGGGGGGTTTCCCCATGCGCTTTGGTTCCCGCAGTCTCGCCGCCGCTCTGGTGCTGTTCGCCTCTGGCTCCGCTTCCGCCGTGGAGCTCAACTATCAGTGGAAGAAGGGGGACGTGCACCGCTTCCAGTACGAGGATGACTCGACCATCGAGATGAAGATGCCCGGCGGCATGGGCGCGATGCCCGGCATGGGCATGCAGATGCCCGGCATGGAGATGGGCAAGGGCGGCATGAACGTGCGCATGAAGGTCCAGTCCGTCTTCAGCCAGAAGGTGCTCTCCGTCCGTCCGGACGGCACCGCCGAGGTGGAGCTCACCCTGGAGAAGATGGAGCTGGTCGGCGCCGACAAGCGCGTCACCACCATCGACAACATTCCCCCCGCCGCCAAGAAGGTGAAGGCGGAGGTGGATCGCAAGGGCCACGCGAAGTTCTTCAAGATGGTGACGGTCTACATCCAGGAAGGCCGCACCGTGGTGGGCGTGCACGACCTGAAGGCCGGGCCCAAGGGCGCCAGCGCCTCGATGACCGCGGGTGACACGCGCGTGGACGTGGTGGCCGCGGTGGATCCGAAGAGCGGCACCGTCTCCCTGGCCATGACGGAGAAGAAGGCGCCGCCTCCCGCGCTCAAGGCCGTGAAGATCAAGGAGGAGGATCCCTCCGTGGACGTCCTGCCGAAGCAGATCTTCGACATGATGGTGCTCCCCGAGGGCGACATGGCGCCGGGCGGCCGCTACGAGGTGACCACCCCCATGGGCGCCATGGCGACGACGCTCGGGGAGATCGAGAACAACATGGCCCAGCTGCGCACCACCGTGGCCCAGAAGACCGAGGTCCCCGCCGAGGCGGCCGGGGAGAGCGAGCTCGGCGGCGCCGACGTGGAGTCCGGTGACGAGGACCAGGGCGGCGCCCAGGCCATGGGTGGCATGAACATGGGCGGCGGCATGAACATGGGCGGCGGCAAGCCGGGCCAGGGCGGCGGCGCGGGCGGGGCCATGGGCATGAACGTGGACGTGGACGTGACCAGCGGCTTCGACGTGGCGGCCGGCCGGCTCGTCCGCATCGAGGGCACCCAGGTCATGGACCAGTCCATGGGCGGCATGGGCGGCATGAAGGTCCGCTCGCGCTTCTCCCTGCAGCGGCTGTAATCGGGCCTCGCGTCAGCGGGTCCGGCGCCACTCCGAGGCGTGGTGCCGCGCGAAGAGCCGGCCCACGCCGTGCTCGTCCACGAGCTCCCAGACTCCCATCCCGCCCTTGCGCTCGAGTCCCTTGAACATCACCCGGCCGGCGAAGCGGAACACCTCCGCCAGCTCGCCAGTCGGGTGGAAGCCCACCGTCAGCTTCAGGGGCTCGGGCGGGAAGAAGTAGCGCTGGTGGAGCTCCGGGTGCAGCGTCCGCGGCTCCACCTCGAGCTGGCGGAAGAAGCGCTGATCCCCCAGCGTCTCCTGGTAGGCCAGCAGCGTCTCCTCGGAGACCGCGACGCCCGCGTTGTAGATGTCTCCCGGCGCGTCCTCTCCCTGCTTCGCGGCGTCCTCCAGCGCGTCCCGGAGCGATTGCTCCAGCGCCCGTCTCGCTGCCTCCATGTCGCCGGCCTTCAGCGCCGCGCGGGCCTCGGCCTCGGCGGAGTAGGGCACGTGCACGGACAACGGCGCGCCCACGAACACCAGCCACGGGTGGGCCAGCGCGGGATTGCCCCGCCGCTGCCGCTCCTGCGCGAGCAGCGCGTCCGCCTTCGCCCTCGCCGCCCCCGAGCGCGCCGTGCCCCGGGCGCTCTCGTTGATGCGATCCGCGATGGCCACCTTGGAGAGGCCGAACACGTCGTCCTCCAGGGTGATGACCAGCGGCGCCGGGCCGTACGAGACGAATACGCCCGCCTCCAGGCCCTCGCCCCGGCCTCGTGCCAGCGCCCCCTCCTTCTCCCGCTGGATGATGGCGCGCACGCCCGGACGGGCCGCTTGCAGCTTGCGCTCGTACTCCTCCTCGATGGCCTTCAGCCCCGCCTCCACCTGCTCGCGGGAGATGGCCTGGGCCAGGCGCTTCTCGTAGGACACCAGCTGGCGGCGGATTCCCACCGCGAGCGTCACCAACCGGTCCACCGTCCCGCTCAGCGAGAGCGCGTCTCCGAGCAGGTTGTTGACCGAGACGCCGCCCCGGTCGGACAGCTGGGACATGCCCCCGTAGAGCGCCTTCGCGTCCGCGAGGATGGGCAGGTAGAACTCCCGCCGCAGGAAGTCCGCCATCGCCGCGCCGCCGAGCAGCTGCGTGCGCCGGGTGAAGTCCTTCACGTCCACGAACAGGTGCGCCACCGGGGCGCTCACCGCCGAGCGCAGCAGGGGCCCCTGTCTCGTGGACAGCAGGTAGAGCCGCCCGGCCTGGTACTCCGCCTCCAGCCCGCCCTCCACCTCCTCGCCGGTGCGTGCCTCCATCATGCGCCGCAGCGGGAACAGGGAGCGCTCCAGCCAGAGGTCGCAGACGAACGCCGTGGCGGCCCTCGCGTAGCAGGCGTGGGCCCTGGCGCGCGCGAGCCCCGCGGCCGCCGCGGGCTCCTTGGGCGAGTACTCCTTGAGCCGGGCCGCCAGGTCGTTCAGCGCCTCGGCCGGCGGGCCCTTCAGCGTCTCCGCGTAGGTGCGCAGCTCCTTCGTCAGGTGCTTGCGCTCCTTGTCCTCGGCGAGCAGGGCCGTCAGCTCGGCCGGGCGTGTGGCGAGCGCCCGCAGGTACTCCGTCAGGGCCCCCTGGAAGCCGCCGCCCTCGCCGAGGCGCACCGCGCGCACCAGGGACTCGCGCAAGGCGCTCACGCCCACCGCCAGCTCGGCCCTGCGCGCCATCACGTCGTCCTTCGAGATGACCTGCTCGAGCGTGGCGCGCACCGTGTCCACCGGCAGGCCGCCGGGGTACTGGGCCACGAGCTTCTCGGCATCGGGGACTCCGGCCAGCAGCTCGCAGCCGTAGAGCGTGGAGCCACCCGTCAGCAGCAGCCGTGTGCCTCCCAGCACCGCCATGGGTCCCAGCGCGGATTCGATGCGCGCGGCGAGCTCCGGGGTGGGCTGGCCCTCACGCACCGCCCGCTCCACGCCCAGCCGCAGGGCGAGAAACAGGCCCGTGCCCGTGGCCGTCACCAGCTGGCGCTGCACCGAGGCGGGCAGCTCCAGGGTGCGCAGCGCGCCCTCCACGCCCGGCAGCAGCGAGGACAGCATCAGTGCCACCAGGGCAGGGGTCTCCTCGCGCCCGCGCGACTCCTTCATCTCCGTGAAGGCCCGCCGCATCAGCTCGATGACCAGCGCCACCAGCGAGCGTCCTCCACCTCCCGGCCCCAGCCAGGCCGCCATCACGCCACCGGGGAGCAGCGGGTGCGCGAGCGTGGCCAGGTCCGCGGTGGCTCGCGTGTCCGGGCCGCCCGTGCCCGGTGACAGCGTCGGCGGCAGCGGGGGCAGGGTGGCGTACTCCTCCACCAGCAGGAAGCGATCGAACTCCCCGGCGGAGACCAGCTCCCGGTGCCTCGACAGCAACATCACCGCGAGCTGGCGCGCGCCCTGCGAGAAGAGCGCGGCGGCCTCGGGGGTGATGTGGAAGGGCACCCGGAGCTCCGCCAGCGAGACTCCCAGCGAGAAGCGCACCCGGCCCGGGTCCAGGCGCAGCAGCTCGGACACACGTCCGTGGAACTGGCTCGCCAGCTCGAGACGGCGTTGCGCGATGGGAGAGACCACGGCCCCCTGTGCCGGCAGACTCATGGCCCCGAGTATTACACGTGCACGCTGCCTTCATCGACACCGTGCTCTCCGGCCACACTCGAGCTGCTCGGGCCGGGCCAGCCCGCTCGCCACGTCCGCCCGGCACGTGCTCGCGGTGTGACACACATCACTTCCCGCAGGTGGAGCGCATCACAGCAACGAAACAACCCCAGTGGCAACCTGGCTTCCACCCGGGCCTCAAAGGGACGCTTGGGTGAACGAGTGCTTGCGTTGGCACATCCGCCGCTGATGGGCACACGAAGGTGGAGCGTCGCCCTGGTGCGGTGCTGACCGCCCGGCTGTCCAGAGGCGCATGCGCGCTACGAGGAGGTCCGTACCATGAGCAACCCGTCGTCAAGGAGTGTTCCCCGCTTCCACGGAGAGGTGATGAGCCTCTTGCTGCTGATGTGTGTGGGGCTGGGCTGCGGCCTTCATCCCGGGGGGGAGGAGGCGCCGGAGCGTCTCATGGCCAGGAGCACGGGGGGAGAGGCGCGGCGAGGAGCGCTGCTCGAGGGATGGATGGCCCCCCTCCTGGGCGCCAGGGATTGGAGCTCCACCGGCACACTGGCCACAGCCCGCTACTGGCACACGGTGACGCGATTGCCCTCCGGCAAGGTGCTGGTCACCGGAGGCCTGGGCGTGAACGGCGCTCCCTCCGAGGAGGAGGTATACGACCCGGAGGAACGGGCGTGGAGCCTCACGGGCGCTCTGGGGACGGCCCGCTATCACCACACGGCGACGCTGTTGCCCTCGGGCAAGGTGCTGGTCACCGGCGGCCTGGGCGCCAGCGGCTCCCTCGATAGCGCGGAGGTGTACGACCCGGCTACGGGCCTGTGGAGTACCACGGGCTCCCTGGCCCAGGACCGCTCCCATCACACGGCGACGCTGTTGCCCTCGGGCAAGGTGCTGGTCACCGGCGGCCATGGCACGGACGGATACCTCGACAGCACGGAGGTGTACGACCCGGCCACTGGAACGTGGAGCCCGGCGGACGTTCTGGCCACCGCCCGCCGGTATCACACGGCGACGCTGTTGCCCTCGGGCAAGGTGCTGGTCACTGGAGGCACGGGCCCCGGCGGCGCCCTCGACAGCGCGGAGGTGTACGAGCCGGCCACGGGGACGTGGAGCTCCACGGGCTCCTTGACGACGCGCCGCGGCGGCAATCACACGGCGACGCTCTTGCTTTCAGGCAGGGTGCTGGTCACTGGCGGCACGGGTACCAGCGGCGTCCTTGGCAGCGCGGAGGTGTACGACCCGGCCACGGAGACGTGGAGCCCCACGAACCCGCTGGCCCAGGGCCGTTCCAGTCACACGGCGACGTTGTTGCTGTCGGGCAAGGTGCTGGTCACCGGAGGCATTGGCGCCGGCGCCCTCCACGGCGCGGAGGTGTATGACCCGGCCACGGGGACGTGGACCCCGGCGGACTCCCTGGCCCAGGCGCGTTATCACCACGCGGCGACGCTGTTGTTGTCGGGCAAGGTGCTGGTCACCGGAGGCTATGACAGCAGCGGCTATCTCGACAGCACGGAGGAATACGAACCGGCCACCGGGTTGTGGAGCAGCACGGACGCCCTGGCCATGGCGCGTCATGGGCACACGGCGACACGGTTGGCCTCGGGCAAGGTGCTGGTCACTGGAGGCACCGGTACCAGCGGCTCCCTCGACAGGGCGGAGGAGTATGACCCGGCCTCGGGGACGTGGCGCACCACGGGCGCACTGACGACGACTCGCGCCACACACACGGCGACGTTGTTGGCCTCGGGCAAGGTGCTGGTCACCGGAGGCTCTGGCACGGGCGGCTTCCTCGGCAGCACGGAGGAATATGACCCGGAGGCACGGACGTGGAGTACCAGGGGCGCGCTGATGACGACCCGCAGGTACCATACGGCGACGGTGTTGGCCTCGGGCCAGGTGCTGGTCACCGGAGGCTCCGGCACGGGCGGCTACCGCAACAGCGCGGAGGTGTATGACCCGGCCACGGGGGCGTGGAGCCCCACGGGCGCTCTCGCCACGGAGCGGGACAAGCACACGGCGACGCTGTTGCCCTCGGGCAAGGTGCTGGTCACCGGAGGCTTCAACGCGATCAGTGGCGAGCTCGACAGCGTGGAGGGGTATGACCCGGCCACGGGGACGTGGAGCGCCACGGGCCCGCTGACCCAGAAACGCTCCAGCCACACGGCGACGCTGTTGCCCTCGGGCCAGGTGCTGGTCACCGGAGGCCAGGCCTCGGGTGTCTCCCTCACCAGCGCGGAGGTGTACGACCCGGCCACGGAGACGTGGAGCGCCACGGGTGCTCTCGCCACCGCGCGCTCCCACCACACGGCGACGCTGTTGCCCTCGGGCAAGGTCCTGGTCGCCGGAGGCAATGGCCCGGGCGGCCGCGTCACCAGCGCGGAGGTGTACGACCCGGCCACGGGGACGTGGAGCCCGGCGGGCTCTCTGGCCACGGGCCGCGGCGAGCACATGGCGACGCTGTTGCTCTCGGGCCAGGTTCTCCTCACCGGAGGCAATGGCCCGGGCGGCCCCCTCGCCAGCGCGGAGGTGTACACATCGCCAGGGGCCTCCGGTTTGGATGCGGATCTCGCCGTGGCTCGAACGGAGGCCATGGCGGTGCTGTTGCCCAACGGCAAGGTGCTGGTGGTTGGAGGCGCGAGCTCCAGTGGTGGCCCCCTGTCCCACGTGGAGCTCTATGACCCGGCCACCAGCAGGTGGACGGCCACGGATGAAATGAGCACGCCCCGCTCCTCCGCCACGGCGACGCTGTTGCCCTCGGGCGAGGTGCTGGTGGTTGGAGGCAGTGGCCTGGGCGGCAATGGCCTGGGGGCCGAGCGCACGGGCACGGCCTTGCGGAGCGCCGAGTTGTTCAATCCGGAGAAGAACCAATGGCGCGCCACCGGCTCACTCAACAAGGCCCGTCATTCCCACTCCGCCATCCTGTTGCCCATGGGCCGGGTGCTGGTCACTGGAGGCGTGGATGGGACGGGCCGCCCCCTCGCCAGCGCCGAGGTGTACGACCCGAGCGCCAAGGAATGGCAGCCGACGAGCCCCATGCACACGCCCCGCAAGGGCCCCCTGACCATGCAATTGCCTGGGGGGAAGGTGTTGGTGGCCGGAGGCCTGGATATGAATGACATCCCCCTCGCCAGCGCCGAGATATATGACCCGGTGGGGGGCAAATGGACGGAGACGGAACCGATGAGCACGGCTCGCGCCTCCTCCATCGTGGCGATGTTGCCCTCGGGGCACGCGTTGGTGGCCGGAGGCATCAATGATGCGAAGCGGGCCCTTTCCAGCGCCGAGGTGTACGACCCCAACCATCACGAATGGAAGATCGTGGGCTCTCTCCAGTCGGCCCGCAAGCTCCACACGGCACACCTGCTGCCCACGGGCAGGGTGTTGGTGCTGGGTGGAGCCAACGATAGCAGCGCCCTGGACGAGGTGGAGGTGTATGACCCCGCGGCCCAGGAATGGAAGATCACGTCCAGGCTGAGCAAGCCTCAAGCGGGCTCCATGTCCGTGTTGTTGCCCACGGGGCAGGTGCTGGTGATCGCGGGCAAGGACTTGGGAGGGGCGCCCTCGACCAGCACGGAGGTGTATGCCGACACGGGGGACTCCGGCTCGTCACGCCCCATTGTCGAGATACCGTCAACCCCTCTGCGGCCCAAGGCGAGCTTCGACATGTCCGCCAGGGACGCCGGGACGAAGAGTTGTGTCCCCGTGGTTGTCCGCCTCTGGCTTTCACCCTGGGGCGCGCTGAGGGATCTGCCTGTGACCTCTTCCTCGGAGGTGACCCCTTCCTCGGAGAAGTGTGTACGGCAGGTCACCCTGCCTGAGGAAACCCCGGATGGCCATCATCTGCTCTTCGTGCTGTCGAATGGCATGACCGGGGGAGGGATCCTGCATGTGGATGGGACATCGCCGGGATCGCCCGCGATGTCTGTCGTTCTCGATGAAGCCCTGGCCTCCTTTGAAGGCACCGCGGAGCCTGGCAGCGAGGTCCAGGTGTTTCTGGACGGCAGTCCGGCCGGTACACCCGTTGAGGCGAACGCCCAGGGAAATTGGAGCTTCACCCTGACGACCGAACTGAAGGGCGGGACGTACAGAGCCTGTGCCTTCGCGAAGGATGTCGCGGGAAACCTCAGCCCGCCCTCCACGAAGCATGTCTTTACCGTTCCCGACGACCCGCACCCGCCCGCGCCGCCCACGGTGAATCCGCTGAGGTTCACCAGGAAGAACAGACCCACCCTGAGCGGCACAGCCGAGCCCGCGAGTACGGTGAGCGTCTTTGTGGATGGGCTGCGGGTGAAAGATACAGCCAGGGTGGACATGCACGGGAAATGGAGCTTCGCCCTGAAGACGGAGTTGGGGGAAGGCATGCACACCCTCTCAGCTACCGCCACGGACGCGGCGGGGAACACCAGCCCCGCCTCCGAGCCGATCACCTTCACCGTGGATACGCAGGCGCCTGCCGCGCCCGAGGTGTTGGAGCTGCTGAATGGACCCGAGGTGGGCTCCCGCGGTCTCGCCATTCGCGGCAAGGCGGACAAATTCACCAAGGTGACTGTGTATCTGAACCAGGTGAATGTGGCCTCGGTCACGGCGGACATGGAGGGGCGATGGAGTCTCTCCCTCACGGAGTTGAAGGACGGGCGCTACATCCTCTTGGCGAGAGCCACGGACGAGGCGGGCAATGTCAGCGAGGCCTCCGGGGGACACGCGTTCACCATGGAAAGCGTCCCCGGCCTGGAGGACTTCCTCGTCGTGGGGGGCGGTGGTTTCGGCTGCGCGGCGGGCCCGGGGGCGCCTTCACGGGCACTGCCGGGCCTGGCGCTCCTGGCGTGGCTCCTCTTCCGCCGTACGCGTCCCCACCCCCGCGGCGGTCCGTGGACGGCCCTGGGCAGCAGAAGCCTTCTTCTCCTGGCATGCGTGTGGCTGGGCTGCCTCCCACCGGGGAGCCCGACAGCCGAGGAGCTCCACGGAGGTCCGCGTGCACGTGCGGTCTCGGGAATGGGGGGAGAGCAGCGGGCGGGCCCTGCCGTGGAGGAACTGGCCTGGAGAAACGGAGCTCGCATGAACTTCAACCGCTACAACCACACGGCCACGCTATTGCCCTCCGGCAGGGTGCTCGTCGTGGGCGGAAGCAATGACGAGGCCAGGGCCCTCATCAGCGCGGAGCTGTATGACCTGAGTACGGGAACGTGGCAATCCACTGGAAACATGCACGGCGTTCGCTACAACCACACGGCCACGCTGCTGCCCTCCGGCAAGGTGCTGGTCGCGGGAGGCCTTGATGCCAACGACACCGTGCTCAACACCTCCGAGCTATACGACCCGGCGACGGGAACCTGGGAGAGTTCCAATGGAACCATGAAGAAACCTCGCTATTTCCACACGGCCACGCTGCTGCCCTCCGGCGAGGTGCTGGTCATTGGGGGCACCACGGACGGCGTTTCCGGCCACGCCAGTGCGGAGGTCTACGATCCGGCGAGTGGTGAATGGCGCGAAAACAACCCGATGAGCCAGACGCGTTTCAAGCATACGGCGACGCTATTGCACACGGGGAGGGTGTTGGTCATCGGGGGGACCTCCGATGAAATGGAAGCACAGGAGTACGACCCGGTTCTCAACCGGTGGACGTCGGTGGGCTTGCCGGATACCAATCGTTCCGGGCACACGGCGACGCTGTTGCACTCGGGCAAGGTGCTGGTCGTTGGGGGCTCCAAGTCCAGGACTGGCGGCAGTGGCCTCGACACCGTGGAAATGTACGATCCGGATGAGCACACCTGGAACAGCGTGGCTCATCTGAGTGAGGCCCGCCTCGGGCATACAGCGACGCTGTTGCCCTCGGGCAAGGTGCTGGTCGTCGGAGGCCAGGTCGGATCGAACAGCGGCCTCCCCAGCGTGGAGGAGTTCGACCCGGAGCATTCCTCCTGGAGCCGCGGCGGCACGCTCCAGTCCGGCCGGTTCCAGCACACGGCGACGCTGCTGCCCTCGGGAAAGGTGCTGATCGCTGGGGGTTTCGAAAATGAAGCGCTCGGGAGCACGGAAGTGTACGCCCCGATGTCGGGGAGCTGGCGGGACGTGGCTCCACTGGGCACCGCTCGCTCCGGCCATACGGTGACGCCACTGCCCTCCGGCCAACTGCTGGTCACCGGGGGCTCCCTGGACGGCAACAGCTCCTCGGCGAGCGCCGAACTGTATGACCTGGTGCACGACACGTGGACTCCCACCAGTCCCCTGGGCACCGCCCGCTTCGGGCACACCGCGACGTTGCTCCCTTCCGGACGGGTGCTGGTCGCCGGGGGCGCCTCGGGCCCGGACAGCCCTCTGGACAGTGCTGAGTTGTATGACCCGGAGAGCGGCTCGTGGACGTGCGTCAGTTCCCTGGGCACCGCTCGCCTCGGGCACACCGCGACGCTGCTCGCTTCCGGTCAGGTGCTGATCGCCGGAGGCCTGACGGGTGAACATCGAGCCCTGGACAGTGCCGAGGTCTATGACCCGGTGAGCGGCTCGTGGACGTCCACCAATAATTCCCTGGGCACCGCCCGCTCCGGGCACACCGCGACGCTGCTCACTTCCGGGCAGGTGCTGATCGCCGGAGGCACCCTGGATGACGGTGACGCCCTGGATGGCGCCGAGCTGTATGACCCGGAGGCACGCTCGTGGTCCCCCACGCAGCCCTTGGGCACCGCCCGCTCTGAACACACCGCGACGTTGCTGCCCTCGGGCAAGGTGCTGGTCGCTGGAGGCAGGAATGGGAGCGCCCCTCTCTACCTCGTGGAGATCTATGACCCGGACGCGCAAGCGTGGTCGGCGCCCACCGGGCTCGAACTGGCCACGGCCCGTTACGCCCACACGGCGACGCTGCTGCCCTCCGGCCAGCTCCTGATCGCCGGGGGCACGAATGGAGACCAGGCCCTCGATAGCGCGGAGGTGTATGACCCGGCCCTGGTCGCCTGGAGCCCCACCCCGCCCCTGGGGGCGGCCCGCGCCCACCATACAGCGACGCTGCTGCCCTCCGGCCAGGTGCTGGTCGCCGGAGGCCAGACGGAGGGCCATCGCCGCCTGGACAGCGTCCAGGTCTACGAGGCCACGCCGGAGCCCGAGGACATGAACGAACGCCCCACCCTCGACGCGATCCCTCGTGCCAGGAGGCCGGGGAGCGAGCTCGCGCTCAAAGGTAGGTACCTGCACAGCCGCTCCGAGGCCAGCGGCGGCACGGCCCACAGCTCCGGCTCCACCCTCCCGCTGATCAGCCTGATGGCGGTGGAGGGAGGGGCGCTGACACGCGTCGACCAATGGGTGTCATCCTCGGACACCGCGCACACCGTCATGCTGCCCCGCGTGGGGACGGGCTACTACTTCCTGTCCGTCATGACCCATGGCGCGTCCGGAGGGCAGTTCGTGCTCGTGGACGGGACGCCCCCCGCCGCCCCGCAGGTGAACACACCCTTCCAGGATCAAAACATCTACACCACCTCGAGACCCGCGATCACCGGCACCGCGGAGCCAGGCAGCCGGGTGACTGTCCAGCTGGATGTCGAGATCGATCCAGCGCAGGAGGGGGAGCCAGCGGAGGTGGATGCCACGGGAGCGTGGAGGTACACGCCCCGTGAGCCGCTCGAGCTCGGGAGCCACACCGCCTCTGTCACGGCCACCGATGAGGCTGGCAATCGCAGCGAGCCCGCCTCTGTCGAATTCCACCTCGCTGCCCCCGTGAGTCATTACGGCTGGAGCAACTGTTCCTCCGCTCCCTCGCTTCCCGCCAACGGACTCTGGCTCGTGATGACGTTGTGTTTCATACGCCGGAGCAAGCGGACCCAGGTGTAGGGGACGCTTCCCACACCCCTGGATGTGCAGTGCGTTGTGATCCGTCCCACCCTGTCGAGGTGAGCCGGATCACAGCACGGCCGTGGCTCGGCTGTCAGTCTGGTGCGCGCTACGGCGATAGAGCTTTGAAATCCTGGCAGCTATTTCAATCGAAACGAGCGTATGCCCGTGAACGGGCTCGCGCAGAGGTGGACATGATGCGACTGGCCTCCCTTCTTTCCGCGGGTATCCTCGCCCTCCTATGGCCACGGAGCGGTTTCGGACAGACAGTCACCGATTCCTTCAACGACGCGAGCCGCATCGACGCCGCCACCTCGTCAGGCCATGCGCTCGTCGGTGGAACGCTGCGCTCCTTTAGCGGTGTAGACCTGGGGACAGGGGCCGACGGCCCATGTGTGGTCAGCGACGAGATCGTCGAACCCTTGAAGAACGTCGATCCCCCGAGGACCGTCGAGCTCTCGAAGGGCTCATGCGTGGGCCGGGCGGCAGCGGACGCCGTGGCGTTCCCGGTGACGACATACGTAGGCGCCGGTCAGGCGAAGGTCACGCTCGCGTCAGCCCCCACCGGGCTCGCGGTCGGCGATGAGGTCCTCATCATCAACTTGTGGGGCAACGCGGCAACCGTGGGGCAGTACGAGACGCGTCGCATCCGGAAGATCTCCAGCGACACCCTCACGCTCGACGCCAACCTCACCAACACCTACAACGGCTGGATAAGCGCGGTGATGGTGCAGCGCGTGCCGAACTACACGTCGGTGTCAGTATCCGACGGGTGGACGCTCACCGCCAAGGGCTTCGATAGGAGCCGGGGCGGTGTGCTCTTCCTGCGCGTGCGCGACACGGTGAGCGTGGAGGGCGTCATCGACATGAGTGCGCGCGGCTACCGGGGGGGGCGGCGTGTCAATCCGGATTGGGGCGGTGGCTATCGCGGGGAAGGGCCGGACACGGCATCTGGCACTATACGGGCCTACACTCAGTCGAGTGGAGCGGGCGGAGGCGGGGACGCCGAAGCCTGCCACTCTGGCGAGGGCGGTGGTGGTGGTGGTTACGGAACCGAAGGAGGAGACGGTAGCGGGGTAGGGAATCAGTGTGGCGGTGGATGGTACTTCGGCAAGCATAGGGCACAGGGTGGCGCGACCTTCGGCAGTGCGGGCCTATCGGAACTCGTTCTGGGGCCAGCTGGGGGCAGTGGGGGCGTCGATAACGACGGGGGTAATAAGGGCGGAATAGGGGGAGCGGGCGGTGGCATCATTGTCATCGCAGCGCAATCCGTGAGCGTTACCGGAGGTATTCGCAGCCATGGGGAGAATGGCACCAATAGCACCGGGGCTTTTTTTCCGGGTGTCGGCGGCGGTGGGGGCGGCGGCGCGGGCGGATCCATCCTCCTCCAGGCGCACACCCTCTCCCTGGGCTCGAACCTCGTCACGGCGAGTGGGGGCGGTGGGGGGCGCTCGCCCGAGTTCTCGAACCATGGCGGCGCCGGGGGCGCCGGCCGCATCGCGGTGCGATCCCTCTCGGTTCCATCCGGGAGCACCAGCCCCATCGCGGACCTCACGCCGCTCCTCCACTCGCCAGCCACGGTGACTTCCACCAACCTGCTGGCGGGCATCCCCTTCATCGGGTCCATTGATACCTTCTCCTACAGCCTGAGAGAGCTTCCCGCGGGCTCCAGCGCGTCCATCCAGTTCAGCCAGGACGGCCAGAACTGGTACGACCACCGCAAGCAGCTGAACCAGTCATCGGCGTTGACGGTGGGAATGAACCAGAGCCTCTCGCTCGAGGAGCTGGGGTGGCATGGCTCGAATTTCTACTACCGGGTGACGCTGGAACCGGCCTCGACCGAGTCCCCGGTGTTGGATGAGATCTCGGTGGTGTACTGCGCGGACGCCAGGGACACGGACGGGGATGGCTTCGGCGATGCGTGCGACGCCGATGCCGACAACGACGGCGTGGCGAACAAGCTCGACAACTGCAGGGATTTTCCCAACGCGGACCAGGCGGACGCCGACGGCGACAAGGCCGGTGACGTGTGCGACCCGGACAAGGATGGCGACAACAAGGAGGACACGTCCGACAACTGCAGATGGACTTCCAACGAGGACCAGTTGGACACCGACGACGATGGGGCCGGTGACGCATGCGACGTGGACGATGACAACGATGCCAAGGAGGACACAGCCGACAACTGCATCCGGGTGGCCAACAAGGATCAGAAAGACACGGACAAGGATGGCCTCGGTGACGTGTGCGACAGCGATGCCGACGGAGATGGACTCTCCCTGGATACGGAGCGGACGTTGGGCACCGCTCCACTCCTCGCGGACTCGGATGGTGACGGGATTCGGGATGACCTGGAGGTGGGCAATCCCCCCGCTGCCCAAGACACCGATGGTGATGGCTTCATCGATGCGCTCGATGAGGATGCCGATGGAGATGGCGTAGCCGACCTGGAGGAGAACGCGGGGGCGCGGCCCGGCGACCTGGTCAACTCCGATAAGGATGGCCTGCCCGATTACCTCGATACGGACAGTGACAACGACGAGGTGCTCGACGGGAGCGACAACTGCCACCGGGTGAAGAACACGGACCAGGCGGACACCGACAAGGACGGCACGGGCGACCTCTGTGATGCGGACATGGATGGCGACGGGCTCACCAACACCTCCGAGGAGCGGTTCAACCTCGACCCGAGGAGGGCGGACTCGGAGGGTGACGGCATCCCGGATGGTGAGGAGTTCGGCGAGGGCTCCGAGCCGCGCGACACCGACGGGGACACGCGGCTCGACGCCCTGGATGAGGACTCCGATGCCGATGGCATCCCCGACGCAGAGGAACTCGGCGTTCCCGGCAAGCCCGTTGATACCGACCAGGATGGCCGGCCGGACTACATCGACGAGGACTCGGATGGCGACGCGCGCGAGGACGGCCAGGACAACTGCCGCCTGGTGGGCAACGCCGAGCAGCGGGATACGGACGGCGACGGCAAGGGAGATGCGTGTGATGGCGATCTCGATGGCGACAACGTGGCCGACGAGCGCGACAACTGCCCCTCGCTGGCGAACCCCGACCAGCTCGACACGAACGGAGATGGCCAGGGCGATGCTTGCGGCCCGGATGACGACGGGGATGGCGTGGCCGATGAGTCGGACAACTGCCCGCTCGCCCTCAACGCCAATCAGCGCGATGCCGACAAGGATGGGCTCGGCAAGGCGTGCGACCCGGATGAGCGCGATGGGTGCGGCTGCTCGGTGGGCAACGGAAGCGCGGCGGGCCTCGCGCCCATGTTGGGGCTGCTGCTGCTCGCACTGAGGTCTCGCCGCTCACGCTTCAGGGCGAGCTGACGGAGAGGGGCGACGAGCCAGTTCCTGCCCCGGGGTCCCGCGGAGGGCTGCTTCGCGGCTCCTCGGGGCATGATGTCCTCGCGGAGGGCCGCCAGCAGGGGCTCGCGGGCGGTGCGCAGGATGAAGTCGCAGCGAGAAGCGCAGCCGGCCCGGGTCCAGGCGCAGCAGCTCGGACACACGCCCGTGGAACTGGCTCGCCAGCTCGAGACGGCGTTGCGCGATGGGAGAGACCCCGGCCCCCTGTGCCGACAGACTCATGGGCCCGACTATTTCACTTTTTCAGCCCGCGTTGGATCCATCTCTACTCGTCATACAGGGCATTCAGGAACGCGGAGAAACTGTCGGCGATGGGGGTGATGCTCAGTTCCACCGAGACGTGGGCGATCCTGGGTGGGTACGGGGTCTCTCTGTAATCGAAGCACACGAACTCCCCTCCAGGCGTCTTGGCGAACGGAAAGATTCCAGGAGGGATAAGAGGCTTCAAAACCTCATGGACGCGCATCACGGAGTACGGCTTCTTCTCCGGGTCGACCGTGAGGGTCAGGAGTACACTGAGCCTATCGTTCCCTTCGGCCAGCTTGAAGGTGCCAGGCTCGGGAGTCATGCCCTGGTGATGCGAGACGATGCGCTTGTATTCTTCGGGGAGCGTTACACCCCATTGCCGCTCAAGCAGCTCGAACTCATGTGGATTGACGGGACGAGGCTCTTCCCAGAGATAAGGCTCCCAGCGAACCGTCATGGGCGATTGCCTCCTCCCCAGATCGCCATGCCACCGGTATGGGGAATCGACAGTTGATGAGCCCCTTCATCCACGAGTTGCATTCTCCCAACGTCCTGATGGTGATGCCAGGAGTGTCCAACCGGTGGATCCTTGGAGGTGATTGGTTTCTCGACGTCCTTGGGGCTCAGCTTGAGTGTCTGTGCCAGCTGGGGATCTTCGTGGATTGCCTGGTGGAGCTTGCGGTTTGCTTCCGCCAGAAAGGAACCCCCTTCATGGTTCAGGCGTGCTTGCATCGACGCAACGTCCGATCTTCAGCCCGCCTTGAACTGGGCCGCCCCGTCGTAGGTCGCGTTGGAGTTCGCGCCGGGCAGCGTGTCCTCCAGCGTCTGACCGTCCGAGGCCGTCACCCGCACCTTGATGGCGCCACTGCCCATGCCGGCGGGCTCGACGAAGTAGTTGTAGGACTCGCGCTTGACGTTCACCCAGGCACCGTTCTTCCAGTACTCGAGCTTCGTTACGGGCAGGCGGTGGTTGAGCACCTGGATGGCGGTCCACCACTGCGAGCTTCCGTCCTTGAGGTGGTAGCGGACAGGGCCCTGCACGTCGCACGTCACCATGCGCCAACGCACGTTCACGCGGCCCGCGATGGGATCGGCGAGCTTCTCGAAGGCCGAGCGGCTCAGGTCCAGGTGGCCCTTGGTCGGGCAATCGGGGCAGGAGTCCACGATGCGCACGCGCAGGTTGCCCTTGGGGCCCTCGATCTCCACGCACGAGCCGCACACCGCGCTGTTCTCGTACTGGCCGATGTTCATCGCCGCCACGTCCAGGTTCCCCGGGCTGGGATCGAAGCTGCAATTGCCCGCGCCCGTCGCGTCGTAGAAGGTGATGAGGCCGTCCTGGAACTCGCCGAGCGCGCGCAGGGCTCCGCCCGGGTCCGTGGGGCCACAGGCCGTGAGCAGCGGTAGCAGGATCGTCGCGAGCCAGCGTGCGGGGGCGAGCTTCTCGATGCGCATGACAGGGTCTCCTCTCAGCGGGAAGGGGGCAGGGAGTGTAGCGCGTCCAGACGCTCGTGCCCGGCTGCTCGCTCCAGGAGCGTCCCCCCGGAGAGGGGCCGGGCGGGGGGTTGAGGTGGTTCGGGGCTCGCTCCGTGCCTCCAGAGGGTGATAAGCCGGGGACTTCCTCCCCGACGTCTCTCGGAAAGCCCGAGCCCCTCAGACACGCGATGGCAGCGAATCCTGTCCCCGTAGTGGAGACTCGCAGCGCGGAGCGCGGCACGGAGGCCCCCATGCCTCCCGCCCAGGAGATGGGCACTCCGGTGAACCCGAGAGGCCTCCCGCTCTCCATCCGCCTGTTCCTTCTCACCCTGCTCTGTGCGCTGCCACCTCTGGTGGGGCTGAGTTGGAGGGCGAGGTCCACCAACGAAAAGACCCTCAAGGAGTCCGTCCTTCACCTGCACCGTTCCATCGTCTGGGACGTGCAGCGGACCGTTCGGGGCGAGCTGACCCGTGTCGAGCAGGACCTCGAGGACATTTCCAAGATCCTTTTTGGGCCTGGGCTGGGCGATGACACCACGCGCTATGCACTCGCCGGCTCCCGGGTGGCGGCGCTGCGCGACATCGACTTCGTCACGCTCTACGCCCCGAGCGGCCAGAGCGTCACCACCGTGAAGGCCGAGGAAGTGCCGGAGCCGCGAGTGCCTTCCCGGCTGGATCCCGCGCTCCTCGAGGCCCTTCGTGTCTCCAACGGTCGACTTGTCGTCCAGGGCGTGTATGCGAACGCGCAGGGGGAGCCAGTGCTCGAGGCCTTCTTCCCTATTGTCCGTGACGACGGCTCCGTGCGTGCCGTGCTTGGCACCCAGGTGAAGCTCCATGAGCTGTGCACGTTGATGGGTAATTTCGGCGAGCAGTTCCTTGGCTCGCGCGAGAATGTCTTCGTCGTGGACCGCGAGCGGCGGCTCGTGCTTCATGCGGACCCCGCCCGGGTGGCCGCTCGCGAGGACTTGTCCCGGCACGGTCTCTTCTCGGCGCTCAGCGGCGACTCCTCCTTTGGCACCGACATGGCCGCCATCTCGGATTTCCAGATGGACGGCGTGGAGATGCTCGGCTCGCTGGAGGTGCTCTCCGAGCGGGGCTGGGCTGTGGCCGTGCAGCAGCCCCAGTCCGTCGTGTATGCGTCGCTGTTGTCGATGCGCAGGTCCATTCTCGAAGCGTTCGCCATCGCCGCGCTGGTGGCCCTGGTGGCTGGCCTGCTCGGGGCCCGTCAGCTCACCCGGCCCATCCGTGATCTCGTGGCCGCGACGCGGGCCCTCTCCGAGCGCACCTTCCGCGGCGTGGGCGAGCGCGTTACCCGGCGCCGGGACGAGCTGGGCACCCTGGGCCGCGCCTTCGACAGCATGGCCCTCACGCTGGATGCCAAGGAGCGCGAGGTCGTCGCCCAGACGCAGGTGCGCGCGGCCCTCAGCCGCTACCTGTCTCCCGACGTGGTGGACCTGGTCGTGTCCAACCCGGACCAGCTGCGGCTCGGCGGCGAGCGCCGCGAGGTCACCATCCTCTTCGCCGACGTGGTGGGCTTCACCAAACTGTCCGAGGCCCAGCCGCCGGAGACCATCGTCGCGCTGCTCAATGAGCTGTTCACCTTCGCCACCGAAATCATCCAGCGGCGCGGGGGCATCATCGACAAGTTCATCGGCGACTGTGTCATGGCGGTGTGGGGCTCGCCCCAGTCGCACCCGGATGACGCCCTGCGCGCGGTGCAGGCGGCCGAGGATCTGCGGCGCTGGCTCGACGTGGGCAACCGCCGCTGGCGCGCGCGCTGGGGCATCGAGATCCAGCTGGCCATCGGCATCCACACCGGCCCCGCGGTAGCGGGCAACGTCGGCAGCGAGAAGCGCATGGAGTACACCGTCATCGGCGACACCGTGAACGTGGCCGCGCGCATCGAGTCCATGGCCCAGCCCGGGCAGATCCTCGTCAGCGAGTCCACGCGCGAGCGCATCGGTGACAGTGGCGTGGAGCTGGTGCCCGCCGGGGAGCGCCAGCTGCACGGCCGCACCGCGGCCACCCGCATCTTCGAGGTGCCGCTCTGATGCTCGAGCCGGGCACCCTCATCGCCGAGCGCTTCCGCGTCCTGCGATCGCTCGGCAAGGGCGGCATGGGCACGGTCTACGAGGCGGAGCAGCTCGGCCTGGGCCGCCACGTGGCCCTCAAGGTGATGCACCCGCACATCGCCAGCGCTCCCGGTTTCTCCGAGCGTTTCCAGCGCGAGGCCCAGGTGCTCGCCCGGTTGCGCCACCCGGGCTCCGTGGAGGTGTACGACTACGGGCTCGACTCGGGCTTCCTCTTCCTCGCCATGGAAATGGTGTCCGGCGAGACGGTGGACTCCCTCCTCATGCGCGAGGGCGCGCTGCCGGTACCGCGAGCGGTGGACATCGCCGTGCAGGTGCTCGAGGTGCTGGAGGCCGCGCACGCGCAGGGCATCATCCACCGCGATCTCAAGCCCGCGAACCTCTTCCTGGAGTCCACCCCGGGGGGCGAGCGCGTGAAGGTGCTCGACTTCGGCCTGGCCGCGCTCGGCGGCGAGCTGCACGCGCGTCTCACGCAGGAGGGTATGTCCGTGGGCACGCCGGGCTTCATGTCCCCGGAGCAGATGCGCGGGCAGCCGACGGACGGGCGCAGTGACCTGTACTCCCTGGGGTGCGTGCTCTACGAGCTGCTCACCGGCTTTCCTCCCTTCCCGGTGATGCCCTCGGCGGAGATCGTCGTCGCGCACCTCTACAAGCCGGTGCCCCCGTTCCACGAGGTGCGGCCGGACCTCTCCGTGCCCGAGCGTCTGGAGTCCCTGGTTCGCAGGGCCATGGAGAAGCTGCCCGCCGCGCGTCCGCCCGACGCGGCCTCCATGCGCCAGGAACTGCTGGCCGTGCTCGCCGAGCCCGTGGGGCCTCCGCCGCTGCCGAAGAAGCGGGGCGAGGGGAAGAAGACGGAGCGGGGGCTCGGCGGGGCGCGGCACGAGGTGCCCGTGCCGAAGCCCGTGCCCGGTGGGGCACCCGTGGGCGTGCTGGTGCCCAGGCACCAGGAACTCGCTGGCAACACGCTGGTGATGTCGCTCGCCGCGTGTGGCTTCCAGGCGTGGGTGGCCTCGGAGACCGAGCCCTGGGAGACGTTCGGCGCGCTGCTCGTCGTCGCGGACGGGCGCGAGTCGCTCGCCTGGGCGAGGTCCCTGGCCGCGCGCCCGGGTTCTCCTCCTGTCCTGCTGTGTGGTCCCGCGGATGACTGGGACCTGGTGACGGGCGCGCTCGAGGGAGGACTGTTCGACTTCGTCCCCCTGCCGCTCGATCCGATCGATCTGACCCGGAAGGTGTCGCGTGCCCAGAAGCTCAAGCGTTAGAGGACTCGCCACGGCACTCGTGCTGGTGCTGTGCCTGCCCGCCGTCTCGTGGGCCGAGGCCCCCAAACCCGTGGATGACGACGTGTACGTGGTGCAGCCCGGGGACACGTGCGGCAGCGTGGCGCGCAAGGTGTTCGGCGATGCGACCACCGGCTCCGCGAAGCTGCACGCGCTCAACAAGATGGGGGCGCCGCCGCATCAGCTCGTGCCGGGCACGGTGCTGCGCATCAAGGGAGACCCCGACGCGCGCCTCACCTTCGTCCGGCCCGAGGTCAACTCGAAGCGCGCGGGCAAGGTGGAGTGGTTCCAGGCCAACACCGGCCAGGGGCTGTGGCGGCTGGACTCCGTCAACACGCTGCGCGAGGCCGGCGCCGAGGTCACCTTCCGCGACCTGACGCGGCTGCAGATGAACGAGAACGCGCTCGTCGTCATCTACGGCCAGGCCACCAGGGCCACGGACAAGGTGAAGAAGTCCGGCGCGGTGGAGCTGCTGCAGGGCGAGCTGAACGTGTCGCTGGCGGAGCTGCGCGGCGAGCCCGTGGGCGTGCGGATGCCGGCGGCCACGGTGGCCGCGCGCTCGAAGGACCTGCTCGTGGGCGTGGACGGCCAGCAGATGAGCCGCGTCTCCGTCTATGACGGCCAGGCCGAGGTGAGCGCGCAGGGACAGAACGTCCAGGTGCCCAAGAACCATGGCACGCGGGTGGAGAAGGGGAAGATGCCCGAGAAGCCCCGTCCGCTGCCCGAGGCGCCGGCGTGGGCGGGCGGAGCGCGCTCGGTGCGGCTGCTGCTGGACGAGAAGGGCGTGGACGAGGAGCTGGCGTGGGCGCCGGTGAAGGACGCGGCGTCGTACCGGGTGGAGCTCGCGCGCGACGAGCGCTTCAACGATCGGGTGCATGGGGAGACGGTGCAGGCGGGGCAGGAGTCGCTGAAGTCCGTGGCCCGGGCGCTGGCGGCCGGCAGGTACTTCGCGAGGGTGCGTGCCGTGGACGCGGCGGGCCTGGTGGGCAGTGCGTCCGCCGTGCGTCAGGTGGAGGTGATGCGCGTGAAGACGGAGCGGGGCACGGTGGGGCCCCAGGGCATCCGGGGCGCGCAGCGCCTGGACTTCACGGTGGAGGGTGCCGAGTCGCTGGACTTCCGTCTCGACGGCGCGCCCACGACGCACCCGGTGCGGGTGGAGGGCGTGGGCACGCATACGCTGGAGCTGTTGCCTCGCGGCGTTCCCGATGCCCGTCCGGAGAAGCTGACGCTCACGGTGGTGCCGCCGCGCGTGGACGTGGACGTGGAGCCCGTGGCCGGCGCGTTCCGGGTGAAGGTCCTGGTGCTCGACGAGCAGGGCAAGCCGCTGGAGGGCCCCTTCGCCGCGCTGAAGCTGCGCGGACTGCATGGCACCCAGGTGGAGGAGCCGCTCCAGCGTCAGGCGGATGGCTCGCTGTTGACGCGCGCGGTGCCGGGGATGCGTGACGGGGAGCGCATGGCCTCGGTGGAGGCCCTCTGGGGCGACACGCCCGTGCAGCAGGTCAACGCGCTGGCTCCCGGGGAGCAGGCTCCGGTGCCCATGGCCGCCGAGCCCTCGACTCCCGTACAGGACGCCGAGGCGGAGGTGGCGCTCATGCCGCTGCTGGGTGCTCCCTCGGGAGGCCTGGTGGAGGCCTCGCCCCTGCCCACGGCCTTCCTGCCGCAGGCCTGGCTCTTCGAGGTGCGGATGCAGCCCGGACTGGGCGCGGAGGGCCTGGACATGGCGCGTGGACGCAGCACACTCGCCGTGGAGGGCCGCGTGTCCGAGCGGGTGGCCGTGGGCACCGCGCTGGCGATGCGCCCCGGTGCGCTGTTGAGGGGCGGGGTGACGGGCCCGTTGCCCGACACGGAGCTGTCCGCCTCGCTGTCGGCCCGGGTGCGGCTGACGGACCATCCCGCCTTCCGGGTGCTGCTGGCATTCGATGGCTCGCTGGCGGGCTCCCGCTTCGACGAGAAGGCGCGAGGGCTGCGGCTGCGTCCGGCACTGATCGCGGGGTTGCGCCGGGACCGTTGGGCCTTCTCCACCAGCCAAGCCTATGCCCTCCGGCCGGGCCAGGCCGAGGCCACCTGGGACAGTGCCTATCAGGTCTGGTTCCTGCCCCTGCCCATGCTGTCGCTCGGGGCGGAGCTGGATGCGCTGGTGGGCGCCACGCCCCAGGTGTCCGGTCCTTTGGGCCTCGCGGCCGGCGTGGGGGCCCGGTTGAAGCTCGGCGGCTTCGAGCTGGGCACCTCGGTGCGCCGGGGTTTTGGCCCGGATGGGACGCGCGTCTGGGGCGATTGGTGCGGACAGCTGACACTGGGCTGGTCCGGCCTGGGCGCGTTGATGCCTCAGTAGTCACGCGCCGCCCGCCGATGGCTTAGAGTCTCCTCTCATGGAGATGCCCGAGTTCATCGAGGCGAGGCGGCCGCGCTGGCAGCAGTTGGAGGCCCTGCTCGACAAGGCCGAGGAGCGCAGCCTGCGCGCCTTGAAGCTGGAGGAGGCCCGCTCGCTGGGCAAGCTCTACCGCGCCGTCTCCAGCGATCTGCTGTGGGTGCGTGCCCGCGGCGGCTCGGCCGACGTGAGCGAGTACCTCAATGACCTGGTGGGCCGCGCCTACGCCCTCACCTACCCGGGCCAGCGGCCGAGGTTCTCGGACGTCTGGGGCTTCGTCGCCCGCGGCTTCCCCGCGCTGCTCCGCCAGGAGTGGCGCATGTACCTGGCCTCGGTGCTCCTCTTCCTGGCGGGCCTGGGCTTCGGCTACCTGGGCATGCTCGCGGACCCGGACGCGGCCCAATACCTCGTCCCCGAGGAGCACCTGAGCCTGGAGCCCGTCCAGCGCGCCGCCGACGAGGCCTCGGGCGACGGCATGTCCGCGCAGCAGCAGGCGGCCTTCACCACCTTCCTCTTCACGCACAACATCGAGGTGGCGTTCCTCGCCTTCGCGTTGGGCATCACGGTGGGGGTGGGCACTGCGCTGATGCTCTTCTTCAACGGCCTGATGCTGGGGGCGCTCGCGCAGGTGTACACGGCCAAGGGGATGGCCGGCTGGTTCTGGGCGTGGATCCTCCCGCACGGCATTCCGGAGATCACCGCCATCTGCATCGCGGGCGCGGCGGGCTTCGTCATCGCCCGGGGGCAGGTGGCGCCGCGAGGCCTGCCCCGGGGCATGGCCCTGCGCCAGGAGGCCGTGCGCGCGGTGAAGCTCCTCTTCGGCACGCTCGTGCTCTTCGTGCTCGCGGGCTTCATCGAGGGCACCATCTCGCAGATCCACCCGCCGAAGCTGTCGGTGCTCTTCAAGGTGTCCTTCGCCCTGACCGTGGGCCTGGGCGTCTATGCCTACCTGTGCTCGGACTGGATGCGCGGGGCACGAGCGGATGCCGCGGCTCCGGACGGAGGCGGCGCGCGTTAGAGCGGAGGACGGGGAGGATCTGGCGCATCGCCTGGCGCGTGCGCGGGTTCCTCGGCGACATCCTGCTCGCCCGGGGGATGACGGCGGAGGCCCGCGAGTGCTTCCTGCGTCAGGTGCCCGAGAACGCCCGGACCCTGGAGCTGGCCCGCCAGCGTTGGGGCGAAGTCCCGGTGTAGATTTACAGCGGACCAGTGCCTGTTTGCCGTACGCACGGTGAAGGCCCAGGGCGGATGGCGGGGTGGGGATGTGATAGGTTCTCCCCTGTCCCGCATGGATAGCGACAAGACGGCTCCATCCCCACCGAGACCTCCCCCCAGCATCGCGCCGCAGGGCCAGCTCATCGCCGGGCGGTTCGTCATCGACGACCTGGCGGGACGCGGAGGCATGGGCCTGGTCTACCGCGCCAGCGATCTCACCACGGGCCGGAACGTGGCCCTCAAACTGCTGCATGCCTCCCCGTCGCAGGAGACCACGCTGCGCTTCAACCGCGAGGCCGTGCTGCTCTCCATGCTGGACCACCCGGGCGTCGTGTCCTACGTGGCGCATGGCACCATCGAGGAAGGCCAGCACTACCTGGCCATGGAGTGGCTCGAGGGGGAGGACCTGGCGCGCCGGCTGCTGCGCGAGCCCCTGCGCCTGTCCGAGGCGCTGGCCCTGCTGCGCCGGGCCGCCGAGGCGCTGGCCGTGGCCCACCGGCAGGGCATCGTCCACCGCGATCTCAAGCCCTCCAACCTCTTCCTGCGAGGCGGCCGGCCCGACGACGTGGTGCTGCTGGACTTCGGACTGGCCCGGCAGGCCGTCCCCACGATGATGGGCGTGACGGGCACCGGTGCGGTGGTGGGCACGCCGGGCTACATGGCGCCGGAGCAGGCCTCCAGCGAGCTGGAGATTCCTCCCGCCGCCGACGTCTTCTCGCTCGGGTGCGTGCTGTACGAATGCCTCACGGGCCGGCCGCCTTTCGAGGCGCCGCACTTCGCCGCCGTGCTGGCCAAGATTCTCTTCGCCGAGCCGGCGCGCCTGCACAAGCTGCGCCCCAGCCTGCCCGTCAGCATGCAGGGGCTGGTGGACCGGATGCTGGTGAAGGATCCGAAGCGGCGGCTGGCGGATGCCGACGGGTTGCTCAAGGCGCTCGCGGAGCTGGAGTCCGTCCCCGAGCTGCTGCTGCCCCGTTCCGAGTCGGACCCGCGCCCCGCGAGTCTGGAGGGCGCCGAGCAGCAACTCGCCAGCGTCCTGCTGATGTCCCTGCAGTCGCCGGACCCCGAGGACACGGCGGCGGCTCCCGGGAGGGGACTCGAGGTGCGGGATGCGTTGCGCGAGGAGCTCTCGGCGCATGGAGTCCGGGTGGAGCTGCTGGCGGACGGCTCGCTGGTGGCCACGCTGGTGCCCGAGCGCGGCACGGCGACGGACCAGGCGGCGCTGGCGGCGCGCTGTGCGCTCACCTTCAAGGAGCGGTGGCCCGAGGCCGCGGTGGTGCTGACCACGGGCCTGGGCATGTTCAACGAGCGGCTGCCGGTGGGCGAGGCCATGGACCGGGCGGGGCGGCTGCTGCGCCAGTTGGAGCGGATGCCCTCGTCCGCGTGCGTGGTGCTGGACGATGTCACGGCGGGGCTGCTCGGGCCGGGCTTCCAGCTCTCGCGCATGGACTCGGGCGCCTTCCTGCTGCAGGGCGAGCAACTGGGGGTGGATGCCTCGCGGCCCCTGTTGGGCAAGCCCACGCCGTGTGTGGGCCGGGAGCAGGAGCTGGCCCTGCTGGAGTTCTCCCTCAACACCAGCATCGAGGAGCCCGCGTCACGGGCCATGCTGGTGACGGCGCCGGCCGGAGTGGGCAAGTCGCGGCTGCGCCACGAGTTCCTGCGCCGGCTGGAGCGGCGGGAGCAGCCGCCACTGGTGCTGCTGGGGCGGGGAGACCCGATGAGCGCGGGCGCCTCGTACGGCCTGATGGGCCAGGTGCTGAGGCAGCTGTGCGGAATCGTGGAGGGGGAGCCCCTGGAGACGCGCCGTGCGCGGCTGTTCCAGCGGGTGGCCCTGCACCTGCCGGCGGAGGAGGCCCAGGAGGTGGCGGCGCTCCTGGGCGAGCTGTGCGCCGTGCCCTTCCCCGGAGAGGAGAGCCCCCGCCTGCTCGCGGCGCGGAGCGATCCATTGGAGATGAGCACGCAGGTGAGCCGGGCCCTGGTGCACTTCCTTCAGGCGGAGTGCGCCCACCGGCCGGTGCTGCTGGTGCTGGAGGATCTGCACTGGAGTGACGCGCTCACCGTGAAGCTGGTGGAGGAGGTTCTCCGGGCGCTGGCCGAGCAACCGTTGATGGTGCTGGCGCTGGCGCGGCCGGAGGTGAAGGAGCTCTTCCCCGCGTTGTGGGGGCGCCGCGTGCAGGAGCTGCCGCTGCATGGGTTGAGCAAGAAGGCGGGGACGCGGCTGGCGCGCGAGGTGTTGGGGCCGCACGTGCCCGAGGCGGCGGTGCGCCGGGTGGTGGAGCTGTCGGACGGCAACGCCTTCTTCCTGGAGGAGCTCATCCGCCTGGTGCCCGAGGAGCGTGGAGACTGGGCGCCGGAGACGGTGCTGGCTGTGCTGCAGGTGCGTTTGATGCGGATGGAGCCCGCGGCCCGGCAGGTGTTGCTGGCGGCGAGCGTCTTCGGCCGCACCTTCTGGCGGGGCGGTGTGGAGGCCTTGCTGGAGTCCACGGTGGGCGAGACCCTGGAGCGTCACCTGCGGCAGCTCGTGGAGCAGGAACTCATCGCGCCGCAGCCCGGGGGCCGCTTCCCGGGTGGGGGCGAGTACCGTTTCCGTCACGCCCTGGTGCGGGATGCCGCCTACGGCCTGGTGTCGGACACGGTCCGGCCCACGGGTCACCGCCTGGCGGGCGAGTGGCTGGAGCGGATGGGAGGGGAGCCGGATCCATTCGAGCTCGCCACGCACTTCCATCTCGGGCAGCAGCCGGCGCGTGCGCTTCCTTTCTATCTCCAGGCCGCCAAGCGCTTCCTGGAGCGGCACGATCTGACGGGGCTGGTGCGCTGCCAGCACGGCGCGCTGGCCTGCGGTTACGGCGGCGAGGCCCCCGCGGTCTGAGGACATGTCCCTCCATCGCTCTCAGCGACTCCGATGCATCGCACTCGCGATGAGCCTTGTCGTACTGGGAGCCGAGGGGCGCGCCCATCAAGAGCAGTCAGTGCCCGGTGTCTCCAGTCTGGACTGTGCACCTGCCGCGGCGCGGCCTCCCGGCCTCCATGCATGTCCGGTCGAGACCATGAGCTGTTATCCCGGGTGCGCGCAGGTTGGAGAACTGTATGCGTGCGGGGCTCAGTTGATCGCGCTCGCGGGAGGACTGACCGCCGCGATCATCGCGGTCGCGGAAGCGGAGGACACTTCGGTCGACGACTTCTGCAAGAAGCACACGGCCCTCTGCGCGAAAGGCGGCGTGCAGAACAAGGAGAACGAGTACGTTCGTGATGCCAGGTTGCGAGCGGACCCTTGTGGGTGGCTTCAAGAGCAGTACGCCGGAGCCGATGCAAGCGAACGCGAGAAGATTCGCCTGGCGCAGAAGTTCCTCGGCTGTCGCAACAAGCAGAAGCGCAAGACGTGAGGGGAGCGAGGAAAAGATGTCCTGGTATGCCGCGCATGTCGTGCTCTATTTCGAGTACAGGGAAGGGCCGCAGGACGAGTTCCCGGTCATGGAGAACGTCTACCTCATCCACGCCGCGACCGATGAGGCAGCCTTCGCGCGAGCCGAGAATCGAGGACGCTCCGACTGCGCGGAGGACGACGAGAGCCTGACCGTCAATGGAAGGCCCGCCCGTCTCGTTTTCGGGGGCGTGCGGAAGCTCATCTCTTGTGCCACCGACGCTGAAACCCTCGAGGATGGTGTCGAGGCAACGTACTCCTTCCTGGTCGTTTCCGGCCGGCAGCAGCTCGATGCCTTGATCAAGGGGGAGCCCGTCCCCGTGCTCTACGAGGAATGAGCGCCCGCCGGATTGCCCGTCAGCATCGGCCCTACAGCACGCCGCGCGCTTTGATATCGAGGTAGCGGTTGACGGCGGCGAGGCTCAGCTCATCCGGCTGCACGTCGAGCATCTGCACGCCACCGGCGCTCACCTTGGCCTTGAGGGATTCGCGGTCCGTGAGCAGCTCGCTGGCCACGGCCTGTTGATAGGCCTGCTCGGGCCCCGAGGGCTCGGTGCGCAGCAGGGCCGCGAGCGCGGTGTCCCGCACGGACAGGCACAGGGGCACGTGCCGCCGCGCCAGCCGGTGGAGTGGCGCCACCATGGTGGAGGCCTGCTCCTCGTCGAGGAAGTCCGTGAACACGCACAGCAGGCTGCGCCGCGTGAGGCGCACGTTCAGCTCCTTGAAGAGCGCCAGGTAGTCCACGTACGTGAGGCTCGGCGTGGTGGAGTAGAGCGTGTCCAATATCTTCCGGTACTGCAGCCGGCCCGCCGCCGGAGGCAGGTACGCCTTCACTCCATCCGCGAACACGGCCAGCCCCACGCGGTCTCCGTTGCGCACCGCCACGAAGGCCAGGAAGAGCGCCGCGTTGACGGCATGGTCCAGCTTGGTGAGCCCGTCCACCTGCGCCGCCATGGAGCGGCCCGCGTCCACGCAGATGAGGATGGACTGCGAGCGCTCGGACTCCATCACCCGCGTCACCGGCCGCGTGCGCCGCGCGGTGGCCTTCCAGTCCACCTCGCGCACCGAGTCTCCCTGCGCATAGTCCCGGAGCCGCGCGAACTCGCTGCCCCGCCCGTCCCGGCGCAACTGCCGCAGGCCCAGGTTCACCAGGTCCAACGCCGCGCCGGACAGGAGCAGCCGGCTGGCGCCTCGCAGGTCCGGGAACACCGACACGTTCTGCGCCGCGGGGAAGTGCCGCTCGTGGAAGACGAGCCCCAGCGGCCCCCGCACCCGCACGTGCACATCGCCGAAGGCGAACTTGCCGCGCTTGGAGGGGGACACCCGGTACACCCAGCGCGTCTGGCTGTCCGCGGGCAGGCGCAGCGGAGCCTCCTCGGGCGTGGCGGTGAAGGACTCGGGCACGTCGTCCTTCACGCGCACGTCCACGGCCTGGCCACCGCGGTGCACCAGCAGCAGCTCCACCTTGTTGGGCGCGCCCACGGACAGACGGGAGGGCAGCTTCCGGCTCACCTCCAGGCGCACCCGGCGGGCCATCAGGAAGTCCGCTCCCGCCAGCACCAGGGCGAGCACATCCAGCACCAGCACCGCGCCGCCGAGGCCCGGGAAGAATCCCGCCGCCATCATCGGCACGGCCAGCAGGCACAGCAGCACCCACAGGCGCCCGGTGGGAATCACCGGGGGACCTCGACGGACTGCACCACCTCGCGCAGCACGTCCGAGGGCGTGGCCCCATCCAGCTCCGCGTCCGGCGACAGCAGCAGGCGGTGGCGCAGCACGGGCCCGGCGAGGAAGCGCACGTCATCCGGCGTGACGAAGCCCCGGCCGCGCAGGGCCGCCAGCGCCTTGGAGGCCAGCAGCAGGTGCACGCCCGCGCGAGGCCCCGCGCCCAGGCGGATGCGGCTGGAGGCGCGCGTGGCCGCCACCAGCTTGCGCACGTACGAGAGCACCGGCGGTTCCACCGTCACCTCGTTGAGCGCCGCCCGCGCCGCGAGCAGGCCCTCCTTCGTCACCGCCGGCCCCACGCCCGCGCGCGCCAGGTCTCCCGCGTCGAAGCCCCGGTGCACCGACTCCAGGATGGCGTCCTCCTCCTCGGGGGCCGGGTAGCCCACGTCGATCTTCAGGAGGAAGCGGTCCAGCTGCGCCTCGGGCAGCGGGTAGGTGCCCTCGGACTCCACCGGGTTCTGCGTGGCGAACACCGTGAAGAGCGGCGACAGCGGCATGTGCCGGCCCTCCAGCGACACACCGCGCTCCTGCATGGCCTCCAGCAGCGCGGACTGCGTCTTGGCGGGGGCGCGGTTGATCTCATCCGCCAGCAGCAGGTCCGTGAAGATGGGGCCGCGCACCAGCACGAAGGACTGGCTCTTCAGGTCGAAGATGCTGGTGCCCAGGATGTCGGCGGGCATCAGGTCCGGGGTGAATTGAATCCGCTTGAAGTCCGCGCTGACGCCGCGCGCGAGCGCCTTGGCCATGAGCGTCTTGGCCACGCCGGGTACGCCCTCGAGCAGCACGTGGCCACCGGCGATGAGGCCCACGAGCATGAGCTCGAGCGGCTCGTCCTGGCCGACGACGGCCTTGCGCACCTCGGAGAGCACGCCCTCGCGGATGGCATGGGCGGCGGCCACGGCGTTGCTGGCGGGAGTGGGGGCGAAGGTGGAAGTCATGACTCCTCGGGGGTCGAAGCAGCGAGCGCGCGCGAGGGCGGCCCGGAAGGATGGATGCGCTGGCGCAGCACCGCGGCGCGGGAGGCCAGTTGTTTCAAATCGCCCTCGCCGGACACCGTCTCGGCGTTGCGGACCACGGCGCGCAGGCCGTTGGCCAGGTCCTCCCGTCCGCGCGCGGCCAGTCCCTCGGCGACGGACGTGGCGGGCGCGTGGGCGGGCATTCCGGCGTGCAGGGCCAGCTCCTGGGTGAGGCCCTTGGTGATGAGGCTGGCGGCGAAGCCGTGGTGGCGGCCCTCGCGGTACAGGCGGCTCATGGCGAAGAGGGCGTCCGTGGCCCCCACGCGGGTGGACTCGGGAGGCGCACGCGGCCGGCCGAAGCGCTTGAGGGCCACCGCCCACAGACACAGCCCCAGCAGCAGCTGCGCCACCGCGAAGTGCAGGCCGTAGCGGCGGGCGAAGTCCACCACCGAGCGCTCGTTGGTGAAGCCGTGGTGGTGCTCGTCGAACTCGTAGGGCCCGGGGCCCAGGGCGCGCAGGGCACTCAGCCAGAACTGCGCGTTGTCCGCGCGCGCGAGCGCCTGGTTCATCGCCAGCTCCGGCGCGCCCACCACCAGCACCTTGCCCGCGCCGTAGGGCACCACCGCCGCCACCGTCATGTTCAGGGGCTCGTCGCGCAGCAGGGGCACCGCGCCCTTCTCGGGCAGTTGCAGGTAGGCCTGCACCTTCGCCTCCACGCGCTCCACGCCCAGCGTGTACGGGCTGGAGAGCGGCGGGACGAGCGTGCGCATGGGCAGCGAGGTATCCGCCTTGGTGAGCTTCACCCCGAGCGCGTCCAGCAGCGGGTTCTCCTTCGAACCCCACGGCACGTAGACGAGGGTGCTGCCGGTCTTCACGTGCTCGAGGAGCTTCTCCGTCTCCTTGTCGCTCAGCTCGGGGACGTGCAGCCGGTTGAAGCCGTGGCGGGGGACCTCCTCGTCCTCCAGTCCGTCCTTCTTGTCGGCGGCGAGCGCCGTCTGATCCGGATCCTCCTCGCGGGCGCCGTCCACTTCCACGGCGAGCAGCACCGGGGTGCCCGTGCCCTTCTGGATGATTCGAAGGTCCGCGGTGCGCCGGACGGCGGGCAGGCCACTCTCCTGGACGAGCAGGAAGAGCCCGCGAGCCCCATCGGGCTGGGCGCGCCAGGTGGAGAGCGTGTCGGCGAAGCCACCCCGGGCCGCGCCGCGCACCAACCACGTGCCGAGCACGGCGGTGATGAGCAGCCCTCCCACCACGAGCAGCGGGAAACGGTCACGCACCGGCGGCCTCCGGGGTGGCGGGGGTGGGGTTCAGCATGGGCGCACACAGCGCGCGGAAGTCGCGGTAGCCGTCCGCGCCCACGGGCAGGTTGCCATACCAGGCGAAGTCGAAGCGCCGCGTCAGCTCGCGGAAGGAGGGGACCCACTCGCGGCGGCTGCGGAACTGGCGCAGGTAGTCCCAGTTGCTCAGCGTGGTGTCGTAGTGGATGACGCCCTCGCGGTGCAGGCGCGAGAGCAGGGCGAGGTACAGGCTGCGCACGGCCTCGCGGTACTCGCCCCGGGCGGCCAGCTCGTCGGCGAGGTGGGCCCAGCCCTCGGGAGGGCGGGAGAGGGCGTTCATCGGATCCGCCGCCAGGGTGGACGCGTCCTGCGTGCTCACCTCGAGCCGCGTGTCCTCGCCCTCCTGGGCCTTGCCGAGCGCGCGCAGCAGCACCAGCGTGAGCACCACCAGCACTCCGGCGATGAGGACCACCACCAGCACGTTGGCCACCGCCTGTCCCCCGGCGGCCGAGAAGCTGGGGCCCGGGGTCTGCGTCTCCGAGCGGCGGAAGAGCCTCTCCAGCCACTCCGCGAGCCACTTCATGAACCGCTGCCAGGGGCCCGGGGGGGGAGGCACCTCCTCGTCGGTGTTCTGCTCCTGGGGGGCCTCGGGCTCGGGCACCTGGAACTCGGGCCGCGCGAGGATGTCCCGGGCACGTGCCTGGGCCGCCCGTGCATCCGCCTGCTTCTCCAGCTCGGCGGTCTGCGTCGCCAGGGTGACGCCCTGCTCGAGCCGCTCCAGGGCGTTGCAGTCCTCGTTCTCCAGGACGTCCTTCTCCACGTCGCGCACCAGGCGCTGGAACTTGATGGCCTCGGCCGGGCTCAGCGTGTCGAGCGTCCGCCGCCAGCCCTCCGTCTCGGGGGCATCCAGGTCGCAGTACCCGGCCATCTCCTGGAAGCGCTGCTCCGTCTCCGCGCGGGAGGGCGGCTTCACGGGCACCTGCGCCCGGGCCGGGCTGGAGAGCAGGCAGGTGACGAGGACGGCGAGCAGGGCGGGCGCCGCCTTCCGGGTGGGCAGCCGCTGCACCGAGGCGAGCAGATCCAGCCCCTCCAGGCGCACGCGTCCATCCACCAGCAGCAGCGTGGAGGTGGCGGCGCGCAGGGGCTCGAAGAGGGTGAAGGTGGCGCAGGCGAGGAAGACGACCCAGGCGGTGTTGTCCAGGGAGGCGAAGCGCTCGGCGAAGGTGAGGTCGATGCCGAGCAGCTTGCGGCCGACGTAGAGCAGGGCGTTGGCGGCGATGTGGAGGTTGAGGAAGGCCAGGAGCTGCACCAGCAGGAGGATGCGCACGCCGGTGGCGCTGCCTCGCGCGGGGCCGAGCATCTTCGAGCACACCCCATACAGGTTCAGGGGGCTGCCACGGCCCTGGAGGGTGGCGGCGTAGCCGACGAGGTGCGCGGACAGGAAGAAGAAGGCGAAGCCCAGCGAGACGCCGAGCGTGAGCAGGTTGAAGGCGAAGAGGTACGCCACGGCGCACAGGAGGCTGGGCGTGCGGGCCAGCGCGGCGCGCAGCGAGGCCCACGCCGTGGGCTCTCCCTGCCCCTGGCCGAGCACCAGCTCCTGCACGTGGTGGCAGGCGGCGCCCTGGAAGATGCCCCGGACGAGCCAGGCGAGGGTGAACCAGAGCGCGGGCAGGCTCAGGGAGCGGTTGTTGGTGATGGCATCCGTCAGGTGCATCAGGGCCGCGGTGACGAGCGCCCCGCCGGGAAGGGTGAGGGCCCACACGCCGGAGCTGTGCACGCAGACGCGCAGGCCCGCGTCCAGGATGGCCACCGCCCCTCGGGGGCGCAATTCGAGCGCGGAGACGGCCATGTCAGAGCCCCGAAGCCATGCGGGAGAGGAGCAGGACGCCGCCATAGACGACGGCGGCGCCGATGAGGGCCAGCAGCACGTTGCCCACGGTCCATTCACGGCGTTCCGAGGGCCCGTCCAGCGCCTTGAGGCGCTTCTCGAGGCAGCTGGCGCACCGGTTGATGCCCTCGAACTGGGTGGTGCACTCGCGGCAGACGACGTGGCGGCACTCCACGCAGATACCGAGCCCGGTGCGTTCCGGATGGTAGTGGCAGCGGCCCGAGCCCTGGATCATGGGAGCAGCCTACGCAATCCCGGGGCGCCCGTACCAGCGGCTCGGAGGGCTACTTCACCGGGAAGTAGCCCACGGTGGTGGCGATCTCCTGGCCCTCGGGGGAAAGCACGTAGTCGAGGAAGGCGCGGGTGGTGCCGGTGGCCTGCCGGGGCAGGTAGAAGTAGAGGCGGCGCGAGAGCGGGTAGGTGCCGTTCTGGATGTTCTGGGGGCTGGGCGCGATGGCCTCGCCCGCCGCGTCCTTCTTCACCTTCAACTCCTTGACGCCCTTGGCATAGGCGGCGCCGCCGTAGCCGATGCCGTTGCGCTCGAGGCCCACCGCGTTCACCACCGCCGCGGTGCCGGGCAGGGTCAGGGCCCGGGGGGTGAAGTCCTCGCCGCCGAGCACCTCGTCCTTCACGAAGACGTAGGTACCCGAGGAGTTCTCCCGTGAATAGACGACGATGGGGGCGTCCTTGCCGCCCACGTCCTTCCAGCGGGTGAGGTCGCCCAGGTAGATGGCCTTGAGCTGCTCGAGGGAGAGCGACTCCACGGGGTTGCTCTCGTGGACATAGAAGGTGATGCCGTCCAGGGCCACGGGGAGCTCCACGGGGCCGGAGGGGTTACGCTGGTGGGCCTGTTGCCGCTCGGTGTCCTTGATGGGGCGGCTGGACATGGCGATGTCGGTGGTGCCGTTGATGAGCGCGGCGATGCCGGTGCCCGAGCCGCCGCCCGTCACCTGGATCTTCGCCTCGGGGTGCGTCTTCATGAAGTGCTCGGCCCAGCGCTGGCCGAGGAGGACCATGGTGTCCGAGCCCTTCACCGTCACGGAGCCCTGGAGTCCCGGCGGGGGAGGGGCCTGGGTGCCCGCGTCCGCTCCGTTGGAACCGGAGGGGCGCCTGCATCCGGACAGCAGTCCGAGGAGCGCGAGGACGAGGAGCGAGCGGGGCTGCGGTCTCATTGAGCGAGGATACACAGGGCCCGCGCGGCAGGTGGGTGACATCTCCGTTGGTTTTCCAGTGAGAATCCGGTGGGGGGTCCGCTAGAACCGCCGCTCCCGAGACGGAGGAGAACAGAATGGACTTCATCGGACAGCTCTCGCAGCAGCTTGGCGTGGACTCCAACCAGGCGCAGGGCCTCGCGGGCTCGCTGCTCGAGCTGGTGCAGGGGACCGTGAAGGAGAAGATGGGGGCGGAGGCGGCGGACCAGATGGGCCAGGCCATTCCCGAGATGCAGGGGTGGCAGCAGCAGGCGGAGGCGCGGACGCAGCAGGGCTCGCAGGGAGAGTCCGGTGGTGGACTGATGGGCGCGCTGGGCGGGCTGGGTGGGCTGCTCGGGGGCCAGGGTCAGTCGTCCGGAGGCGGTGGTGGCGGGCTGATGGGCGCGCTCGGTGGCGCGATGGGTCAGGCGAGCGAGGTGGCGGGAGTCGTGGCGCTGCTGCAGCGCTTCAACCTCGATGCGGGCAAGGCCTCGCTGGTGGCGCCGCTGCTGCTCGACTTCCTCAAGTCCCGGCTCGATCCGAAGCTGGTGGGGGGCATCCTCGCGGTGATGCCGATGCTCGCCAACCTGGGGAGTGGGGGCGGCAACACGCCTGGGGGTGGCGGAGGCCAGGGCGGTGGAGGCCTGGGCGGGCTGCTGGGTGGCCTCATCCGCTGAGCCCGAAGCATGAGCCAGACAGTCGCAGAGCTGCCCGAGCCCGCGCGGGCCATCGTCGCGGAAGAAGAGGCGCTGCTCGCGCGCGTGCTCGCCTCGGTGGAGGCCGCGAGGCAGCGCAGTGGCAGCCGCACGCAGGAGACCCAGGGCTTGGTGGCCCAGCTGCAGGTGTTGCGCGACGAGGCGGCGACCGCACCGGTGGCCGACCTTCCGCACCTGCTCCATCAGATGAACCAGGCGCGGGCGCTGCTCGAGCGCCAGGAGACGGCGCAATTGCCAGACGTCGGCGCTCCCTACTTCGCGCACCTGCGCGTGGAGGGGCCCGCCGGCATCCGGGACTACCTGCTGGGCCGCACGAGCTTCGCGGATGCGTCCGCCGACGTGCGCATCATCGACTGGCGCTTCGCCCCGGTGGCGCGGGTCTTCTATCGCTACGGGGAAGGGGACTCCTACGAGGAGTGGTTCGGCGAGCGGCTGTCCGAGGGCACCGTCGAGGTGCGCCGGCTGGTGGTCATCGAGCGCGGGCGGTTGATTCGCGTCCAGTCGGGCACGCTCGTGCTCGTGCGCACGCCCGAGGGCCCCTGGCGGATGCTGGGGGCCGGGCCGGCTTCCCAGCTCGCGGGGGGAACGGGGACGGCGGTGCGCCCGGGCCAGCTCGGAGTGGGGGAGGGGGCCTCACGGCGCGAGGGAGCGCTCGACGTCACCGCGCTGCTGGACGCCGAGCAGTTCGAGGCCGTGAGCGTGGCCGCGGACCAGCCGCTGCTCGTCCTGGGAAGCGCGGGCAGCGGCAAGACGACAGTGGCCCTGCACCGGCTCGCGAAGATCGCCTTCGACGACCACGCGCGCTACCCCGAGTCCCGGATGAAGGTCATCGTCCCCGAGGAAGGCCTGGCGCGCCTGTCCCGGCGCCTGCTCGCGCCGCTCGGGCTGGGGAAGGTGTCCGTCGAGACGCTCGACTCCTGGGCGGCCACGGCCGCGCGCGTCTCCTTTGGTGCCAAGGCCATCAAGCTGTGGGAGGATCCGCCGCCGCTCGTCTCGAAGCTCAAGCGCCATCCTGCCCTGCGCCTCGCGCTCGCGGCCCGCCTGGGGGTGCTCAAGTCGTCGGCCACCAGCCTGCCGCGCCTGCGCAAGAAGCTCGCCGAGGTCTTCACCGACCGGCGCTTCCTGGAGGGCGTCGTCTCCTATTCGAAGGGGGACCTGCCGCTCACGGCCGTGGACGAGACGGTGCGCCACACGATGCTGCAGATCGCCACGCCGCTCGAGCGCGAGCTCGAGGGGGTGGACCCCGAGCGCCTCCAGACGCTCGACGGCAAGTCCCTGGAGAGCGGCACGCCCGACGAGCTGGCGGGCACGTTGGACCTGGAGGACCTGCCGTTGCTGCTCTTCCTCCGGGCCCAGGGGGGAAACCTGGGCGCGGTGGGGCGGCTGGTGCACGTGGTGCTGGACGAGACCGAGGACTTCTCCCTCTTCGAGCTGTTCGTGGTGGGCAAGCTGCTGGGCGAGGCGCGCAGCTGCACGCTCGCGGGCGACGAGATGCAGCAGACCTCGACGAGCTTCGCGGGGTGGCAGGCGGTGCTCTCGGAGCTGGGCATCCGCGACGCGGCCACCTGCCGGCTCCAGGTGTCCTACCGTTGTCCAAGGCCTGTCACGGAGTTGGCGCGTACAGTGTTGGGCACGCAGGCCACCACCGCGGCCCCCCAGGCCGGCCGCGAGGGCGCCCCCGTGGGGTTCCACCACTTCCCCGACGAGGCCCAGGCCCACCTCTTCATCGGCGAGGCGCTGAGGGACCTGTTGGAGCGCGAGCCCCATGCCTCCGTGGCCGTCATCGCCAGCGGCCCGGAGCAGGCGCGGACCTTCCACCGGGTCGTCGCGGACCAGTCCTGGGCCCGCCTCGTATTGGAGGGGGACTTCTCCTTCGAGCCCGGGGTGGATGTGACGGACGTGGACAACGTCAAGGGGCTCGAGTTCGATTACGTCGTCATCCCCGACGCCACGGCCCGCCTCTACCCCGCCCATGACGAGGCGCGTCGCAGGCTCCACATCGCCATCACCCGGACTTCCCATCAACTCTGGGTTGTCTCGTCTGGGGTCCGCTCGCCCTTGCTCGCTGAAAAAATCGTTTTGAACGAATTTCAACAATTGTGACAAACTGCGGGGAATGATGGAGCGCCGTCCCCAGCTGCTCTCACGGCTGTCCAGATGTCGGCCAGAGCATCTGGTTCCCGGGATGTTCCTCGAGGCGGCACTGACATCGGTGGCGGCTCGCGCATCCCCCGAGGTGCTCGAGCGGGCCCGGCGGCAGATCTCCGAGGGCGAGCGGCTGGTGGAGAACTACCGCTACCCGGTGGCGTGGATGTTGGGGATCCTCGACGTCATCGGTCAGGACGCGGAGGCGCGGGGCGGCTCCTATGGCGAGGCCCTCTACCTCACCGGACGGGACGCGGGGCTCGCCTATGTGCGGAGCACGGTGGGGCGGATGCGGGCCATGGTGGGCTCGGCGTCCGGACTGCACCGCTCCCTGGAGGGCATCCCGAGCGCGGCCTCCGTGGCGGTGACCTTCGGCGAGCACTCCTACCGCCGGCTGAGCCCCAACTCCGGGGAGCTCATCTTCAAGCAGGACCTGATTGGCGTGGGCTGGAACGTGGGCATGGTGGTGGCCAGCACCTCCACCGCGCTGGCGTTGGGCGCGGATGGGTTGAAGTTCGAGGCCACCGCGACCGACGAGGACGCCAGCAGCTTCGTCCTCCGGCTCAGCTGGTAGGGTTTTCCCAGACCTTTCCCAAAAGACAGGGATTGGACCCGCGCGGGACGCGGCGCGTGCACGTGTGTCCGGCACCGGAAGCCGACAGTTTGGGAAGCCCGGGGAGAGCTTCAATTCCAAACGAGGCGCTTGCCGGCTCGCGCGCAAGGAATTGAAATCACTCTGCCACGCGGAGGGCGCGCAGGGCCATTCCGGAGTTGCGTCCGAGTCGCGTTGCTACGGATTTCGCCGCGAAAGTCAATGGCTTCCATTAGGGAACTTGACGAGGCGCGGCCGTGTATGTTTCCTCTCACGGTGCAAGGGATTGGGAGCCAAGGGGAAATCCATGCATTCGCTCACGGAACAACTGATGGGTCATTCGCGCGCGGGCTCGGTCACGGGTCCGTACTCGGGTTACTCGCTCCATGGTCCGGGGGGCATCCAGGTGGTGCTGCCCGAGCAGGGCGTGGTGCTGGGCCGGGCCACGCAGCTGAGCCCCACGGCGGTGTGGGCGGAGCCGGCGAACGCGGTGGAGACGCTGGCCCATGAGCGGACGGTGCGCGTGTGTCTGGACGTGGGCGGCACGGCCATCGGTCCGCTGACGGGCGAGCCCCGGTGGAGCGGAGCGGGGGCGCGGGGCTCCGCGGTGGGCATCCAGCTGGTGGGCATCTCCGCGGAGCAGGGCCGGCAGATCCTGAGCGTGCTGGAGGAGGCGGTGCTCAATGGCAACGCCCAGCCCGAGGCCTCGCCGCTGCCCGTGCAGGAGGAGATCGCCGGGCTCGAGCGCATCGAGTCCGTGCTCACGGCCATCTCCGCGATGAACAACAAGGGCGTGCTGCGCCGGCCGGGCCGGACGGTGCGGGTGATGCTGGAGCGGCTGGACGCGGAGCGCGGCCTGTTGCACTGGCGGTGCACCGAGCCGGGGGCGGGCTGGGGCGAGGCGCCCTATGAGCTCGAGGTGGTGGGCTACAACTCGGCCTACCGGATGCGCCTGGAGGGCACCACCGCGCAGGGGGACACGCTGGTGTCGCGGCTGCCCGAGCGGCTGTGGCGGGTGCGTCACCGCGCCCATCGCCGCGTGCGCGCTCCCGAGGGGCTGAAGGCCCGTTTCGATCATCCGCTGTGGAAGGAGCTGGGCCGGCGCGAGCGCGAGGTGGTGGATCTCTCCTTCACGGGACTGGGGCTGCACGTGGGCCCCGAGGACCTGGTCTTCCCCGGGCTCTTCCTGCGGCTGGAGCTGCGGATGGCCGATGGGGAGTGCCTCTCCCTCCATGGCGAGGTGCGGCACGTGTCGGCCGCCCGGAGCGATGGGCGGCGGATGGCGGGTCTGGAGGTCCGTCCGCGGACGGAGCAGGACATGGTGCTGTGGTCGCACTTCGTCTCGCAGTCGCTGTGCCCCTCCACGCGCACCAGCGAGGAGTACCTCGAGCCGCTGTGGGAGCTGTTCGAGGACTCGGGCTACTTCAACCTGGCGGGCAAGTCCGCCGGGCACTTCGACGAGCTGCGCCGGAGCTTCGTGGACCTGGGCAAGCGCTCGGCGCAGCTTCCGCACCTCTTCTGCCAGACGGTGTGGCCGTCGGAGCGGGGCGTGGAGGCGTCGCTGTCCTCGCTCAAGGCCTACCGTCACTCCTGGATGGTGCACCAGCTGGGGCGGCGGCCCGGCAAGCCGTCCAACGCGCCCGAGGTGCCGGGGCAGATCCTCCGGGACATCTACCTGCGCACGCTGGAGCACTCCCAGGGGGATCCGGAGTTCCGCTGGGCCATCAGCTACGCCGAGTCCACGGTGCCCTGGGTCTACCGGACGCACGTGCGGTTCGCCCAGCGCACGCAGGGCGGCGGGCAGAGCCTGGTGATGCCGCTGCGGATGATGGACGTGGAGTGCGCCGAGATGAGCGGCCAGCCCGTGGGGGACCTGGACATCGGGCCCGCGTCCATCGGGGAGAAGTACCTGCTGGCGGGGGAGATCGCCCGCACGCGTCCGGCCTGCTACGTGGAGGCGCTGGACTTCACCCGGGATCGCCTGGAGCTGTGGGGCACCTCGCGTGCCTGGCAGGGCGTGGGGTTGGAGCGCGAGCGGCGCATCTTCGTGGCGCGCCGTCAGGGGGTGCCCCTGGCCGCGCTGGTGGTGGAGCTGGGTCACCCCGGGACGAACCTCTTCCGGCTGCTCGACTCCGCGCGCCTCTTCCCGCTGGTCCCCGAGGGGAAGCGGAGCGCCTACGTGGCGCTGCTGGACGAGGCGCGCCGCTGGTTCGCGCTCCACGGGCGCAGCTCCTTCGTCTTCCTGTGCGAGGACGATGGGGCCTACGCGCAGGCGGCCCGCCTGCATGACGATCCCTCGACGCAGCCCGTCCTGTGGATCATCCCCGCCTCGCGGGTCCCCGAGTTCCTCGAGCACGTCAGCGAGCAGTCCGTTGGCCGTGCCCGCTCCACCCCTCATCTCGAGTCCTAGTTCCGTCCCGGTTCCGAAGGAGTCTCCTCATGGATTTGCTGAAGATGCAGTACGAGCCCCACGCCGTCCCCGCCCGCACCCTTCTGGACACGGACCCGGCCCTGTGCCGCCTGTTGGATCCGTCCATCCCGCCGGCCGTGCTGGAGCGCTTCCTCATCGAGTGGATGGCGCGCGCGGTGTACATGACCGAGCCGGTGGACGGGTGGATCCGCCGCACGGGCCAGCGCTGCATCGAGCTGGGCATGGAGAAGCTCGGCAATCAGCTCATCACCCACGCCAAGAGCGAGACGGGCCATCACCTGATGACGCTCGAGGACGCCCGCGTGCTGGTGGAGCACTGGAACGCGCGGTACTCGCCCCGGCTGTCCATGGAGGAGCTGGTCGCGCAGGCGCCCACCGGCTCCATGCGCGAGTACCGCCAGCTCCATGACGAGACCATCGAGGGGCCGTACCCGGTGGGGCAGATCGCCATCGAGCGCGAGGTGGGCTTCCTGGCGGTGTACTTCGGTCCGCGCCTGGTGAAGCAGGTGGAGACGGTGCTGGGCAAGGAGATCGCCGACAAGCTCACCTTCCTCAACGAGCACGTGGCCGTGGACGTGGGCCATACCCTGCTCAACGAGAAGATGCTGGAGGAGGCCATCACCCGCTCGCCCGAGCAGGGCCGCATCTACGCGGAGACCGGCGCCAAGGCGATGACGGCGTACATCCACTTCCTGGGGGAGTGCCTGCGCATCGCCGAGGCCCAGGTGGCCTCGCGCGCCACGGCGTAAGGGAATTCCACTCCCTCGACGGGACGGGCTTCCTGGCGCGCCGATGACCCCGGTTGGCGCCTATCCTCAAGCCCTGTAGAGCGGTTCCAGACTCGAGGGAGAGAAACACCATGACATCTTGGAATGGGAGCAGGAGCGTGGCCGCGTGGGTGGCCGCGCTGCTGTGGGTCACCATCTCCGTGGGTTGTACGACGCAGGCGCCGGAGGCGGGGAGCGCGGAGGTTCGCGTCACGCTGCCCCAGGCGCTCTCGGCGGCGGACGTGAAGCGCGTGCGCGTCGAGGTGCGGGGCCCGGGCATTTCGTCACCCCTCCCGGCCGAGCTCGTCCAGGTGGGGAGCACGTGGCAGGGCACCGTGGCCAACATCCCCGCGGGACCCGAGCGCGTCATCGACGCCTCCGCGTCCGATGCGTCGGGGGTGGTGCTCTTCCAGGGAAGCTCGTCCGCCCTCTCCGTCAGCCCGGGGGCCACGGTGAGTGCGTACCTGCTGCTGCAGCAGGTGGGGACGCCGCCGCCCTTCTACAACGAGGCGCCGCGGATCTCCTCCCTCGTGCTGTCCTCCAACACGGTGAATCCGGGCGGCTCCATCTCCCTGTCGGCCACGGCGTTCGACCCCAACGGGGATGTGCTGAGCTTCTCCTGGACGGGGGCCGCTGGCGCCTTCAGCGCTCCCACGTCCGAGTCGACCACCTGGACGGCGCCCACCACCGAGGGCACGCAGCGTCTGCGCCTGGCGGTGACGGATGCCCGGGGGACGAGCACCTCGGTCAGCTTCGACGTGTACGTGATGAGCGACGGGGCCTCGGGGACCGTCGACGTGACGGTGGGCTTCAACACCTGGCCCGAGGTGCGTGCCATGCAGGGCACGCCGGCCGTCCTGAACTCAGGCACGCCGACGCTGTTGTCCGCCACGGTCGTGGACGCGGACGGGGACGCCCTGTCGTACTCCTGGTTCACCGACTGCCTGGGGACGTTCGACAACGCGGCGGCCGCCTCGCCCTCGTTTTCCCTGCGGGTGATGCCCGTCACGGGGCGTTGCACCTTCCAGGTGACGGTCTCGGATCCGAACGGCGGCGTGCACTCGGGCACCCTCGCCCTCCAGGCGGGGACCACCCCCCGTGCCAACGTGCTGCCCCGGATCGACAGCACCTGGCAGAGCCTCTCTTCCGCCGCGGGTGGCGAGCTCGTGAGCCTGGGCATCAATGCCCATGACCCCGATGGCTCGTCCGTGAGCTTCTCCTGGTCCGCGTCCGCCGGGGAGATCCGGACCACGGCCTGGACCAGCACCTCCAGCCAGGTGAACTGGGTGGCGCCGGCGTGCTTCGACACACCGGCGTCCATCAGCGTCACGTTCTCGGACGTGGATGGGGCCTCGCGGTCCTACGTGTTCACCGTGGTCCCGGTGCCGGGCGCGTCGTGCGCGGCGGCGGTGACCGGCATCCGCAACATCTACAACGTTCCGGGTGACGGTCCGCTCATCTCGACCCCGGCCGACCTGCGCACCACCACCATCGGCGCCTATGTGCCCACCGTGGATGGCTCGGGCTTCGTGTACGTGCCCGGCGTTGGACGGACCGACGGCACCTTCACCATTCCCGGCGTGGAGCGGACGCCCTACTACCTCCGGTTCGGCTCCACCTCTATCTGGACGTCCAGCCGGTTCGTGGACCTGAGCGCCGGCAGCCTCGGCCGCCCCGACGTGGAGCAGGAGCCCGCGGGCACCTGGCTCTCCTTCCAGCTCGACGGGCTCACGCCCTGGCAGTCCACGGATGATCTGCAGTTGCACGCGACGGGCCCGGGCATCGGCTACGTCTCGACCTCCTGTGCCACCGGCTTCCCCATTCCGGCGGACGGCATGACGACCCTCACGGGCTCCATGGACTACGGCAACGGCATGCGGGGCTGCGCGACGGTGCCCGCCCGGTTCGAGCCCTTCCGGGGAGACTTCTTCCAGGTCACCCAGCACGTGAGCCGCGTGGACTCCTCCACGCTGCCCACGGGCCTCCTCCTCACCGAGCTGCGCAAGGGCTTCCAGGCCCATGACCTGTCGGGCTCGACGGATGGCGGGACGGGCGATGGCGGAACGATGGATGCCGGGACGGCCAGCCCGGGGACGTTGATGGTGAAGGGCACGCTGCTGCCCCTGCCCACCACGACGCAGACCTTCGACTTCCGCGCGTCGGAGTTCGAGACCCTGGCACTCGCCGCCCATCCCGGGGCCACGCTGGTGCAGGAGGGCGTGAACCTGGGGACCCTGCCGTCCTACCGCGAGCTCGGGCAGTACGATGGCTACCCGGATCTCGCCAACGCCACCAACGAGAATCCCGGGCAGGGCAACTTCCCCGTGGCATTCGAGTACGGCAATCCCTACCCGGGCTACTGGCCGAAGATCGTCATGGCCCAGGCGAGCGTCTCCGCGCCCTTCTCGGCCACCCTGGCGGATGGTGGAACGTCGCGGACGGTCTGGTACTCGACGGCGGTCTTCGCCCAGTCGCCGGTGTGGACGGGCTCGACGCAGCCCCTCATTCCCATGGTGGGCCCGCCTCGCGACCTGCGCGTCAACGGTGCTCCGGCCTCGGGTGGCGGCCCCACCGTCCCGTCCGTGGGCACGAGCCCGACGCTGACCTGGACCGCGCCCACCCTCGGTTTCGCGACGCGCTACCAGGCGCGGCTGTATGAGATCTACGCGACGTCCACGGGAGGCACGGCCCGGACGCTCCTGGGCTACTACACCACGTCGGACACCCAGCTCCGTCTGCCGAACCTGGTGGTGGGCAAGACGTACTTCGTCATCCTGTACGCCTACTCCATCCCGGGAACCAGTCTGGACAAGCCGTTCCAGTACGGGCCGGAGTACCACTACGCGTCGGTGTTCTCGGCGAAGTTCTCGCCCTGAGCCATTCTGAGCCGTTGTGTCCCGCCGGGGTGCTCCGTGCACTCCGGCGGGCTCCCGGGAGGGGCCGTGCTCAGGCCGCCTGATGATGTCGGTGAAGCCGACCCCGGTGGCGCGCCGGCCGATGTGGTGGGTCATCCAGTCCGAGGCCTGGGAGCGCGCCGCGGTCTGTGTGGTGGCGTCGCGTCTCCGGGAGCTGCTCGATCCGGGATAGGCTGCACGTCTCGACGGGAGTCCCACATGTGTTCCATGTCCATCCGTATCCGCCGGGCCTTGCTCCTGGCCCTTGCCCTCTGTGTGCCTGGCCTCGGCGGCTGCCGGGTCGAGTGCGACTTCGAGCCCCATTGCGAGGGCAACGTCGTCATGGATTGCCATGTGGGAATCGATCAACTCGTGGGCGCGGGTGAACCCGTGGTGTATCCCTGCCTGGAGCCCGCTCCCCTGTGCGTGGAGAGCCGCACGGGCAAGCGGGATTCGGCGGGCGGCGGCCCCCAATAACGCCTGCGTGCAGTTGGACGAGGACTCCGTGCAGTGCGTGTTCGCCCCGGCCCGCTCGTGCGATGCCTCCTTCGTGGACCGCTGCGAGGGCTCCCTGCGCGTCTACTGTGACGAGAACCTCGGTTGGGTGCAGGCCGTGGACTGCGCGAAGCTGGGCCGCTCGGGCTGTCACGTGGACGCCGCGCTTGGCAAAGCTGTCTGTGATTAGCAACGGATTTCCTATTCCCCACTGTCTTTCGCCCGGCGTCTGTCCGCCTGCTCACCGCGCGGGCATCGACGCGGCGTGTTGATTGGAAGACAAGGTTGGGGGATGCTTCGTGTGCCTTTGACAAGGAGTCAAAGCCTCACACCCGCGTGCAATTCCTCTCGTTGATCAGGGCTGGCCCCTGATCTGGCGCAACGGGAGAGCCGCGTCTCGAAAACACCTCTGGTCCGTCGTCCACCGGCCACCACGTGTGGCCCGGTTCCACCCCTGTCTGTCTCGAGCTCACTGGAGAGCCCCTACATGAAGAAGACCCTCCTGATGGTTGAAGCCCTGATCGCCCTCGCGGGTGTTGGCTGCGGAAACGCCGATGACCTGAACCTCGGCGAACCCTCCGAGACACTGGGAGTCACTTCGGACGCGCTGACCACGCCCAACTGCGTGCCCCTCTCCACGGCCTCGGTGATTGCCTCCGGCAATGACGGCAACGTGCCGGGCAATACGAAGGACGACCGGCTCGACACGCGCTGGAGCAACCTCGGCAAGGGCTCGTGGATCGACTACGACCTGGGCTCCGACAAGGCCGTCTCGGGCGTGTCCGTCGCGTGGCACCAGGGCAACATGCGCGCCAGCAACTTCCGCGTGTCCGTGTCCTCGGATGGGATGAACTACACGTCCGTCTACACCGGCAAGAGCAGCGGCACGACGACGGCGGCGGAGACCTACTCCTTCGCTCAGCGCACCACGCGCCGCGTGCGCATCTACGTCGACGGCAACACGCTGAACGACTGGGCCAGCATCGCCGAGGCCCGCGTATGTGGAACGTCCACGTCCGGCACCGGCTCCGGCGTGGTGTGGCGCGGTGACTTCGAGACGGGTGATCGCTCCCAGTGGAGCAGCACGCAGATGGTCAGCTCGGACCGGCTGCAGGTGTTGCCCTCGCCGGTGCGGCAGGGCAGCTACGCCATCAAGGTCACCGTCCGCCAGGGTGACAACCCCATCAGCGCCAGCGGCAACCGCAACGAGCTGGTGAAGATGACGAACGAGAAGGAGGGCGACGAGTACTTCTACCGCTGGAGCACGATGTTCGCCTCGGACTACCCCAGCGCGAACACCTGGCAGCTCTTCACCCAGTGGCACCACAGCGGTAACAACGGCTCGCCGCCGGTGGAGTTCTACGTCAACGGGGAGACCATCTCCCTGCGCGTCAACGGCAGCACCGTGGTGTGGAGCACGCCGCTGGTGCGCGGGCAGTGGCAGGACTTCATCTTCCACGTGAAGTGGTCGTCCAACCCGAGCGTGGGCTTCGTCGAGCTGTACCGCAATGGCCAGCTCGTCCTGCCCAAGCGCTCCGCGGCCACCCTGTACTCGGGGCAGACCAACTACCTGAAGGTGGGCCTCTACCGGAACAGCACCATCGTCCCGGTGGGCGTGGTGTACCACGACGGGTGGATCCAGGGCCGGAGCCTGCAGGACGTGCAGTAGGCGCCGGCCCCGGGTGGGGCTCGCCCTCTACGGCAGCCCCGCCACCCAGCGCACGATGTCCGAGGTGGTCACCAACCCCGCCAGCACGCCCCGGGTGCTCACCACCGGCACCCGGTGCACGCCCGCGTTGACCATGATCTGCGCGGCCTCGGTGAGCGACGCCTTCTCCGGCACGATGAGCACGTGCCGCGTCATCACGTCCTCCACGGTGGTGACATCCACCAGGTGCTGACCGGAGGGCAGCGTCACGTGGGACTCGTCCTCCCCGAGCCGCTGGCGCACCAGGTCCGTCTTGGACACCATGCCCAGCAGCCGTCCCTGCTCGTCCACCACGGGCATCCCGCTGATGGCGTGCTCCAGCATCAGCTCGGCCGCCGTCTGCAGGCTGGTGTCCGGGTTGACGGCGATCACCTCCCGGCTCATGACATCGCCCACCGTGCACAGGGCCGGCGCCGGGAGCGGCTCCTCCAGCTCGCTCGGAGAGGGCATCGGGCGGTTGTTCATGGGGAAGGCTCGCATGGTCGTGCTCCTGTCGGGGGCCCGAGCCGCGGCGGCCACTGCGTCCACGCGGCGGGAGGCCTTGTGTGAGCCTCCTCCAGTGCAAGGGGGACGCCATGCCTTCTTCACAGGGAAGACCGGCGCGTGTGTGCGCAGCCCCTGCGTTCGCGCCCGGAGGCGCACGCAACCCCTGCGCGGCCTCTCTCTCCGGGCGTGAACCGCCGCCGGGCCTACATGCCCTCGAGGGCAGGGTCGTGGGGCAGGGGAGCGGGAGCGTCAGCTTCCACCCATCCCAGCGTCCCTCGAGGGCGAGCACTCCCTCCGGGATCGTCTCATGGCAGGACGGCGGGCTTTGACCCCGTAGATGCAGGTTCGACCCCTGCTCCCGGAAACGCTGGCAGCGGGTACCGCGCTCAGCTGCCGAGCATCTTCTTCAGCGAGCCATCCTCCAGGGCCTTGCGCGTGTCGTCGAAGCCACCGATGAGCGTGCCGCGCACGTAGACCTGGGGGAAGGTGGGCCAGCCACTCCACATCTTGATGGCGAGCCGCTGCTTCCACATGCCGAAGTAGTTCCCGTACTCCAGGTACGTGAACGGGATCTGCGCCTGCTCGAGCGCCTGGCGCACGCGCTTGACGAAGGGGTTCTGCGCCATGCCCACCACCACCACGGGATCTTTCTCCACGGCGGCGCGGACCTGGTCCACGACGTCGCGGTGGAAGCCGTTCATGGCCTCGGCCACGGCGGGGGTGCGCTTGTCTTCAGGAAGGACGGAACGGGGATGGGTCATAGGGGCCAGCACCTTAACATGCTGCGTCAGAGCGGGTTGTCAGGCTTCGACGAGCGCCGCGTCTTTCCTGGGAGAGGGTGGTGGCCAGGCCGGAGACGGCGAAGCCGGGCGCGACGAACCCCAAGCATGCGATGGATGCCGGTTCCTCCTGCGCGCTCGCCGGGCCTGGCCTGGTCACCGCTCCCCTTCCAGAGCCTATCGGGGAGCACGGGGTATCCACACCTACCGTCCGGGTGGTGTACAACCGGGGGGCGATGGAGCTCGCCCCGGCCAGGACCCACCTGTCGTCGCCCCTCTCGATCAACGCGACCTCGCTCGCGTCCGATGAGGCACGCGCCTTTCTTCAGGAGCGGCTGGAGCTCCTCTACCGGGCCCTGTTCTTCCTCACCGCCGCCTTCTATGGGGTCACCACCGGGGCGGCCATCCTCTTCGTCGGCGTGCCCTGGGCCCACGCCCTGGTGGACCCCAGCTACGCCTTCCACCTGGTCGGCTCCCTCCTCTCGCTCATCCTCTGGATGATCTGCCGCAGGGGGCCCCTCTCCCTGCGCACCCTGTCCTGGGTGGACAGCGCCGGTCTGCTGGGCGTGCTCTTCCTGCTCAAGCTGGACGCCTACTTCGACGCGGATCCCCTGTCACTGCTGCTCGGCACCAACGGCGCCCTCATCTCCCACGCCGTCATCGTCCCGAGCACCGTGCGCCGGGCGTTCTTGATTTCGTTGATCGGCGCCCTGCCGGATGGGGCCGTCGTGGCGGTGATGTCCCAGGTGCGCCAGCACTCCGGCTCGGACGTGCCCACGCTGGATGCCGTGCTCTGGAGCGGCGTGGCCGTCTTCATGGCCACCCTCGTCTCCCAGGTCATCTACGGCTTGCGCAAGCAGGTGCAGGCGGCGCGCAAGCTGGGCCAGTACACGCTCATCATGCGCCTGGGTGCCGGGGCCATGGGCGAGGTCTACCTGGCCAGCCACGCCCTGCTGCGCCGCCACACCGCCATCAAGCTGCTGCGCAACGACGCGGACGGCCACGGCCTGGAGCGCTTCGAGCGCGAGGTGCAGCTCACCAGCCAGCTCACCCATCCCAACACCATCGCTATCTACGACTACGGCCGCACCGCGGACGGGCTCTTCTACTACGTGATGGAGTACCTGGAGGGCGTGGACCTGGACGGGTTGCTCATGGTGGACGGGCCGCAGCCTCCCGCGCGGGTCATCCACATGCTGCGCCAGGTGTGCGGTGCGCTCGAGGAGGCGCACGGGCTGGGGCTGCTCCACCGCGACATCAAGCCCGCCAACCTGTTCCTGTGCCGGCGGCGCGGCATGCCGGACCTGGTGAAGGTGCTCGACTTCGGGTTGGTGAAGGAGGTGGGCAGCGATGACCTGTCCGCCTCGCGGGTGCACATGGTCGTCGGCACGCCGCTCTACCTGGCTCCCGAGGCCATCGTCACCCCGGGGCGGGTGGATGCGCGCGCGGACCTGTACTCGCTGGGCGCGGTGGGCTACGCGCTGCTCACCGGCAGCCACGTCTTCGAGGGCCGCACCTCGGTGGAGATCTGCTCGCACCACCTGCACACGGCGCCCACGCCGCCGGGCGCGCGGCTCGGCCGGGAGCTGCCGAAGGACCTGTGCGACATCCTCATGCGCTGTCTGTCCAAGCACCCGGATGACCGGTACGCCAGTGCCCGGGAGCTGCGCCTGGCGCTGGATGCGTGCGCGGACGCGGGACGGTGGACGGAGGAGGACGCCGAGCGCTGGTGGATGATGAACGGCTCCAACATGGAGACGGCCCGGCCCCGGAGAGACCCCTCGGGCCTCACCGGGACGCAGACGTTGGTGACGCAGTTGGTGGACCGCGTGGCGTAGTGCCGCCGCTCACTGCTCGGCGGTGAATTCGCGCCACAGCTCGAGGAAGTCTCGCGGCGTCTCCAGGTTGGGCGAGTGCCCCACGTTCTTCATGACGTGGTGACGGGCTCCCAGGAGGCTGGCGCAGCGCTTGCCCATGTCCACGGTGGAGAGGGGATCCGTCTCGCCGCTCACCACGAGGGAGGGGAGGGCGTGCAGGGCCTCGAGGCGCTTGCCGGGGGCCCAGTCCACCAGGGCCTGGATCGTGGCGAGCGAGGCGTCCCGGTGCTGCTGGTGGCCCTCGTCGAGGAGCTGCTGCCACAGGGAGTCGTCCGGGGCGCCCGGGGCCATGCCTCGCATGGCGGCCGCGAAGTAGTCGCGGTTGTCGTGGAGGGAGAGCTGGTGCGCGGGCAGGTTGTACGCCGCGGGCATTCCATCCACCCAGGCGGGGGCCAGCACGGTGAGGGTGTGCACGCGCTCCGGATGCTCGAGCGCGAGCTGCATCGCCACCGCGCTGCCGAGGGAATGGCCGATCAGGTGCACCCGCATCAGTCCGAGGGCATCGAGCAGCCCGTGCAGGTCCGCCGCGTGCGTGGGGATGCTCTGCGGGAGCGCGGGCCCACGGGTGAGACCGCGTCCGCGCAGGTCAGGGGCGATGGCGCGCAGCCCGGGCGGGAGCAGCTCCATGAAGGGCTGCCACCACAGGCTCGTGGTCCAGTTGCCGGAAATCAGCACCAGGGGAGCGCCCTGACCGCGCTCCCGGTAGTGCACCTCGAGGTCTCCAACACGCTGCATGGGCATGGTGGAGGCGAGCCTAATGGAGCGTCCACGAAGTTCGAAGATGTCCTCGTGTTGCGCATGCTCCCTCTCCCTTTGGGAGAGGGAGTAGGGCTCACAGCTCCTCGAGGAACTCGTCGTTGTACGTGTAGCGGCTGAGCCGCTTGACGAGCGCCTCCATGGCCTCCACGGGCTTCACCGCGAAGAGCATCTGGCGCATCTTCTTCACCTTCTCGTACTCCTTGTGGGTGAAGAGCTTCTCCTCCTTGCGCGTGCCGGACTGGCCGATGTTGATGGCCGGGAAGATGCGCTTCTCCGCCAGGAACCGGTCCAGCGTCACCTCGGAGTTACCGGTGCCCTTGAACTCCTCGAAGATGACCTCGTCCATGCGGCTGCCCGTGTCGATGAGCGCCGTGCCCACGATGGTCAGGCTGCCGGCCTCCTCGGTGGCGCGCGCCGCGCCGAAGATGCGCTTGGGCCGCTCCAGCGCGCGGCTGTCCACGCCGCCCGACAGCGTCCGGCCCGAGTTGTCCACTTCCTTGTTGTAGGCGCGCGCCAGCCGCGTGATGGAGTCCAGGAGGATCATCACGTCCTTGCCGCTCTCCACCAGCCGCCGCGCCCGCTCCAGCGCCAGCTCGGCCACCTTGAGGTGATCTCCCGTCGGCCGGTCCGAGCTCGAGGCCAGCACCTCGGCCTTGATGCTGCGGCGCATGTCCGTCACCTCTTCCGGGCGCTCGTCGATGAGCAGCACCATGAGGTGGATCTCCGGGTGGTTGGACACCACCGCCTGGGCAATCCGCTGCAGCATGATCGTCTTGCCCGTCTTCGGCGGCGCGACGATGAGGGCGCGCTGGCCCTTGCCGATGGGGGCGATGAGATCCAACACCCGCGTCACCATCTCGCGGTGGCCGTTCTCCATCTTGATGCGCTCCACTGGATCCACGGAGGTGAGGTCCGCGAAGTGGGGCAGCCGGCCCACCTGCTCCAGCGGGCGGCCGTCCACCTGCTCCACGCGCTGGATGAGACCCTTGTTGCCCTTGGTCTGCGCGAGCGCGTTGAGGTACTGGCCCGGACGCAGCCGGAGCTTCTGCACCAGGTTCTTCGGAATCTCCGCGTCGTCCGGCGAGGGTAGCAGGTTGCGCTTGAGCTGCCGCAGGTAGGCGTTGGGGCCCTTCACCTCGGTGTCGAGCACGCCCTCCACCGGCGCCAGCGAGGGCTGGGGCGCCGGCTGATGCTGCCTCGGCTGCCCACCCCCCGGGTGGTGCGCGTGCGCGTGCTGTGGCGGGCCTTGCGGCGGCGGCGGCTGCTGGGCCTGCTGCTGCTGCGCCATCCGCTGCTGGTACTGCTGCAGCTCCTGGGGCGTGAGGAACACCTGCTGCTGCTGGCCGTCCGGGCCGGCCACCATGCGGTAGGCCTGCCCTTCCGGGGTGAACTGCACCTGGGCACCCCGGCGGCGGCGGCGGCGGCGGCGGCGGCGGCCTCCACCCTGGCCGGGCGGGCCACCCGCGGGCTGTCCCGCTCCGGGGGCCGAGCCTTCGCCCTCGTCGGGGCCGTCATCGCCCTCGTCATCGCCTTCGTCCATGTCCGGGGGTGACTCGGCACGGGCGGCCATGGGGGTCGGGAGGTCTCGGGGATCGCGGTTGTCGGTTTCGCTCATGGTCTACGGAGTTCGGCGCGTCCCCTGGGAAGAAGTCCCCGGCCGGAGGCGCACGAGGTACGGCGGTCTGTGGGACAGAAGCCCGACGCGGGGTCTTGGGGACAGCTCGCGCCTGGCACGAGCCACCCGCCGACCGAACCGCCGGCCCCTGGAGCGTCCCGGCGGCCTGATGGCCCACCGGAAAGCGCTCCACAACATTAACAGAGGACCCGCCGGGTGCCCGGAGAATTTCGCTTCCCGTGTCCTCCTGGAGACGTCAGCGGACCCTCAGCGTGTAGGGCTGGACGGCCTTCAGTCCCGGCTCCAGCACCCAGGCCCCGTCCAGGCCCGCCTCGCGCACGAGCGCCTGCACCCCTGGCGGGAGGGCGGGTTGCACCACCGGCCCCAGGTTCAGCTCCGGAAGGGCCTCCGCGTCCACCCCGGGCTCTCCCCCCAGCGAGGAGAACAGCCCGTGCGCCTCGCCCTCCACCACCAGGTCCAACTCCTCTCCGGTGGGCACTCCGGCCCGCTTGCGCGCCGCCTCCACCGCGTCCACCAGGCCCCCCAGCCCGTCCACCAGTCCGCGCTCCTTCGCCGCGGAGCCCGCCCACACCCGTCCCCGGGCGATGGCATCCACCCTGGCCTTGTCCAGCTTCCGCTCCACGGAGACCTGGGTGATGAAGTCGTCGTAGGCCGAGTCCACCCAGGCCTGCACCGCCTTCTGTTCCGCCTCCGTCCACGGCCGCCACGAGTCGAGCACGTCGGCCATGGGCGAGCGGCTGATGGTCTCCTGGTTCACCCCCAGCTTGTCGCCCAGCAGGCCGCGCAGCGCGGGCTTGAAGTAGAAGACGCCGATGCTCCCCGTCAGGGTGGTGGGCGAGGCCCAGATCTCATCCGCGGCCATGGCGGCGTAGTAGCCGCCCGAGGCCGCCACGTCCCCCATGGAGGCGATGACGGGCTTGTGCTTCTTCGCCTCCAACACGGCGCGGTACATCAACTCCGAGGCCAGGATGTCCCCGCCGCCCGAGTCCACCCGCAGCACGATGGCGGCCACCTTCGGATCCCTCTGGGCCCGCTCCAGGGCGAGCGCCACCGTCTCCGCGCCGGCGATCGCCTCGCCCCCCACCAACGGCGGCTTGCGGCTCTTGCCTCCGGAGATGGTGCCCACCACCGGCACCACGGCGATGCGGCGGCGCCCCGTCCAGCGGCGCTCCCGCTCGTCCTTCGGCGAGTAGGTGGGATCGTACGCGGCCCCGGGCATCAGCTTCTTCAGCTTGTCCTCCAGCTCCTCGGGCAGCAGCACCCCGTCCACCAGTCCGAAATCCCTGGCCCGGGTGGCGGTGAGGATGCCGGCGCCCCAGGCCTCCCGGAGGCGCTCGGGGGTGATGCGGCGCGCCTTCGTCACCGCCGCCACGTCATGCGCCATCTGGTTGTCCAGGTAGGCCTCGACGGTCTCCCGCTGGGCGGGGCTCATGTCGCTGCGGGTGAGCTGCTCGGGGGCCGTCTTGTACTCGCCCACGCGCGCCACGTCCCAGGTGACGCCCAGCTTCTCCATCGTCCCGCCCAGGGACACGACGTGGACGGCCAGGCCGTTGATGAGCAGGGACGAGGAGGGCAGCGCGTACACCTCGTCCGCCGCCGAGCCCACGAAGTACTCCAGGTCATTCACGCTGTAGAGCACCGTCAGCACCTTCTTGCCGGCCGCGCGCATCCGCAGCACCGCCTGGTGCAGCTCCTCGGCCTTGCCCCAGTCCACGCCGGGCAGGCCGGACACCTTCAGCACCACGCCCTTCAGCCGGGGATCCTTCGTGGCCTCGTCCATCCACCGCGCCAGCCGCAGGTACGGGTCCGGCTCGGAGAAGCCGAGCAGCGACAGGGTTCCGCCCCGCTCTCTCAGCTCGTCATCCAGGTCCAGCATGGCCACCGTGCCCCCGCCGAAGTCCAGGGCCGGGTACTTCTGGCTGGAGAGCCGCACCGCCACCACATGGTCCATCCCGCCGCCCTCGGCGCCGCCACCCGCGTAGGTGAGGCCGAAGCGCGAGCTGTCCAGCGTGGCGGCCAGTTGCAGCGCCAGGGTGCGGTCGCCCCCGAGCCCATGCGACAGGCCCGCGCCCAGTCCGAAGCCGGGCACGACGGCGGCCTGCACCGTGTACGTGAGGCGCCCTTCGTCCCAGGCGCCCTCGGAAGCGAGGTAGTCCGCGCCCAACGTCACGCGCTCGCCGAAGGGCCGTACGCCCACGGCGAGGTTGTAGCGGCGGGGCAGGGTGAAGGGCCCCTCCATGGGGGCGTTCACATCCTTCACCACCGCAGCCACGGAGAGGAAGCGCGTGGGACGCACCGTGAGGCCCAGGTCGAAGCCGGACAGCCTGTCCAGCGAGGCGTCGCGCGAGGAGAGGGTGTGGTAGCCCACGCCCAGCGACAGCCTCCGCGAGCCGAGCGCCAGGCCGAAGGACGTCTTGCGGTAGTCCGGCAGCCCGCGTCCGCGCATCCACTCCATGCTGACGCCGGCACCCAGTCCGCCCAGCGTCGTGCCCAGGTAGACGCCGTCACCCAACTGGTCCCGCACCAGGTTGCGCTCGTGCAGGTAGAAGAGCTGCGCGGGCCCGACGAAGCGCAGGCCCGCCGGGTTGACGGAGAGCGCGGTGGCCTCGTCCACCAGCGCGGCGGAGGTGGGCGGCAGCGTCACCCCGCGCGGCGGCGAGGCGGGTTGGACGATGAGCCCCGTCTGTGCGAGCGCGAGGCCGGGGAGCAACAGCATCAGCGAGAGGGCACGCATGGCCCTCCGACTCTAGGCGCCGCGCTCCCGGGTACAAGCGCCGTGACTCACCAATCTTCGGTACCGTTCACTCCCTCCAGCGGATCGCCTTTCTTGGCCTTCTTCTCCTGGTCGCGCCGCTTGCCGCCACGGTCCTCGCGGTTCCACTCCTCCATGCCGTGGTTGTTCTCCAGTGGATCCGAGGACTTCACCCGCTTCTCCGTGCCGCCCTCGGCATTGTTCAGCAGGTGATTGACCAGCCGGGCCATCTCCGACTTGAGCTGGCCGAACTCGTCGCCCTGCAGCACCACGCGCCGCACGCCGAGCCGCTTGCCGTCCTTCATGTCGAAGAAGCCCAGCACCAGCTCCGTGGTGCCGCTGTCCGGAATGTCGCGCACCGTGCCCACGAAGCCCCGCTCCAGCCCGAGCGCCTTGCCCAGCCCGGCCACCGCCTGGCTGGAGGTCACGTTGGCGCGCATCACCTCGCTGGCCACCGAGTCCAGCCGGGCGTCATAGGCCTTGTAGTCGTCCGTGGGCTGCAGCGCGGCGCTCGCCTCCACGTCTTCCGGGCTCACCTCGAGCAGCTGCCCGTAGATGCGGAAGCCGGGGCGCTCCAGGCGCAGCAGGTGCTTGCCCACCGGCAGCGTGGACACCGTCAGCGGCGTGTAGCCCTTGAACTCGTTGTCGATGTAGACGCGCGCCCCGGCCGGGCGGGACTTCACCGTGGCCCCTCCGCGCAGCGCCGCGTGCACGCCCGTGGCCACCTGCACCCGGAGCGAGATGAAGTCGCGGCTGTAGCGCTTGGTGTCCAGCTCGTAGGTGGGGTTGAGCGCCATCAGATCCAACAGCGCCAGCTTCGTCTCCTCCACGTCACCGCGCTGGTACATCACCGCGGCGTAGAGCGCGGTGGCGTCACACAGCGGATTGCAGGAGGCCGTCATCGCCGGAGCCGCCTTCTGCAGCTCCTTCAGCGTGGCGCGGATCTTCAGCTCCGCCTCCTCGTACTGCTTCTTGTCGAAGGCGGCGAGGCTCTCCTCGTACCCCTGCTTGCCGCGCTTGAGCGCGACGAGCGCCTCGTCATCCTGCGGCAGGCCGAAGAGATCCTCGGGCTTGCGCAGGGTGTAGCCCTGGAACTCGGCCAGGGCCTCGTTCATGTAGCTCTCCATCTTCGGGCCGCTCGACTCGGCCGTGGGGTCCATGGGGACGAGGAGCGAGGTGATGCGCTGGGGCTTGGGAGGCGGGGGAGCCGCCAGCGCGAGGGAGGGGAGCAGCAGAAGCACAAGGGCTTTCATGACGTGGTCCTCGAGGAAGGGCCGTGGGGAGCGCTACCAACCAGCACCGAAGTTGCCGAGCCGGGCGCCCAGGGGTTTCTGGGGCTGGGATGCCAGCAGGATGCCCGCCGTGGTGGCCGCCGCCACGCCGCCCACCGCCGCCCAGAACCAGGGCTTCTTCATCACCGCGGGCAGCGCCACGGGCAGTGAGGGGCCGGGCACGTGTTGGCCGGTGAGGAAGGCATGCACCTGACGCACGGCGTCCTCGCGGCTACGGGGATCCTCTGGATGGAGCTTCACGCCGCGCAGGCGGTTCTTCTGCCGCACGTCCCAGGCATACAGCACGGCCTCGGCGCGGCCCCGGCGATCCTGCTCCACCCGGGCGAGCACCACATAGCGCGCGCCGAGCTTCTCGCCGAGCTCCGCCACTCCGGCTGGGAGCGTGTCGGACGTGAGGGCGCGGGAGGTGGACACGTCGGCGGCCAGGCGCCGTGCCTCGGCCAGGGCGGGGGTGGGCTCCAGCGTGGGGCGCAGCTCGCCGCGCTGGGAGGGCGCCACCGGCTGGAAGACGCCGAAGGGGACGTAACCGGGAAGGGTGAGCACCACGGGGTGGGGGCCGGGCGCGAGCTCCACGTCCTTCAGCGGCGTGGTGCCGAGGTTCTCGCCCTTCATCAACACCTGCGCACCGGAGGGCACCGAGTCGATGGTGAGCGTGCCGCGCGGCTGTTGGGAGAGGGCCACCTTCGCGGCGTCGAAGGCCTCGTGCACGTCCTGCCCGAAGAGCTCGGACTCGGGCTGGAGGGAGGGCGCCACGAGCTGTGCCCGGGTGAAGGCTTCCTGGGCCCCGGTGGTGTCTCCGTTGAGCAGCCGCGAGGCACCCAGGAACACGTAGACGCGGGCCAGCCGCTCCGGCTTCGTCTCCACCGGGTAGCGCTCGTAGAAGGCCGCCGCCTCGGTGAACTTCTTCGCCGCGGCCTCCGGGTCCAGGTTGTCGTAGAAGCCCTTGCCCTCATCGAAGAGGGCGTCGCCCTGCTGAAGGGACGCGGGGGGCGGAGGCGGGAAGAGGGCCGCGAGGTCCACCAGCCGCACCTCCGTCCGGGCGCCGAGCGCGGCACGCAGGTCGGTCTCGACGCGGGCGGCGGACGGGGTGGCGTCCGGCTTCGAGGGGACGGCCAGCACCGCGACGCTGCCCGACCAGGTGGGGGGCGCGGGCTGGAGGGCGGGCGCCGGAGCCGGAGCCGCGGGAGCGGCTTCCACGGGAGCGGCGGGGGCCGGTGCGAGCGTCGTCCGGGGGGCCACGGGCGCATCCGCGGCCGGAGGGGGCTCCTCGCTGGCGGGAGTCTCGGTGGACTCCCCGGCGGGGGCGCTCTGCTCGGCGGCGGGCGTCTTCTTCTTCTTCGCCTTGCGGGCCGAGGCGGACGAACCACGGCGGGGCGCGGCCTCGGTGATACCGGAGGCCGTGCCCAGCAGCAGCGCGAGCGAAAGGGCGAGGGGGGTCTTCAGTCGCACGGGGCACGATGCTAACCGAGCCAGGGGCCCGTGCACCATGCCCCGGCCGGGGCCCCTCGGCTCCTACACGTCCAGGTCCTCGACCTCGTTGGCGCTCTCCATGATGAACTTGAAGCGCGCGCTGACGTCCCGGCCCATCAAGTCATTGATGACCTGATCGGTGAGGAGCGGGTTGTCGATGGTCACCTTCAGGCTCTGGCGGAGCTTCGGATCCAGCGTGGTCTCCTTCAGCTCGTCCGGCGTCATCTCGCCCAGACCCTTGAAGCGCATGACGCTGGGCTTGGCGTTGCCCTTGGTCTTCTCGCGGATGATCCGATCCCGGTGGACCTCGTCGAGCGCCCAGTACGTCTCCTTGCCGATGTCCACCCGGAAGAGGGGCGGCTGGGCGAGGTAGATGTGGCCGTGCTCGATGAGCGGGCGCAGGTGCCGGTAGAAGAAGGTGAGCAGCAGCGTGGCGATGTGGTTGCCGTCGCTGTCGGCGTCCATCATCAGGAAGATGCGGCCGTAGCGCAGCTTGGTGATGTCGAAGTCACTGCCGATGCCACAGCCCAGGGCGCTGACGATGTCCGTGAGCTCCTTGTTGCCCACCACCTTGTCGGTGGATGCCTGCTCGGCGTTGAGCACCTTGCCGCGCAGCGGCAGCACGGCCTGGGTGCGCCGGTCGCGGCCCTGCTTGGCGCTGCCACCTGCGGAGTCACCTTCCACGAGGAACAGCTCACTCTGTGCCGGATCGGTCGAGGAGCAGTCCGCCAGCTTGCCCGGCAGGTTGAGCCGGTGGCTGACGGCCGTCTTGCGGCTGATGGCCTGGGAGGCGGCCCGGCTGGCCTCGCGGGCGCGGGCGGCCAGCGTGATGCGGGCCACCACCGACTCGGCGATGGACTTGTTGTCGTTGAGCCACTTCTCCAGCGCGGGGCGGATGACGCCGTCCACCTGGGCCGAGGTCTCCGGGTTGTTGAGGCGCCCCTTCGTCTGGCCCTGGAACTGCGGCTCCACCACGTACGTGGAGAGGATGGCCGTCACGCCCTCGCGGATGTCTTCCGCGGTGAGCGTGACGCCCTTGGGCGTGATTTCGTGCGTCTCCATGTAGTTGCGCACCGCCTTCACCACGGCGCTGCGCAGCCCCGCCTCGTGCGTACCGCCCAGGGGCGTGGGGATGCCGTTGACGTACGAGCGGATGTGCTCGTCCGTGGCCTCCGTCCACACCAGCGCGGCCTCCAGGCGCACCCCGTTGTCACGCGAGTGGTAGAAGATGGCCGTGCTGCCCGAGGGCACCACCGGCTTGCCGCGCTCGCCCACCACCTTGGACAGGTACTCGGCGATGCCGCCGTCGTGCTTGAACTCCTCCTTCACGTGCGGGGTGGCCGTCTCGTCCTTCCAGATGACGGTCATGCCCTTGTGGAGGTAGCTCTTCGCCTCGAGCCGCTCGCGGATGAGCTTCGCGTCGAACTTGAGCTTCTCGCCGAAGATCTCCGGATCCGGCTCGAAGGTCGTCGACGTGCCGGTGCCCCGGGCGGGCCCTTCCGGCTTGAGCTGGCTGGTGGGCTTGCCCTTGCTGTACGTCTGCACGTGGCGCTTGCCGTCGCGCTTGATCTCCACGACGAGCTTGCGCGAGAGGGCGTTCACCACCGAGCTGCCCACGCCGTGCAGACCGCCCGAGTGGATGTAGTTGCCCTGCTCGAACTTACCGCCCGCGTGCAGCGTGGTGAGGATGATCTCCACCGCGGGCTTCTTGAACTTGGGCATGATGTCGATGGGGATGCCTCGCCCATCGTCCACCACCGTGATGGTGCGGCTGTCCTTGTGGAGCGTGACTTCCACGGTGGACGCATAGCCGTTGATGACCTCGTCCACCGAGTTGTCGAGGATCTCCCACAGCAGGTGGTGATAGCCCGTGCCGTCGGTGCCGCCGATGTACATCGCCGGGCGCTTGCGGACCGGCTCCAGGCCCTCGAGGACCTGGATGTCCGCGCCCGTATAGGTCGTCTTCTTGGTCGTCGCCATGACAGTCTCCGGCTAGTCCTTCTTCTGCTCCGGCAGCGGGATGTAGAGGGGCGCACGCGCCACCTCCTTCACCGCGTCCTTGCGCGACATCTCGTGGCCCTTGCCACCGCGGCCCGTCACTTCGAAGCGGCCCGTGTGGAGGACGAGCTTGCGGCCCTTCTGGGTCTCGAAGGCGACCCCCGCCTCCTTGTTGCCCTGGGGGGCCACCACGAAGTCCACCACCCGGTCGCCCTCGTCCACCTTGATGACGGTGACGCCCTTGCCCGGGCCGGCCAGCTCGTTGATCTCCGCCACCTTGCACACCAGGGCGGCGGTCCGCTCGGTAAGCACGCCCACCAGGTCCTTGTCCTCCACCGGCTGCACGCCGACGATCTCATCGCCCTCGCCCGTCTTGGCGTAGCGGCGCCCGGCGCGGGTGGAGAGCTCCAGGTGCGGGGCCAGCGGGAAGCGCATGCCCATGCCCAGCTTCGTGACTCCCAGCAGCTTCTCCGGGCGCCACAGGCGGGTGTCGAGCGACAGCGCGGCGACAATCCGCTCGCCGTCGTCGAACTTGAACAGCTTCTGCACCGGGTCGCCGTACCCCGTGGAGGCCGGCACGTCGTTGAAGCGCGTGACGTAGGCGGTGCCGAAGTTGCTGAAGAGCACCAGGTTCGCCCTCAGGCTGCCGGCGAGCACCGTCATCACCGCATCGCCCTCGCGCAGACGGGTGGAGGCGGGATCCTTCACCTCGCGCACGCGCTTGATCCACCCATCGCGGGTGATGACGACGTGGGCGTCCTCGTCCGCGATGAGCGCCTCGGCGTCGAAGGTCATCTCCTCGGCGCCGCCGCGGCTCACCTTGGTGCGGCGCTTCTGCATGCCGTAGGCGGCCTTCACCTCGGCCAGCTCGTCCTTCACCGTGCCCCACAGCCGCGACTCGCTCTTGAGCAGCGACTCCAGGTCCTTGATCTGCTTGCGCTTCTCCTTCAGCTCGTTCTGGACCACGAGGATTTCCAGGCGGGCCAGCTTGTAGAGCTTCATCTCCAGGATGGCGTCCACCTGGATCTCATCGAGCTTGAAGCGGGCAATCAGCTTCTTGGCGGCGTCCTGCTTGCCCTCGGAGGCGCGGATGATGCGGATCATCTCGTCCAGGGCGTCGTAGACCTTCTCGAAGCCCTCGAGGATGTGGACGCGCTTCTTCAGCTCGTCGAGCTGGTACTGGATGCGCCGCTTGATGACCAGCAGGCGGAAGTCCAGGAAGTACTGGAGGATCTCCTTGAGCCCCAGGCGCTTGGGGGTGCCGACCTCGGGGTTCTCCGGGTTGGGCACGAGGCAGGTGAGGTTGACGTTGAAGTTCGTCTGGAGCGGCGTGTTCTTGTACAGGTACGCCATGGCCAGCTCGTGGCTGGCGTCCTTCTTGAGCTCCAGGACGATGCGCACGTCCTTGGTGGACTCGTCGCGCACGTCCACGATGAGCGGCAGCTTGCGCTCGCGGACGATCTCCCCGAACTTGGCCACCAGCGTGGACTTGTTCACCGTGTAGGGGATGGACGTGATGACGATCTGCTGGCCACCGCGCTTGAGCTCCTCCAACTCGTACTCGCCGCGCAGACGCACGCTGCCCTGGCCGGTCTCGTAGATCTCCTGCAGCTCCTTCTGGGAGTTGAGGATTTCACCGCCGGTGGGGAAGTCGGGACCCTTGACCCACTTGAGCAGCTGCTTGACGGTGAGGTTGCTGTCGTCCACGAGCGCGGTGAGCGCGTCGCACAGCTCCGCCAGGTGATGGGGCGGGATGTTGGTGGCCATGCCCACGGCGATGCCCGTGGTGCCGTTCATCAGCAGGTGGGGAACGCGCGAGGGAAGGACGATGGGCTCGGTGCGCGTGCCGTCGTAGTTGGGCCGGAAGTCCACCGTCTTCTGGCTCAGCTCGTTGAGGAGCTCGTCGGAGAGCTTCTCGAGGCGGCACTCGGTGTAACGGTAGGCGGCGGCGGCGTCGCCATCGAGCGAGCCGAAGTTGCCGTGGCCGTCCACGAGGGGGTAGCGCAGGGAGAAGTCCTGCGCCATGCGCACGAGTGCATCGTAGATGGCGGTGTCGCCGTGCGGGTGGTAGGGGCCCATGATGGCGCCGACGACCTGGGCGCACTTCTTGTACTTGGCGTCGTGCGTGAGGTTCAGGTCGTTCCACATGCCGTAGAGGATGCGGCGCTGAACCGGCTTGAGGCCGTCACGCACGTCGGGCAGGGCGCGCGAGGTGATGACGGAGAGGGCGTAGTTGAGGTAGCGGCGGCGGGCCTCATCGGCGAGCGCGGCGGGCGTGGCACCACCGCCACCGCCTCCCGCGGCCGAGGCGGTGCCATCGCCACCGCCACCCGAGGCCCCCTGCTTCTTCCGCGTCTTGTTATCCGCTTGTGCGAGCATGCTCATGTGTTCAGGTCAGGACCGTCCGTATCCCTCTGGAACGCGGGGCGCGGCTCGCGCACTCCGGGCCCGGGACGGAAGGTGATGAGCCGGCGGGAGTAGCACGGCCCACTGTGAAAGGGAACAAATTCGAGGGGTTGCGACGCCTCGGGGGTGGGGTTTCTATACATATGTTCAGGTTTTGGGGCCAGGAAATCGGGTCATGGAGGGCCTCGAAGGTGGGGTCGCCGCGCTCGCCTGCCTGGGTTGGGACCGGGACGACGGGTGGGCTCGGAGCCGTACGGAGGGTGGGAGGAGGAACCCGCCTGGAGGGCATGGACCCGCCTCCCACGGCATGGGCGGATACTGCCTCGGGGGTCTGACACAACCTGCGTGGTTCACCCACCCGGCAGGACATCAGGCGAGCGGAAGAGCGTGAGCATGGGCCTTCCGCCCTCCTGCCGAGGATGTGTGCTCCGTCTCCCTTCCGTCTCCCTGAGAGCTCGCCGCGCGCCTACTTGCTCTCGCCCCCGACGCGCCGACCGCCCTGGCGTGCCGTTCCCCAGCCGCCGCGGCGGAAGATCATCACCTTGCTGTTCGCACTGCCGCTGAGCATGCCGGGGAGGGTGGCCTGGACCGCCTTGCCGCCGGGCGGGTGATACACGACGCGCGCCTTGCGTCCCGAGGGCACGTTGTTGCTCGCGTCGATGAGCAGGAACACGGTGTTGTCCTCGATGTGGACGCGGTCCGGGTCGCGCAGGTGATCCAACTCGGCGATCAACTCCCCCTGCTCGAGGGTGCGGGCTCCGTCCGCGAGCTGCCTCACCTTCACGCGCACGTAATGGTCCGAGCTCGCGCCGGACATGTCGCGCGTGCCCTGGACGATGATGGCCAGGTCCGCGCCATTCTCGGGGGCCTTGTCGGAGAGCTTCAGGCCCGAGCGGGGGTTGGCATCCGTGTCGAGCAGGAGGGTCGCGTTGGCGCAGCGCGAGCCGCACTCCTGGCCGAACGGGGGCTTCTGGAAGCGCAGCCGCAGCGCGAAGTCACCGCCCTGGGGGCCCACCGTCGCGTCCACCACGACGGGACGCTCCTCGTCCGCCGAGGGCGTATGGCGGAAGGTGGCCCGGTCCTTGGCCATGGCGCTCGTGGCGAGCAGGGTGAGGGCCAGGGGGAGCAGCGGTCTCTTCAAGGGCGTCTCCTCGACGGGGGAAGGGGGCCGCATTCAAATGCGAAGCGCTGTTCCTCCTCAAGGGCTGCCCCCCGGCCCGCCCGTGGCGCATAGAATGGAGGGCCGGACGCCGTGATGCAGTGCGCCGCCTGGAGGATGCCGATGGAAGCTCTGTACGTGCGCCAGTTGAAGCTCGGGACGATGGACAACTTCGTGTACCTGGTGGGCCCGAAGGACTCGGACGAGGTGTTGGTGGTGGACCCCGCGTGGGACGTGCCCGCCATCGAGAAGGCCCTCGTGGAGGACGGCAAGCGCCTGGTGGGCGCCTTCGTCTCGCACTGCCACGGAGACCACACCAACGGCATCCCCGAGCTGCTCTCGAAGCATGACGTCCCCGTGTACGCCCAGCGCGCGGAGGTGGACTTCTCGGCGGACCTGCGCGATCTGGCGTCGGGGGCGCTGCGGCCGCTCGGGCCGGGGGACACCCTCACGGTGGGCGGACGGAACTTCCAGGCCCTGCACACCCCCGGGCATACCCCGGGCTCGCACTGCCTGCTGGCCCAGGACGCGCTGGTGTCGGGCGACACCGTCTTCATCAACGGCTGCGGGCGGTGTGACATGCGCGGGGGAGACCCGGAGGCGATGTACCGCTCGCTGTCCCAGGTGCTGCTCAAGGTGCCGGACAGCACCCGGCTCTTCCCCGGGCATGACTACGCGAGCGTGCCGGTGGCGGCCATGAGCGACGTGCGCCAGCACAACCCGTACTTCGCCTTCCCGGACGTGGCCTCCTTCGTGGCCTACCGGATGCGCCCGAGGCGCTGAGCGCCCCTAGCGGCGGCCGGAGAGCAGCGAGCTGCCCAGGCCCTCGGGTTTCGCGGCGCGCAGGGACCAGCGGGCGAAGAGGCCGAGCAGCGCGAGCGAGGCGAACGACCAGATCGCGGCCCAAGCCCACGAGGGCAGGGGAGTGAGGTGGGCGAGCCGGGCCGCGTCGCTGACGGAGTGGGCGGCGCCCTTCCACAGCTCCGAGCGCAGATCGACCGCCACGTAGAGGGCGGAGAAGGCGGCGAGCAGGAGGTTGAGCATGTCCACGCCCCCATCCGGGAGGTACTTCGCCGCGAGCCCCAGCACGAGCGCGGTGCCCAGGCAGAAGGCCAGGGTGATGCCGTCGCCCGCGTAGAGGACGCCCATGACGGCGAGGCCCCCGCACGCGGTGACGAGCACGAGGCGGCGCATCCGGAAGCGGTAGGTGGCCAGCAGCAGGAAGGCTCCGGCGAGCGCGCTGCCCACGTAGCCGGCGGAGTACACGGCCACCTGCGCCATCAGGCCCTGGGGCAGGTGGGACAGGCAGGCCCCCGAATCGGCCGCCGCCAGCGTGACGCGGTCCACCGCGCCTCCGGCCAGCAGGGTGGCGAGTGCGTGACCGCCCTCGTGCATCATCACCACCAGCAACTTCAGGGGCCACACCACGGGGGAGTCCCAGAAGTACCAGCCCGCGCCCAGGAGCACGAGCAGAAGGGCCACCCGGCCAGAGTCCAACTTGGAGCCGCTCGAGGTCTGCATGCGGGTCCCAGAACACGCCTGCCCCCGGGTTCTTCCAGGGGTCCACGCACTCGGACTGGGACGGCAGGAGGGTGGGCAGGCGTCACGGATGTCCAAGACGGTCGCCTGCGGGCGGAAGACGCGGTAGGGAGGGGAGCACGATGAAGAAGACGCTCCTGCTCCTTTCACTCGTGGCTGCCCCGGCCCTGGCCGGGGAAGGGAAGTGGACCCCCCAACAGGTCCTCGAACTCGACCCGGCGTGGCTCAAGGCCCAGGGGCTCCAGGTGCCGCCCGAGCGGCTGTGGGATCCCAAGCGCGGCACGGGCCTGCTGGCCGGCACGGTGAACGTGGGCGGCTGCACGGGCGCCTTCATCGCCGAGACGGGCCTGGTCATCACCAACCACCACTGCGTCTTCTCCATCATCCAGGAGCACAGCACCACCCAGCGCGACCTCATCACCCAGGGCTTCCTCGCGAAGAGCCGCGAGGAGGAGCTGCCGGGCAAGGGCTCGCGCATCCAGGTGCCGCGCAGCTTCAAGGACGTGACGAAGGAGATGTACGCCGCGGTGCCCGCGGGCGCGGATGATCTCACGCGTCAGAAGGCGCTGGAGCGCAAGGAGAAGGAGCTGGTCGCCGAGTGCGAGAAGCGTCCGGCCACGCGCTGCCGGGTGGCCAGCTTCGACGGCGGGGTGCAGTTCGTGCTGAGCGACTCGGTGGAGCTGGCGGACGTGCGGCTGGTGTACGCGCCGCCGCGCGCCGTGGGCGAGTACGGGGGCGAGGAGGACAACTGGATGTGGCCGCGCCACACCGGTGACTTCTCCATCGTCCGGGCCTACTCGGCGCCGGATGGCTCGGCGGCGAAGTACGACACGAAGAACGTGCCCTACAAGGCCGAGTTCTTCTTCCCGCTGGCCACCGAGGGCGTGAAGCCGGACGACTTCGTGATGGTGCTGGGCTACCCGGGCACCACCTACCGCACGCTGCTGGCCGAGGAGATGGCCGAGCGCCAGGCGCGCTTCTACCCGCGCGTCATCGACGTGTACGGCGAGCTCATCCGCATCCTCGAGGAGGAGGGCGAGAAGGATCCGGCGGGGAAGATCGCCGTGGCCTCGCACCTCAAGGGCATGCACAACCGCTACAAGAACTCGGGCGGGCAGCTCGCGGGGCTCAAGCGTGGGCGCATCGTGGAGAAGCAGCGCGAGTCCGAGGCGGCGGTGGTGGCCTGGGCGGAGAAGCGCAAGGAGTACGCGGGTGCACTCGCGGCCCGCTCGGAGCTGCTGTCCCTGCAGGCGGCGCGGGCGAAGACGTTCGAGCGCGAGTTCCTCCTCGACACGGTGCGCGGCGCGGTGAAGGCGCCGGCCCTGGCGGTGCTGCTGGCGCGGCTGTCTCAGGAGCGGGTGAAGCCGGACCTCGAGCGCCGGCCCGAGTTCATGGAGCGCGAGCTGCCCCGGCTGGCGGACCGGCTGGAGCGCGAGCAGAAGAACCTCTTCACGGCCGCGGACAAGCGGATGTTCCTCGCGCTGGTGCGGCGGGCGCAGGGGCTCGGCGAGGGCGAGCGCATCGCGGCGATCGACAAGCACTTCGGCAAGACGTACGACGCGAAGAAGGTGTCCGCGAAGCTCGACACCCTGTACGCGAAGACGAAGGTGCTGAACCTGGCCGAGCGCCAGAAGATGGCCGGTGAGACGGAGGCGCAGCTCCGGGCGCGGAAGGATGCGCTGCTGGACTTCGGGTTGGATCTGTCGGCGGAGGTGGTGGCGCTGGAGGAGCAGCGGGATCGGCGCGCGGGCGCGACCACGCGGCTGATGCCCGAGTGGCGCCGGGCGGTGATGGCGCACGCGGGCAAGCCCATTGCTCCGGATGCCAACAGCACGCTGCGGGTGTCGTTCGCGAAGGTGAAGGGCTACACGCCTCGGGATGGGGCCTTCTACACGCCGCAGACGACGCTGGCGGGCGTGATGGAGAAGCACACGGGCCAGGAGCCCTTCGACGTGCCGGCCAAGGTGGCCGCCGCGGCCGAGGCGAAGAAGTACGGGCCCTGGGTGGACGCGCAGTTGAAGGACGTGCCGGTGAACTTCCTGGCGGACGCGGACACCACGGGCGGCAACTCGGGCAGCCCCACGGTGAACGGCAAGGGCCAGCTGGTGGGCGTCAACTTCGATCGCGTGTGGGAGAACGTGGCGAACGACTTCGGCTACAACCCGGACGTGGCGCGCAACGTGAACGTGGACGTGCGCTACGTGCTGTGGCTGTTGGATCAGGTCGAGGATGCGGACGGGCTGTTGCGCGAGCTGGGCGTGCGCAAGGACCCCAAGGCCCAGGAGCGCCGCTGATGACGGACGGGGCCGGGAGCAACCCGCCGCCCCTGCCGGTCTTCGGACCGGAGGAGAAGGTGTGCGGCAACTGCAAGCTGTGGGCGGCGCACTCGGTGGATCACCGGGGCTGGGTGGGCGTCTGCCGGTTGCAGGCGGAGCGGGGGTTGTTCCCGCCCTCGGCGCCGCTGTGCAACAAGTTCCTGCCGCGGGGCGTGGCGGCCAAGGCGCTGCCCCCGGACTCGTCGCGGCGCGAGCGGACGGTGCGCGGCGTGGGGCCGGTGGTGCGGCGGCGGGAGCGGGACCCGAACGAAGTGGTGGACCTGGAAGGCCTGGAGCTGAACATGACGCGCGCGGAGTTGATGGAGCTGATCCGGGAGGCGGTGGGCGAGGGCGGTGAGGCGCCGCCGCTGGCCAACAAGTGGGAGGGTGGCAGCATCAAGCTGGTGCCCGGCAAGTCGGACGTGCAGGGCAAGGACCTGCCCATCGACGCCTTCTTCCACAAGATCGTCATGGTGCGCGACAAGCTGCGGGTGATGGAGCAGAAGCTCAACGCGCACCCGAAGCTGACGGACGCCGAGAAGGTGGAGATGCAGAGCTACATCACCCGCATCTACGGCTCACTGACGAGCTTCAACCTGCTGTTCCGCGACAAGGAAGACCACTTCGTGGGCTCCAAGTCGGAGGACTGATGGGGTGAGGGTGCCACGCATCCCGGGTTGCGGACCGTGGCACCCCCCCGTACTTTCACCACCGCGGCTTCACGGCTGCTGACCGCGCTCCTCCAGCTCGGCGAGGGCGCGCTGCCGGCCCCGGTGCAGGGCGCTCTTCACGGTGCCCTCCGGGATGCGCAGCATGGCGGCGATCTCCGGGTAGCTGTAGCCGCGCATCTCGCGCAGCCACAGCACCTGGCGCTGCTGTTCACTGACCTTGTCCAGGGCCTCCTCGAAGTGACGCTGCATCTCGGAGCCCACGGCCTGGGCCTCCGGGGAGGCCGGGCTCTCGGGCTCGTGCTGCAACCGCTCGCGGCGCCTGCGGGCCCGCAACCAGTTGATGCTGCTGTTCACCATCACACGGTGCAACCACGTGGAGCACGACGAGCGGCCGTCGAAGCCGCTGGGGCGTTGGGCCAGCCGGGTGAAAACGTCCTGCACCACATCCTCCGCCTCGTCCGCATCCCCCACGATGCGGCGTGCGATGGCCAGTGCCCGTGTGCGGTACTGGCGGTACAGCTCGGCGAAGGGAGGAAGGGCGATGACCGCGGCATCCATCATGTATGCCTCCTGAACACCCTCATCGGATGTCTGGAGGTGGGAACGAATGGGCCGCGAAAAGGATCTAAAGGGTATGAAAAGCGGGAGCGGACCTACTCCGTCTCTTCTTCCTGGCGGGTGAGGCCCCACTCCTTGAGCCGTTTGAACAAGGTGGAGCGTGCGACTCCCAGTTCACGCGCCACACGCTCGCGGTTGTTGTTGCAGCGGCGCAGGGCGGCCTCGACGATCTGCCGCTCCAGCTTGAGGAGCATCTGCTCCAGCGTCATGCCGGGGGGCAGCTCGGGCACGGACACGCCCGTCTCGCGGTTCACCTCCTGGTCGAAGGTGATGTCCGGGGCGTCGATGGCGTCGCCCTTGCGCAGCAGCAGGGCGCGGTGCACCACGTTGCGCAGCTCGCGGATGTTGCCGGGCCAGCCGTGCTGCTGGAGCCGCTCCATGGCGGCGGGGGTGAGGCGCACCGTCTGGCCCCGGGGCGAGTACATGCGCAGGAAGTGCTCGGCCAGACCGAGGATGTCACTGCGCCGGTTGCGCAGCGGCGGCAGGTGCAGGGGCACCACGCACAGGCGGTAGTACAGGTCCTCGCGGAAGCGGCCGTCGCGGGAGGCCGCCATCAGGTCGCGGTTGGTGGCGGCCACCACGCGCACGTCCACGTTGGACGGCTTGCTGGCGCCCACGCGTTTGATCTCCCCGCTCTCCAGGGCGCGCAGCAGCTTGGCCTGCAGGTCCACGGGCAGCTCGCCGATCTCGTCGAGGAAGAGGGTGCCGCCATCGGCCTCCTCGAAGGCGCCCTTGCGCGCGTTGGTGGCGCCGGTGAACGAGCCCTTCTCGTGGCCGAACAGCTCGCTTTCGATCAGCTCCTTGGAGATGGCGGCGCAGTTGACGGGGATGAAGGGCTTGTCGGCGCGCTGGGAGCACGCGTGGATGGCGCGGGCCACCAGCTCCTTGCCGGTGCCGGACTCGCCGAGGATGGCCACCGCGGCGGAGGACGGGGCCACGCGCTCGATGAGGTCCACGAGCTGCTTCACGGACGGATCCGCGCCGATGATGCCGTGGAAGGACAGCTCCTTGCGGGCCGGGGTGATGGGCTCGAGGACGAGGTCCGTCTGGCCCAGGCGCAGCGTGGTGGGCAGCCCCACCTGCACCTCGAAGACGCGCACCGGCCCCAACCAGGTGCCGTTGGTGGAGTTGGTGTCCAGCACGTGGAAGTGGCCATCGCGCCGGGTCACCTTGAGGTGGCGGCTGGAGATGAACGAGTCCTGGATGACGAGATCGCAGGACGCATCCTTCCCCACGGTGAAGCTGTCGGCGTTGAGCTTCTGGACGGTCTCGTTGCCACCCTGCCGGATGCGCACCTGGGCGGGCTGCCAGCGCGACGCGGAGTCGCGGGGCTGGAGCTCCGTGCGGTCGCCCACCTCGGTGGCGGCGTCGGACTGGCCGCTGCCGTGGAGCCGGAACACGGCGCGCCACTGGCCGAGCGTGATGTCCGCGCCATCGGCCAGCTCGCCCTTCTTCATGGAGGCGCCGGCCACCTGGGTGCCCTTACCGGACAGGTCCTCCAGGGTGCAGCGCTGACCGTCGAAGACGAGGGCCACCTGCCGGCGGCTCACCTCGGGGTCGGGGATGACGACGTCGCTCTTCTCGCCGCGGCCGAGCACCATCCGCTCGCGCCCCAACCCCACCCGCAGCACCTCCTCGCCTCGACGAAAGAACACCAGCTCCGGCATCGACGAACCCTCCCTCAGAAGTCAGTTGCGGGGACACTCCTAATCCGTGGAGCGACCGGCGTGCAACCCTCCGGGATGATTTTTGAGGTAGTGTTCTGGGAGATGACTCGCGGCGTCGTCCACCTGGGAGACCCGGACCGTCTCCCGGTCCGGGTCCGCCAGCGCGGGGGACTAACGCATCGGCGACTGCTGGCGCGAGGGGCCGAAGTTGGGACGGTTGAAGAAGCCGCCCAGGTGCGCCACGCGGTACTTCGGATCGCTCTTGTCCGGGGGCAGGATGGACAGGCCCGCGCCCATGATGCCCAGCCGCTTCACGAACTCCGGCTCGGCCTTCAGCTTGAACTCCATGTCCGGCTGGCTCACGTCCAGCCGCTGGCCGAACTTCACCGTGCCCGAGCCGAGGATCTCCAGGTCCTCGCTCCGGGCCTGCAGTGCCTCCACGGTGCCCAGGCCCTTGTCGATCTTGATGCGCGCGTCGATGTCACCCAGCGCGATCTTCGGCAGGTCCATGGGGGTGGGGGTGCCGTACATGGGCACCATCACGTTGCCGCCCTGGATGAGCAGGCCCTTGGTGTCCAGCGCGATCTGTCCGTTGGCCTGGCTCAGGTCCGGCTGGCCGCGCGTCTTGGGCAGGGTGAGGTCGAGCGAGCCGTTGAGCTTGCCCGTCAGGTCCACCCCGCTGAAGCCCTTGAGGTTGCCCTCGGAGGTGTCCAGGTCCGACAGCTTCACCGCCACGCGCATGTCGCCCAGGGCGCCCACGTTGCCGCTGAGGCTGCCGCCCAGCAGGTCCGCGTGGAACGCCACCCCGAGCGGCAGCAGCGCGGGCCGCACCGCCACGGAGTCGACGATGAGCGGCTCGCCCAGCTCCTCGGGGCCGGGCAGCATGGGGGTGTTGCTGGCCAGCATGCCGTGCAGCTCGGGCGTCATGCCGTTGGGCACCTTGCTGATGCGCACCTGGGTGGCCGTCAGCCCGCGCAGTCCCGGCCGCAGCGAGCCGATGCGCAGCGCGTACCCCGCGTCCGCCGCCGCGTCCACGGCGCGCTTGCGCAACGTATCGTACGGGAACGTGAGGAACAGACAGACGATGAAGGCCACGAGCGAGAACGCACCGTAGCCAAGGGCGAGCTTCCAGCGGGCGATCTTGGTCGTCTCGGCAGCCATGGTCATTGCTTCATCTTGTAGGTGGCGACGGTCGTCCAGGCCGTCAGGGTTTCCGAGGCGTCGCGCGGCTCGAGGCGCAGGCTCTTCACCTTCACCACGCCGGGCCCGCGCTCCACCGAGGACAGGAAGTCATGCAGCTTGCGCAGATCCACGTCGGTGAACGTCAGCTCCACCGAGCTCTCGACGATCTTCCCGTCCCCGATGCCCACGTCGTTCTTGGGCGTCATGTTGGGCACGGTCAGCCCCGCCTGGGTGGCCTTCTCCTCGATGTACGTCATCAGCCGCACGTCGCTGCCGGTGAGCTGCTGCTCCACGACCTGACGCTCCTGGGTGGCCTCGCGGTAGCTGGCCGCCAGCGCCTGCACCTCGCGCAGCTTGGCCAGCTTCTGGTCCGTGCGCTTGCGGTAGCCGTCCGCGCTGTTGGCGAAGGAGAAGATGATGACGAACAGGACGAAGGCCAGCACCGCGCCTCCGGTTCCCATCACCATCTGGCGCTCCCGGCCGCTCAGCCGATCGAACCAGGCCTTGGCGTCGTTGAGGAGTCCTCGAAGCTTTTCCATGTGCTAACCCTCCCCGCCCTGGGCCTGCTCGGGGCACTCCACCTGGATGTCCAGGCGGAAGGAGACCTTGCTGCCATCCTTCGTCTTCTCCACCTTGCCCTCCTTCACTTCCTTGAAGCAGCGGTGGCCGCGCAGCGCGGTGGCGATGGTGTCGATCTGCTTGGAGCTGTCGGTGAGGCCGCGCACGCTGATGCGCTCGAAGTCGATGTCGATGCGGTCGAACGTCACCTGGATGTCCGTGGGCACCCGCTGCGACATCTCCGCCAGGAGGTTGACGGCGGACATCTTCGGCAGCGCGGCGGCCGGGCTCTCCACGCCCTTGAGGCGGTTGAGCGCGATGTCGTAGTTCTTCTCGCAGGAGCCGAGGATGCGCTGGGTGACGTCGCACAGCACGGCGTCCACCTGGGCCTCGCGGCGCGCGAGCACCGAGTTGCGCACCACGCCGCTGGCGATGAGCAGCAGCAGCAGGGTGGCGGCGAAGGAGGCCAGCAGCCCCAGCTTGTCCTTCACGTAGTCGTAGTCACCCTTGAAGGCGAACTCGCCGCGGCGCAGGTTGAAGCGCGGCGCCTTGGGGCCCGAGGCCTGGCCGCGCAGCGCGAGCGAGTACGCCTGCAGCGCCGCCGGCTGCTCCGAGGCGGGCACCACCGTGGACGCCTCCTGCGGCAGCGCCAGCACGCGCACGGGCATGCCCAGGTCCTTGCTCAGCTGCTCGGCGAGGCCGGGCATGCGCGCGGAGCCGCCGCACAGCAGCACGGCGCCCACCTGCCGGCGGGTGCGCGCGGTGAAGGCCTTGAAGGACGGGCGCAGCTCGCGCAGCACCGGCTGCAGGCCGCGCACGAAGGCCGCCGCCGCCCGCTCACCATCCGGCCCCTGGGCCGTGGCCGCGCTCGCCAGCGCTCCGTGCTGCTCCTTCCAGTGGTGCGCCTCCGGCTGCGGCGTCTGGAACTCGGCGGCCAGCGCGCGGCTGAGGTTCTGCCCGCCACCGGCGAAGGTCCGGGCGAACTCCACGCCACCGCCGGGCCGGCCGATGGCCAGCGTCGAGCGCTCGTGGCCGATGTCCACGATGGCCACCGCCTCCGCGTCCGTGCCCGCGAACAGGGCCGGCTGCTGCAGCAGCAGGTTCTGGTAGGTGATGCCCGGGTGCGTCACCACGCGCGGGTCCACGCCCACCTCGTTGAGCACCTGCAGCAGCGTGGCCAGCTCCTCGCGGCGCACCACGCCCACCAGCAGCTCGCTGCCCTTGTCCTTCACCTGCGAGGCGACCTGGTAGTCGAAGACGGCCTCGCCCAGGTCGAAGGGAATCTGGCTCTCCACCTCGAAGGGGATGGTGGCCTCGATCCGCTTGGGATCCGTGAAGGGCAGGGCGAGCTGGTGGGTGACCAGCGCGGGGCCGGGCAGCGCCACCACCACCTGATCCGGGTGGTGGAACTCCGGGCGCGCCAGCAGCTCGCGCAGCGCCGTGCGCAGCGTGTCCTGCCGCTCGCCCTCATGATTGCGGCGCACCTCGGCCCAGGCCCTCACGGCCGGGTTGCGGCTATTCGCGTCGAGGAGCAGCCCCTTCACCGAGTGGCTGCCCAGGTCCAGACCTAGAATCCGGGCCATCGTTATTCCTCTCTCCAATACAGGAGCTTGCCGAGCCCATCGTCGAGCCGGACCACGGCGGTGATCGTCTTCTGGACGGACCCCGCCTCTCCCACGGACTTGATGCTGAAGGTGTTGCTCTTGTCGCCCAGCAGGCGGTTGCCGGCCACGTTGGCCTTGAGCTGGGGATTGACGGCGATGCCAGCGGACTCGATGGCGGTCACGAAGTCCGCCACGCCCATGCCGAAGAAGCTGAAGGCCCGCGCCGCGCGGATGCGGGTGATGAGCTCCTGGACGAAAACAGGGTCCCTCAACCGGGGGTCCGGCCGCGCGGGATCCGCCGCCGACAGGATGGCCATGTACATCATCATCGGGTCATCCGTGTTGACGTTGGGCTTGGAGTTGACGTCCGGGTACACCGTGAGGCGGTCCCGGAAGGCGGCCATGAAGCGGTCATTCACCCCATGCACCCGGTACAGCTCGTCCATGCTGTCGAAGCGCGCGTTCTTCGACTCGTAGCGGGGATCGAAACGGCTGTAGGGCCCGTTTTCATCCGAGAAGCCGGCGGCGAACGGGTTGACGGTGTTGTTGGGGTCGAACGCGGACTGCGTCTTGTCCTCGTCCACCCAGTCCTTGATGGCGATGACGACGTCCTGCGGCAGGACGCGCACCCCGTTGGCGTCCTCCTTGGAGAACAGGAACTCGAAGCGCTTGTCTCCCAGCAGGTCCATCAACCGCAGGGCGGTGGGCAGCGCATCACCCGTGCCCGCGTTGAGCCGGTGCAGGTTGAGCTTCTCCTCCTCGTCCTGGATGGTGGCGAGGAAGCAGCCCGAGAAGCCGCCGAAGGAGCGCCGGGAGGGACCCAGGGACAGCTCACCGCCCGCCTTGTCGTCCTCCTCGTCGAGGGGCGGCAGGGCAGGGGGGTCGTCCTTCTCCTCCTCGCCCTCGGCACCACCACCGGCGACCAGGCCCTTGAGCATGTGGCAGTCCACACGCGCCAGCTTCCACAGCTGGATGTTGAGCGAGGAGGCCGGCTGCTGTCCGCCCGCGCCCGCCCCCGCGCCCGCGCCACCGCCACCCGTCAGCTGGGAGAGCATCCCGCCGATGTTGGGGATGGGCGTCTGGTCCACCTGCTTCTGGAAGCGCAGCAGCAGCCGGGAGAGCGCCACGCCGGAGCGGGCCATGTACATGGCCTGCACCTCGTCGCGCTGGTTGGCCGCCAGCTGGAGGTCCACGCGGGTGTTGTAGGCGAACTCCGTGGCCACGACGGTGAGGATGGTGATGGCCACGACGGCGATGATGAGCGCCACGCCTCGGCGGCGGCGGTTTCCCCGCGCATCGCGGCGGGCGTTGGCCGGCCGGGCCTCTGTGTGGTGGGGGCTCGTCATCTCAGTACCTGGGTAGCTCCGTGTTGAGCATCACACGGGTCTGGGTGGTGTAGCGCGTCTCCTTGCCATTCTCGTCGAGCGCCACCAGGGTGATGCGAACACGCGTGGGCAGCTTGGACTTCAGCTCCGTGCGGCGCGTGTCCCACTCGTCCTCCCACTCCTTGCGCTCGGAGTCCCAGTAGGCGAACTCCAGCTTCTTCACTCCCTCGAAGAGCACATCCTTGGTTCCGCCCCGGTCCATCCGGCCTTCAACATTCGGATTCACCCGGCGCATCAGGTCCATGCGGCCGTTGGCCCCTCGCTCCGAGGACGTCTCGACGGAGTACTCCACGATGGCCTGGTCGGACTCCTTGGCGTCCGTGTACAGGCGCTGGTGGGCGAAGGTGGTGATCGTCAGCTTGTCCTCCTCGCCGATGAAGTTGGTGGGCCGGTCGTTCTGGTCGCGGTAGCGCTGGGCGTCGTAGCGGTCGCTCACGTACGCGGAGCCGATCTCCCGCGCCATGCGGTTCATGGCCGCGCGCAGCATGCGGTAGTGGTCGGCCTCTTCCTCCACCACTTCCTTGGCGTTGAAGCCCGTCTGGAAGGCCATGCCCACCATGGCGCCCATGAGCGCGGTGATGGCCACGGCGATCATGATCTCCATCAGCGTGAAGCCACGACGCGCGGAGCGCTTCATCGCGTGCCTCCCTGGATGGCGCCGAGCGGGTTGCTGCCCATGCGCTGCTGCAGCCAGTCCGAGCGACGCATCAGCGGCTGCCCCGTCTGCGGATTCGTCATCTGCCCGTTGGGGCCGGGCACGCCCGAGACGATCATCCCGCTGGCGGGGTCCACCCACTGGTTGTTGGCCTCGGCGGGCTGCTGGCCGCCCTGCGGCGTGAAGGCGCTGTTGCCATTGCGGTCCGAGCCGGGCCCCAGCGACACCACGTGGGTGACGAGGTCCAGGCTCTCCACCTGCGTGCCATCCCTCCAGTAGACGGTGAGGTGCACCTCGCGCACCGTCTGGGTGATCTGCTGGATCATCTGCGTGAACATGGGCTGGGCCATGCCCATCGCCGCGCCCGCCATGGGGTTGGAGGTGGCCTGCGAGGGACCGCTCTTGCCGTCCTTGCCGCCGGCCGCGCCGCCCCCGCCGAACATGGCGGCCAGGCCGCCCATGTCTCCGCCCTCGCCGATGGGCAGGTTGAAGATGGCGCCGATGAGCTGCTCGGGGGACACGCCGTCCGTCTTCGGGGCGATGATCTTCGCCCGCCACTTGAAGTTGTCCCACCCCTCCTGGGAGAAGTCGCCGGACTCCTCGTCGTCGTCGTTGGAGAAGCCCTCGTCGTAGAGCTTCTGCTCCAGGTCCGTCATCTTCGAGCGGGCCAGGAGCGTGGCCACGGTGAGCTTCTTGGAGTAGGCGTGGTTGGAGACCGCGCCGGAGTTGATGTCGAAGATGGCCATCAGCGCCAGCGCCAGGATGGCGAGCGCCACCACCGTCTCCAACAAGGTGAAGCCACGGGAGCGTCTCATGACTTGGGCACCTCCAGTGCCTCGCCGACGATCTCCACCTTACCCGTCAGCGGCGACACGGCGAGCGTCCAGACGTTGTCACCCTGGCGCACGTAGACCTGGGCCTTCTCGGTGAAGCCCTGGGGGAAGAAGTAGAGGTAGGCCACGCCCTTCTCGGCGGGCTCGCGCTGGTGCCGCGTCCACACGGACACGTTGACGCCCGCGGGCAGCTCGCGGGGCCGGACCTCCTCGGCGGTGTACTCGGAGAAGCGCGCGGCGTTCTCCACGCGGCCCTCCTCCTGGGCGAGGATCTCATCCAGGCCGGGCATGTCGTCGCTGCCGCGGGTGAAGTTGCGGCGCGGATCGCTCCGCTTCTGGCCCTTCCTCTCGTCCTCGCGGGCGCGGCTCTCCTCGCGCAGCATGTCGTCGCGGTCGCGCGAGGTGGTGACGTTGCCCGCGGCGCACTCGGCGCGGTAGCGCGTGATGCCGTCCTCGTCCTTGGGGTCGGGCAGGTCGAAGACGAGCCGGCACGTCTTCCCGCTGAGCGCGGCGGTGTCGTAGATGGAGCGGATGGTGCCCGCCAGCTCGGCGGCGGACGCCTTGGCCTTGGAGCCGGTGATGGCGCCGATGGAGATGGTGACGGCGGCGAACAGCACCGCGGCGATGCCGATCGCGATGGACACCTCGATGAGTGTCAACCCGCGCTCCCGGGCCCTGCGCCGCGCGATGCTTCCCTGTGCGGTCATTGCTCTCCCCCCTGCGCCGCCTCCTGCTGCTGAGGCGTCCCGACGATGGCGTTGTTCAGCACGCCACCGCTGATGAGATCCGAGGCGTCGCCGGTGCCGCCGGGCACTCCGTCCGAGCCGTAGGACACGATGTAGCCCTTGCCCTGATCCGACATCCGGTACTGGTAGGTGCGCCCCCAGGGATCGTTGGGGATTTCCTTGATGAGGCCCACCTGCAGGAGCGGATAGAAGTTCTCCGCCTGCGAGGGGAAGCGTCCGGTGATGCGGTGGTAGGACTTGAAGTAACCCTCCAGCCCGCGGATCTCCGCGCGGGCCTGGCGCTGCAGGGGGCTGAGCGTCCTGTCGAAGGTCAGGCTGGCGATGGCGAAGGCGCCCGCCGTGGCCAGGAGGATGACGGCGGCGACCAGGAGCCGCCCCACGCGGGACGGGCGCGCCGTCTCTTCATGCTGCTGCTGCGTGGGAGCGTGCTCGGGGGTCATGGTGCCGTCTCCTGACTACTTCTTGCCCGCGTCGCGCGAGGAGATGTCCGCGTCGGGACCCTCGCCGCCCTGCGTGCCGTCGGCGCCGTAGGACATGAGCACGGGCTTGCCGCCCTCGTTCATGTACACGTACTCGTTGCCCCAGGGATCCGTGGGGATCTTCTCCAGGTTCTGCGTGTCCACCAGCGCCTTCAGGCCGGTGCCCGTGTCGGGGTACTTGCCCTTCTTCGTGTAGTAGAGCTTCAGCGCGTTGTGGATGTTGGCGATGTCCAGCCGGGCCGTGTCCTGCTTGGCCTCGTCCAGCTTGGGAATCACCGCCACGCCCACGGCGGCCATGATGAGACCGAGGATGGTGATCACCACCATGATCTCGATGAGGGTCATGCCGCGGCGGCGGCGCTGCTGCTTCGTCTTCTTGTCGCTCATGGTCATTCCTCTCGTGACTTTTCGGCAAGCCACCGGGCCGTTATCGGGTTGTCTCTGTCAAAATGTCGTGCGGCGGGGAGGTGCCGCCGGCCGTGTCGGCCTGGGAGTCGGAGGCGTACAGGGTCACCCCCACGGTGAGCAGCGCCGCCGTCAGGGCGAGCAGCGCCACGAGGGTGACGCGCTGGATCCACCGGTCGAGCGTGTGGTTCATCGGGAAGCCTCCGTTACCGGATGGCCGAGTTCACCTGCAGAATCGGCATCAGGACCGAGAAGGCCACGAATGCAATGATTACGCCCATGAACACGGTGAGCAGCGGCTCGAGCATGGAGGTGAGGGCGCCGATGCGCACGTTCACCTGGTTCTCGTAGCTGTCCGCCACGGACAGGAGCATGTCCTCCAGCTGGCCGGAGCGCTCGCCGATGGCGATCATGTGGTACACGAGCGGCGGAAACTCGCCCGAGCGCTTGATGGGGGTGGCGATGCTCTCGCCCTCGCGGATGGCGTCGCGGGCCTTCTCCACCACGTTGGCCAGGATGGAGTTGGTGATGACGGCCCGGGTGATGTCCATGGCCGTGAGCAGCGGCACGCCGCTCTTGAGGAGCGTGGCGAGCGTGCGGGCGAAGCGCGAGATGGCCAGCAGGCGCAAGAGGCTGCCGAAGATGGGCGCCTTGAGGGCGAAGCGGTCCCACGCCGGCTTGCCCTTGGGGCTGCGGAAGTAGGTGGTGGCCGCGAAGATGATGCCGAAGATGGCGGGGAAGATGATGAACCACCAGTCCCGCAGGAAGTTGCTGCCCCAGATGAGCATGCGGGTGGTGATGGGCAGGGTGGCCTTCATCGTGGTGAAGATCTTCGTGACCTTCGGGATGACGACCACCATCAGCATGGTGAGGATGCCGGCGCCCACCAGCATCATGATGGCGGGGTAGGTCATCGTGCCGATGATCTTCTGCTGCAGCTTGGACTGGCTCTCGGTGAAGTCGGCCAGCCGCAGCAGCACGGCATCGAGCGCGCCCGAGTGCTCACCGGCGCGAATCATGTTCACGTAGAGCGAGCCGAAGACCTTCTGGTGCACCGCGAGCGCGTCCGCCAGGGAGGCGCCCTCGTTCACGCGGCTCTTCACCTCGGAGAGGATGATCTTCAACCGCTCCTTCTCCACCTGGTCCACCAGGGCGGAGAGGGACTCGACCAGCGTCACGCCAGCGCCCAGCAGGGTGGCGAGCTGGCGCGTGGTGATGGCGATGTCGTCGGTGGTGATGCGGCCGCGGGCCATCTTGCCGAAGTTGACCTCGCGGTCCGCCTGGGCCGCGTTGGCGCCCTTGCGCACGGCGGCACGGCCGCCCTCGGCCTGGCCGAGGACCTCCGTGAGGAACTTGCCGTCCTTGCGCAGCTGCGAGCGCAGGGTCTTCGGCGAGTCCGCCTCCAGCATTCCACGGATGGGTTTTCCGGCCTGATCAAGGGCCTTGTACTCGAAGACTGGCATGGTGGGTCGCGGAGTAGAACCGCGCCCCGGGCCTCTCCCTTCCGGGATAGGTGGGGCGCGAGTCCGTTAGAGGTCTTCCTGCGTGATGCTGAGCACTTCGGCGATGGTGGTCTCGCCCAGGGCGATCTTGCGCGCGCCATCGTCCAGCAGGGTGAGCATGCCGTGGCTCATGGCGGCCTTCTTGATGGTGGAGGCGTCCACGTTCTTCAGGGCCAGCTGGCGCACGCTGTCATCCACCAGCAGCAGCTCGTAGATACCGGTGCGGCCGCGGTAGCCGTTCTGGTTGCACGAGGGGCAACCGGCGGCCTTGTAGATCTTCTCCACCCCGTAGCGCTCCTTGAGCAGCGCCCGGTTGAGGGTGAGCTCCTTGAGCTCCTCGTCGGTGGGCGAGTACTGCACCCGGCAGTCCGGGCACACGCGGCGCACCAGACGCTGGGCGAGCACGGCCGTGAGCGAGGAGGCCACGAGGAAGGGCTCCACGCCCATGTCCACCAGACGGGTGATGGCACTGGCCGCGTCGTTGGTGTGCACCGTGGAGAACACCAGGTGGCCCGTGAGCGAGGCCTGGATGGCGATCTCCGCCGTCTCCTTGTCGCGGATTTCGCCCACCATGATGACGTCCGGGTCCTGGCGGAGGAAGGAGCGCAGGCCCTGGGCGAACGTGAGGCCGATCTTCGGGCTGATGGCCATCTGGCCGATGCCCTTGAGCTGGTACTCGACCGGATCCTCGACGGTGAGGATGTTGAGGTCCGGGGTGTTGATGCGCGAGAGCGCGCCGTAGAGCGTGGTCGTCTTGCCGCTACCGGTGGGGCCCGTCACCAGGATGATGCCGTGCGGGCGGCGGATGACGTGCTCCATCTGCGCGAGCATCTGCGACGCCATGCCCAGCTCGGTCAAGTCCAGCAGCGTGGTGTTCTTGTCCAGCAAGCGCATGACGATGCGCTCGCCATAGGTGGTGGGGATGGTGGACAGACGGATGTCGATGTCGCGTCCGGCCAGCTTGATGCGGATGCGGCCGTCCTGGGGCAGGCGCTTCTCCGCGATGTTGAGCTGGCCCATCACCTTCACGCGGCCGATGATCGCGTTCTGGTAGCGCTTGGGCGGCTTGATGATCTCCTGCAGCACGCCGTCGACGCGGAAGCGCACCAGGAGCTCGCGCTCCATGGGCTCGATGTGGATGTCGCTGGCGCGCTCCTTGGCGGCGCGGAAGAGCACGGAGTTGATGAGGCGGATGATGGGCGCCTCATCCCCCTCGTCGTTGAGCAGGTCCTTGACCTCCTCGATCTCCTGGGCGAGCGAGTCGAGGTCCGTCGCATGCAGCTCGTCCACGAGCTGCTCGGCCTCGTTGGTGGCGCGGTCGTAGACGCTGTTGATGGCGTCCACGATGGTGGAGGCGAGCGCGATGCGCGGGTGGATGTCCCGGCCCAGCAGCATGCGCGCGTGGTCCAACACGGTGGTGTCCAGCGGATCCGCCACCGCGAGGGTGACGCCATCTCCTTCCACGGAGAGGGGGAGGATGCGCGCCTGCTTGGCGAAGTTGATGGGCATCCGCTTGATCAGCTCGGCGTCCACCTCCTCCAGGAAGATGCGGGCGAGGTAGGGCAGATCCAGCTGGAGGCCGAGCGCCTTGGCCACGTCCTCCTCGCTGATGACCTTCATGCCCACCAGGACCTCGCCCAGCCGGCCGCCCTTCTCGGCCTGGAGCTGGAGCGCCTCCTGCAGCTTGTCCTCCGTGAGGCCAGAGGTGTGGCGGAGGATCTCCCCCAGGGGCCGGCCGCACAGGAAGGCGGGGCCATGGGAGACGACCTGGGTGGCGGCGTCTGCCGCGGGCTTGGCGAGTGGGGCGTCAGCGAGCAGGCTCATGTTCTATCTCTCGTCCCCGGTGTCCGGCTGGATGCGCAGGCGCTCCGGGTCTTCGGGCGCGGGCGGAGGCTGCACGGGGACCGGCTCCGCCGCCGGAGTCAAGGAACCCCCTTCGGACGGCGAGACTTCCCCACCGGTGGAAGAGGGCTGCGAGGAGCCGGCCGCCGGTCCGCCCGGCCGCAGGACGCGCTCGCCGGGCTGGCCGGGACCGCCGTTCTCCACCTTCTGCTCCTCGGTGGCCAGCACCCGGCGCATGCGGCCCAGGGGCCCGCTCTTGCGGCTGAAGTCCACCGGCACGTCGTAGCCGGCCACCTGGCCGTAGAACTGCTCCACGAACTGCTGCCGCTCGGCCATCTTGCGCTCGAAGATGCGCCGGAAGTCCGACTGGTCCCGGATGATGTGGGGCGTGAGGAAGAGCAGCAGGTTCGTCTTCGTCTTGCGCTTGTTCGTCTGGCGGAAGAGGTGGCCCAGCAGGGGCACGTCACCCAGGATGGGCACCTTGGCCACGGACTCCAGGACGCGCTCCTGCATGATGCCGCCGATGACCACCGTCTCCTGATCCTTGGCCACCACCGTCGTCTTGGCGCTGCGCTTGGAGGTGGTGGGGCCGAGCACGGGATCCGTGGAGGCGATCTCCTCCGTCTGCTCGGAGATGGTCATGCGGATGTAGTCGCTCTCGTTGATCTGCGGCTTGACGGTGAGCTTGAGCTCCACGTTCTGGCGGGTGATGGGCGCGAAGAAGCTGCCCAGGCCGCCCAGGCCGCCGAGCAGCGACGGGGTGACGCCGCCATTGGTGCCGGGGGTGCCCAGGCCGCCTCCCAGCGAGGAGGGCGAGAAGCCGGACTGGAAGGGCACGTTCTGGCCCACGGTGATCTCCGCCTCCTCGTTGTCGCTGGTGAGGATGTGCGGGGTGGAGAGCACGTTGACGTCCGAGCTCTGCTGGAAGGCGTGCAGCACCACGCCGAAGGCGGGGATGTCGATGCCCAGGTTCTTCAGCTCGGGGATGACGGGGCCCTGCAGGCCGGCGAGGAAGCCGCCGAACTGGGCCAGGTTGGCGAGCGAGAAGGACGGGGGCAGGCCCTGGGTGGTGTACTTGGTGCCGAGGATGCCGGAGCCGGTGCCCAGCGGGGTGCCCAGCGAGTAGCCGCTGTGCAGGTTCAGCCCGAACTCGTTGTTGCGGTCCAGGTTGACCTCCATGATGACGGCCTCGACGAACACTTGGCGCCGCGCCTTGTCCAGCTCGCGGATGACGCGCACCAGGCTGCGGTAGTCGCTCTGGCTGGCGATGATGACGAGCGAGTTGGTGCCCTTGTCGGCGGAGATCTTCACCTCACCGGCGAACAGCTCGGCGGAGCCGCCCGAGGTGCCACCGGGGCGGGGCACGCCCGGAGGAGGCGAGGGGATGGGCGTGCGCGGACGGCTGGAGGTGCCCTGCGACAGCGTCTGCAGCGTGCTGGCGATCTCCTCCGCGTTGGCGTTCTCCAGCGGGTAGACGTTGATGCGCTCGGTGCCGGCGGTGGGGATGTCCAGCTCGCGCACCATGCCCTGGATGCGCTCGAAGGCGGCGGGGCTGGCCACGACGATGAGCTTGTTGGTGCGCTCGTCGGGGATGATCTGCGAGAACGTCACCGGACCGCCGGAGCCGCTGCCGCCCTCCTGGCTGGGCATGGGGATGGCGTCGGGGCCGCCGGGGGGCATGACGGCGGGAGGGCCGCCGCGGTTGGCGCCGGGACGGCCTCCGCCGCCCTTCTGCTCGAAGAGCTTCTGCACCGTGGCGGCCACGTCCGCGGCGGTGGCGTACTGCACCTGGATGATGCGCACCTCGTCACTGGCCGCGCGCGTGTCCAGCTGCTCGATGATGCGCTCGAGCCGGTGCACGTTGGAGCCCACGTCGTTGATGATGACGATGTCCGGCGGGTACGGGATGGTGTCGCCGTCCTTGGACACCAGCTGCTGCAGCACCCCGCGCAGAGGCTCCACCTCCACGTTCTTGATGCGGAACAGCTTGGTGATCATCTGCTCGTTGGTGGTGTACGCCGCGTCCGGATCCACCAGCGTGGGGATGGGGTTCTGCTTGGCGGCGCGCTTGTCCACGATCTTCAGGAAGCGCCCGTGCTGGTAGACGGACAGGCCGTTGGCATCCAACGCCGCGAGGAAGGCGGCGTAGAACTGATCCGCGTCCACCTCCACGCGCCCGTTCTCCGGGCCGATGATGGAGATCTTCCCGCGCACGTTCTCCGGGAGGATGAACGTCCGGCAGGTCGCGTCCGACACGGTCTGCACCAGCTTCTCGATGTCCACCTTGTCGAAGTAGATGCCGTAGCGGGCGCGGCGGCGGACCTCCTCGCACGTGGGCGTCCGACGCACGCCCGTGCTCCCGCCTTCAGGGGACGTCTGCGGGGTGATCTCCCGCTCGGCGGGGGTGCCCGCGGGCGGAGGTGAACCGGGGGCGCGCTGCGCCAGCGCGGGCGCGGCGATCGCCAGGCACAGCAGGAGCAACCAGGACGGAAGCGTCTTCATGGAGGGGCGGGGTAATGCGGGGTTAGCGGATGGTGTAGTTCTTGCGGACGCTCGAACCGTTGCGCTCCAGCTCGATCTCGATGCGCGAGGCTTCCTTCAGCTTGGTGTAGACCTCGAGGGCCTTCTCCGGGCTGTTGAGCTCGAAGCCGTTGATGCGCTTGATGACGTCACCGTTCTGGACGCCGATCTTCGAGTAGATGGAGTCGGGACGGATGGAGAAGAGCTTGAAGCCCTGGGCCTGGCCGTCCTTGAAGGCCGGCACGATGCGCGCCTGCATGGCCACGTCGTTGAGGTTGGCCAGCGTGCGATCGATCTCCGCTCGAGGCACCTCGTAGTCGTTCTCGCTCATGGCGCGGATGCCGCTGCCATTGGGAGGGGCCTGCACGGCGGGCCCGGCGGGCAGCGGCGGCGGGGTGTAGGAGGCCACGGCGGCTCCGTCACCCGGCTGGTTGTCGATGTATTCCTTGCGGCCGGCGTTGATGATGATGACGCGCTCGCGCTCGATGTCGATGACCTCGGCGCCCTGGATCTGGTCACCCACCATGTACGTGGTGGAGCGCTGGTTGTTCATGTCCTGGATGGAGGACACGGACCACATCTTGTCGCTGGCCACCAGGGTGCCCAGCAGCTTCACCCGCAGACCGCTCTTCACGGGAGCGGCGTTGGGATCCACCTCGGGCGGGCCGGAGGGCTCGGCCACCACGGGGTCGGGCTCGGGGATGGCGATGCCGGTGAGGTCCGACAGGCGCTTGAGATCCAGCGAGGCCAACGTCACCGTGGGCTTCGCCTTCTGCCGTGCTGACACCTCGCCCGACGGCAGGGGAGTCATGGCGGACTCGACGAACAGGTTCACCGTGCGCGCCGCCAGCAGAGCGACGAGCAGGATGAAGACCAGGTTCACGGTCCAGAAGTACTTGCGGAAGAAGAGTTCCATCACGCGTCCAGAGAGGGCCTACTCGGGATTGAGCAAGCGGGGTGCCACCCGCGAAGGGGGGCGGGCAACCCGAGCCTTACAGCCAAGTCCTTGATTTCATTCCGGAATAAGCCGGGCCGCTGGTGGCAGGAGCGGACGCCGTGGCGCCGTGGGACAAAATGTCAGCGGCCGAGCAGAGAGCCTGACGGGCTGTCACTCGGCGGGGGGCGAGCCGGGGCCCTCGCCGGTGCCGGGCGTCTCGGAGGCCTCGCGCTCCAGCTTGCGGTAGATGGTGCGGGCGGCGATGCCCAGCAGGCGGGCGGCCAGCGTCTTGTCGCCCTTGGTGTGCCGCAGGGTCTCGTGGATCACCCGGCGCTCGATCTCCTCCATGGGGGTGCCGATGGGGATGACGAGTTGTCCGGCGGAGCCGAGGGGGCCCTTGCGCACCGTCTCGGGCAGATCTCCCACCTCCAGGACGTCCGACCGGGCGAGCACGACGGCGCGCTCCACGGCGTGCTCCAGCTCGCGCACGTTGCCGGGCCAAGCGTAGTTCTCCAGGGTGCTGAGGGCCTCGGGGGAGAAGCCGCGCAACACCTTGCCATTCTTGGAGGCGAAGCGGCGCAGGAAGGCGTCGGCCAGCAGGGGGATGTCCTCGCGGCGGGAGGCGAGGGCGGGGATGCGCACCTCCACCACGTTGAGGCGGTAATAGAGGTCCTCGCGGAAGCGGCCCTCGGCCACCTCGCGCTGCAGATCCTTGTTGGTGGCGGCGACGATGCGGACGTCCACCTTCACCGTCTGGGTGCCACCCAGGCGCTCGAGCTCGCCCTCCTGGAGGACGCGCAGGAGCTTCACCTGGGCGGACAGGGGCATCTCACCCACCTCGTCCAGGAAGAGGGTGCCGCCACTGGCGCGCTCGAAGCGGCCCTCGCGGCGGGCCACGGCGCCGGTGAAGGCCCCGCGCTCCACGCCGAAGAGCTCCGCCTCGAGGATGCTCTCCGGGAGGGCGCCACAGTTGATGGCGACGAAGGGGCCCTTGGCCCGGTTGGACTGCTCGTGCAGGGCGCGGGCGGCCAGCTCCTTGCCGGTGCCCGACTCACCGAGCAGCAGCACGGTGGCGGTGGAGGGCGCGGCCTGGCGCAGGGTGTCCATCATCGCCCGGAAGGCGGGGGACTGGCCGACCATGGAGCGCCCGCCGGTGCTGCCCATCTCCGCGAGCTTCGCCTTGAGGACGCGGTTCTCCGCGGCGAGCTCATGGCGCTCCAGGGCCTTCTGGACGGACTTCACCAGCGAGTGGCGCTTGAGGGGCTTGGTGATGAAGTCGTAGGCGCCATCCTTCATGGCGGCCACGGCGGTCTCCACGGTGCCGTAGGCCGTCATGAGGACGACCTCGACGTCCGGGCGGATGGTGCGCGAGGCCTTGAGCAGCTCCTGCCCGTCCATGCCGGGCATCATCAGATCCGTCACCATGACGCTCACCTCGGGGCGGCGCAGCAGCTCCAAGGCCTCGGTGCCGTTGCTGGCGGTGAGGGTCTCCAGGCCCTCGCGCTGGAAGATGCGCGAGACCGAGTCGAGGTTGGCCCGGTCGTCGTCGACGACCAGGACGGTGGTGGGCGGTGTCGTCATGGTGCGGGCTGCCTTGCAATCCTTATTCCGAATCCTCGGCCAGGAGGGGGCCACTCATCCGGCCGATGTCCTCGCGGTTCACCTTGTCCAGGTTGAACTTCCTGGCGCTGGAGATCATCCGGGCCACGGTGGGCTCGAACTCGACGGGCCCCTCCTTCTTGAAGCGCAGGAAGTTGATGCGGGCCACCACGAAGTTCTTGAGGTAGGGGCTCTGCAGGCCCCGGGCCTTGAGGCCGTCCACCACGGTGACCACGGCGTCGTCCAGCTCCAGGAGCTTGTCGGCGCGGGCCTCGCGCACCCGGAGGGCCTCGGCCATGGGCAGGTCCAGGAAGGACTCGGCGCGCTTGATGAAGGGGTGGTAGGCGCCTCCGGAGATGCGCGGCCGCTTCTCGTAGGCGGCGCCCAGGGTGAGGAAGGCGGGCTCCTCGAAGAGGTGGGCGAACTCGGACTCGCGCCCGGCCCGCGCCCCGGTGAGGCCCCGGTGCATGCGGATGACCTCGAGCGAGCGCTCCTTCAGGTTGTGCGCTTTCTCCGTGTTGAGGGCGAGGATTTGGTAGGCCACGTCCTCCTCGGGCAGCACCAGCGCCATGATGGACTTGCCGCCCAGCAGCTTCGAGGCCTGGAGCCGGTGGTTGCCGTTGGGCGTCCAGTACCGGCCCTCCTTGCGGATGGCGATGATGGGATCCAGGAACCGGTCCAGGCGCTCCATGGCGCCGGCCAGCCGCTTCACGTGGGGCTCGGACACGTCGCGCTGGTAGGGCGTGGGCTCGACCTTGTCGATGGGCAGGGCGGCGAACACCACCGTGTGCGCGCCGAGCGGATCCCGGTAGACGCTCAGCACCTGGCCGCCGTCCTCCTGGATGCCCTGCACCAGCTCGACGGGAGGCGTGGCGGCCTCGCTGGCCACCTCGGCGGCCGTGAGTCCCTTGGACGCGGGCTCGGCCTTCTTGCGGCGGGGCCGGCGCGTCGTGGTGCGGGTGGCTGCCTTCTTGCGCGGTGACTTCGCTGCCATGGTGTTCCCCCTTGTCGAGGCAGGGGCAACCTAGGCGATCGCCACGGCGCGGGGCAGGGGAAACGACTCGGGAAGTCATGCGCTCGAAGGAGTCCTGAGCCGAGACGTGTTCAGCCCCAGGCACAACGGCGCCGCGCACAGCCATGGCAGGACCTCCACCGCGGGCAGGGTGGCACTCATCGCCCGCGCGCCTCGTCTCCACGGAGGACCATGCACGAGCTGAACACCCTGGCCACGAGGCTGTTCTTCTCGTCCTCGACGTCACACTCGATCAGCCCGAGCGTCCGCGTCCGCTTCACCACACGCCCGGTCGCCCGGAGGCGCGCGTTCCAGATGGGCTTGAGGAACTTCGTCGTGAGATCGAGCGTGGTGAAGCTCTCCTCGTCCTCGAGCGTCGTGGCCATGGAAGCGCCCATGGCGAGATCGGCCAGGTCACAGATGACGCCCCCGTGGAGCGTCCCCATGGGATTGGCCTGGCGCGCCGAGGCGTCGAGCTCGACGACGACACGGCCTGTCTCGGCACTGGTGAGCAGGAGGCCCAGCAGCTTCGCGATCGGAGGAGGTGGTGCCTCTCCTCGCATGATCCGCTCGAGAGCCTGGAGGTGCCGCGTGGACTTGGGAGCGGAGATTCGGCCGTTCATGACTTCTCCTCGTTCGGGTGCAGACCCTTCTTTGTATTATGGTCATAATATGAAATGGGATGCGGTTCCAGGGAATCGACGGGGAGGCAGGAGCGTGCTCAGTCGAGGAAGCGGCGCTCCCATCGACGCATGTCCTCCTGGGTGAAGCCGCTCCAGGGGTTCTGCCGATGATGGAGCCATGGCTCCAGGATGCGCGCCAACTCGCGGTGCAACGGCAGTTCGCGCCCCTCCTCGGTATCGCCAGCCTCGGGCCAGTCCCCCAGAGTGACGACGGCTCGCTCACCTTCCAGTTCCCGCACGGAGATATCCGGAGAGGACAGGCGGGCACGTAGACCCGAGGCCCCACCCAGCTCGCCAAGCACCGGCTGACCCAGGAAGGTCAGCCAGTAGGCCCCCCGCACCCGTGTGCCAATGTCCCAGGCGGTGTCTTCCAGGGTCTGGATGTTCATTCCAGGGTAGCGAAAGCACCACGGACGGAGTTCCGCTGAGCCGCCGGGGAGTTGCATCAAGGAATTGAATGCAAGGCTGGCGTGACCGGAGTTGAAGGGGAGCGGCGTTGCCAGTTCCAGCGCCAACTCACGGACGTGGGCGGGTCCATGCGTCTCCAGGTATTCGGGAGGAAGGCAGAAGGAGACCGCGCACACCGCGCCCGGGTTGTTCACGAACAAAGGGGAGTCGAGCGACTTGCCGTAATAATCGAAGGCATATTGGCTGACACCACTCGGAGTCTCTCGCAGTCTGAGGATGGGGCTGCTTCGCTCCTGCAACTTGAGACGGGTGAGGTTCCAGCCCGCATCATCGAGTTCCTGCCAGTCCCCCTCCGGGTCCACATACCAGCCAAGCGCTTGTTGTCCCACCGCGCGCGAATACGTTTCCAGTGAACGCATCACCGCCCGGGCAATCTCCTCGTGGGAGCGGCGCATGTAGAAACAAATGCTCACGCCCTCACGTGCCACGAGCACCCCCTGCTTCGTGTGGAGCCTTATTTCTGGGATTCGAGCCACCGGATGATTCCTCGTATCGGTGCGATCAGGTTGGGCCCTACCTTCAAGATCTCCAAGTACATCTTCCCCTGGGTCGAGCCTGCGAAGGGTCCTTTCTCATACTCTCTCCAGGTGGGCTTGTTTGTGTCGGGGCAAGGGAACTTGAAGTCGTAGACGGCCAGGGCCTCGAGCGGATTGCCCGAGTGGATGACGATGTCGGGCACGATCGTCCCCTCGAGTTCGTTGCCGCACCCCTGCTGCAGGAGGGTTCGTGCCTCCTCGCGGCTGACCAACTGCTTCTGCCCGGTCTGGGGGTCGTAGCGGTATCGCGGCTCCCGGCTGAAGCGCCCTGGAATCAGTTCGCCCAGTTTCTCCTCCGCGCACTGGAGGGCCAGGGCATGCTTCTCCGTGCCCAAGTGCATGGCCCGGGTCATTCTTCTTCCACACGGGTCCGTTCCTGATACCTCCTCCTGGCATTGCTTGCGTGAGGGGCTGTTGCCGCTGAATCGGCGGCGGTTGACCTGGTCATTCGCCCAATCGACGCACTTCTCCAAGGAACTCTCGATGTCGGCCTGCGTGTTGGAGTCCAGCACTCGCAGCGTGGCCCCTACGGAGACAATCTCGGCAGCTCCCTGGATGGTGGGGACCACAGCCTCCTCGCCTGCCACGCGAGCACAGTAGTTCGGGTTCTGCCGACAGGCGCTCGTGGCCGAATCCAAGGCAGGACCCGCAGAGCCGAGGGCTGACACCAGCAAGATGGTTGTGAGCACGGCTGGCTTCACCCGAGTCATCAGTGGAAACGACATGACGTCCTCCAGGAGTTCATTTCAATCAGGGGACAACGCCCAGGCGCTACTTTTCAGCTCCGTCCTGCACCGCACTTTTTCATAGGACATGTTCGCCCGCGCCGTGAGAGCCACGCTCGCGCTAACCCGTTAGCGGCGAGGCCTTCATCGTGTCCACCATGTGGCGGATGAAGGCACGCACGCGGTGGGGCACCTGCCCGCCTCCGACATGGACGGCGTGGATCAGCTCCAGGTCGCCCGGGTTGTACTTCTCCAGCAGGGGGACGAGGCGGCCGGCCTTGAGCTCCGCGGCCACATGCCACAGGGACAGGCGGCCGATGCCCACCCCGTTCAGCAGCATCTGCTTCAGGGTCTCGCCGTTGTTCACCAACACGCTCCCCGCGACGACCCGTTGAGTGATGCCGCCTGCCTCCCGGAAGGGCCAGCCACTGCGGGCGCGCCGGAAGTTGAAGGTCAGGCAGTCGTGGTGCCGGAGCTCGTCGGGCGTCTTCGGCGTGCCCTTGCGCTGGAGGTAGGCGGGTGAGGCGCAGATGACGCGGCGGCTCTGCCCGAGCTTGTGCGCGAGCAGCGCGCTGTCGGGCAGGTCGCCCGTGCGAATGGCGACATCGGTCTTCTGGGCGAGCAGGTCCACCACGTCATCGGTCAAGCTGAGATCGACGATGACGTCGGGGTAGCGCGCGAGGAAGGCGGGAAGGGCGGGGACGACGAACTGGGAACCAAAGGGAATCGACGCATTGACGTGCAGGCGGCCCCGGACCGCCCCCGCGGCGGCGGCCTGCTCGGCGTCGTTCAGCTCCTGGAGGATGCGCTGTCCCGCCCGGTAGTAGGCCTCTCCTTCCTCGGTGAGGCTCAGCGCGCGGGTCGTCCGCATGAAGAGGCGGGCGCCGAGCCGCTTCTCGAGCCGGGTGATGAGCTTGCTGACCGCCGAGGGAGTGAGGCCCACGCTCCTGGCGGCCGCGGAGAATCCGCCCTCCTGTACCACCCGCAGGAAGACCTCCAGCTCTCCGGAGCGCTCCATGAGGATGCGCGCCATTCGTGAATCCCGTTCACAAGTATTGCGACCATCCTGCGAATAGTCGTCCCGGTACGCAAGGGTTATTCCATCTGCACCACGGCACGGCTCACGCCGCCCCTTCCTCCACCCCGACTGGGAGCTCTCATGGACCTGCAATTGAACAAGAAGACCGCGCTGGTCACTGGCGCCACAGCTGGCATCGGCCTCGAGATCGCGCGGACGCTGGCGGCCGAGGGCGCCGAGGTCCTCATCACCGGCCGCTCGCGGGCCAAGCTCGATCAAGCGGTGGAGGACATCCGCGCCTCCGGAGGCAAGCACATCCGCGGCGTGCTGGCGGATGCGGCGACCGCCGAGGGCGCGGCCTTGATCCAGAAGGAGGCGAGCGGCGTCGACATCCTCGTCAACAATCTGGGCATCTACGAGAGCAAGCCCTTCGCGGAGATCACCGATGCCGACTGGCTTTCCTACCTCCACGTCAATGTGATGAGCGGTGTGCGGCTGTCGCGGGCCTACTTCCCGGGCATGCTGAAGCGCAACTGGGGACGCATCATCTTCATCTCCAGCGAGTCCGCGCTCACCATTCCTCCGGACATGATCCACTACGCGACGACCAAGATGGCGCAGCTCTCCATCTCGCGAGGTCTCGCCAACCTGACGAAGGGGACGAAGGTGACGGTCAACTCGGTGCTCCCGGGACCCACGCACTCGGAGGGCATCGTCGACTTCCTGCGCAGCGTGTCCAGCGAGCCCGAGGCCCCGGCCGACAAGATCGTGGCCGAGTTCTTCGCCAGACACCGGTCGTCCTCGCTCCTGCAGCGGATGATCGAGCCGGGGGAGATCGCCAGCCTGGTCGCCTATCTGGCCAGCCCCCTGTCCGCCGCGACGAACGGCGCGGTGCTCCGCGCCGAGGGAGGCCTCGTCACCACCCTCAGCTGAGGTGGACCGCCCGCCAGCGGCAGCAGCCGGCAATGGCCAAGGCGAAGCAGGCGGAAACGGCGGCAACCGGCACGAGCCACGGCGACCGCCGTGCCCCGGGAACCCGCGAAGCAGCAGCCCGCGGGTTCCTGGAGCCACCGCCCGTCAGGGCTTCAGGTACGGGCCATCCGAGCCCACCTTGCCAGGCGCCGGGTTGCCGGGCAGGTCGAGCACATACACGCGGAGGTTGCCCTTGCCGGTGACGCTGGCCGTCAGCGAGCCGTTGGTCACGGTCTTCACATCACCGGTGATGGCGTCCTGGTAGGTCCCATTGGGGATGCCGCTGAAGGTGGCTCCCCCGGAGACGGTGACGAGCGCGAAGCTGTCCACGCCCCTGGCCGCATCGGTGAAGCGCCGCTTGAAGGCCATGGTCCCCGTGACGCCCTCGGTCGAGTACTGCCCCTTCTGGAGCGCGGGAATCCTACGGCGCAGCTGGTTGAGGCGTTGCAGATGCTTGACCAGCGGCTTGCCGAGCGTCTCCGAGACCTTGCCGGAGGCGCTGCCCACCACTCCGTAGTCGGAGGCCGTGACGCTGCCCTCGAGGTTGTCGCCGTAGTAGGCGCGGCCGGTGGTGGCCAGCGGGCAGGTGGGGCCGCAGTCGATCTGTTTGCCCGCCTGGAATTCGATCTCCGAGCCGTAATACAGCGTGGGGATGCCGCGGAAGGTCCACATCAGGCTCATGTTCTCGGCCCAGGCGTCGGTGCCTCCGGCGTAGCGGGTGCCGGACTTGTTGGGGCCGTAGTCGTGCGAGTCCACGTACACCACGTTGTAGGTGGCGTCGTTGTAGCTGTCGTCCGAGTCCTTGCCGTTCCAGAAGGCATTGCTGGCCTCGCCGAAGTTCATGTGCATGCGCATGTCGATCACGCTCATGCCGGAGAACTGGCTGTGATCCGGAGCGTGGTACAGGTTGCCCTGGAGGAAGGCATTGGTGGACGTGGGCTGGTTGGCCGTGCCCTGGGTCTGCTCGTAGTTGTACTGCTCGAGCGCGGCCGCGGTGTCATCCGCGCTATAGGTCTTGCGCTCCTTCCACGTGAAGAACTGCGCCGAGTGGTTGGGCGAGCCGCGGTTCCACTTGTCGTTCACGAACGCGCCCACCTCGCCGAACATGAAGAAGTCCCGGCCCTTGGCGCCGAACTTCTCCTCGGCGTGCTGGTGGGCCGCCGGCAGCAGGCGCCGGTTCCAGGTGACGCGCGGAATGTGGACCGCCGTGTCGATGCGGAAGCCGTCCACGCCCATGTCGATGTACTTGTTGTAGACGTCCACCAGGAACTGCTGCACCGGCGTGCTCTCGGTGTTGAAGTCCGCCAGGTCCTCGTGAATCCAGCAGCTGCGCGAGTCCTCGCCCTCCCAGTTTCCGATCCAGCACTGGTGGAAGTACTGCGAGGGGAACATGCCCGAGGTGGGGTTGGGCCACTGGCAGTTGTAGAGCTTGTAGCCCTCGGCGCTGTAGCCCCCCGTGGGCACGCCCCAGTTGCGGCACGTGTTGCCCGCGGGCTCGGACGTCGACCACAGGTCCCCGTTGTAATAGGACTTCCCGCTGGTGGGCTCGACGGTGAGCCCGTCATAGGTGAAGCCGGAGACGGGCGCGTCGTAGTACCAGCTCCACTGGCTGTCGCGCACCCCGTAGACCTTGGCGCTCCACAGCCCCTTGGCGCCCCAGCGGCTGGAGTGGTTGTAGACCACGTCCTGGATGATCTTGATGCCCTTGGCGTGGGCCGCGTTGATGAGATCCTGGTAGGTGGCTCCCGCGGACTCCAGGCGCGGATCCACCTTGTGGAAATCCCAGCCGTGATAGCCGTGGTAGTCGTAGTCCGAGCGGTTGAGCACCACGGGGGTGATCCAGATGGCGGAGAAGCCCAGGGCCTTGATGTAGTCGAGCTTCTGGATGAGGCCCTTGAAGTCACCGCGGAACATGGGGTCGTTGTTGGCGGCGTTGCCCGACTTGACGTGCATGCTGCCCCCGCGGTTGTTGGACGAGTCGCCATCGTAGAAGCGCGCGGTGAGCACGAAGTAGATGGAGTCCTCGCGGATGTCTCCGCCCAGGGGTTCTCCCGGAGGAGCCGGAGGCGGCGCGTTGCCGGTGGTGGCCGACACCGAGGCACTGGCGGAGGACTTGTTGCCGGCCGCGTCGAAGGCCTTCACGGTGTAGCTGTAGGCGGTCTGGGCCGTCAGGCCGGTGTCGCTGTAGCGGGTGAGCGAGGTGGTCCAGGTCTGCGTGCCCTGGGTTCCCCCGGTGCGCACCAGCTCGTAGCCCGTGACGCCACGGTCATCGGTCGAGGCGCTCCAGGAGAGGTTGATCTGCGTCCCCGAGGCCGTGGCGATGACGCCCGAGGGAATGGACGGCGCGGAGGTATCCGGCGGCAGCGTCACGCACGGAGTGGAGGCATTGGCGGTGACGACACCCTCCCTGACGGTGATCAGCCCCGTGCCCAGGGAGTAGTCCGTGCCGTTGTTGTTGTCCCAGGTGGTGCCGTTGTTGAACGCCGCCTTCATGCCGGTGGCCGGGCCCAGGTCCACGGTCTTCTTCACCCAGTCGGTGCAGGCGGTCTCGTTCATGGCGACGCCGGGCACGGCGGTCCACGCGCCACCGGTGGGCGCGTAGTGGATGTTGACGGCGGTCCAGGCGCGGGTGCGCGTGTAGTAATAGACCTCGGCCTTGTTGCCCGCGGGGGTGGTGACGGACAGGGCAGGGCTGGCGGCGGACACGTTGCCCGCTGCGTCCACGGCCCTCACGGTGTAGCTGTAGGCCGTGGAGGGGATGCGTCCGGTATCGGTGTAGCTCGTGTTGGTGGCCGAGCCGATGAGCGTGCCCGCGCGGTAGACGTCGTAACGGACCACGCCCACGTTGTCGGTGGAGGCGGTCCACGAGAAGGAGATGGACGTGGACGTCACCGTGCCCGCGGTCAGCGCGCCCGGCGCGGTGGGCGCCTGGGTATCGGCGGCACACGGAGAGCCCGTGTTGGCCAGGAGCTGGCCGTTCTTGACCTGGTGGGTGCCCGTCGTGGGGATGACGTAGTTGGCACCCGACTGGTTGTTGAGATTGTCCCAGCGGTTCTGGCCGTCGGTGAAGACCGCCTGGAAGGTGGTGGCCGAGCCCGTGGTGATGACCCTCGTCACCCAGTTCGTGCAGGCCGCGCTCATCGCGTTGCCCGGCACGGCCGTCCAGGTGCCACTGGCGTCGTGATGGATGTAGGCGGACGTCCAGGCCTTGTAGGGCGTGTAGTAGTAGACCGTCGCCGTGCCAGCGAGCGCGGGGGCGCTCGAGACCGCCAGGATCAACGCACACAGCGCTGATCCTCTCGTGAAGAGCTTCATGGGGTTCTTTCCTTTGCGTACCGGGGGAAAACGCGGACAGCCCGGAAAGATTGAACGATTCCCCTCCACTTCGGGAGCACGAGATGGAGCCGCCAGGGTCTCCGGCCCGCCCGGGGGGGTGCTTGACGGAGTCGGTATTGCGAATTATTCTCAATTGCAACTTGGGGCCACGTGGTGTGGCCCTTCGTCGTGTGAGCCTCGAATGATCGTCTGCCTCTGCCATGTCGTCTCGGACCGAACCATCCGCGCCCGCATCTCCGAGGGAGCCCGGAGCGTGGAAGCCATCGGGCAGGCCTGCCGGGCGGGCACCGGGTGTGGGGGTTGCCAGGAGCAGATCGCGGATCTGATCAAGGAGTGCCGTCAGGGTGCCAACGCCCGTTCCGCCTGCCGGGACGGTTGTGCGGTGCCCGCGCTGCAACTAGCGTCCCCGGCCCTATGAAAGGCAACCCCCAGATCATCGACCTGCTCAACGAGATCCTCACGACCGAGCTGACGGCCATCAACGAGTACTTCCTCCACGCGCGCATCGCGGAGAACTGGGGCTACGAGCGGCTGCAGAAGAAGATCTACGAGGAGTCCATCGGCGAGATGAAGCACGCCGACCGGCTCGTGCGGCGCATCCTCTTCCTGGGGGGCCTGCCCAACCTGCAGCGCCTGGGCAAGGTGAACGTGGGGGAGACGATCCCCGAGATGCTTCGCCTGGACCTGGAGCTGGAGCTCGGCTCGCAGAAGCGCCTCAACGAGGGCATCGAGCTGTGCCGCACGCTGGGGGACAACGGCAGCCGGGAGCTGCTGGACACCATCCTCGAGGACACCGAGGAGCACATCGACTGGCTCGAGGCGCAGCTCGAGCTGATGAAGCAGGTGGGCGAGGCGCACTACCTCGCCCAGCAGATCAAGAAGGACAGCTGAGCGTTCCGCTCAAAACCCCTGCCAGATGAAGTCCAGCGTCGGGAGGAAGTCGTTGCTCCGGACGCGGACGCGCTCGCTGAAACCATCGGCGCCCTCGAGCACGCGAGTGGCGCCCTGGTCCGCGTTGGCCCACAGGACGCCAGCGGTGAGGCGGCTGTGCTGGAAGAGGGCGATGTCCACGCCCACGTGGGCCGTGAGCACCAGCGGGGACACGGAGGCGATGGGCCCCTCGTCCTGGCCCGAGGCGATGAGGTGGCCCTGGGAGCCGGTGACGTAGAGGTTCAGCTCTCCGCGCAGGCGCAGGCGGTCGTTGAAGGCGTGGTCATAGGCGCCTCCCACCCGCGAGCGGAAGCCCGTGAGCGGTGCCGCGAGCACGAGATCCAACGGCGTGAGGAAGGAGTTGAGCGGCGTGGCGCTGTTGGGGCCGAGCGGAACCCGGAAGGCCGCCTCCGCCCGGAGCGTCCACACGTCGTGCTCGAGCACGTTCCCCGAGAGCAACAGCCCCGCCCGCGGAATCAGCATCCACCCGATGTCGTTCTGGCTCGTGTCCCAACTGGGGAAGAGGTAGCCCTTCACCAGCCGCATGGCGAGCGTGGGCATGGACAGTCCGGCCTCGGCCGTCAGCCGCAGGGGCGAGCGCAGCAGCGCGAAGCGGGCATCCACGTGGGGCGCCACGAAGAAGAGCAGGGGATGGGTCTGGAGCTCGACGCTGTCGTGGAACGCGATGCGCAGCGGGTTGAACACGCCCACGCTCCAGGAGCCCCGGGGGCCCACGTCCGCGGTGTCCCGGGCCGGCATCGGTTGCGCGAGGGCCCCGGTGCTGCCCATCAGGGCGCTGCACAGCAGTACCGCCATCAACAGGGCTCTCATGGCAGCCTCCAGGTACCGGCGACGGGGGCATGATCGGACAGACGGCTGGCATCGCTCTGGACCCCGAGACGCCCGGGCCCCTGGATGACGTCCGTGTCCGTCCACACCTCGCCCTTGCGGATGAAGAGATAGTCCAACGTGCGGTTCCACGTGCCACGCACGCCCTGGTCATTCACGCTGTCCGGTCCGAGCACCGAGTGCGTGAAGAAGGGCCGCTGGTTCTCCTCGCCCACGCCGTAGCGGGCCAGGGAGATGGAGGGCTCGAAGTCGTCATGGAAGCGCTTCATCACGCTGGGCGTGTAGGGCGGCTGCTCGTAATCGCTGCCCTTGCTGCTCTCGCGCTCGTCCAGGAAGCCCGAGAGCCTCATCTTGCCCTCACAGGACCCGGGGGTCCCCGCCGCCGCGCGCTCGTCGCAGACGGGCGGCAGCTCGTTGAAGTCTCCTCCAATCACCCAGGGCAGCGTCTCCGCCCGGAGGACGTCATATATCTGTTGGATCTGCTTCTGCTTGGTGCCGTCCTGGTCATACGCCTCGGTGTGCACCACGTACGCGGCGATGGTCCGGCCGTTGCCCACGTCCACCTCGGCCCGGCCAATGGCTCGCTTGATGTAGAACGTCGACGTCACCGGATCCTGATCCGTGCGGTCCTGCTGCCGGATGCGCTCGGCCTTGGTGATGGGGTAGCGCGAGAGGATGGCGTTGCCCAGGTTGATGCGGCCCACGCCCTCGGACGGCACGTAGCGCGAGTCCCACGTGGACATGTAGGCCGCATAGCGGAGGTTCGTGTTCTCCAGCAGGAAGCGCACCTGGTCGATGTAGGCGCTGCGCTTGGAGTCGACCTCGATCTCCTCCGTCATGAGGATGTCCGGGTCGTACTCGCGGATGAGCGCCGCCACCCGGGTGAGACAGTCCGTCACCTCTGACTCGGACATCTGGACGCGGTCTCCCCAGAAGTCGAACCAGAAGTCGATGCGGCAGGCACCGTACTTCACGTTCCACGCCATCACCTTGAGTGAGGTGGGGTTGGCCACCGGTGCGGGGTGCTCGGCCCGGGCCTTGTACCGGGGAACGTCTTCCCGGGTGAAGGACAGCGGGTCGGCCACCCATTCGCAACTGGCCAGCAACAACGGGAGGAGGAACAACGGGAGCGTTCGTCTCATGCGGGGCGCGAAGATACTCCGCCCGGAGTACCGGGGCAGGAGATACGCCTGCACTGTGCTGAGCCGCGGCTGCGCTCGACTCAGGAGGGCAGGGTGAAGCGGTAGGCGACCTCCATGTCGCCCCGGCTGAAGCCCTTGCCCACCTCGTGCGGAACTTCCTTGCTGCTCAGGTAGGAGAGCCCACCGGACGCGAAGCCCATCACCGACAGCTCGAAGTAGATGTGCGGCCGGGGCACGCCCGTGATGCGCAACTCCAACACGTTCCCCTGGAGCTGCGCCGTCAGCTCGCCCTGGGTGAAGTAGCCCTTCCAGATGCCCGGGGTGAACATGGCGAAGCGCTGGTACTCTCCCTTGCTGAAGAGTGGCTTGAGCTGGCCCAGGCTCAGCGCGTACTCGGCGGACTTCACGCCGTACTTCCAGTAGGCCTGCGGATCCCCCGCGTAGAACTGCTGGGTCATGGCGTCGTTGAGCCGCAGGAAGGCGTCCGCCGGAATGCGCGTCACCGGCATTACCGGCTGGGAGAAGATGGGGTCCCTCTGCGCCTGCTCGGCGAGGAACGCGCGCCACGTCGCCGTGCCGAAGGTCTGCTCCGCGTGGGCCTGCCGGGCCAGGAACGCAACGCCTTTGACTTCCATTCGTGAGCCTCCCCTGCCGCCCGGCTGCCCTGGTTCCACTCGGACACGGACGGCTCTCCCTCCATTTTGCGCGGATTCGCGTCCCCGGGCGATACGCAACGCGAAAATTCGGCTTTCCCTCCAATACGAGGGAACGCATGGGATGGCAGGTGGATGCCGGCGCCGGGCCCCTCGAGGCCACGGCGCCGGCGAACACCCTTGCCGCTACGGGTGGAAGTAGATGTTGTCGATGAACATCGTGCCGCCGTTGGGCGCGATCAGGACCATCTGGGCCAGGTGGTGCCTGTTCGCCAGACCCGGGAAGTCGCTGGCCAGCGTCAGCTCATAGGACAGCCAGGTTCCGGCGGAGAGCGGCGGCGTGGAGTCGGCCGTGAGGGTGGCGATTCCCTCGGTGTCGTCGCCACCGGGGCCGCTGTAGACGCCGTCGGGCCCGAAGTCGACCAGCTTCACCTGGAAGTTGGTCGTGTTGTCCGGCGTCCACAGGTCCAGGTGCATTTTGGTGAGCCCCCGTCCCTCGGCGTCGATCTGGTTGGCACCGCTGGTGCCGTAGAACTCGACGCCGATGTAGGTCGCCGAGGGGCTGCTGAAGACGTACTTGAGGGGGGCGGCGCTGCCCTCGCTGGTGGTGAGGGTGAACGGCTCACCACCGGACCCGGCGCTCCAGCTCGTCCGCCACGTGTCCACCTTGGCGCTCTGGTCGGAGGCCGTGCCCGAGTAGCCGCCCGGCCCGGAGCTGTAGAGCGAGTACACGGACGCCCCGGCCGCATGGGAAGGCGTGGGAGGCAGCGTGGCCGGTTGGCTCGGCACGCCGGTGACGGTGATGGCGAAGGAGCCGCTGGCCGTCACGTCACCCAGCCGGGCGGAGATGGTCACCGGGCCGCCCGCGGCCACGCCGGTGATGACGCCGCTGCTGTTGACCGAGGCGATCGCCGCATCGGACGAGGTGAAGTCGAAGAAGGTGTTGGCCACCGGCTTCAAGGTGACGGGGCTGCCCGGATCGCCCGCGACGGTGAAGACGGCCTGGTTCTGGCTCGCGTCGATGGGGCGGGTTCCGGCCGTCGCGACCGACGCCGTGTTGGCGTTGCCGTTGCCGATGGAGGCCGTGGCCGCGCCGAGCACGCCGGAGCCGAGGTGCTCGTAGATGACGTCTGCGAGGTAGAGGGTGTAGCCGTCGGGTGCGTCGGCGACGTGGAAGAGGCCCCCCACGTTCTTGTACCGGGCCGGGTTGGGGATGGGGAGGGTGTACTTGCGCCACGCCGTGGTGAGCTCGAGCGAGGTCCGCTCGCTGGCGAAGCCGGTACCGGAGCCGGTGCCCGCGTCGTTGCCGATGCCCGTCACGTTGAGCGTCTCGGCCTTGCTCGCCTTCGCCCAGAAGGTCAGCGCGTTGTAGGCGGAGAGGTCCCGGGGCGTCGAGGTGACCCAGGCGCCGCCGGAGTACGTACCGGTGCTGGTGACCTGGAAGTGGATGACCTTGCGGCCGTTGAAGGTCTCGGTGGCGTCGACGGTGACGTTGTTGGCGGCGCCGCCGAAGTCCGCGAAGGACACGCCCGTGCCATAGCCGTCATAGAAGACGATCTGGTTCGCGTCGGGCGCGGTCGATGCCGCGGTGACCGACACCTCCAGCGTCGTGGTCTTTCCCCCCGCCGCTGCGGTGAGGGTCGCGCTCCCCACCGAGACGCCGGTGACGACGCCGGAGGTGCTCACGGTGGCGATGCCCTCCGCGTTGGAGCTGAAGGTCACGCCCGTGGTCAGCGGCCGGCTGGAGTCGTCGCTGTAGGTGCCCGTCACGGTGAGCTGGAGCGTGCCGCCCTGGACCACGGAGGCCGGGCTCGGGCCGAGCGCGATGGACGAGAGCGTCGGTCCCGAGGACGCGCTGACCGTCACGGTGGTGGAAGCGCTCTTGCCGGAGACGGTGGCGGTGATCCGGGCCGTCCCGGCGGCGACGGCGGTCACCCGTCCACCCGGGCTGCTCACCGTGGCGGTGGCGGGGGTGTCGGAGGCGAAGGTCGCGTTCGCCGTGACGCTCTTCGTCGAGCCATCGCTGTAGGTACCGGTGACGGTGAGCTGCTGGGTGGCACCGGCGGACAGGGTGATGCTGGGCGGGGTGACGCTCACCCCCGTCAGCGTGGCGGTGGGCTTCTCAGCCGGGTCGCACGCCGTTTGTACGACAACCGTCAGAAGCAACAGCGAGGACACGACCAGGCGATTCCGTGGGGTCATCACGCAATTCACGCTCCGGCGAAGGTGGGGTGCTGCGGAAGTGGCTGCGACGGGGCGGGCGCCTTGCACGGTGCTCCCTGTGCCCCTCGAGCAACTTTCTTTGATACCCGAAGAAAGTAACAACCAAAAAATCACGATGTCAAACATGTGCCTCGTCCTCGCCGCACGCGCGGCTCGACGCGGTTCGTCATGACGCGGAGCGCAAGGGGTGGTGCGGATGTTAGGGTGCCGCCCGCCCTATGCACCCTTCACTTCTCTCGCGGATGTCCCTGCTCCTGCCCCTGCTGCTCGTCCTCTCCCTGGGCGCGAATGCCTGCAAGAGCGCGGCGGCCTTGCGTCAGGAGCCTCGAGCCGCTTCGACTCCCGTGGAACCCTGGCGTTATGCGCGGATGGACGTACGGGACAGCGAAGTCCCCGCCCGTTTCCAGGCACCCCTGCCGGACCTGTCCCGAGGAGAAGAGAACGCCTGGACACCGGAGCATCCTCCTCGCTCGTACGTGACGGATGCCCTGTGCGCGGGGGAGCCCGACATGGGCGAGCGGCTGGTCGCGTCGGTGGATCGAGCGGTGGCCTCGGGGGCCAGGAGCCCGGAGGTTGTCAGGGCCTACGCGAACCTCTTCTCCGAGTGCGGCATGGGGCGCTGCGCGTGGGCGCGTGGCGTGGTGCTCGATGCGAAGCGCTCCGCCGCCGCGCGCGAGGTGGTCTGGTTCGGGCTCGCCCGGTGCGACGAGCCGGAGGCGGAGGCCCTCTTCGAGGCGCAGGAGGCCCCCGCCTTCGCCTCTATCTCCTATCTGGACGCACGGCGCTGGCGCGTCTACCCCGCTCGTCCTCCGGCGCCGTTCTCGCCGAAGCTGGAGCGCGCGGCGGCCGAGGTGGTGCGCCGGGAGAAGGAGGCCCCGTACTTCATCAACGCCCGGACGGCCGCCATGCTGCTCGGGGAGACGGATGCTCCGGGCGCTGCGGAAGCGCTCCTGAAGCTTCATGCGGAGACGGCCGACGCCTCGCTCCGCGACACCCTCGCGGCGGCGATGTTCCGGCAGAGCCATCCCAAGGCGCGCGCCCTCTTCCAGGCCCTGTGCGCCCAGGGCCGCGAGCCCCTGTGCGAGCGCAACGAGCCCTCGCGTCCGGAGGCTCCCGCCGACCCGCGCGAGCAGCTGCGCCAGGAAACGCTCTCTCCCGATGAATTCGCCCGGCGGGAGGAGGTTCCGCGCGCCGAGCGCATCGAGCTGCTCGCCGGCTGCGCCAGCGCGCCTTCCGAGAAGGACTGGCGCGTGGCTCGCTGCCTCGAAGCCCTCGCGACGCTGTCGCGCGAGAAGGCCGTGGAGGTGGCGAAGACGAGGGACCGCGGGGCCGTGCCGGAGGGGATGCGGGACACGGTGCGCGCACTCACGCGCTTCCCTGCCTCCGGGGCACTCGGAGCCTACCTGGATGGGCTCGGCCTGACGGCTGTTCCGGGCAAGGCCGTTGCCGAGGAGTCCGCTTCCACCGCGGAGGAAATGCTCCTCTGGAGAGGACGGGCCCTCGTCTTCGATACGGAGACGGGCATGTTCCCCAACGCGCACGACTCCCTGCTGCGGGAGCTGTCCGCGCTCGCTCCCGGCGCCCTGACAGGTGTTCTCTTCGAGGAGGTGCCGCCCACGTTGGAGGAGGAAGAGGCCGGCAAGGGCTCCTACCGGCTCATCGCCTGGGGCGGGGGCAAGCGCTACGAGACGAGGGCCCAGTCCTACGGGGACTGGTACGACGTGGAGGCGGTGCTCACGTTCCTCAACGCGCTGGCGCGGGCGCGGGGCAGCGAGGTGCGTTGGCTCGCATTGGCGACGACCGACCAGGTCGCGCATGTGGTGGCCGGGCCCTCCCAGGCCCTCTCCAGCTTGCTGAAGGCGGGCCTGGTGCGTTCCGGTGGTGCCGACGAGGCCCGGAGCGAGGGGCGCGAGTTCGAGGAAGAGGTGCTCCGCCAGCTCCAGCAGGAGGGCGCCACGCTCGCGAAGTAACCTGGCAGGCCCGTACCCCCGCTGAGCAACCGGGCGGGCGAGGGCCGAGCGGGCGGGTCCTCCCTCCCCAGGCGTGGGGAGCTTCCCCACCCTCAGAAGGCGGAGGAATGAAATGCAAATGGACTCGGCGCCCGACGTGCTCTTGCCTGAGGAACCCACGCGACGCGATGGGCGTCACGAGGCGAAGATCGAGCGGATCGCGCGGCAGTTGCGGCAGCGGACGAGCACGCGGCCCGTGTCCTTCAAGAAGAAGACACCTCCGCATCAGGTGCCCAAGCGCTACGACCAGCGGCGGGCCGACGAGAAGATCGACCTGAGCGACCTGGACCAGATCCTCGAGATCGATCCCGTGGCGATGACGTGCACGGCCGAGCCCGCGGTCACCTTCGAGCAGGTGGTCCGTGCGACGTGGCGCTACGGGCTCGTGCCCATCATCGTCCCCGAGCACAAGACCATCACCCTCGGAGGCGCCGTCGCGGGGTGCTCCATCGAGTCCATGTCCTTCCGGGAGGGCGGCTTCCACGACACGTGTCTGGAATACGAGATCATCACCGCGAAGGGAGAGGTGCTGCGCTGCTCTCCGCATGAGAACCCGCTCGTGTTCCAGATGATCCACGGTTCGTTCGGGACGCTCGGTGTGCTCTCGAAGCTGAAGTTCAAGCTCATCCGCGCCGCGCCCTACGTGCACATGACGTACGAGACGTACGCCACGCTCGAGGCCTTCCAGCAAGCCATCTGGCGCTACTTCAACGCCCGGGATGTGGACTACCTCGACGGGCAGATCTTCTCCCCGGCGAAGCACGTGCTGTGCGTGGGCCGCTTCGTGGAGCGCGCCCCGTACGTGAGCCGCTACGACTGGCTCAAGGCGTATTGCGAGAGCATTCCCCGCCGCGCGGAGGACTACCTCACGCTCTACGACTACCTCTACCGCTACGACCGGGGCGTCACCCACGTGTCGCCCAGGAGCCTCGTGGGCCGGGCGCTGTTCGGCAAGCTGGTGCACTCGGACAGCGTGCTGAGGGCCGCGGAGCGCTTCCACCGCTTGCTGCCGAAGAAGAACCCGCCGGTCATCGTGGACGTGTTCATCCCGTTCTCGCGCACGGCCGAGTTCATGGACTGGTACCACCGCGAGATGCACTTCTACCCGGTGTGGTGCGTGCCCTACCGGCGGATGTGGGACTACGAGTGGCAGACGCCCCGCTGGTGGGCCGGCGTGAAGGATCCCCTGTTCCTTGACCTCGCGGTCTACGGGCTCGAGCAGCAGCCGGGCCGCAACATCTACAAGGAATTCGAGGACGAGCTGCAGCGGGTCAACGGCACCAAGACGCTCATCTCGTACAACTACTACGACGAGCAGACCTTCTGGAGCATCTGGAACAAGGAGACCTGGCAGGCCGTGAAGCAGAGGACGGACCCGGACAACATCTTCCGCGACCTCTACACGAAGACGTGCCGGGCAGCGCTCGGACTGGGAGAGCAGCCGCCCGGCTCCGGGGCCCCGGTGCACTGAGGCCCCGGCCGTGCGTCGCGCTCAGCCCTTCTTGGCCGGGCTCACGGGCACGGAGACCAGCGTGTTCTCCCACGAGAAGTTGAGCGCGGTGCCCTTCTCATCGAAGGCGATGGTGAAGGCCTCGTAGGTGTCCGCGCTCTTGGTCACCGGCACGTCCACGCGCAGGACGTCATTGTCCTTGTTGTACTTGTAGGCGCCCCACTGGCCCACGTCCTTGTTGACGATGAGCGTCCACTTGTCCGCCTGGGGAATGGTGAAGAGCGCGTAGGTACCCGCCGGGAGCTTCTTGCCCGCGAGCTCGATGTCGCCCGTCGTGGTCAGCTCGGTGGCGGAGTTCGCGCCCAGGCGCCACACCTCGCCATAGGGCACCAGCTTGCCGAAGATGACCCGCTTCTGGCCCGTCTTCGGATCCTGGATGCGGGGCGAGTGGTACGTCACCTTCACGTACGTGGTGTCATCCAGCTTCTTCGCCGCCATCTGCATGGGGCTGACGGGAGCCTTCGCGGGCGGAATGCTCTTCTGCGCCAGCGCGGGGGTCGCGGCGAGGACGACGAGCGCGGCAAGGGTCGGAAGGGTGAGTCGATGATTCATCATGGGTGATGCCCTCTTGGGTGAAGAGACAACGGAAGACGCGCGCCCGGAACATTGAACCGGGCCGCTCATTCCCGGGGACTACCGTGTGCCGTCACGCAGGCCCAGCACGACGACGGCCCACTCGTCCGTGGCGTCCCGGTAGGTCTTGATGGGCTCGAAACCGGCTCGGGTGTGGGCCCGCATCGAGCGCGTGTTGCGCGTGGCCACCTCCGTCACGGTGCAGTCGAAGCGTGCGCCGTAGCTCGCGCGGTGCTCGCGGTAGAGCGCGTCGAACACGCCCTGGCCCCGCCAGGCCTCGGCCACGCACACCTGGCCCATCACGTAGTAGCGGTACTCGCGCAGCGGCCGGCCGCGCCAGCTCAGCGTCTCCAGGAGCTGGAACAGGGGCTCCAGGATGGGAACGAAGGCACGTGCCTCCACCGGCATCACCAGCGCATAACCCGCGAGCGTGTCCCCATCCTTCGCGATGACGCTCGGCGCGAGCGCGTGCATCCGCTCCAGCACGTCCAGCGTATGGGCCACGGTGAGGAAGCCCTGGCTCACGGCCTGCTCGGGTGAGACGTGGTCGCGCAGATTGGCGGCCTGGAGCTGGAGGATCTGCTCCAGCTCCTCGCGGCGCGTGACGAGGCAGGTCCGAGGCGCAGTCGACGGAGTCATGGAGCCCGGTTTCTAATGCCGGGCTCCCTCCATGTCACGCGACCTCAGCGGGGTGACATGGGCCTCCTGGGGCTCGACGACGTTGAAGAACGACTTGATGACCTGTTTGTCTTTGACTTCCCAGGTGATGACCTGTCCCTGGCGGATGAAGTAGCTGTCACCCGGCTTGTACAGGTGGCGCTGTCCCGTGCTGTCCGTGATGGTGACGTCTCCCTGGAGGATGGTGGCGTGCTCCGTGAAGGGGAACGTCACCTCGAGCGTGCCCCGGGTCGCCTTGAAGAGCCCCGCCGTCACGCCATTCGCGCTGTAGTCGACGCGGGCGAAGATTTGAGGATTCCCCTCGAGCACCCGTCCGCCCAGGTTCTCCGGTGGCCCGAGCCAGACGAAGTCCGACTCGTCCACGGGCCCACCCCGAGGGGTGTAGACGATCATCGTGGCCGCTTGCGTCATCGGCGAGTGGTTGCTTCCAGCGCCGGGCTCCAGTGGCTCGCCCGTGCAGGCGCTCATCAGACCCGCGAGTGCAACGACTCCCATGCCCAGCAACCGATGGCGGCGAACGTGACGAGCCATGAGTCCTCCCCGGTTCCAGCGTTCTCGCACGTTTCGCATCCGCCTGGATGCGATCTCCGTGCAAATGCAGATGGATATGCGAAAACGGACTTTTCCACCACGCACCCGGAGAGGGAGCGTTCTCCGGTAGCCGTCGTGGGGTTTCGGTTGCTCTTGGAACGAGCCAGGCGCGAGGCCTTGTCAGTTGACTTCGATGAACGGGTTGCTCAGCTTCGGATCCTTCACGAAGTCCAGGTCCGTGAGGCTCTCCAGGAAGGCGATGAGGTCCGCGCGCTCCTGGGCGCTCAGCTCGAAGGGCCGCACCAGCGGGTTCTTCAGCGGGCTCGCCCGGCCATCGCCCACGTACGGTCCGCTCGTCACCTCGCGGCCGCCGGACGTGTAGAAGTCCAGCACCTGCTCGAGGGTGGCGATGCTGCCGTCGTGCATGTAGGGCGCCGTCAGGGCCACGTTGCGCAACGGCGGCACCCGGAAGCGCCCCATGTCCTTCGGGTTGTTGGTGAACTCGAAGAGGCCGGTGTTGTTCACCGGGTAGGCGCCCAGGCCATCCACGTTGTAGAGGCCCGTGTTCTGGAAGTCCCGCTCGGACAGCTTCGTGTCCTTCGAGCGGAAGGAGTTCGTCAGGTGCGGCCCGCTGTGGCAGTGGTAGCACTCGGCGCGCTCGCCGAAGAACAGCTCCATGCCCCGTTTGGCCGCGGGTGACAGCGCGCTGATGTCTCCCTGGAGGTACCGGTCATAGGGCGAGTTGCCCGAGAGCATCGTGCGCTGGAAGGACGCGAGCGCCTTCACGACGTTGTCCTCGTGGATGGGGTTCTTCTCGTCGGGGAAGGCCGCGCGGAACAACTCCAGGTAGAGCGCGTCCTCGCGGAGCCGTTGCAGCACCTCGTCCAGGCGCGTGCCCATGCCCAGCTCCAGCGGCGTCTCGGCGAAGAGGGGCACCAGGGCCTGCTTCTCCAGCGTGTCCAGCACGGGGTTGGCCCACGTGTACGTGGCGAGGTAGGCCACGTTGGCCAGTCCGGGCGAGTTGCGCGGGACGGCGTGTCCCGTGGAGCCGCTGGGCGTCACCTTGGCGTCACTGAAGGCCCGCTGCTGCTCGTGGCAGCTCGCGCAGGCCATGGTGCCGTTGCCGGACAGGCGCTCGTCGTAGAAGAGGAAGCGGCCCAGCACCACCTTCTCCTCGGACATGGGGTTGTCCGCGGGGACGAAGGGCTCGGGGAAGCCCGGGGGCAGCTGCCACGCATAGGGCTTCTTCTCCTCGCCGCACGCGGTGAGCAACAGCACCGACAGCAGCGCGGTGCTCCACGACAACAGGGCTCGTGAGGTCATCCTGGAGGGACTCCTTTCACTCGAGGAACACGGGCAGGCGGCCCACGTGGCACACGTTGCAGGCGCCCGAGGCCGTGGGGAAGGGCATGAAATTATAGGCCTCGGAGGTGGCGTTCATCACCTTCGGGAAGAGGGGCGTGTCCGGCAGGGGCACCGCCTCCGTGGTGTAGAAGTTGCCGCTCGTGTCGGCCTCCAGCGTGAGCACGACGGTGCCGCCGCCATTGCGCTCCGTGGACAGGAGGAGGGTGGTGTGGGGGTTGGGCCGGCGGTCGCCCGTGACGGCGGAGGTTGGAGTGCATGGGCGTGCCTTCGCGTGGCTCAGCGGACGCGGATGAAGGTGGCGGGCACGTCCCGGGGCGAGCCATCCGCCATCAGGCCCACCTGGGAGAAGAGCGCGGCGCACTCGGGGTCCGAGAGGCTCGACATGCAGCCGGCGATGGTGTCCGTCTTGTTGTCCACGGTGTGGTCGAGGTCGGAGTCCGCATAGAGGGCCGCGAGGTCGAGCACCACCTGGTTGTTCTCGGGGTTGAAGCCGCTCAGGGCCACCGTGGACTGGTTGGTGGCGGCACAGGTGTAGCCCTCGGCCGTGCTGCCGGTGCAGCCGGACGCGCCCAGGTGGAAGAACCAGGTGGCGTTCTTCGTGCTGCGCACCTCGAGGCGCACGAACTTGTAGCCGCCCTTCCAGCTCCACCACATGCCCGGGGCGTTGAGCGGCGCGGGAGCGGTGGCGCCGTCCAGGTGGTTCATCTCCTCGGGCAGCCCCACCTTGAGCTCGAGGCCGGTGTAGTCATTGAAGTCCGGGGCGCGGCCCACCACTTCCAGGCGTGTCTCGGGGCTGCCGGTGTCACAGGTGCCGGTGCCGTTCTCGAAGTCGAGCAGGGCGATGGCGTCCCGCTGCCACGTGCCGTCCTGGTCCAGCTTCAGCGCGTGCTTCTCGCCGTTGGCGCGCACGAGCGTGACGTCGCGCACGTACATCTTGAACTCGAGCAGCTCGATGGTGGTGCCCGACTTGCCGATGTTGGGGTAGCTGGCATCGCAGCGCAGGGCCTGGGTGCCCACCTGGGGGCTGAAGCGCACGGAGAACTTCTTCTCGGCGGAGCCGTCACCTCCACACGCCTGGAGGAAGGGGAGTACGGACAGGAGGCACAGCGCCGGGAGTGGCCTCTGGAGGACCTTCATCTTCCACCTCGGAATGCGCTGGGCGGGGCCAGCGGAGCAGGTGACACCAGCCATAGCAGGGGCGGATCCGCTCGCTCGTGCGGCATTGTGTCGCATCGGCCCACGGGGCCAGCGCTTCCGAGGCGGGGCTCCCAGGTCTGTTCACTTTCTCAAAGCCCGAGAGACAGGCCGCACTCCGAGGAGCCGCAGTGCTTGCGAAGTATCATCGTGGCGGCTGGAGTGGCCTTCGTTGCCGTTTCCGCGGCCGGAGGCGTGTTGATCCTGGCCCCGGTCGTCTTGTTCTAGGAACCACCTCATGAGCACCGATTCATCGAGCGCATCCGGGAAGTTCGACCTGCGGAGCACGCTCAGCGCGCTCGGAAAGCTGGCGAAACAAGAGGCGCGTACGCCCGAGGACCTCGCGGCCATCAAGTCCGCCGTAGCCGGGCTCCAATTCATTCAGCTCAATGGAAAGCTGGACGACTTCCTGGATTATCTCCAGGACGTCGAGAAGGCCGCTGCGCGGGTGACGAGCGTCGAGGCCTCCTTCGGTGACATGTCCGAGGCCATGAAGTGGCTCTGCGCTCAGGCGGAGCCCCGTTTCGGGGCTCGTGTGGAGGTCGCGGGCAAGCCCCATCTCGTCGTTCGCCAGCGCAAGGAGATGTGGTTCTTGATTCCCGCGCCTCCGCTTCCGTCCTTCGAGGAACTGACGGGGGAGTAGTCACCCCCCTACGGATACCGCACGGGCGCGGGCTCCTCGGGCAGGGGGATGAACTCCGTCTCCTGAGGTACCCGGGCGAAGCGCCCCGCCTTCCAGTCCGCCTTCGCCTCCTCCAGCCGCTCCTTCGAGCTCGAGACGAAGTTCCAGAAGATGTACCGCGGACCGTCCATCGGCTCGCCCCCGAGGAAGGCCATGCGCACCTGCGTGGAGGCCCGCACCGCGATCTCGCTCCCCGGACGGAACACGAGCAGCTCGCCCGCGTTGAACTCCGTCCCGTCCAGCTCCACCGTGCCCTCGGCGAGGTAGATCGCTCGCTCCTCGTGCTCGGCCGGGAGCACCAGCCCCGCTCCTTCCTCCAGCCTCAGGTCCGCGTAGAACATGTCCGAGAACGTCTTCACCGGTGAGCGCTTGCCGAAGAGCGCTCCCGCGATGAGGTGCATCCGTACGCCCTCTCCTTCGTGGAAGGGCATCGTCTCGGCGGAGTGGTGGACGAAGGCAGGATCGGTCTCCTCGTACTTCTTCGGGAGCGCCACCCACGCCTGGAGCCCGAAGAGCTTCCCGCCCGCGGCCCGCGTCTCGGGCCCCGTGCGCTCCGAGTGGACGATGCCTCGTCCCGCCGTCATCCAGTTCACCTCGCCGGGCCGGATGGGCTGCACCATGCCCAGGCTGTCCCGGTGGAGGATCTCTCCGTCGAAGAGATACGTGACGGTGGCCAGGCCGATGTGCGGATGCGGCCTCACGTCCAACCCATGGCCCGCGCGGAACATCGCCGGCCCCATCTGGTCGAGGAAGATGAAGGGCCCCACCATCCGCCGCTGCGCCGAGGGCAGCGCCCGCCGCACCTCGAACCCATCGCCCAGATCCCGCGTCCGGGTGACGATGAGCGTCTCCAGCTCGGGGTGCCGCCTCGTGTCGTTCGTCTCTTCCCAGCTCATGCGTTGTTTCTCCTGACACCCATCCCGTGGCCTTCGACCGTTCCGCGTCAGCCGCCCATCATGGGACACACTGTTCCATCCGTGGAATCGGGGCGCCTCGCTCACGGTGTGCCCGCCGGGTTCTCGGGCCAGCGCTCGCGCAGGAAGTCCACGAAGGCCATCACCTTGGGCGAGTGGTGCCGGGTGCCCGGGTAGACCGCGTGCACCGGAGCGCCGGCCGAGCTCCAGTCCGGCAGGATGCGGCGCAGGCGTCCCTCGGTGAGGTCCGTGGCGGAGGGGAGGGTGGGAAGGAGCGCGATGCCCGCTCCCGCCAGCGCCACCGCGCGCAACATGTCGGGCTCGTTCACCACGATGCGCGCACGCACCGAGACCTGGACCGACTTGTTCCCCGAGTGCAGCGTCCAGACGTTCCCCTCCATCCCCGCGCCGAAGACGAGGCAGTCGTGCCGCTCGAGGTCCTTGGGGCTCTTGGGTGCTCCCCGCTCCTGGAGGTATTTCGGGGAGGCCACGACGACGCGCTCGACGTTGCCGAGCCTGCGGGCGATGAGTGAAGAGTCGGCCAGCCGTCCCGCTCGCACGGCCAGATCGAATCCCTCCTCCACCAGGTCCACCGAGCGGTCCGTGCACACCAGCTCGAGCTGCACCTCCGGATAGCGCTTCAGGAACTCCGAGACGATCGGCCCCAGGAAGCTGAAGGTGAGCGGCGCCGTCACCCGGAGCAGCCCGTGCGGCGCGGCCTGCATGCGCGTGACCGCCAGCTCGGCCTGCTCCGCCTCGGCCACGATGCGCGCGCAGTGCTCGTAGTAGGCCTGCCCCACGTCCGTGAGCCGCAGCTTGCGCGTCGTGCGCTGCAGCAGCTGCGCGCCCACCCGCTCCTCGAGCTCGGACACCTTCCGGCTGACGGTGGACTTGGGCATCCGCAGCCCGCGCGCCGCCGCCGTGAAGCTGCCGGCCTGCACCACCTTGGCGAAAACGAGGAGCTCGTTGAGGTCCATGTCCGGTCCCGTTCCTGCGTTCGTTCCATGGGTGGAACAGTTCTTCCAGCCCGCCCCATCTAATCAGGGCCACTGGCCACCGCTACCTTCTGCCTCGTCCACAACGCCTGGTGATCTCCAAGGTGCGCGGCAGCTTCCGGAAGTTCAGCGGCACGGTGTCCCTGGACGAGCAGGAGCCCACCGCCTCGTCCGTCTCCGTCCGCATCGAGGCGCCGAGCATCGACACCGGTGTCCAGCAGCGTGATGAGCACCTGCGCTCGCCGGACTTCTTCGACGTGGAGAAGTTCCCCCTCATCACCTTCGAGAGCACGAAGGTGGAGAAGTCCTCGGACAACGGCCTCCGGGTGACCGGCAAGCTGACCCTCCGCGACGTCACCCGCGAGGTGGTGCTCGAGGCCGAGCAGCTCGGCATCGGCAAGGACCCCTGGGGCAACATCAAGGCCGCCTTCGAGGCGAAGACCTCCATCGACCGCCGGGAGTTCGGTCTGAAGTGGAACCAGGCGCTCGAGACCGGTGGCGTCCTGGTCGGCGAGAAGATCGAGATCTCCCTCGAGGTCCAGGCCATCAAGGCCCAGAGCGCCGAGAAGGCGGCCTGAGCCGCCCAGGGCCCCCTCCACCAACTCATGACCACGGCCACCGTCGAGGTCGTGACCGAGCCCCTCGAGGCCGGAGCGAGCAGGTAACAACGGACCGGTTGGCAGATGGCCCGATGTGTCCTGTCTGCCTTGGTCAACCCGGTGGCTTGACGGGCACGTCCCTGGTCCGCGTACCTTCTGGAGCGACGGTTCTTGTGTCGCGTCACTTCCGGAGATACGCCGTGTCCGATTGTCTTCCCAGCGCTCGCCCTCTGGGTCGTCGCCTGGGTCCCTGCGTTGGCGCCTGTGCCCTCATCGTCCTTGCCTTCCAACTCGCCTGTTCCATGGGCACCCCTCACGGCAGCCTCTCCGCGGGCTACCGCTACGACCCGCTCACGCCTCCGCCGACTCCCAAGGAGGGGGTTGTCGCCACGGTGGAGCCCGGCCTGGAGTCGGTCACCGTGTACGTGGTGGACTTCCTGGAGCCCGGCACCCTCGGCACCCGGCCGGTGCGCATACCCAGGGCCGAGTTCCAGCGGGCCTTTCATCGGCTCGCCCAGGATGTGCGGTTGGGGGAGAAAACGCCTCGGCAAGCCGCTCACGAGTTGCTCGGGCTGTTGGGGCCACCCGAGGAGTCCAGGGTGGAAGCCTCGGGCTATTGGAAGTTGGAGGCCTACGCGGGCCGCGGCTACACCTGGATACCCGAGCACCAGGAGGGGCCCATCCTCCTGACTCCCCAGGCCGAACAGGCCCTGAGGGAGGAGTATCTCCAGTGGTGTACGCCCCGGGGCGGGGGCGACTGCCGGGGCCTGCTGGATGACGGGGGCTACCTGCGCACCGACGACCGGCGCACCCTGGCCTTGTCCATCGCTCTCGGCCACGTGCTCGACGAGACACAGGCCGCATTGGGGCGCGAACTGCTGGACGTGCGAGCGCTCGTTTCCATGGTGGTCTGGACGGTGGGGCTCTACTGCACGATGTGGCTGGTACCCGAGCCGACGACCAAGGCCATCGCCGCTGGCATGACCCTCCTGCTCATGAGCTACCTGGGCCTGAGCACGGTGTACGGGCTGATGGACGGCTGGGCTCGCATGGCGGATGCGGCGCACCATGCCACCACCTTCGAGGAACTGCGCGCGGCGGGCGCGGAGTTCGGCAAGGTGCTGGGCGAGGACTCGGCCAGGGCGATGATTCTGGCGGTGGCCACCCTGAGCGGGCACACGCTGGGCCAGTTGGTGGCGCGGGTGAAGTCACTGCCGGGCTTCCATCTGGCGGGGGCGCGGTTCGAGGCGCAGGGTGGGGCCGCCGTCATGGGGCGGCTGGAGGCCACGGAGGCGGCACTCGCCTCGGAGGGGGCGCTGGCCCGGGCGGTGGCGGCGGCGGAGATGGTGGCCACCTCTCCGCAGGGCCCCCTGGCCATGGTGATGTTCAAGAAGGGGCAGGGGCATGGGACGGAAACGGCACCTGGAGGCCGATCCTCCGCCACCGTCCTCCGCCACCGGGGCGGCAACCGGCAGGTCCAGCTCAGCGACGGTCAGCGTTGGCACCTGATGACCTACTCATAATGCACCCCTTCCATTACCTGGAGGTCAGGTGGGAACTGTCCGCCTGCTTCGCTGATCGGTGGGCTCATCGCCTTGAGTCTCTTGACCGTCTCCGGATCAAGCTTGAACCAGAACGGATGCCCAT